>NZ_JBHDJI010000019.1:0-44835 GCF_041877245.1 Sphingobium agrisoli
CGGCATCAGCCCGCTCGCATTCGAAGCCCAGGTGGCATAATGAGATGGGTGACCGGCGCAAAACCGTTACAAGTCCACGACATCTTCCACGACGTGTTCGGGCATGTCCCGCTACTCGTGCATCCGGTGTTTGCCGACTACATGCAGGCCTATGGCGAAGGGGGCCTGAGAGCCGCCAAGCTCGGCACGATCGAGGCGCTCGCGCGACTCTACTGGTATACGGTCGAGTTCGGACTGATCCGCGATGGCGGCGATCTCAAGCTCTACGGCGCGGGCATCGTATCGTCTTATGGCGAAAGCCTCTTCGCTCTCGACGATCCGTCGCCCCACCGCATCGGGTTCGATCTCGAGCGGGTGATGCGATCACAATATCGGATCGACGATTACCAGCAGAACTACTTCGTCATCGACAGCTTCGAAGACTTGCTGCAGCAGACGCGCGATGCGGACCTGGGGCCGATCTACGAGCGCCTGCGCGGCCATGAGCCGATCGAGGTCGGAACCCTGCTTTCGACCGACCGCGTCTTGCATGCGGGAACCCAGGATTATGCACGCGCAAAGGCTGGGGCATGACGGTTTCCTCTCACGCATTCGCGAGCCTTGAGCCGCAAAAGCCGGACGCGCTGCTGGCGCTGATCGCGCAGTACCGCGCCGACCCGCGGGCCGACAAGATCGACGTTGGCGTGGGTGTCTACCGCACTGAAACGGGCGAGACACCCGTGATGCGCGCAGTGAAGGATGCCGAAGCAACGCTCCTCGCCGTACAAGCCAGCAAGTCCTACCTCGGGGCCGAGGGCGACCAGCGCTTCGCGCAGCTCATCTGGCGGTGTGTATCGGGCAACGACGAACTCGGCGCGCGCTGTTTCGGGCTGCAAACCCCCGGCGGCACAGGCGCCTTGCGCGTCGGCGCAGAGTTGCTGGCGCGCGCCCGGCCGGACGCACGGGTCTGGATCGGCGAGCCGACATGGCCGAACCATGCGCCGATCTTCCGCGAAGCGGGCCTGCAAGTGCGCACGCATCCTTATGTGGATGCAACAGGCGGAAGCATCGACTTCGACGCCATGGATTCCGCGCTGACGGATGCAGCAAGCGGCGACGTGCTCCTGCTGCACGGATGCTGTCACAATCCAACCGGTACGCAGTTCTCCGGCGAACAGTGGATGGCCTTGTCCGACCTTTGCCACGGGCGTGGCCTCGTGCCCTTCATCGATCTGGCCTATCAGGGCCTGGGCGATGGCATGGAAGAAGACGCTCGAGGGGCACGTCACATGCTCGCGGCAGTGCCCGATGTGCTTTTGGCCTATAGCTGCGACAAGAACTTCGCCCTCTATCGCGACCGGGTCGGGGCCCTCTTCGTCCAGTCGGGAACGGAACAATCGCTGGAATTGGCTCGAAGCAACGCGCTGACGATCGCCCGCAGCCTGTGGTCGATGCCGCCCGATCACGGGGCTGCCGTTGTCCGGACGATCCTCGATGATCCTGCGCTGCGGACGGACTGGGAGAATGAACTCGCCGGCATGCGTGACCGGCTCCTGGCGGTCCGGCGAGGGCTGGCAGCAGCCCACCCCCTGCTCGCGTCGGTTGCGACGCAGCGCGGCCTTTTCTCCCTGCTCCCCCTGGACGCCGACGCCGTTGCTGCCGTCAGGCGCGCGCACGGGATTTACATGCCGGCAGATGGCCGGATCAACCTGGCCGGGCTCAATCAGGCAAATCTCGGCCGGTTCGTCGAGGGCGTACTTCCCCACCTGCTCGCCCGCGACACCAGCATCCTCCAATCTGCCAAGTCACAGGAACTCTCCGCATGAAGCTTATCGTCACCGGGGCTGGCGGTGCCCTCGGCGCGGCCACCGCCGCGCTTCTCGAACGACAGGGGCACGACGTCGCGCGCATAGTTCGCGTGTCGGCTTCCCAGGATATGCGCACGATCGCCTGTGAAGATCTCGCCGATGCACAGGCGGCCGAGCAATCCGTGGGTGCGGCCGTGGAAGCTTTGGGCAGTCTTGACGGTCTCCTTCATATGGCCGGGGCCTTCGATTGGCGACCCGTTGCTCAAAGCGACGCTGCCTTGTGGCAGGTCCTGTTTCGCAAGAACTTGGAAACCACCCTCGCGGTCGTGAAGGCGGCGCTCCCGTGCCTCGAAGCGAGCGGTGCGATCGTCACGATCGGTGCCGCGGCAGCCGAACCGAGCGGTGCCGGCATGGCGCCTTATGCGGCGTCCAAATCCGCCGTCGCCCGGCTGACCCAGAGCCTTGCGGCGGAGCTGGACGAAAGCCGCATCCGCATCAACACGCTGCTGCCCTCGATCATCGACACGCCGGCCAATCGCGCCGCCATGCCCGACGCCGACCCGTCGAGCTGGACCCACCCGGACGCCATCGCCGAAGTAGCGTCCTTCCTGGTGTCGCCCGCCGCCCGGGCGATTCACGGTGCCCTGATCCCGGTGACCAACGCTGTCGCCGCCTGACAAAAATTTGCGAGAGGAAAACGATATGAGCCTGTTCGAAAACCCCATCGGCCTAGATGGCTTCGAGTTCGTGGAATTCAGCGCGCCCGAAAAGGGGGTGCTGGAGCCGGTCTTCGCCGCCATGGGCTTCACCCTGATCGCGCGCCACCGCTCCAAGGACGTGCAGTTGTGGCGGCAGGGCGGCATCAACCTCATCGCCAATTACGAGCCGCGCAGCCCGGCTGCCTATTTCGCCGCGGAGCATGGCGCGTCGGCCTGCGGCATGGGGTGGCGGGTGAAGGACGCGAAGAAAGCCTACGAACTTGCCATCGAGCGTGGCGCGGAGCCGGTCGAGGTGCGAACTGGCCCGATGGAATTGCGCCTGCCCGCGGTGCGCGGGATCGGCGGATCGATCATCTACCTCATCGATCGCTATGAGGACGAGAAGGGCGGTCTGTCGATCTACGACATCGACTTCGTGTACGAGCCGGGCGTCGACCGGCATCCGCAAGGCGCTGGCTTCAGGATCATCGATCACCTGACCCACAATGTCTATGGCGGGCGCATGGCCCATTGGGCGAGCTTCTACGAGCGCGTCTTCGGCTTCCGCGAAATCCGCTATTTCGACATCAAGGGCGAATATACCGGCCTTACCAGCAAGGCGATGACCGCGCCCGACGGCAAGATCCGCATTCCGCTCAATGAGGAAGGCAAGGCCGGCGGCGGCCAGATCGAGGAATTCCTGCGCGAATATAATGGCGAGGGCATCCAGCACATCGCCCTGCTGTGCGACGACCTCATCGCCGCCTGGGATCGCCTCAAGGCGCTGGGCGTGCCCCTGATGGCCGCGCCGCCCGCCACCTATTACGAGATGCTGGACGAGCGGCTGCCCGGCCATGGCGAGCCGGTCGAAGAGTTGCAGGCGCGCGGCATCCTGCTCGACGGATCGACCCAGGATGGCGACCCCCGCCTGCTGCTCCAGATCTTCGCGCAGCCGCAGATTGGCCCCGTTTTCTTCGAGTTCATCCAGCGCAAGAAGGATGAGGGTTTTGGCGAAGGCAATTTCACCGCCCTGTTTCAGAGCATCGAGCGCGATCAGCTGCAGCGCGGCGCGCTCAATGTCGGAGAGCCGGTATGAGCACGACAGCGCCCGCGCTCAAGCGCATCCATCACGTAGCCTATCGCTGCAACGACGCGAAGGAGACGGTGGAATGGTACAGCCGCGTGCTCGGCATGACCTACACCACCGCTTTCGCCGAGGACAAGGTGCCCTCCACCGGCGAGGACGACCCCTATATGCACGTCTTCCTCGATTGCGGCGGCGGCAATGTGCTGGCCTTCTTTGAGCTGCCGAACCAGCAGCCGATGGGCCGCGACCCCAACACCCCGGCCTGGGTCCAGCATCTCGCCTTTGAGGTGGAGGATGAGGCCGCCCTGCTCGCCGCCAAGGCGCATGTCGAGGCACAGGGGATCGACGTGCTCGGCCCGACCTTCCATGGCGTGTTCCGCTCGATCTATTTCTTCGACCCCAACGGCCATCGCGTCGAACTGGCCTGCAACATCGGGACCGACGAGCAATATGCGGAACTCAAGCGCGTCGCGCCGCTGATGCTGGAGGAATGGAGCCAGACGAAACGCGCCCCACGCCACGCCGAATGGCTGCACAAGGACCCCACCGCATGAAACTTGCCAGCCTGAAGCAGGGCCGCGACGGTCGCCTGATCGTCGTATCCGAAGATCTGTCCACCTATGCCGACGCATCCGCGATCACGGCGACGCTCCAGGCGGCGCTCGACGACTGGTCGAGCGTCGAGCCGAAGCTCAAGGCGCTCGCCGATGGTCTGGCGGCAGGTACGGTTGCCGGTCAGCCGCTCGATCCCGCTGCGTTCGCCGCGCCCTTGCCCCGTGCCTACCAGTGGGCCGATGGGTCGGCCTATGTGAACCATGTTGAGCTGGTACGCCGCGCGCGCGGAGCCGAACTACCCGACAGCTTCTGGCATGATCCGCTCGTCTATCAGGGTGGCTCAGACCGTTTCCTCGGCCCTCGCGACGCGATCCCGCTGGCCGACGAGTCCTGGGGTTGCGACATGGAGGCCGAGGTCGTCGTCGTGACGGGTGACGTTCCACAGGGCGTGTCGCCGGAGGACGCGCGCGGCCTCATACGACTTGTCGGCCTCGTCAACGACGTGTCGCTGCGCAACCTCATCCCGGGCGAACTGGCCAAGGGGTTCGGCTTTTACCAGTCCAAGCCTGCGAGCGCGCTGTCGCCGGTCTTCGTGACGCCGGATGCGCTGGGCGAGCGGTGGCAGAATGGCAAGCTGCGCGGCACGCTGCATGTCGATCTCAACGACGAACCCTTCGGCCGCGCCGACGCCGGCGTGGACATGACCTTCGACTTCGGCGTGCTCATCGCGCATCTCGCCAAGACCCGCTCATTGGGGGCCGGCACGATCGTCGGATCGGGAACCGTGTCCAATCGCGACGCCGATGGCGGCCCCGGCCGGCCCGTCGCCAATGGCGGCTTGGGCTACAGCTGTATTGCGGAGGTGCGCATGGTCGAGACGATCCGCGATGGCGCGCCAGCGACGCCGTTCCTCAAATATGGCGATACGGTCCGTATCTGGATGGAGGATGACAACGGTCATGCCATCTTCGGCACGATCGACCAGAAGGTGGAGGCCATCTGATGCGGCGGTTGACCGACCAGGAACGAGCCGACGCGCTCGCCACGCTCGCGGAATGGACGCATGAGCCGGATCGCGATGCGATCGTGCGGACGTTCCAGTTTCCCGATTTCGTGACCGCCTTCGCCTTCATGACAGCGGTCGCGCTGGAAGCCGAGAAAGCCGATCATCACCCGGAATGGTCGAACGTCTATGGTCGCGTCTCCATAATGCTGACGACCCATGATGCCGATGGCCTGTCCGAGCGAGACATCAATCTCGCGCGCGAGGTCTCGGCCCTCGCAGCGCGTTTCGAATGAGAAGAAAAGGAGGGGCGCCTCGAAAGCGCTGCCCTCCATTCTTTCCGAGCAGACCTGAAGAGCGTGGAAACACACGGACGTCGAGACTTGCCTTCGTGTCTTGCGTAACGGCGAGACTTATCGATCGGCCATGACCGGCGGCGGCTCTGCATTCAAGATGACACGCAGGGATCTGTTCGACCGCGCATGGTCCAAGCCGATGACCAGGAATGCCATCGAACTGGGCACCACTGCGCCTCAGCTCGCCGCTCTGGCCAGACGCCTCGGCCTCCCTCTGCCGCAGGCTGGTCACTGGATGAAGAAGGAGGTGGGAAAGGAACCGCCCACGCCTGAGTTTCCTTCGGATCCTGTTCTCGACTCGGAAGTCCATGTCGTCGACCCTGCTCCCGTACCGAGACGTGGATCGGTCCTGCCCCATCGGCATCGACAGCCCGCATCCGAGCTGCTCGGCGGCACACCGTCGACGGCTGATCATGCGCCCGACGCAGCATTAGTTCCGGCCTCTGCGACGGAGGGCCGACTGCCCGAACATCCAAAGGTCAGCCGAACCCGCAGGACGATCGGAAGAAAAGCAGGGGCCGATCGTGCTTCGGTGGGCGGTAGCGGCCATTTCCGCCTGCTCATCACTCCATCGTTGGGAGAGCGGGCATGTAGGATTCTGGATGCGCTGGCCACGACCGTGGAGGCAAGGGGCTGGTCGATCGAGACTTCCGACAACGGCTATGTCGTTGCGGCGGATAGCGAGAAGATCGGCTTCGTGATCGAGGAGAAGCTCGATCGCGTACCGCACGAGATGACACCTCGCGAGATCAAGCAGAAAGCCGATTATGATCGCGAGTGTGCGCTGGCCGATCGCGGGATCGGCTACCGGCCGTGGCGCGAGCCCCAGATCCCCCAGCATGACCATGTCCCCAATGGCGAACTCGTTCTGAAGTTCGACCACGATTACGATGCCGGCGGCATCCGCAGGACCTTTTCGGATGGGAAGCGGCAGCGGCTGGAAGACATGATCCCGTCGATGATCGGCTCGCTCGAAAAATGGAGTGTCGCGATAAAGGCACGGCGTGAAGAGCGCGCAAGATGGCAGCGCGAGTCGGAAGAGCGGGAGCAGCGGCGCCAGGATCGCGAGCGGCAGGCCCGCATCGAAGGGTATCGGATCGCATTCCTGCGACGCCAGGCGGAGCGCGTACGCGAGATCGATGGCCTCTCCGCCCTCATCGCCAGGTGGGAGGAAGCGGGAGATGCCGGAGCTCAGTTTGCCGACCTGCTCGACTTTGCCCGCCAATATCGAAGACATCTCGAGAAGCAGATCGCGCCCACCGATGTGGCGAAGCGCATAGCGGCTCTCAAGCTCATGGACGATGACGTCTATATCTATGATGCTGGGAGGATCGACTGAGGCTCAGCCGGCCGAAGCCTGCCGACCGCCGAAGTTGGGCTTGAGCAGCTTTGCGCCCTCGCGCAGCCGATCGAGCTCGTCGGACCACCACTGCATCATGGTGACGCGCTCGTTCCAATACTCTCCGCGCGTGTAGGCGCGCCGTACGCCATCATTCTCCATATGCGCGAGTTGGCGTTCGATCGCGTCGGGATTGAACTTGCCGGATTCGTTGAGCAACGTCGCAGCCATGGCCCTGAAGCCGTGGGCCGTCATCTCCTCCTGCCCGAAACCGAGCGCCCGCAGCGCGGCCGTCACCGTGTTCTCGGACATCGGTCGCTGTCCGGTCCGAAACGAAGGAAAGCAGTAGCGCCCGGTGCCGGTCAGCTCCCACAGCTCTTCGAACAAGCCTGTCACCTGCGTGGAGAGAGGGACACGGTGGGGTCGCCGCATCTTCATCTTCTCGGCGGGGATGTTCCAGACCGACCGGTCGAAATCGAACTCGGTCCATTCGGCTTGTCGCAGTTCCCCCGGACGGACGAACAGGTGCGCCGAGAGCCGCAGCGCGTAGAGGGTGATGCCGTGTCCGGTGTAGCCCTCGATCGCTCGCAGCAGCTCGCCGGCACGGTTGGGAGTCGTGATCGCGGCGAGATGCTTGGGCTTGGGAACGGTCAACGCGCCACGAAGGTCGCTGGTTGGATCGCGTTCGGCGCGAGCGGTTGCGACCGCGTAGCGAAAGATGCGCCCCAGGACGCTGCGCATGCGGCGCGCGCTCTCATAACGGCCGGTCGCCTCGATGGCCCGTAACACGATAAGGACTTCATGTGCCGTGACCTGGGCGATCGGCCGCGTGCCGATCTTGGGATAGGTCTTGTCGAGGAGCCAGCGGATCTTGCTGAGCGTGATCTCGGCCATCTGCTCGCGCTCCTGCTTTTCGATCCACTCCAGCGCGACGGCCTTGAAGGTGTCGTTCTGCGCGACCTGTGCCTTTGCCAGGGCCACCTTCTGTTCGTGGGTGGGATCGAGCCCAGCGGCGATCTGTCGGCGCGCCTCGTCGCGCTTGTTCCGCGCGTCGGCCAAGCCGACTTCGGGATATGTGCCGAAGGCGAGCGTGCGATATTTCCCGAGGCGCCGGTAGTTGAGGCGCCAGAGCTTTGCTCCGGTGGTTCGCACGAGCAGATAGAGACCGCCGCCATCGGACAGCTTATAGTCTTTGTCCCGCGGCTTCGCGCTTGCTACGGTGGTCGCGAACAGGGTGCTCATTGGGGGTATCGTCCTTGCAAAGGACGGAGAACGATACCCTCGGATATACCCCCATTGTTCCCGATTGGTGCCGTATCCGCCCGGATTTGACCGGACGGTTATAGCACAAGAATCGCCGGATTTCAGCCATTTCCGGGACGTCCCCGGACGCCCCCGGAAGAACAAATGGTGCCCAGAAGAGGACTCGAACCTCCACGACCTTGCGATCGCCAGCACCTGAAGCTGGTGCGTCTACCAATTCCGCCATCTGGGCACGGGGTAGGAGCGCGCCTCTAGCCGGTGGTCCTGGGGCTGTCAACGCGGGGGCGGGATATTTTTGGAATTGTCGCCAAGGCCGGCTATGAGCGCCGCTCGCACGCACCCGTCAATGCAGGACGATGATGACCGCTCCACTCCCTGATCCCGCTTTCTTCTCCCGACCCGACGGGCTGCGCCTGGCCTATCGCTTCAGCGCTGGCGCGGGGCCAGTGCTGGTGTTCCTGCCGGGCTATATGTCCGACATGGAGGGCGGCAAGGCGGTGGCGCTGCATAACTGGGCGGCAGGGCAAGGGCGGGCGATGCTGCGGCTCGACTATGCCGGCTGCGGGCTAAGCGAGGGGCGGTTTGCGGATGGTACGCTGGCGTGCTGGCGCGACGATGTGCTGATGCTGGTCGACGCGCTGACGAGCGGACCGGTGGTGCTGGTGGGATCGTCGATGGGCGGATGGCTGGCGCTGCTGGTCGCGCTGGCGCGGCCGGATCGGGTCGCGGGGCTCGTCGGCATCGCCGCCGCGCCGGACTTCACCGAATGGGGCTTTACCGATGCCGACAAGGCGCTGCTCGCGACCGAGGCGCGGATCGAGGAGCCGACGCCCTATAGCGACACCCCCTATGTGACGACGCTGGATTTCTGGCGGTCGGGGCAGGCGCTGCGGCTGCTGGAAGGAGAGATCGCGATCGACTGCCCGGTGCGGTTGCTCCATGGGCAGCGGGACACCGACGTGCCGTGGGAGATTGCGGTGCGGACGGCGGCGCGGCTGCGTTCATCCGATGTGCAGACGCTGCTGGTTAAGGACGGCGACCATCGCCTCTCGCGCGACGGCGACATCGCGCTGCTGATCCGCACCGTCGACGCCCTGCTGGAAAGCCTCTGATGCCCTTTCTCCTGCCGCTCCTGCTTCAGGCCTATGATCCCGAGATCGAGGCGGTGATGAATCGCAGCCGCCAGCGCAAGCAGGAGGAGCGCGCCGCCGCCGCGTCGGCCGCCTCCGCGGCGGCGGCGGCGGCAAAGCCTGCCCCCACCCCTGCCGCGCGGACCGATGGGCGCATTCCGGTGCCGGAGAAGTTCGCCGCGCCCTTCCAGCAATGCCTGGACATGGCGATCGAAGCGCCGGACGGCGGCATCGCCTTCGCCCAGAAATGGCGGATCGAGGGTGGCAGCTTCTATGCGCGCCATTGCCTGGGCTTCGCCTATGCGCGGGCGGAGCGCTGGGCGCCGGCGATCGTCGCGTTCGAGCAGGCGGCGGAGGAAGCCGAGCGCGGCGGCGAGATGGCGCAGAGCGCGCGGCTGTGGGCGCAGGCGGGCAATGCGGCGCTGGCGAGCGGGGACGCGGCCAAGGCGCGGGGCGATTTCGACGCGGCGCTGGCACGCGGCCTGCCCGACGGGCTGGAGAAGGGCGAGGTGCATCTCGACCGGGCGCGGGCGCTGGTGGCGCTGGGCGACATGGCGGCGGCGCGGGAGTCGCTCGACGTGGCGCTGGAGCAGGCGCCGGGCGACCCGCTGGGCTGGCTGCTGTCGGCGACGCTGGCGCGGCGGACGGGCGAGCTGCGGCTGGCGCAGGCGCATATCGCGCGGGCGGTGCGGCTGTCGCCCGACGATGCGTCGGTCGCTCTGGAAGAAGGCAATATCGCGATGCTGACCGAGCATGACGATGTCGCCCGCGCCGCCTGGCAACGCGCGGCGAGGCTCGCGCCCGATGCGCCGGCGGGGAAGGCGGCGGCCGACAATCTGTCGCGCATGGGCGGGGCTTCCCCCGCCCGTTGAACCTCCAACTTGTACAGCGAGCTGGACAGTTGTTTGGCGGTTTTTCGGGTCGCCCCTATTTGAGATAGAAGTCGACCGTGGTGACGACGCGGACCTTCTTGTAGGGCGTATCGCTGCCCCCTTCCCCGCCCGCTTCGCCGTCGCGGGCGTCGATCGAGAAATAGCCCTGGGTCGCGCTCTTGATGCCGCCGACGCCGGAGCCCGAATCCTGGGCGAACTGTTCGGCGGCGGCGCGGGCGTCATTGGTGGCGGCGGCGACCATCTGCGGCTTGATGTCGTTGAGCTTCGTGAAGCTGTAGCGCATCCCCGATCCTTCCTGGAGCGTGACGCCGCGCCGGACGAGGTCGAACTGCTGCGCGACGGCGCGCTGGGCGCGGGCGATGTCGGTGGTGCGGAGCAGCATACGCTGGGTGATGGTGATGGTGTTGACGCCATTGTTCAGCCACTGGTTGACGCCCGCGCCGGTGGGCTTCAGGTCATCGGCCTTGAAGCCGAGGTCACGGAAATAGGATTGCAACTCCTTGGTATTATTGTCTATTTCTGCACGTACCGCAGGAAGGTCGAAGCCGGTGGCGCTGTAGCTGATCGACCAGGTGGCAAGATCGGCGGTCACGTCCTTTTCGGCAAGGCCGCGCACCGTCACCGATCGGTCGGCCGCCTTGGCGCGCTTGAGCCCATCGCCCAGCAGATAGCCGCCCGCCACCATGCCGATCGCAAGCAGCCCCGCGCCAGCCAATAGTATCTTGTCGCGCATCTCCATCTGCCTTTCCCCTTCCGTCCCGGCCCCAGCGGCCTTATCTTGATGGCATATCTGACACCCTATAGATGAACCGTTGCTTTATAGCGACGAACGGAGCCAGCCTTGCCCAAATATCTCCACACCATGATCCGCGTCAGCGACATCGAAAAGACGGTCGGTTTTTTCGAACTGCTGGGCCTGAAAGAAGTCAAACGCTTCGACAATGAGCAGGGGCGCTTCACCCTGGTGTTCCTGGCCGCGCCGGGCGACGAGGAGGCGCAGGTGGAGCTGACCTACAACTGGCCCGCGGAGGACGGCAGCCCGGCGGAAATCTATGGCGAGGGGCGCAATTTCGGCCATCTCGCCTATCGGGTCGAGAATATCTACGACACCTGCCAGCGGCTGATGGACGCCGGCGTGACGATCAACCGGCCGCCGCGCGACGGGCATATGGCCTTCGTCCGCAGCCCCGACAATATTTCTATCGAGCTGTTGCAGGACGGGCGGCTGGAGCCGGCGGAACCCTGGGCGTCGATGCCCAACACGGGCAAATGGTGATACCGATGCTGGAGGTCGTGCGCGTCCCGGTCCTGACCGACAATTATGTCTGGCTGGTCCATGATGCAGCCAGCAGTGAGACGGTGGTGATCGATCCGGCGGTAGCGGAGCCGGTGCTGGAGGCGGCCGCCGCGCGAGGCTGGACCATCAGGCAAATCTGGAACACGCACTGGCACCCCGATCATGTCGGCGGCAATGCGGCGATCAAGGCGGCGACCGGCTGCACCATCACCGGCCCGGCGGCCGAGGCGGAGAAGATCGGCACGCTCGACCGGGCGGTGGGCGAAGGCGATATGGTCCGCATCGGCGACCATGAGGCGGCCGTGCTGGCGGTGCCGGCGCATACGGCGGGGCATATCGCCTATCATCTGGCGGACGATGCGATGATCTTCGTCGGTGACACGCTGTTCGCGATGGGCTGCGGGCGGCTGTTCGAGGGGACGGCGGCGCAGATGTTCGCCAATATGCAGCGCTTCGCCGCTTTGCCCGACGACACGCAGGTCTATTGCGCGCACGAATATACGCTGTCGAATGGCCGTTTCGCGCTGACGGTGGAGCCGGACAATGCGGCGCTGATTGCGCGGGTGGCGGCGGTGGAGGCCGCCCGCGCGCGCGGCGAGGCGACGGTGCCCACGAGCATCGGCGCGGAGCGGGCGACCAATATCTTCCTGCGCGCGCGCGACGTGGCGGACCTCGCCGCCCGCCGCGCCGCGAAGGATGCTGCCTGACGGGAGGCCGGGCGCTGTGTCGTCTCCCACATATTGGATGGAGAGAGAGATGCGCGCCTGGATGGTCCTCATGCCCCTGTTGCTGGCCGGCTGCGCCGGCAGCTATGCGCCCGCGCCGCTGACGCAGCGTCAGGCGGCCGATCTCGACAAGGCGCTCGCGGGCAAGGTCGCGGGCGAGCCGCAGACCTGCATCAACCGCGAGCCGCAGACCAATTTGACGGTCATCAGCAACAATGTCCTGCTCTACCGCGTCAGCGGAAAGCTGGTGTACAAGAATGAGCTGATCGGGACGTGCAGCGGCCTCACCAGCGGCAGCACGATCATCGTGCGGAGCTATGGATCGCAGATGTGCCGCGGCGACATGGCGACGACCGCCAATCTCCAGACCGGGATCACGACGGGCGCTTGCGCGATCGGATCGTTCATTCCCTATCGCACGCCCAAGCCTTGAGGGTCTGAGGCGAGGGCCAGGCTTTCAGTGCCCCGGCGCACGCCGGGGCCAGGGTTCGAGGCGCTGCGCATGGGGCTCTGGACCCCGGCTTTCTCTGGGGAAGACGTTAGCTTGGGTTGCGTCACCCCTCCCCGATGGCGCGGGCAAGAGCGTCGCGTATGCCTTGAAGCCGGCGCAGCAGCGCCGCGTCGTCGGTGGGCGCGGGTGGCGGCGGGGCGGGCTGTGCCGATCCGTCGCGCGCTCCCTCGCCCAGTGCCTTCTGCGCGCCCTTGACGGTGAAACCCTCGACAGTGAGCAGCTGGTGGATGCGGCGCGCCAGCGCGACATCGGCCGGGCGGTAATAGCGGCGGTTGCCCGAGCGCTGGAGCGGACGAAGCTGCGGAAAGCGCGTTTCCCAATAGCGCAGGATATGCTGGGGAACGGCAAGCTGAGCGGCCAGTTCGCTGATCGTCAGAAATGCGCCATCGGCCTTTTCCATGGTGCGATGTTGCACCCAACATCGCGCCAAGGTCAACTGGCGTAAATTCAATATGCTAGCGGTCGGCAGCCTTGAGCCAAAAACACCCCGTTCGTCCTGAGTAGCCATTGAGCGAAGTCGAAATGGCGTATCGAAGAGACCAAGAACTGCGCTTGGTGCTTCGATACGGGCCTTCGACAGGCTCAGGCCCTACTCAGCACGAACGGTTGATATTTCGGGCGGATGCTTTGAAGCAATCGCCCCCTCAGATCGAGGAAACGCGGTCGCGCATGGTCTGGCTGGCGCGGAAGGTGAGGACGCGGCGGGGTTCGATCGGCACTTCGACGCCGGTCTTGGGGTTGCGGCCCATGCGCTGCGTCTTGTCGCGCAGGACGAAGGTGCCGAAGCTCGAAATCTTCACATTTTCGCCGCGTTCCAGCGCCGCCGACATATGTTCGAGGATCGATTCGACCATCGCCGCCGCTTCGGCACGCGACAGCCCGACATTGCGATTGACGCTTTCGGCCAGATCAGCCCGCGTGAGAGTATTGTTACCCGACATATGCCATCCCCGTTCCCGATGTGCAGAACATCATCCCCCCGGATGATCCTTCAAGAATGTGCGCGATTCGGCGCGATTTCGCAAGCTTCCTGAAAAGCCAGTCAGATACGCAGGACGCACGCCCCCCAGGTGAAGCCGCCGCCCATCGCTTCGAGCACGACGAGGTCGCCGGTCTTGATCCGTCCGTCGCGCACCGCAAGGTCCAGCGCCAGCGGCACCGAGGCGGCGGAGGTGTTGGCGTGACGATCGACGGTGACGACGACACGATCGGGCGAGAGCTTCAATTTGCGCGCGGTGGCGTCCAGGATGCGGGCGTTGGCCTGGTGCGGGACCAGCCAGTCGATCTGGTCGGTCGACAGGCCCGCCTGCCCCATCACCTCGTTCAGCACGGCGGCGAGATTGGTGACCGCGTGGCGGAACACTTCCTGCCCCTTCATCCGCAGCTTGCCGACCGTGCCGGTGGTGGACGGACCGCCGTCGACATAGAGAAGCTGGTTATGGCGGCCATCGGCATGGAGCTTTGCCGCCAATATGCCGCGCGCGCCCTCCGCGCTGTCCTCCGCGCCCAGCACGACCGCGCCGGCGCCGTCGCCAAACAGGACGCAGGTGGTGCGGTCCTGCCAGTCGAGGATGCGGCTGAAGGTTTCCGAGCCTATCACCAGCGCGCGGGTCGCGCCGCCCGCGCGGATCATGCTGTCCGCCACAGTCATGGCGTAGAGGAAGCCGGAACAGACGGCGGCGACGTCGAAGGCGACGCAATCGTCTATGCCCAGCGCCGCCTGCACCTTGGTCGCGGCGGCGGGGAAGGTCTGGTCCGGTGTGGCGGTCGCCAGGATGATGAGGTCGATGTCCTGCGGCGTGAGGCCGGCGGCATCGAGCGCGCGCTGCGCCGCCTGTGTCGCGAGCGTCGCGGTGGTTTCGCCGTCGGCGGCGATGTGGCGGGTGCGGATGCCGGTGCGCTCGACGATCCATTCGTCGCTGGTGTCGACGGTCTGCGCCAGTTCGTCATTGGTGACAATGCGCGCCGGCAGGGCGGAGCCGGTGCCCAGGAGGATGGAGCGGCGGGTCACTTGGCGGGCTGCTCCAGCTTCGATGCGGCGGCGGACAGCGCGGCCACGCCCGCCATGTCGGCGGCGATGCGGCGGGTGATGTCCTCTTCCAGCAGGCGCGCGGCGACATGGACGGCGTTCGCCACGCCCTTCTCGTCGGCGCTGCCATGGCTTTTCACGACCACGCCGTTCAGACCCAGGAAGACCGCGCCATTATGATTGTTGGGGTCGAGATGATGCTTGAGCAGGTGCATGGCGGGCTTGGAGATCAAGAAGCCGATCTTCGAGCGGATCGAGCTGGTGAACGCCTTGCGCAGAACGTCGGTGACGAAGCGGGCCGTACCCTCCGCCGTCTTGAGCGCCACATTGCCCGAAAAGCCGTCGCACACGATCACGTCGCAGTCGCCGCGCGCCAGCTTGTCGCCTTCGGTAAAGCCATCGAAGCGCAGCGGCAGGCTGTCGGCCGCGCGCAGCACGGCGGCGGCGTCGCGAATCTCGTCGGTGCCCTTGAGATCCTCCGTGCCGATGTTGAGCAGGCGGACGCGCGGCTTTTCCAGGTCGAAGGCGATGCGCGAATAGGCCGCGCCCATGACCGCGAACTGGACGAGATTGCGGGCGTCGCATTCGGTGTTGGCGCCCAGGTCCAGCATGACGACGTCATTGTCGCCGAGCGTCGGGAGCAGCGCCGCGAGCGCGGGCCGGTCGACGCCGGGCATGGTGCGGAGCGCGAGCTTCGCCATCGCCATCAGCGCGCCGGTATTGCCGGCGGATACCGCCGCGCCGGCCTCCCCCGCCTTCACCGCGGCGATCGCCATGCTCATGGAGCTGGATTTCTTGCGGATGGCGACGCTGGGCTTGTCCGATCCGTCGACCACCGTGTCGGCATGGACCACGTCCGACGCCGCGCGCAGATTGGGGTGATTGTCCAGCGCCGCCTTGATCTGCGCCTGATCGCCGAACAGGGTGAAGCGCAGCCCTTCGTGGCGGCGGCGGGCCAGCGCGGCCCCCGCCATCATCACGCGCACGCCTTCGTCCCCGCCCATCGCGTCGATTGCGATTCGCGGCTGGCTGGACACTCTCAATTCACCCCTTTGCGGAGTAGAGGGAGGACTTACGCCCCGACGGCGACGATTTCGCGGCCGTTATAATGCCCGCAGGCGTCGCACAGATTGTGGGGACGCTTCAGCTCACCGCAGTTGGAGCATTCGTTGAACGCCTCGACGCGCAGCGCGTCATGGCTGCGACGCATGCCGCGGCGGGAAGGGGAAGTCTTGCGCTTGGGGACAGCCATGTCGGCACCTTGTTCCGTATATCAATCTGGTTGTGCGACTTGCCGGCCCCACATGGAAATGCCGACGCCAACGGCGCCGCAGACCCATGCGGCCCGGATGATCGCGAAGCCATGCGCCTATAGCCTTTTTTGGATAAGGCGCAAGTGCTTCCTTGCCTCGGGCGACGGCGGGTTTAAGCTCCCGCGGCTGGAGTGGGGAGACTGAAAACCATGGTACTGCCGATCACGCTGACCTTCGCCGCCGCCTGCGCGCTTCTCAACCTGTGGCTGGCGATTCGCTGCGCCCGCTTCCGCATCAGGGACAAGGTGCTGCATGGCGACGCGGGCCATGCGCTGCTGGCGAAGCGGATGCGGGCGCACGCCAATTTCGTGGAATATACGCCGATCGTGCTGATCCTGTGCGGGCTTGTGGAGCTGGCGGCCGGCGCGTCGATCTGGCTGTGGATCGCGGCGCTGGCCTATGTGGTCGCGCGGGTGGCGCATGCCTTCGGCATGGATGCGGACGGCCCAACGGCATGGCGCGCGGGTGGCGCGCTGCTGACCTGGGCGATCATGGCGGGGCTGGCCGTCGCGGCGCTGCTGATCGCCTATGGCGCAACGCGCGAAGTGCCCGCGCCGCCGAGCATGGCGCAGGTCTAGCGCGCCAGCACCGAATCGGCGACGAAGGGATTGCTGCGCCGCTCATGCGCGAAATTGCTCATCGGACCATGGCCGGGGACGAAGGCGGTGTCCCCGCCCAGCGGCCAGAGCTTGCCGGTGATCGCGTCGATCAGCTGCTGATGATTGCCGCGCGGGAAGTCGGTGCGGCCGATCGATCCCTGGAACAGCACGTCGCCGACGATCGCGAGCTTGCTGGGGGCGTGGTGGAACACGACATGGCCGGGCGTGTGGCCGGGGCAGTGATAGACGTCGAGGGTGAGGTTGCCAACCGTCACCTGATCGCCATCGGCCAGCCAACGGTCGGGCTCGAACGTGCGGCCGTCAATGCCATATTTGGGGCCTTCGCTTCCGAGCTTGTCGATCCAGAAGCGATCTTCCTCATGCGGCCCCTCGATCGGCACGCCAAGCTCTTCGGCGAGGATGCCCGCCTGCCCGCAATGGTCGATATGGCCGTGGGTGACGAGGATCTTCTCGATCGTGACGCCGCTCTGTTGCGCGGCGCGCTTGAGCAGCGGCAGGTCGCCGCCCGGATCGACGAACGCGCCGCGCATCGTTTCCGTGCACCAGAAGAGGGTGCAATTCTGCTGGAGCGGGGTGACGGGGATAAGCGTGGCTTTGAGCGGCGGCTGGGTCATGATGGGGATGTGGCGGAGGGGCAAGCCATCCGCAAGCCCCCGCTTCTCTGCACGCCCTCTCGCCCGTTCGGGCTGAGCCTGTCGAAGCCCTCTACTCCTGCACACAGCCCAAAGAATAGAAAAGCCCTTCGACAGGCTCAGGGCGAACGGAGAAATATCGCGCGCGAGATATGTTAACGATCACCGTGCATGAAAAAGCCGTTCCAAAGCATCAATGCGAACAATCCGAGGGCAAGTAAGGCCCCAATCAAACAGCCCGTTCCTGGAAGCGGGCATTTCATTCCACCACCACCAGCGGATCGGCAAGGCTGATCCCGTCCAAAACCTTTGCCATCTCGTCCCGAACCTTGAGCATCACCCGGTGCAGCCGGCATTCCGATTCGGGCAGGCAATTGGTGCAGCTTTCATGGGCGAAGCGGCTGGCGCAGGGGGTGAGGGCGAGCGAGCCGCGTGTCAGGCGGACGATGTCGCCATAGCTGATGTCGACCGGGGCCAGCGCCAGCCAATAGCCGCCCTCGCGCCCGCGCTGGGTCGCCACCAGCCCTTCGCGCGAGAGTTCGGACAGGATCACGGTCAGGAATTTCGCCGGGATATTCTGCCGCGTCGCGATCTCGCTGAGCGGCACGGGGCCTTGTCGGTAGCGGTCGGCGAGATGTTGCAGCGCGCGGATGGCGTAACGGGTCTTCTGGGACAGCATGGTCCGGTTATTCGCCCGCTCGCCGGCTTTGGCAAGTCGGGGGATGGAGATTGCGAGGCTAATCATCCTCACCCTTCCCACCGGCTTCGCCGGCGGGCCCCTTCCCTCTCCCGCCGGGAGAGGGAGAGAGGTGCGAATGCACCGATGAGGGTGAGGGTGATGGACTAAGGCGCCGGGTTGAGCGCCGCGCGGGCTTGCCTTGGAAAATCGCTGAAGAAGCCGTCCACCCCGGTCGCCGCGACGGCGCGGACCCAGCCGGCGAAGTCGCCACGCCCCTGGGGATCATCGGGCCGCTGATACTGTGCGGGCAGGAAGCCGTTTTCCATCCTGAGCGTCCAGACATGGACCTGCAACCCCGCCTCATGCGCGCGGCCGACCAAAGCGGTCGGGCCTTCGGGCGCGATCAGCAGCGCGGCGGAGGGGCCGATGCCGTCAGCATAGGCGGCGATTTCGCCCAAGCCCTGCACGGTCAGCATGTCGGCATAGGTCGTCCCGGCCATGTCCGCCGGGCCGCCCTCCGCATCGACAAGCTGGATGAGGCGCAGCCGCGTGGCGGCGCGCAAGGCCTTGAGATTGCCGACCTCGAACGACTGGATGAAGACGGGATCGTCCTGCGTCTCATAGCCATATTTGGTGAGCAGGGCGAGCAGCGCCGCCTGATGCGGCAGGCCGATCGTCGCGAAATAGGTCGGGTGCTTGGTTTCGGGATAGAGGCCGATGCGGCGATGCGCCTCCGCCTCCTTCGCGCGGACCAGCTGCAAAATCTCCTCGAACGTCGGGATCTGATACAGGTCGTTGAAGCGCTTGTTGGCCGGGCGCACGTCGGGCAGCCGCTCGCGCGCGTGGAGCGTCCGCAATTCGGCGATGGTGAAGTCCTCGGTGAACCAGCCGGTCATGACGATGCCGTCGATGGTCTTGCTGGTCTTGCGCTCGGCGAATTCGGGATGATCGGCGACGTCGGTCGTGCCGCTTATCTCATTTTCGTGCCGGGCGACCAGCACGCCGTCCTTGGTCAGGACAAGGTCGGGCTCGATATAGTCCGCGCCCTGGTCGATCGCGCGCTCATAGCTCGCCAGCGTATGTTCGGGCCGCTCGCCGCTCGCGCCGCGATGGGCGATGATGATGGGTTCCGCCAACGCGGGGGGGAGAGGAAGGAGGCTCATCAGCAGCAATCCCGCATGGACCAGCCCCCGCATCGTCACGCCTTCACGCGCTGGAGCGCATTTTCGTAGGTCGTCGCCTTGAACCCCACGATCGTGCCCTTGCCCGTATCGAGGATGGGCCGCTTGATCATCGAGGGGTTGGCGAGCATCAGGAGGATCGCCTTGTCCGCGTCGATATGCGCCTTGTCGCCCGCGTCCAGCGCCTTGAAGGTCGTGCCGGAGCGGTTGAGGATGGCTTCCCAGCCATGCTCCATCACCCATTCCTCCAGCCGGCCCTTGTCGATGCCCGACACCTTATAGTCGTGGAAGCTGTATGCCACACGCTCATTGTCCAGCCAGTTGCGGGCTTTCTTGATCGTGTCGCAATTCTTGATGCCGTACATGGTGATCATGGCCAAGGGCTCCGTTCAGCCCCGAAAGGCGGTGACTTCGATTTCGATCTTCATCTCCGGCTTGATGAGGCCGGTGACGACGCAACTGGCGGCGGGGCGATGTTCGCCGAACACCGGCGCGGTCGCCTGGCCCAGCACGTCCCAATAGGCCGGGTCGGTGATATAATAGGTAACCCGCACCACGTCCGCGAAGGAGAAGCCGGCTTCCTCCAGAGCCTTGCCGATGACCTTGAGCGCATTGCGCCCCTGGTCGACGACATCCTCGGGCATGGCCTTCGTCTCGGGATCGGTGCCGGTGGTGCCGGCGACGAAGCACCAGTCGCCCTGAACGACGGCGCGGGAATAGCCGACCTGCGCCTCGAACGGCGAGCCGGAGGAAATGAGCTGGCGAGGCATGAAGGATTCCTGCTGCGGTGCGAAAGGATCGGGTGCGCCTTTGCCCCCTCCCCCGCCGCCTGTCCAGCGCTTTTGCGGAACAGCGCCCCGCGCCGTCCGTTGAAGCGCGGTTACGATGTGCAGGAGATGACGCGATGGACCGCCCTACCCCCGACCGCGAGCTGGAAGACAATAGCGAGCAGGCTGAAGCCGGCACCCAGGCGCAGGATGTCGCCGACGAGGCGATGACCCGTGCGATCGACCTCAGCGAAGACAGCGAGCGCGGCGGGCGGCCCAACCCCGCGCAGATCATCCCCGACGATACCGAGGATCTGGTCGAGAAGATGGAGGCGATGAACCGGTCGGGCCGGATCGACATGGACGCCTATGCCGGCGAGCCGCAGATGGACGATGAGGAGGATATGTTCGGCGACACCGAGGATGCCGGGGACGAGGATGGCCTGTCCTGACGCCAAGCGTCAGGCGGCGGCGGTGTGATCCAGGCCGAAATTGATCATGCCGCGCGCCATGTGCCCCAGCGCTTCGGTCATGGCGTCGGCCAGCGGGGGATCGATGGCCTCTTCGCCAGCGACGGCGCAGGTCATCGCCATGGCCCATTGATCCGCCAGTGCAGGTGTGATCGGGAAAGCCCGATGCAATGACATGATGCACGGCCCGCGATCGAACCAGTCGCGCGGGCCGCCCAGCCAGCCGCACAGGAAACGGGTGAGCCCATGCCGCACCGGCCCCAGATCCGCCGCGTGAACCGCGCGGAGCGGCGCATAGGCGGGATCGCTGTCGATCAGATCGTAGAAACGATCGACGATGCCGCGCACGATCGGCTCGCCGCCGATGCGGGCATAGGGGCTGGGCGGCGCGGCAGCGTTCATGGTCGGCTCCGTTTTGGACGGGATGTGCCCAGCATGACGAAGCTTTCCGGCGCGGCATTGATCCGCGTCAAATCGGGGCGTCGCCATATCGGGTGAAAGCTGGATCAGCTTTAACGGGCTGTTTGCCGGTCGGCCGCTAGACCGGCGGCATGGCAAGAGGACATTCGGGGCGGCGCGGATCGTCGCAGCGCGACAGGGTGCGGCAGGCATGGCTGGCGGAAGCGCGGAGTAGCGGCAGCGCGGCGCGGTTTCGCCCCGCGCCGGCGCGACGCGGGCTGAACGGGCCGGCGATCATCTACATGGTCTGCCTGGCGCTCATGCTCGGCTGGTTCGGGCCGGACTGGGTTGCGCGCTACACGCCGAGCGCACCGCTGACGCGCCACGCGCCGGCGACGGATACGCTGTCGGCGCGGTTCGGCTTCTGCCATAGCGGGGGCGGGACCAACTGCGTCGTCGATGGCGACACATTCTGGTTCCGGGGCGAGAAATACCGGATCGCCGACATCGACACGCCCGAAACCCATGGGCCGCGCTGCGCAGCGGAGGCGGCGCTCGGCGCGCGGGCGACCGAGCGGTTGCAGGCGCTGCTGAACGCGGGGCCGTTTTCGTTGGAAGTGGGCGACAGGGACATGGACCGCTACGGCCGCGCGCTGCGGATCGTCACCCGGAATGATGAATCCCTCGGCACCATATTGGTCGCCGAGGGACTCGCCCGGTCGTGGGATGGCCGCCGCCATCCCTGGTGCTAGTTCCGCTTAACGGCAGCTCACGCCGCCACGGTCGATCTCGCGGCCCAGCAGCGCGCCCGCGCCGCCGCCGATCAGAACGCCGGCGATGTTCGACTGGCCGCGATCGATCTGGCTGCCGAGCAGGCCGCCCAGCGCCGCGCCGACGATCAGGCCGGTCGTGCCGTCCGAGCGGCGGCAATAATAGCGGTCGTCATAGCCGCGATAGATGCGGGTGCGGCGATCGACCCGGATCGGGGCATAGCCGGTGCGATAATAGCGGTTGGGCTGATAATAGCGGCCATAGCGCGGATCGGGCCGGTTATAGTCATAGGCATAGACGGTGCGGCCGGGGCGATAATAGTCGCGCCGATCATTGCGCCGGTCGTCGCGCCAGTCGCGGCGGGCTTCCTGCCGCGCATCGCGGATGTCGCGGCGATATTCCTGCCGCGCCTGCTGCACGCTGCGGTTATAGTCGCGGCGGGCTTCCTGCGCGTCGCGGCGATATTCGCGACCCGGCTGCGCCTGCGCGGCGGTGGCGCTCAGGCCCGTCAGCGTCATCGCGCCCAGCGACAGGGCGGTGACGACGGGCTTAAACAGCATCTTCATGGTCGAGGCTCCTTTCCCTCTTCATCCTTGCTGGCGGTAGAACCCGCCGCGGGGAAAGGCGTTGCATGAACGGAACAAAACCTGCGGTTCATGGGGGCGACAGGCGGGGGGAGCACCGGAATCGACGGCGGAAGCCCAGAGCGAAGCAGTTACGTCTTCGATATCCGGTAGAAATGAAGGGCCGGCTTATATTCCGTCACCCTGACATTGCTGAAACCAACGCTCTGGAACAGGGCGATCAGTTCGTAGCTGGTCATGGCATTGACCCATCCCAGGGACAGCCGGTCCCGGGCAGGACTGCGCTCCAGAGGATGATAGCTGAACAGACCCTCGTCAAACTGCGCGGCAAGTCCGCGAAGAAAGCGCGGTATGTCGAAAAAATATTCGAGCACGCCCATTCCCAGCGCGAAATCGGCGTCCGTGGCGGGCAAATCCTGCTCGTTCAGATCGACCACGATCGTGCGTTCGTCGCGGCGCGCCACGTCGAGCGGGACATAGCCGTGCCCCGGCGGCAACAGCCTTTCTATCATCATGTCGTTGCAGCCGATATCCAGGACGCGGCGGCCAGGCGGTATCAAGGCGATCGCCGCCTCCGCGCGGACGATCCACAAGGGGTCGGTCACGATTTCGTGCAAGGATCGCCATCGACCCATCGCCGTCTTTTGTCGTTTTATGGCGGTTATCGTCGTCTTGCGCGTTTCGAGACGCCTCGCCTCTATTTCAGGACTAACATCTGCCATTTCGCGCTTGTTTCAAAGTTGCCTGGCATTGACCACCGAAAAATTGATCGCGACCCTTATATTGCGCCCGAATAATGGGTACGCATATCCGGTCCTATCAACCGGAAAGGGAAGCCATGACAGGGGCCAACGGGATGATGACCGCGTCCGTCGACGGATCGGAATTCAAGGTCAGCCGCTCCTTCTTTCGTGGCGAGCACACCAAGTTTCGGCCTGTAGCGAAGGGGATGGCCAAGCCGGGCGCTTTGGCCAAGCATGTCCTGGCAGGATGGATGCCGGACCAGCCCTTCATCGGCAAGGACACGACCATCGTGGCATTCGGCAGCTGTTTTGCCAGTCATGTCAGCGCCTATCTCAACAATCTGGGGTTCGACGTCGCCACCCAAAGAAAAGGCAGGGCCTATATCACCGAGATGGGCGATGGCATCGTCAACAGCTATGCGATCCGGCAGCAGTTTGAATGGGGATGGGAAGGCCGGACACCCGCCATACCGCTTTGGCACGGCTATCGCGCCGAGGAGTTCGGCTATGATGAGGATGTCCAGATCGCCACCAAGGCTTTGTTCGACGAGGCGGATGTATTCATCATCACTCTGGGCCTGTCGGAAATATGGTATGACGAACCGACCGGCGAGGTGTTCTGGCGGGCCGTGCCGGAGGCCAGCTTCGACCCGGCACGGCATAAATTCCGGGTCGCAACGGTGTCGGAAAACAAGGATAATCTCCGCGCGGTCTATGACCTGATCAGACGCCACCGCCCCGGCGCATCGATCATCTTCACCGTGTCCCCGGTCCCCTTGTCAGCCACCTTCCGCCCGATCAGTTCCTTTACCGCCAATTCGGTATCCAAGGCCAGCCTGAGATGCGCGGTGGATGAATTGATCCAGGAGATAGGGCCGGACGACAAGCTGTTTTATTATCCCTCCTACGAGGTCGTGCTCGACTGTTTCCACCATCCCTTCGTCGATGATCTGCGCCACCCGCACGAACATCTCCTCGACCTCAACATGATCGCCTTCGAGCGGTATTTCTGTTGCACCGGCCTTCAGGATCAGGATGTCGAACTGGCCTATCTCCACGCGATCGATGCTGACCGGAAAATCGGCGAGATGAGCGAAGAGGAGCGCCAGCACATGCTGGAACAGCAATTATTGTGGCGCGCCGCCCATCCCGCTGCGTCATTGCGAAAAGAAAAGGCGATGGCGGACCGCGAAGCCACCATCAAGGCCAGGCAAGCGGAAAAAGCTGCGCGCATCGCCGAACGCGACGCGCGCATTGCGGCACGGGAAGCCCGGCTCAAGGCGAAGAACGGCTGAGCCGGGCGATTTTTCCTACTCCGCCGCGATCCCCGCTGCCTTGAACATGTCGGGGCCTTCGTCGTCGGCATTGGCCGCGTCGGCGCTCTTCACCTTCTGGCGGCGGTCGAAGGCGTCCCAGACGTCGTTCCACTGGCCGCGCGTCGCGCCCTTCGAATATTCGGTGGCGCGGGTTTCGAAGAAATTGGCGTGCTCCACGCCGTTCAGCAGCGGGGTGAGCCAGGGGAGCGGATGCTCGTCGATCATGTAGATCGGCTTCAGACCCAGCTGTCCCAGCCGCCAGTCGGCGATGTAGCGGACATATTTCTTGATGTCCTTGGGCGTCATGCCGGGCACCGGCCCCATTTCGAAGACGAGATCGACAAAGGCGTCCTCGATCCGGACGGTCTTGTGGCACATGTCCAATATGTCGTCCTTGACCGCCGGGGTCAGGCAGCCGCGTTCCGCGCAGAAGGCGTGGAACAGCTTGATGATGCCTTCGCAATGGAGCGTTTCGTCGCGGATCGACCAGGTGACGATCTGCCCCATGCCCTTCATCTTGTTGAAGCGCGGGAAGTTCATCAGCATCGCGAAGGAGGCGAAGAGCTGCAAGCCCTCGGTAAAGCCGCCGAACATCGCGAGCGTGCGGGCGATATCCTCGTCCGTATCGACGCCGAATTGTTGCAGATAGTCGTGTTTGTCCTTCATCTCCTTATATTGCATGAAGGCGCTATATTCGCTTTCGGGCATGCCGATCGTGTCGAGCAGATGGCTGTAGGCGGCGATATGCACCGTCTCCATGTTGCTGAACGCGGTCAGCATCATCTTGACCTCGGTCGGCTTGAACACGCGGCCATATTTTTCGTGGTAGCAATCCTGCACCTCGACGTCCGCCTGGGTGAAGAAGCGGAAGATTTGCGTGAGCAGGTTGCGCTCATGGTCGGAGAGCTTCTGCGCCCAGTCGCGACAATCCTCGCCCAGGGGCACCTCCTCGGGCAGCCAGTGCAGCTGCTGCTGGCGCTTCCAATACTCATAGGCCCAGGGATATTCGAAGGGCTTGTACACCTTGGAGGCTTGGAGAAGAGGCATAAAAGATTGACCCTAAGATATGTCAATTATTGGTATACCAGAAACAGCGGAATACCGAAAATATCGACTAATTTTACAAAGCACAGAAGAAGTTAATCTGAATTATTTCTTCAAGAATGCGCCGAGCATGCCGCCAAGCGATCTATTGGCCCTACAGCTAAGAGCGCGCAGGTTTTCATACCCATTTCCACCACCGAGAGACCTCGGAGTAACATGATCTATTTCCCAACCATAGATAGAATCATGCCTACCGTAATGAGACAAACAAATGATATTGCCCAGTTCATCTACACGGGCATCTGTAGGATGAAATATTACACCTCGGCTAAGAGGACTTGTCCTCTCCCAAGCAGCTTTCTTCCGCAGATCGTCGGAACTAAACCCACTGAATAAATCAGCGATAGCATTTTCCAGGCTTGGCGGTTCGCGCTTGGACAATATTTCAGCAATGTAGTTAAACTGATTTCCCACGACACATCTCCTACTCACTGGCAGGCTAGGCACTCGTCATAGTCCGTCGTCTCGCCGATCTGGAATTTGGGGGCGTCGATCGTGTTGTCGGCTTCCACCCCGCCGGCGAAGCCCGCGCGCTGCACGCTCTTGGAGCGCAGATAGTAGAGCGACTTGATCCCCAGTTCCCAGGCGCGGAAGTGGAGCATCAGCAGATCCCACTTTTCCACGTCCGCCGGGATGAACAGGTTCAGCGACTGCGCCTGGTCGATATAGGGCGTGCGGTCGGCCGCGAGTTCGAGCAGCCAGCGCTGGTCGATCTCGAAGCTGGTCTTGAACACGTCCTTCTCTTCCTGGCTCAGGAAATCGAGATGCTGGACCGAGCCGCCCCGCTCCAGGATCGAATTCCAGACGGCCGTGCTGTCCTTGGCCTTGGCCACCAGCAGCTTTTCGAGATAGGGATTCTTGACCGGGAAGCTGCCCGACAGCGTCTTGTGGGTATAGATGTTCGCCGGGATCGGTTCGATACAGGCCGATGTGCCGCCGCAGATGATGCTGATCGACGCGGTCGGCGCGATCGCCATCTTGCAGGAGAAGCGCTCCATCACGCCCTGATCGGCGGCGTCGGGGCATGGGCCGCGTTCCTGCGCCAGCATCATCGACGCCTCGTTCACCTTGGCGTTGATATGCTTGAAGATACGCAGGTTCCACGATTTCGCCATCGCTCCCTCGAACGGCAGGCTGCGCGCCTGGAGAAAGCTGTGGAAGCCCATGATGCCAAGGCCCACCGATCGTTCGCGGGCAGCGCTGTACTTGGCGCGCGCCATTTCGTCGGGCGCGCGGTCGATATAGTCCTGAAGCACATTGTCGAGGAAGCGCATCACATCCTCGATGAAGCGGGCGTCCTTGTTCCACTCGTCCCAGGTTTCGAGGTTGAGGCTGGAGAGGCAGCAGACCGCCGTGCGGTCATTGCCGAGGTGATCACGCCCGGTCGGCAGGGTGATTTCCGAGCAGAGGTTCGAGGTCGACACCTTGAGCCCCAGGTCGCGATGATGCTTGGGCATCATGCGGTTCACCGTGTCGCTGAACACGATATAGGGCTCGCCGGTGGCAAGCCGCACCTCGACCAGCTTCTGGAACAGGGCGCGGGCGTTCACCGTGCCGCGCACCGACTGGTCCTTGGGGCTGCGGAGGTTGAATTCCGCGCCGTCGCGCACCGCCTCCATGAACTCGTCGGTCAAAAGGACGCCGTGATGCAGGTTCAGCGCCTTGCGGTTGAAGTCGCCGCTGGTCTTGCGGATCTCCAGGAACTCCTCGATCTCCGGGTGGGAGATGTCGAGATAGCAGGCGGCCGACCCGCGGCGCAGCGAACCCTGGCTGATCGCCAGCGTCAGCGAGTCCATCACCCGGACGAACGGGATGATGCCGCTGGTCTTGCCATTGAGGCCCACCGGCTCACCAATGCCGCGCACATTGCCCCAATAGGTGCCGATGCCGCCGCCGCGCGAGGCGAGCCAGACATTCTCGTTCCAGGTGTTGACGATGCCTTCCAGGCTGTCGTCCACCGAATTGAGATAGCAGCTGATCGGCAGGCCGCGCCCGGTGCCGCCGTTGGACAGCACTGGCGTCGCGGGCATGAACCACAGCTTCGAGATATAGTCGTAAACGCGCTGCGCATGGTCCGCATCGTCGGCATAGGCGGCCGCGACGCGCGCGAAGAGATCCTGATAGGATTCGCCGGGCAGCAGATAGCGGTCGTTCAGCGTATCCTTGCCGAATTCAGTCAGCAGCGCGTCGCGCGATGCGTCGGTCGTGACAGGAAAGCGGCGCGCATGGACGCTGGACGACGAAGATGGCGCAGCGGGTTTCGCCTCCGCCCTGGGCGGCTGCACCATCGTCCTAGTCGCTTCCACCAGATCGTCCATCACCGTCGCCACGTCGTCACCTTGTCCACTCTCTCGAAAGTCCATGCGAGCCCCCGAATGTTCCTGTTTCGTTCGATTCGGTCAAGCCCGTTCGCGCCACGATGCGCGCCCATGTCCCGACCGTTTCGCCGGGCGGACACGGACCCGACATATAGGATCGCCGGGGGCAAAAATCACCCCGCGCCGGGAAACGTTCCCGACGTCGCAATCACTATCTGTTGGGTGGCCCCCGTTTACCCGATACAAGGGATAGTGCCATAGCGTCCGGGTGTCGCAAAGAGGGTAAATGACAATCGCGAGACTCGGTTCGTCGCCGCTGCGATTCGTTTCGTCGCTGCGACGCTCCTTTGCAGCGCAGCGACGCGCGGACTTTCCTCGCCCCCAAAAAACGCAAGAGGCGCCTTTCCAAGAAAAAATAAATTTGCCTTGCCACGCAAATGCGTGGCTCATCCTCTCAGGCCGCACCGACGGTTCGGGAGAGACGCCATGATCCTCTATTATCACCCCCTGTCCTCCTATTGCTGGAAGGTGCTGATCGCGCTCTACGAAAGCGGCGTGCCTTTCTCGCCAAGGATGCTGGCGGACGAAGCGGCGGCAGCCGAGTGGCAGGCGCTCTGGCCGATCGGCAAAATCCCGGTCCTGCGCGATCCCGCGCGCGACGCGATCGTGGCGGAGGCGAGCATCATCATCGAATATCTGGCGCTGCACGACCCCGGCACCTTCCGCCCGATTCCCGCCGATCCCGACGCGGCGCTGGAGGTACGGCTGATGGACCGACTGTTCGACAATTATGTGATGAGCCCGATGCAGGCGCTGGTCGGCGACCGTCTGCGGCCCGAACCGCAGCGCGACTCGACCGCGCGGGAACAGGCGCGTGCGCTGCTGGGCAAAGCCTATGCGCTGATCGAGGAGCGGATGGGCGGGCGGACATGGGCGGCGGGCGAGAGCTTCACCCTGGCCGACTGCGCCGCCGCGCCCTCGCTCTTCTACGCCGACCGCATCGTGCCGATGCGCGGCGCGCATCCCGCGCTCGCCGCCTATCTCGACCGGCTGGAAGCGCGGCCGAGCGTCGCGCGGGTGCTGGCGGAGAAGCAGCCCTATTGGTCGATGTTCCCCTTCGCCGACGGGCCGCTGGAGGCAGATTGACGCTCTGGTCCAAAACCCTATAGCCGCGCTTGCCAAAGTCCCGCCGTGCAGGGCGGGCGACTAGAGGGATATGGGCCAAGATGACCGTCATCAAGACCGCCGACCTGATCGAGAGCGTCGCCGACGCGCTTCAGTTCATCAGCTATTATCATCCGATGGATTATATCCGCGCGCTGGGCAAAGCCTATGAGGCGGAGGCCAATCCGGCGGCGAAGGACGCCATCGCCCAGATCCTGACCAACAGCCGCATGTGCGCGGAGGGGCATCGCCCGATCTGCCAGGACACCGGCATCGTCAACGTCTTCATCAAATGGGGCATGGACTGCCGCCTCGACGACAATAGCCGGTCGATGCAGGAGGTCGTGGATGAAGGGGTCCGCCGCGCTTACCTGAACCCGGAAAACCGGCTGCGCGCCTCGATCCTGCGCGACCCCGCTTTCTCGCGCCAGAACACGAAGGACAACACGCCCTGCGTGCTGAACGTCGAGATGGTGCCGGGGAACAAGGTGATCGTGGACGTGGCGGCCAAGGGCGGCGGCAGCGAGAACAAGACCAAGTTCAAGATGATGAACCCCAGCGATTCGATCGTCGACTGGGTGCTGGAGATGATCCCGCAGATGGGCGCGGGCTGGTGCCCGCCCGGCATGCTCGGCATCGGCATCGGCGGCACGGCGGAAAAGGCCGTCGCGCTGGCCAAGGAAAGCCTGATGGAGCCCATCGACATGGGCGAACTCAAGGCGCGCGGGCCGCAGAACAAGATCGAGGAGATGCGGATCGAGATTTTCGACAAGGTCAACGCGCTCGGCATCGGCGCGCAGGGCCTGGGCGGGCTTTCGACCATCCTCGATGTCAAGATTTACGACTATCCCTGCCACGCGGCGGGCAAGCCGGTGGCGATGATCCCCAACTGCGCCGCTACCCGTCACGCCCATTTCATGCTCGACGGTTCGGGTCCGGCCTATCTGGAAGCGCCCAAGCTCAGCGAATGGCCGCAGGTGGACTGGAAGCCCAGCAAGGAAGCGATCCGCGTCGATCTCGACACGCTGACGCCCGAAATCGTCCAGAGCTGGAAGCATGGCGACCGCCTGCTGCTGAACGGCCGGATGCTGACCGGCCGCGACGCCGCGCACAAGCGCATCCAGGACATGCTTAGCCGTGGCGAGAGCCTGCCGGTCGATTTCAAGGGCCGCGTCATCTATTATGTCGGCCCGGTCGATCCGGTGCGCGACGAGGTGGTCGGCCCCGCCGGTCCCACCACGGCGACCCGCATGGACAAGTTCATGGACATGATGCTGGAACAGGGCCTGGCCGCCTGCGTCGGCAAGGCCGAGCGCGGGCCGGCCGCGACCGATTCGATCGCACGGCACAAGAGCGCCTATCTGATGGCGGTCGGCGGCGCGGCCTATCTGGTCGCGCGCGCGATCAAGGAAGCCAAGATCGTGGGGTTCGAGGATCTCGGCATGGAGGCGATCTACGAATTCACGGTCGAGGACATGCCCGTCACCGTCGCGGTCGACAGCGAAGGCCAGAATGTCCACCGCCTCGCGCCTTTGGTGTGGCAGGAAAAGATCAAGCGCGAAGGGTTGTTGGAGGGCGTGTGAAGCAAGATAACCCTCCCCTGTAAGGGGGGGGTGCCGCGCGCGGAGCGCGTGACGGAGGGGTGTCAGCCTCTCGTTGGCTGGACACCCCTCCATCTGGCCTTCGCCCAGCCACCTCCCCTGCCAGGGGAGGATGAGGGGAGTATTACTCCAGCGCCTCGATCGCGCGTTCGTCGCAGCTTTTGGGCGCTTCCGGCACCGCGCTGACCGTCGGCACCATCACTCTTTGCCCGATCCGCACGGGTGCGAATCGATCGCGCGGGATGCCGGCGCAGCGTAGCGCGAGTTCCAGCATTTTGGGCGGCGTGCCCCATTTCTCGTAGGACAGGCGGAACGTGCCCCAGTGAACGGGAATCGCGGTCGATGCGCCCAGCCGCCTGAACACTTCCACCGCCTGGATCGGGCCGATATGCGCGTCCGATTGCATCTGCCCCTTCCAGAAGCGGAACGCGCCGATCGGGATCAGCGCCAGCCGGATCGGGCCATAGCGCCGCGCCTGGATCGGCCAGCCCATGTCGCCAGCGCCGGTATCACCGGCAAAGAAGATGTTGCCGGCGCGCGTTTCCACTACGAAGCTCGACCATAGCGCGCGGTTGCGGTCCGTGCCCCAGCGGCTGCCCCAATGATGGCTGCGGGTCACATGGACGCGATAGTCGGGGCAATGTTCGTAAGCGCCGCACTGGATCACCGCCTGCGGGGCGAGGCCGTTCAACGCCGCGCCGCTGACGCTGCCGCCCCAGTCGAGCGCGACGGCGGGGATGCCGGCATTTTTGAGGATCGTGTCGTTGCCGAGGCTGGTGACGATCTTCGGCCGGTCGCGTTCCCAGAGCCGCCTGAGCGTCGGCAGGTCCATATGGTCGTAATGATTGTGGCTGAGGAGAATGAGGTCGATCCTGGGCAGGTCGTCGAAGCGGATGCCCGGCTGCGCCACGCGCTTGGGCCCCAATGGGGGGAAGGGGCTGGCATAATCCGACCAGATCGGGTCAGTCAGGATGTTGAGCCCCGCCGCCTGCACCAGCACCGTCGCATGGCCGACCCAGGTCGCCACCATGCCGCGCGGCGCGGCAAAGGGCGCGGGGCGCGCGGGCGTGACCGCCACCGCATCGGGCCAGCGCGGCCGGTCGTCCGCGCCCAGCAGCCAGCGGGCGATGAAGCCCTGCCGGCTTGCCCCCGGCGGCGCGGGGATGTCGATCGCCCCGTCGGGGTTGAAGAAATGCGCGCCGTCATAATGGCCGCTCGCGGGGCCGCGATAATAGATGCGATCGAGGAAGGCAGGCACGATCGTCACCGCCAGGCACAGGGCGACGATCAGGAACAGCAGCGCGACGCCGATGCCGCGGGCAATGGTCTTGAGACGATCCATGCTGCGGGCATAGCGCGCCGCGCCCGCCGGGCAACAGGACAAGTTTTTCTCAATCGACTTTCGGTCCGGGTGGCGGCATCCGGCCATGATGGAAAATTTCAACGCCTTTATCGACGGCCTCTCCAGCGCGGTGTTCTTCAAGGTGCCGGTGCTGGGTGCTCAGGTCGAACTGATCGTCCTCTACCTCGCCGTGCCGATGCTGTTCTTCACCGTCTGGCTCGGCTTCCCCAACGTCACCCAGGTCGGGCGGGCGCTGCGCATCCTGCGCAGCCAGCCACGGGAAGGCGAGGCGAAGGGCGATGTCAGCCAGTGGGCGGCGCTCTCCACGGCCCTGTCCGGCACGATCGGCCTCGGCAATATCGCGGGGGTCGCGGTCGCGCTGACGATGGGCGGGCCGGGCGCGATCCTCTGGATGTTCATCATCGGCTGGTTCGCCATGACGGTGAAGATGGCCGAGGTGACGCTTGGCCTCAAATATCGGGTGTTCGACAGCCGCGGCCATGCCCATGGCGGGCCGATGTATGTGCTCAAAGCCGTGGGCGCGGCGCGCGGCTGGCCGAAACTCGGGCTGGCGCTGGGCGGCGCCTACGCCTTCTTCGCCTTGTTCGGCGCGATCCCGATGGTGCAGGTCAACCAGAGCTTCGCGCAGGTGAAGGTCGTCACCGGCCTGACCAACGGCTGGGCCTATGGCGTGTTCCTGGCGGGCGCGGTGGCGCTGGTGACGCTGGGCGGCGCGGCGTGGCTCGGCGAAGTCGCCAAACGCCTCACCCCGCTCAAGGTCGCGGTCTATCTGGCGGGGGTCGCGGCGATCCTGATCCTGCACGCGGGCGAGATCCCCTCGGCGCTGGCGCTGATCTGGGACGGGGCGTGGAGCGGCAACGCGGCGACCGGCGGCGCGGTCGGCGCGTTCGTCGCGGGGATGCGGCGCGCGGTGTTCGCCAGCGAGGCGGGCGTCGGATCGGCGGTGATGGCGCACAGCCTGGCGCGCACGCAGCATCCGGTGTCGGAGGGGCTGGTCGCGCTGCTCGAACCGCTCCTCGGCACGATGATCGTCTGCGCGCTGGGGGGCCTGGCACTGGTGGTTGCGGGGACGTGGAATAGCGGGCTGGAGGGGATCGCCATCACCTCCGCCGCGTTCGCCAAGGTGTCGCCATGGTTCCCCTGGCTGCTCGCAGTGGTCGTCTTCCTCTTCGCCTATTCGACGCTGGTGGCGTGGGGTTTCTATGGGCTTCAGGCCTGGGGCTACCTGTTCGGCCATGGGCCCAGGGCGCAGTGGAGCTACAAGATTCTCTACGTCGTCGCCCTGCCTCCCGCTGCCGCGATCGACCTTGGCCGCGTGGTCGGAATCGTCGATTCGAGCTTCTTCCTGATGGCGATCCCCAATGTGATCGCACTGTATCTGTGCGCCGGCGAATTGCGGCGGGATGTGCGGAATCATCTCGCTGAGCGAAATAGTCCTCCCCTGGAAGGGGAGGTGTCAGGCGCGTAGCGACTGACGGAGGGGTGTCGCTCTCTCGATAGCGGGACACCCCTCGACCACTTCGCGGTCCCCCTCCTCTTTCAGGGGAGGAATATAATAAAAGGCCCCGCCCCTCTTTCGAGGAACGGGGCCGGTGCGACCCTCAGGCGAGGGAAATCAGATCTTGTCGCCGAGCGCGCCCTTGACCGATCCGGCCACGTCCTGCGCGGTGCCCTTGGCCTTCTGCGCCTTGCCTTCGGCTTCCAGGCTGGCATTATCGGTGGCCTTGCCGACCGATTCCTTCACGGCGCCCGCAGCCTTGTTGCCGGCAGCCTTCAGCTTGTCGATGGTCTCACCCATGATGCACACTCCTTCGTTGCTATCTTGAGTTAGAAACGAAGCGGATCGGCTGAAGTTGCAGAAGAAACGGCAACGTAATGATAAACGTCGTCAGAGCGGCTTCTCGTAAATCTGATAGATTTTGTTCACCCGACTCTCGATCGCGTCGGCGATGGCGTTCATGCCCTGATTGTCGTCCAGCACCCAGCCGATTTCGCCGCGCGTCGACCCATAGCGCGCGACGGCGTTGCGCCGGATATATTCGATCATCATGAAGGCGAGCTGGCTCGCCATGCGCGATGCCTGAAGCCGCTGCACCACCCCCATCAGCGGCACGCGCATCGTCCGGCACCGGGGCTTGCGCAGCCAGGAGAGCAGCTTGATGAAGCCGAACGGAAAGAGCGATCCGTTCAAGGGCTTCACCGCCTCGTTAAGGTCGGGCAGCGTCATCATGAAGGCGACCGGCTCGCCGTCCAGTTCGGCGATCATGATCAGATCCTCGAACACGATCGGCTTCAGCTTCTTTCCGGTATGCGCGACTTCCGCGTCGGTGATCGGCACGAAACCCCAATTATTGCCCCAGGCGTCGTTCAGGATGCCGAGGATGATCGCGGCTTCCTTGTCGAACTGCTTTTTGTCCACCTGCCGCACGCGGATGCGCGGGTTCTTCTCGCCCGACTGGACGATCCGCTGGATCAGCGGCGGAAAGTCTTTCGTGATATCCAGCTCATAGGTCTTGAGCTGCTTGACCGGGGCATAGCCCGCGCCTTCGATCATCGCCTGATAGGCGGGGCTGTTATGCCCCATCATGACCGTGGGCGGATGGTCATGCCCCTCGATCAGCAGGCCGGGCTCCTCCCAGATGGACAGCGAGATCGGCCCGAGCACGCGACTCATCCCCTTGCCGCGCAGCCAGCCCTCGGCCGCTGCGATCAGCGCTGCGCCGACCGCCGCATCCTCCGCCTCGAACATCCCGAAATTGCCGGTGCCCGGCCCCATCCCCTGCTCGACCGGCTGCTCCAGCGCCAGCCGGTCAATATGGGCGGAAATGCGGCCGACGACCGTGCCGCCCCGCCGGGCGAGGAAATATTGCGCCTCGGCATGGCCGAAAAAGGGGTTCTTGCCGGGCGTCAGCAGCTCCTTCACCTCGGCCTTCAAGGGCGGCACCCAGTTGGGATCGTTGGCATAAAGCCGCCAGGGCAGGTCGATGAAGGCCTTCATGTCGGCCTTGCCGGATACGGGGGTAATCACCAGATCAGTCTGCGCCACGTCTGCCGCCTCGCTGGAAAAAATGCTGCGCGTCCGTTCGGCGCTTGATTGTGCAAAGTCAATGCGCTGCGGCGGCCGGCGCGCATCATGGGGCTGATGGCCATGCTGTTGCCATGATATCAGCGCATTTGAAGGTTAGGACCGCCCGCATGACGAAGCACGACCCCATATTGGCCGCCGCCCAGCGCGCGCGCGCGGCGATCCCCGACGACCCGGCGATGCTGCGCGCGGCGGCCGATCTGGCGCGCGAATATGCGATCGCCAGCCCCCGCATTTACTGGACCGACCTGATACTCTCGGCGCTGATCGGCTGGGGCGGGATGGCGGGCGCGATCCTCGCTCCATCGACGGGAGTCGCCATCGCGTGCGGCATCCTGTCGATGCTGGCGCTCTATCGCGCGGCGAGCTTCATCCATGAGCTGACGCATATCCGCAAGGGGGCGCTGCCGGGCTTTCGCGCGGGGTGGAACCTGATCGTCGGGATGCCGCTGATGATCCCCTCCTTCATGTATGAGGGCGTCCATACCCAGCATCACGCCCGTACCCGCTACGGCACGAGCGAAGACCCCGAATATCTGCCGCTGGCGCTGATGAAGCCCTGGTCGCTGCCGCTCTTCATCCTCGTCGCCGCGCTCGCGCCGGTCGGCCTCATCCTGCGCTTTGGCGTGCTGACCCCGCTGTCGCTGCTGATACCCCCGCTGCGGGCGAAGGTGGTGGCGGAATTTTCCGCCTTGTCGATCAACCCCGCCTATCGCCGCCGCGCGCCCGAGGGGGCGTTCGCCCGCATGTGGGCAGCCCAGGAAGCGGGCGCGAGTCTGGTCGCGCTGGCGCTGGTGGGCAGCGTCTTCGCCTTCGGCTGGAAGCCGTTGCTCACCTATATGGCGATCCATTCGGCGATGACCGTCATCAACCAGCTGCGCACCCTGGTCGCGCATCTCTGGGAAAATGAGGGCGAGGCGATGACGGTGACGGCGCAATATCTCGATTCGGTCAATGTGCCGCCGCCGGGCTACCTGCCCTTCCTGTGGGCACCGGTGGGGCTGCGCTACCATGCGCTGCATCATCTGTTGCCCAGCGTCCCCTATCACGCACTGGGCAAGGCCCATGCCCGGCTGATGGCGGCGCTGGAACCGGACTCGCCCTATCGCAGGGGCAATTATGCCGGCATGTCGCCGCTCATCGCGAAGATCGCGCGGAGCACCATGGGGCGGTGAGGTATCGAACATACGTGAAGTTTCGTCATCCCCGCGAAGGCGGGGATCCATCTCCGGCCCTCTCCCCCGGCGAAAGGTCGGGAGATGGGTTCCCGCTTTCGCGGGAATGACGAGAAGGAAACGGTCGCGGACGGTGGCACGACTGTTCGAGCTCAAGAATATCTTCCCGTTGCGTCTTGAAACGCAACTCACCCGACCCATATAGCGGTTGTTCCGGTCTCTTTCCCCTCCCCCTATGAGGATCGGAACGCCCCCTGTGGAAGGCCCCGTGCGACGTCCCTTGGTCGCCGGGGCCTTCTTTATTCCGCCGCTTATTCCTCAGTGCGGAATAATACGGTCTCGCCGACCAGCAGGAACAGGAAGAACGGCGCCCAGGCCGCCAGCACGGGCGGATAGGCGCCCAGGCTGCCCATCGCGAGCGAGAAATTGTCCGCCACGAAATAGGCGAAGCCCAGCGCCATGCCGATCACCGCGCGGATGAACAGCTGGCCCGACCGCGCAAGGCCGAACGCCGCCACCGATCCCAGGATCGGCATCAGCAGCGCGGACAGCGGCCCCGACAGCTTGTGCCACAGATTGCCCTCCAGCTCCGCCGTCGGCCGCCCCGCATCGTGCAGGTCGGCGATGGCGGCGCGCAGTTCGTCGAAGGTCAGCGCATCGGGATCGACCTTCGCCAGCGTGAACTGGTCCGGGCGGATGTCGCGGCCGAAACGCACCGTGCCGATCTGCCGCTGCGTGCCGCGCGCCACGTCGAACTGGCGCGCATCTTCCAGCACCCAGCTCTTGTCCGCCGCGTCATAATGGCCGCGCGGCGCCTGGACGATCGTCGTCAGGCTGTTGTTGATGCGGTTGTAGATCTGCACGTTGCGCAGTTGGACCGCGTCGCGCCGCCCGGCGACGATGGCGACGTTGACAAGATTGTTGCCATCGCGCACCCAGGGGTTCGACTTGATCCCGGTCGACGGCGGCACCGGGCCGTAATCCACCGCTTCCCAGGCGCTGAGCGCCGCGGTCGACCGCGCGACGATCCGCTCGTTGAAGGCGAAGCTGATGAGCGATACGCCGAGCGCCGTCGCGATCAGCGGCGCCAGAATCTGGTGCGCCGACAGCCCCGCCGCCTTCATCGCGATGACCTCGCTGTTCTGGTTGAGCGTCGCCAGCATCACCAGCGTGCCGAGCAGCACCGAAAAGGGCAGGAAGCGCGCCACGATCTGCGGCGCGCGTAGCGCCACATAATGCCACAATTGCGCGTCGCCATTGCCCGGATAGGCGAGGATGTCGCCCGATTCGCCCAGCAGGTCCAGCGTCTGGAGCACGACCACCAGCAGCATCAGCACGGCGAAGGTGCGCGTCAGGAACAACCGCGCCATATACCAGCTCATCTGGCGCGACGGGAAGAATTGCAGGTTCATAGGATCAGGCCGCTCCTTCCGCTCGGCCGCGCCGCCGCCAGAAGCCCAGCAGCCGCGCCACCTGCTTGCCGAGCTTGCCGAACGCAAATTCGAGCGCCGCGATGGGCTGGCCGCCCGGCCGGTGCGCGATCACATGATACATCCAGAGCACCAGCGCGGAGGCGAGCAGGAACGGCCCCCACAGCGCGATGATCGGGTCGATCCTGCCCAGCGCGCCGACGCTTTCGCCATATTGGTTGATCTTGTGATAGGTTACGATGAACACGATCGAGAGGAACACGCCCAGCGCCGACGTCGATCGCTTGGGCGGGATGGCGAAGGCCAGCGCGGCAAGCGGCAGCAGCAGCATGAACACCACCTCCGCCATGCGATAATGGAAATTGGCGCGCACCTCGTTGCGGAGTTTTTCCGGCGTCGCGCCGCTCTTGCCGATCTTCACCAGCTCCGGAATCGTCTTCTCCCGGTCAACGTCGCGCCCCCGGAACCGCTCGATCTGCGGCAGGTCGATCGGCAGGTCATGGCTGGAGAAGGACAGGATGCGCGGCGACTTGTACTTGGGCGAATCATTGACCAGCACGCCGTCGCGCAAGCGGAAGATGATGACGTCGGGGTCGTCGGTCGCCAGGAAGGTGCCTTGCGCCGCCGTCACCGCCAGCGATTGTCCGTCGCGGCTGGTCGCGCGCACGAAAATGCCCTGGAGGTTGCGCCCCTCGTCGCGGCTGCGCTCGATCCGCATCGTCATGCGCTTGCCAAGATTGGTGAACTCGCCGACCTTGATCGACGCGCCGAGCGCCCCCGACCGCAGCTCGAAGCGCAACGCCTCATAGGCGTGGCGCGACAGGGGCTGGACGAAGCCGACGATGCCGAAATTGAGCAGCGCCAGGGCGATCGCGAACATGTACGGCACCCGCAGCAGCCGTCCGTAGGACAGGCCCACCGCGCGCATTACGTCCAGTTCGGAGGACAGCGCCAGCTTGCGGAACGCCAGCAATATCCCCAGCATCAGCCCGATCGGAATGCCGAGCGAAAGATATTCGGGCAGCATATTGGCCAGCATCCGCCACACCACGCTCACCGGCCCGCCCTCCGCCGCGACGAAGTCGAACAGGCTCAGCATCTTGTCCAGCACCAGCAGCATCGCGGCGATCACCAGCGTGCCGAACATCGGCAGAGCGATCAGCCGGGCGAGATAACGGTCGGTGGCGGTCAGCATTCTCTAAGTCGTCGTCCCATCACCATGTTTTGGCCGCAAACCGATTCCATATCCCAGGGCTAAGTTGCGGGGCGAACAGGGGCTCGCCATCCGGTCGTTCCCGGATGGCTATAGCTTCCAGGAGTCTGATGGTCATGGTAAAATTTGCACGGGGTCTGGTGATGGCGGGCGCGCTGGTCGCGTCCTCGGCCGCGCTCGCCCATGGGCAGGAAATCGGCAATGATCTGGCGCGCTGCGCCGCCGATGCGAAGGGGCCGGCGGTGCTGGTCGACGTGCGCGGCTTTTCCGCCGCCACGGGCAAGGTGCGGGTGCAATCCTATCCCGCCACGAAATCGGCATGGCTGACCAAGGGCGAGTGGCTCAACCGCATCGACACGGCGGTCCGCCCGGCGGGCGGCGCGATGCGCTTCTGCATGCCGGTGCCGCAGCCGGGCCGCTACGGCATCGCCGTGCGCCACGATCGCGACGGCAATGGCAAGACCGACATTTCGCGCGACGGCGGCGGCTTTTCCAACAACCCGTCGCTCAGCATCTTCAACCTCGGCAAGCCGGGGGTGGAGAAGGCGGCCTTCTATGCCGGCCCCGGCGTGACGAAGATCACCATCAACCTGCAATATATGTGATCGGCAAGGATGGTCTGCGTCGCGCTCCTGTCCAATCCCAAATCGACGGGCAACCGCCAGACCCTCCCGCGCGTCCGCAGCTATTGCGCCAACAACCCCGCCATCTTCCATTATGAGGTGGAGCAGGTCGACCAGATCGGCCGCGCCTTCCAGACGATCGCGCGCGTCGATCCCGCCGTCATCGTCATCAATGGCGGCGACGGCACGGTGCAGGCGTCGCTGACGGAACTCTACCAGGGCGCGCATTTCAAGGGCCGGGTGCCGCCGATCGCGGTGCTGCCCAACGGCAAGACCAACCTGATCGCGCTCGACCTTGGCATCCATGGCGATCCGATCAAGGCGCTGGAGCGGATCGTCGAGATCGCCAAGGCGGGCGTGGACGACCATGTCGTCGCGCGCGAGCTGATCGCCCTGTCCGACGGCCATGCCGAAAGCCGGCCGGTGCTCGGCATGTTCCTGGGCGGCGCGGGGCTTGCCGACTCGATGCTCTATTGCCGCAACCAGATCTATCCGCTGGGCCTCTCCAACGGCATCAGCCATTTCATCACGGCGGTCGCGGTCATCTTCTCGATGCTGTTCGGCATCCGCGCGCGTTTCCTGCCGCCATCGGGCAAGCCGGTCCGCATCTCGCTGATCCGCGACGGGCAACTGGTCGGCCGCTTCGCGGTGCTGATCGTGACGACCCTGGAAAAGCTGCTGCTGGGCGTGCAGCCGGGTGGCAGCCAGCGCGGCAACATGAAGCTGATGGCAGTGGACCAGAGCCTGCCCGCATTGCTGCGGCTCGTCTGGGCCAGCGTCTTCAGGCGCGTGGGCAAGGCCAAGATGCAGGGCATCCACCTCGAACAGGGCGATGTCATCCGCATCGAGGGCGACCATAGCAGCGTCATCCTCGACGGCGAATTGTTCGAGGCATCGGAAGGCCGGCCCATCGTGCTGCGCTCCACCGACCCGGTGCCGTTCCTGCGCCTCGCCGCCTGACCTTACCCGTCATTCCCGCGCCAGCGGGAACCCATCTCCCATCCTATCCTCACGACGCGACGTCGGGAGAGAAACCGCCCCTTTCCTAATAGGATTTTCTCTGCTCCATCCTGCACGGTGAAGCCTCCCGACAGCCCCGCCAATATGCGACAGACGCGCCGCCGTTACCCGGTCGGCGCGTCACCGGCCCATCATGATGACCCGACCGTGACGTCGTGGAGACCCGACCGTGACCCGACAGGTGCGTGGCGGAAGCGTCGCAGGCGCGTTGCAGACGCGTCGCGGAGGCTTTTGCCCCGAAAACGCCCACGACACTGTATACTTCGCCTGCCGTTACCCGCCAGTGCCCCACAGCGTCCCCGGCGCCAGCATCCCGTTGGCCACCGCCAGCCCGCCCGGCCGGTCCTCCGCCAGCAGCAGCGCGCCATCGAGGTCGATCCAGTCGGCCCCCTGCGCCACCAGCGCGGCAGGCGCGATGCCGAGCGAGGTGCCGAGCATGCAGCCGACCATCACCCGAAAGCCCCGCCGCCGCGCTTCGTCCCGCAATGCCAGTGCCTCGGTCAGGCCGCCCGCTTTGTCGAGCTTGATGTTCACTGCATCGAACCCGCCCAACCGGTCGAGGTCGGCGCGCGTATGGCAGCTTTCGTCGGCGCACAGCGGCAACGGCGCGCGCACTCCATCGAGCCGAGCCTCTGCGCCATGGCGCACCGGCTGCTCCACCATCTCGACCCCCAGCGCCGCGAGCGCCGCCGCCTCCGCCGCAATGTCCATCTCGTGCCAGCTTTCATTGGCGTCGACGATCAGCCGCGCATCGGGCGCGCCGGCCCGCACCGCCGCCACCCGATCCCGGTCGCCCGCCCCGGTCAGCTTGCATTTGAGCAGCCCGAAACCCCGCGCCGCTGCGGCGCGCGCATCCGCCTCCATCGCCGCCGGCTCCCCCAGGCTGATGGTGAAGGCCGTGGGGAGCGCGACGGGCGGCTCCAGCCCCGCCAGTCGCCACACCGGCACGCCTGCCCGCTTCGCCTCCAGATCCCACAGCGCACAGTCGAGCGCATTGCGGGCCGCGCCGCGCGGCATATGGGTCAGCAGCGCCGTCCGCTCCAGCGGCCCGGCATATCCGGCAAGCGCGGCGACGCACCCCTCCGCGCTCTCGCCCTCATAATAGATGGCCGTGCCCTCGCCCCGCCCTTCATGGCCTCCGTCGCCGACCGTGCAGACGATCACGTCGACATGCGTCTTGGCCCCCCGGCTGATGACGAACGCGCCGGCCACCGGCCAGCGTTCAACCGTCGCGGAAATTATGCGGGTCATCGGTCTTACCTGTGTCATGGATTGCGCCCTATGCGCGAAAGCCGATGACGGGCATAGCCTTTCCCACAAGGAGCCTTCCTACGTGACATCCCGCGAGCTTACCGGTTTTCTCCCGCTGAGCGAAGCCGCGCCGGCCCCGGCCGACCTGCGCCGGAAGGCGAGCGATCTTGCCTGGCGGCTCGCCTTCGGGGCCATCGGCTGGCCCTGGCTGCTCGCCAGCCTGTCGGGCGGCCGCCCTGCGGACAAGCGCGCTTTGCTCGATGAACTCGGCCTGCCGCACGATGCGCTGCCCCATCTGGGCAGCTGGAAGGCCGATGTCGGCTTCCTTCGCCACATCGTCCGCGAAATCGCCCGGTTGCGGCCTGCTCATGTGGTGGAACTCGGCGCCGGCGCATCCTCGCTGGTCGCGGCGCGCGCGCTTCAGCTCCATGGCGGCGGGCGGCTGCACAGTTTCGACCAGCATGGCGGCTTTGTCGACGCGACGCGGCAGTGGCTCGGCGACCATGGGCTGGACGTCGATATCCGCCATGCGCCGCTCACGCAGGAAAGCGGCGACTGGCCCGGCCGCTGGTATGCGGTCGATCATCTCCCCGACCGGATCGACCTCCTCATCATCGATGGCCCGCCCTGGAGCGTGCATCCACTGGTGCGGGGCGCGGCGGACTGCCTGTTTTCGCGCCTGTCGCCGGGTGGCGTGGTGCTGCTGGACGACGCCGCCCGGCCCGGCGAGCGCCTGGTCGCGCGGCGCTGGCGTCGGCGCTGGCCGCATATCGATTTCCGCCTGTCGCGCGACGGGACCAAGGGGACGCTGGTGGGCCGCCGCCGCGACCCCGCGCTGCCCGTCGCCAACGATAATGACGCGCGGCGGACATGGCGGCATCTGAGCCGCGCCGCCGGCATCGCCGCGCTCATTGCCACCGGCTGGATCGCGCGCGGCGCGCTGGGCGAGTTTCCGCAGGCGGCGCAGGCGAGCAGCTTCCTCGACGAAGCCGCCGCCTCGCGCCGCGCCGGACTGCTCAGGCAAAGCATGGCCTCGCAGGTCGAAAGCGCGACCCTCGACCCGCGCGAGATCGAGAAATCCACCGGCATCACCCTGCCCACCCTGCCCGCTGGCTGGCGCGTCACCGACGTTCAGCTCTTCCCCACGCCCGACAGCAGCGCCATCGCCATCAGCCTGGTGACGCCTCAGGGCGAGCCGCTCTCCTTCTTCGCCGACCGCGCCGAAACCCCGGCCGAAACGACCCCGCTGATGGCTCGCCGCGCCGGCGAGACGATCGCCTATTGGGAACAGGGTGCGATGGCCTATGCGCTGACGGGCAAGGTCGATGCCCGTCGGGTGATGCAACTCGCGGGCCTGGTCGCCCCGGCGGGATGAACGGCCATTGAGGGGGGACGGAGGGGCTGCTAAGCGGCCGGCCATGGAGGATGTTTCCGCGACCCGCGCCGCGCCGCGACCCGCCCTTGGCAGCCTGGCGATGCTGTGGCGCTTCGCCCGCCACTATCCGGGCCGCATCGCCGCCGCGCTCGCCGCGCTGATCGTCTCATCCGCGGCGACGCTCGGCATCCCCAGCGGCTTCCGGCTGGTGATCGACCGGGGCTTCATGGGCGGCGGCGACATCAGCCGCTGGTTCGAATATCTGCTGATGATCGTCGTCGTGCTGGCGATCGCCTCAGCGCTGCGCTTCTACTTCGTCTCGACCCTTGGCGAGCGCGTCGTCGCCGACATCCGCAGTGCGACCCAGGCGAACCTGCTGCGACAAGCGCCCCGCTTCTTCGAGGAAAACCGCCCCTCCGAAATCGCGTCGCGCATGACCGCCGACACCGCCATCGTCGAACAGGTCGTCGGCTCCACCGTTTCGGTGGCACTGCGCAACATGGTGACGGGGATCGGCGGGCTTGCCTATCTCTTCGTCCTGGCGCCCAAGCTCGCCGCCCTGCTGTTGCTCGGCATCCCCGTCATCCTCGTCGTGCTGATCGGCCTGGGCCGCCGGGTCCGGCTTCTGTCCCGTGCCAGCCAGGACCGGCTCGCCGATGTCGGCAGCGTCACCAGCGAAGTGCTGGGCGCGATGAAGATCGTCCAGGCGTTCGGCCAGGAAGCGCGCGAGGCGGCCCGCTTCGACGCCACGGTGGAGGCCGGCTTTGCCACCGCCCGCCGCCGCATCCGGCTGCGCGCGGTGATGACGGGCGTGGTCATCGCGCTTGTGTTCGGATCGATCACCGCCGTCATGTGGCAGGGCGCGCTCGACGTCGCTGCCGGCCGCCTGTCCGGCGGCAGCATCGCCGCCTTCGTGCTGACCGGTGGCCTTGTCGCCGGCGCGTTCGGGTCGCTGTCGGAAAGCTGGGGCGACCTGCTGCGCGGCGCGGGCGCGGCGAGCCGGCTAGACGAGTTGATGCGGGCCGAGCCGGATATCCATCCGCCTGCCCATCCCGTGGCGATCCCCAGCGCGGCCGCCGGGGCGCGGCTGGATTTCGATGCGGTGCATTTCCATTACCCCACCCGCCCGGATCAGGCGGCGCTGCACGGCGTCAGCTTTACGGTCGAGCCAGGCGAGACTGTGGCCATCGTCGGACCTTCTGGCGCGGGAAAGTCGACCATCATCCAGCTCGCCCTGCGCTTCTACGATCCCGATGCCGGCACGGTGCGGCTGAACGGCGTCGCTCTGCCGCAGGCCGACCCCGCGGCGCTGCGCGCCATGACCGCGATGGTGCCGCAGGACAGCGTGATCTTTGCGGCGTCCGCGCGCGACAATCTGCGCTATGGCTGCTGGGATGCTAGCGACGATCGCATCTGGGACGCGGCGCGCGCCGCCAATGCGGAAGGCTTCCTGCGCGGTTTGCCCCACGGCCTCGACACCTATCTTGGCGAAGGCGGTGCGCGGCTTTCCGGGGGGCAGCGCCAGCGCATCGCCATCGCGCGCGCGCTGTTGCGCGATGCGCCGCTGCTGCTGCTGGACGAGGCGACCTCGGCGCTCGATGCCGAATCCGAGCGGCTGGTGCAGGATGCGCTGGGCCGGCTGATGCGCGGGCGCACGACCATCGTCATCGCCCACCGGCTGGCAACGGTGCGCGCGGCGGACCGCATATTGGTGATGGATGACGGTCGAATCGTCGAGCAGGGCGATCATGCCGCTCTGGTGGCGCATGGCGGCCTCTACGCCCGGCTCGCCAGCCTCCAATTCCAGGATGCCGCCGCCTGAACCGCGTGCGGCGCCTTGCGTTGCTTGGCGAGGCTTAGAGCGAGATGACGTGAGGCTGAATCGAGAGGGTTTTGCTCGGGCCTATTATGTGATTCAAGATGCCGGCTGGGGAATGGAGGCCAGCGGGCATGGCGAAACCCTAT
>NZ_JBHDJI010000002.1:0-434278 GCF_041877245.1 Sphingobium agrisoli
GATACCTTCAGTCCCGCCGAATGCCGCAATTATCTCACCAACTCGGGGTACGGATCAATCTAATGTCATCCGACTCTAGTTCTAAGCCTTCCGTTACTGCGGCGTATCAGCCGGCGCTTCGTCCGGCACGTCGTAGGGATCGGGGATTTTCACCGGCGGCGCGCCCTTCTTGCCGGGGGTGCGCAGCCCCTCGCCATAGATGGGCACGACCGGCTCGGCGGGCGCGCGGCCGTGCAGCGCGTCGATCTCCGCCTGCCGCTGCTTCAGATACAGCGTCTTATAGACGGTATAGGGATCATCTTCCTTGCGGATCGCCTGGATCGTCTCGTCGAAAGCCGCGCGCTCGCCCAGTTGGTTGAGGATGGTGGCGGGGATCACCACCGCCGGCTTGTTGAACGGCGCGCCCACCGCCATCGGCAGGATCATCTTGTCGACCGTATCGCCGATGATGTCGCGCAGCGTGGTCGGCCCGACGATCGGCAGATACATGTAAGGCCCCGGCCCGATGCCATAATAGCCCAGCGTGTTCGCCAGACCGTTGTTGCGATAGGGCAGGTTGAACGGCTTGCGCTTGGCGACATCGACGAAGCCAAACAGGCCGAGCGTCGTGTTGATCCCGAAGCGGCCCGCCGTCTCCGCCGCCTTGCCGGGCTTGAACTGCAACAGATAGGCGGCGAACACGATCGGCTCGCCGATGTTGGAGAAGAAGTTGCGAAGCCCCTTGCGGACCGGGCGCGGCAGGCCCTTGTTATAGGCCTTGGCAACCGGCTCGACGACGGCCTTGTCGACCGACTGCACCGCCTCGAAGCTCTGGGCGTTGAGCTTTTCGAGCGGATCGCCGGGCGGCGCGCCTGCTTCGCCGGTGACGACGATGTCGCTGCCCGCTTCGGTCGGCGGCGGCAGAGCGGCGCTGGGTGTGGACGGCGGCGTCACCGTGGATACGACCGGCGGCGGCGCGCTGACATCCTGCCATTCGGCCGCCGCGTCGGCCACCGGGGCCATCGCCAGTTGCGGGGTCTGCCCGCCCATCACCATCAGTCCCGCGACTACGCCCGGAAGCAGCATAAATTCGTCCTCAAATCGGAAGGGGGCGCCCACTTTCCTGCGCGCGCGCCCTTGTCGCCTGTACGTCCCGAACGCGGTTGATCCGTGTTACCTTGGCGTTACACTCCCGGCTAGGCGCACGGCCGTCCAGCGTCAACCCCGACGCCTATCCTGCGGCGTTGATACAATTTTCTTGCAGGTGCGCGTTTGCAATTGCGAGTCGTTCGCGTTATGCGGGGTCATCCGCCCGATCAGGACCAGTTCCCGCCCTCATGCACGGCTCCGCCCCGCTTTCCCCGCCCAAGAAGAAGAAGGCCAGCGCCTTCTGGCTGAAACAGCTTCACACCTGGCATTGGGTGAGTTCGGCGATCAGCCTGATCGGGCTTCTGCTGTTTGCCTTTACCGGGATCACGCTGAACCATGCCGCCGAGATAGAAGGCGCGCCGCAGACGGTGCAGAAGGGTGCGACTCTGCCCCCTGCCATGCGCGCTTCGGTGGCGCCAGACGATGCGCCCGACGCCAAGAAGCCGCTGCCCGCCCCCGTCGCCGCCTGGGTCGAGCAGGAGATCGGCCTGTCCGGCAGGGGCGAGGCGGATTGGTCGGCGGATGAAATCTACTTGGCCCGGCCCCGCCCCGGCGGCGACGGCTGGGTCGCGATCGACCGGGCGAGCGGCGCGGTGACCAGCGAGCGCACGGATCGGGGATGGATCAGTTACCTCAACGACCTGCACAAGGGCCGCAACGCCGGCACGGTCTGGACATGGTTCATCGACATCTTCTCTTTCGCCTGCTTCCTGTTCGCGCTCACCGGCCTGCTGCTGCTCCAGCTGCACGCGAAGAAGCGCCCGTCCACCTGGCCGCTGGTCGCCGCCGGCCTCGCCATTCCGGCGATCCTCGCCGTCATCTTCATTCACTGAGGGGATTTTCCATGCAGATCGGCGCGAAGCTGATGATGACCGGAGGCGCGGCGCTGGGCGCGGGCGCGCTCGCCACGCCCGCGATCGCCCAGACGCTGGAGGTGAGCTTCACCATCCCGCGCCTGTCGGTGGCCGAATATCACCGCCCCTATGTGGCGATCTGGATTGAGAAGGAAGGGGCGCCCGCGCGCACCCTGTCGATCCTCTATGATGTGGGCAAGCGCAACAATGCCGGCGCGAAATGGGTGCGCGACGTGCGCCGCTGGTGGCGCGTGGCGGGCCGGTCTCAGGCTCTGCCAGCGGACGGCATCAGCGGCGCGACCCGCGCGCCCGGCACGCACAAGCTGAGCTTCGCGTCCGGCAAGGGCGGGATGCCGACGCTGACGCCCGGCAAATATACGCTGGTGGTCGAAGCCGCGCGCGAAGTGGGCGGCACGGAACTGGTGCGCGTGCCGCTGACCGTCAGCGGCGCGGGCGCGAAGGGCAGCGCGGCCGGATCGACCGAGCTGGGCGCGGTCTCGGCCATATTGACGCGCTGAAGGGGAACGCCATGAAGAATATTCACGCCCTCCTGATCGCAAGCGCCGCCCTGCTGGCCTCCCCCCACACAGCGCAGGCAGCGCCCCGCCCCTGGATGCTGCCGTCCGAAACCATGTTCACCGGCAACGGCAATGAATGGCTGACGGTGGACGCCGCCATTTCGACCGACCTCTTCTACTTCGACCATCCGGGGCAGGATTGGGAGCCGGTCATCACCGCCCCCGATGGGTCCACCCTCCCCGCGCAGAACCGCGCGGTGAGCAAGCTGCGCGAGACGTTCGACGTGCCGATCACGGCGAAGGGCAGCTACCGCATCGCCATCGTCAACGTGGCCGTCATCGGCAGTTATATGCTGAACGGCGAGCGCAAGATGCTGCCGCGCGGCACCACGCCGCAGACGCTGGCGAGCACTGTCCCAGCCGGCGCTACCGATGTGCAGACGGCGCAGGCCGCGACCCGGATCGAAACCTTCGTCAGCGCGGGCGAACCCAGCCTCACGGCCTTCACGACCAGCGGCAAGGGGCTGGAGATGGTCCCCGTCACCCACCCCAATGACGCGGCGGCGGGCGAGCCTTCGACCTTCCGCTTTCTGATCGACGGCAAGCCGGCGGCCAATCTGGACGTGGCGGCGGTGCCGGGCGGCGTGCGCTATCGGCGCGACCTGAAGCAGATCGATGCCCGCACCGACGCTGAGGGCAAGGTGACGCTCACATGGCCGGAGGCGGGCATGTATTGGGTGAGCCTGACCACCGCGCCGCGCCGTGGCCCGGACGAGGCGGGCGCGCCGGCGGGCGGACCGCCGCCGGCTCCGCAGGACCGCGCCACCTACGCGATGACCATCGAGGTGCAGGACTGAGCGCGCACGGCGTCCGCGTCGCCATCCCGCCCGGCCTGACGCCCGACATGCTTGCCGGGGGGCCGGGCGTGGTAGTGGCGTTCGGCGGACCGACCATGGGCACCAGCTGGTCGGCGCGCATCGTCGATCCGCCCGCCGGCTGCGTAGCCGCGATCGAGGCGGTGCTGGCGCGCGTCATCGACCAGATGAGCAATTGGGACGCGGGATCGGCGATCAGCGGCTTCAACCGCCTGCCGGTCGGGCAATGGATGGCGCTGCCGGCCGAGATGCTGGCTGTGCTGCGCGCCGGGCTGGAGATGGCGCGGCGGTCGGGGGGCGCGTTCGATCCCGCCATCGGCCGGCTGGTGGCGCAATGGGGCTTCGGCCCGCCTGATGCGCCGACGGTGGTGCGCGGGCCGGTCGCGCCATGGACGGCGGTCGATCTGGACGGCGAGCGCGCCCGCCGCACGGCTGATGTGGCGCTCGACTTTTCGGGCATCGCCAAGGGCTATGCCGTCGATGCGGTCGCGGCCGCGCTGCGAGGGTTGGGCGCAGCGCATTTCCTGGTGGAGATCGGCGGTGAACTGCGCGGCGAGGGCGTGAAGCCCGACCTCCAGCCCTGGTGGGTCGATGTCGAACCGCCGCCCGACCTCCCCGTCCCCACCTTGCGGATCGCGCTCTGCGGCCTGTCGGTCGCGACCTCGGGCGACTATCGCCGCTACCGCATGGAGGGCGACCGCCGTGTGTCGCACAGCATCGACCCGGCGCGCGGCGCGCCGATCGCGGAAGGGGTCGCGTCGGTCACGGTCCTGCATCACAGCGCGATGCTGGCCGACGCCTGGGCGACCGCGATCACCGTGCTGGGCGCGGACAAAGGCATGGCGCTGGCGACGCGCCACGGCGTGGCGGCGCGGCTGGTCCAGCGCACAGGCGGAAGCGGAGCGCAGGAATATATGACCCCCGCGCTGGCCGCGATGCTGGATTGAGCGGCTTTCAGGTGGGAGGGCTGGACCACCTCCGCAATCATCCTCCCTTGGAAGGGGAGGTGTCGCGCGCGAAGCGCGTGACGGAGGGGTGTCAGCCTATCGATAGGGCCACGCCCCTCCACCACCGCCTTCGGCGGCGGTCCCCCTCTCCTTACAGGGGAGGATGGCTAAAAACGAGCAATTGTCTCTTAGCAGCAATCGTGCGGCGATTCTGAAAGCGGCCGCGAGACCTTCAGATTCGCTCGATTGTCACGGCCGATATCGCGCGCCAAACATGCCAAAGGAGCCGGCTGACTACGGCAACACCTGAGAGCCACCAGACAATCGTGAAGATGCCTCCAAGCAGGTGACCAAAAAAAGCCAACGGGAATAACGAAACCAATATCGACTGTTGATAGATTTGCTCGATCGAACTGCTAGTGCCGCAATTAGAGACATGCAAAGCGAATGGCCCATGCGGATGCACTGTTGCATCTACTGGACACGCTCCTTGGATAAGCATTCCGATTAGCGGCGCGCCGATGGGGCTCAAGATGAGAAGTAGGCACAAGGCCGCTCTGGCAAGGTGGCCGCGAACTGTCATGGGTTTCATCCAACGCAGATCATTCCTGCGATATGATTACCGCCAGCTATCCAATATTGTCCTCTCGAACCGAACAGCTGCAATCCACCCATCGCCGTCATGCCAGCGAAGGCCGGCATCTCCCTTTTCTTCATCCTGCGCCCGAAGAAAAGAGAGATCCCAGCCTACGCTGGGATGACGCACGGACAATAGTCCACATCAGCCCTCAAAAGGCCTCCGCCGGCAGCGCCATGATGGCGCCCTCTCCCGCCTCGATCGCGGCGGCCAGCGCATGGGATTGCGGCAGCATCCGCGCGCCGTAGAAGGCGGCGACCGCGCGCTTGGCTTCGTGCAGCGGCGTGTCGCCCGGCGCGGCGGCCATGCGGGTCCACATCCACCCCATCGCCACCAGTGCGAAACAGCGCAGATAGTCGACCGCCGCCGCCCCCGCTGCGTCGGTGGCCGCGCCCTTCAACGCCTCCGTCACCCGCCGCAGCGCGACCAGCGCCTCGCCCGTCTGCCGCGCGATCGCCAGATCGCCCGCCGCCGCCAGATCGGCCTCGATCAGCGCGAACAGCCCATCGACCACCGTGCCGCCGGCCATCGGCAGCTTGCGGCCGACCAGGTCCATCGCCTGCACCCCGTTGGTGCCCTCGTAAATCTGGGCGATGCGGGCGTCGCGCACATATTGCTCCAGCCCCCATTCGCGGATGTAGCCATGGCCGCCCAGCACCTGCTGCGCCATCACCGCGCTCTCGAAGCCGAAATCGGTGAAGCCCGCCTTCACCACCGGGGTCAACAGCGCCACCAGCGCATCGGCCTTCGCCCGCTCGGCCGCGTCGGGATGATGATGCGCGCGGTCCATCTGGAGCGCGGTCCAGCCGGCGAGCGCGCGCGCCCCTTCCACGAAGGCGCGGACGGTCAGCAGCATCCGCCGCACATCGGCATGATCGATGATCGGCACCGGCCCGCGCGCGCCATCGGCGCTGCGGCCCTGCAACCGATCCTTAGCGTAGGCGCTCGCCTGCTGATAGGCCGCGCCGGCAAGCCCCAGCCCCTGGATGCCGACCATCAGCCGCTCGGCATTCATCATCGTGAACATGGCGGCAAGGCCCCGGTGCGGCTCGCCCACCAGCCATCCGGTCGCGCCGTCATAATTCATGACACAGGTCGGCTGGGCGTGGATGCCCATCTTCTTTTCGAGCGCGCCCACCGACATCGTGTTGCGCGCGCCATCGGGCAGGATTTTGGGGACGAGGAACAGGCTGATCCCCTTCACGCCGGGCGGCGCGTCGGGCAGGCGCGCGAGCACCAGATGGACGATATTGTCGGCCATGTCGTGATCGCCCGAGGAGATGAAGATCTTCTGCCCGGTCACGGCGTAACCGTCGCCCGCCGGCTCCGCCTTGGTCTTGAGCAGCGCCAGATCGGTGCCCGCGCTGCTTTCGGTCAGCGCCATGGCCCCGGTCCATTCGCCGCTCACCAGCCTGGAGAGGTAAGCGGCCTTCAATTCCTCGCTCGCATGAGCGGCGATCGCCTCCGCCGCGCCGCGCGTCAGGCCGGGGAACAGGCCGAAGGAGAGGTTGGCGGCCGAGAGCATCTCGTCCAGCCAGAGTTGCAGCAGGAAGGGCAGCCCCTGCCCGCCATGCGCCGGATCGCCCGCCAGCGCCGGCCAGCCCGCCGCGACGAATTCCCGATAGGCGTCGGCGAAGCCCGGCGGCGTCGTGACGACGCCGCCCTCCAGCCGGCTGCCCTGCTCGTCCCCCTCGCGGTTGAGCGGCGCGAGCCGTTCGGCGCAGAATTTGCCCGCCTCCTCCAGCACCGCGCCGGCAAGATCGCCATCCACCTCCAGGCCGATCTCGGCCATGGCGGCATCGAAACCCAGAACCTCCTGCATCAGGAAGCGATAATCCTCGATCGGCGGCAGATAATCTTGCATGGTTCAGGCTCCTCTCGCCAACCCATACCAAACACTTGTTACATTTTCAAGCGGAGGTGCGAGGCGCTGCGCCCATCGGTTTCGGCGACGCTTGCCCTTGCCGCTCCCCTCCCCTAAAGCGCCTGTTCATGCCCGGCATCTTCAATCCCGACGCGACGCCCGAACTGACCGGGCGAGCGCTGTTCCCGCATCGCCATCTGCTCTCCATCGCTGACCTCAAACCCTGGGAAATCCGATTCCTGCTGGATGAGGCGGAGCATTGGGCGCAGGCGAACCAGGGGCGCGCGCGGAAGCATGACGACCGCCTTGCCGGGATGACCCAGATCAACGCCTTTTTCGAGAACAGCACGCGCACCCTGCTGTCGTTCGAGATTGCGGGGAAGCGGCTGGGCGCGGACGTGGTCAACATGGCGGCGGCGACATCCAGCGTGAAGAAGGGCGAAACGCTGATCGACACGGCGATGACGCTCAATGCCATGGCCGCCGACGTAATCGTCATCCGCCATGCGAGTTCGGGCGCGGTGGCGCTGATCGCGGACAAGGTGGACTGCCCGGTGCTGAATGGCGGCGACGGGTGGCACCAGCATCCGACGCAAGCGCTGCTCGACGCGCTGACGATCCGCCGGCGCAAGGGCGGGTTCGAAGGCCTGGTGGTGGCGATCTGCGGCGATGTGCTGCACAGCCGGGTCGCGCGCTCCAACATGCTGTGCCTTGCCGCGCTGGGCGCGCAGGTGCGCGCGGTCGCGCCGCCGACGCTGCTGCCGCCGGAGGTCGAGATGCTGGGCGCGACGCCCTTCACCGACATGGACGCCGGGTTGGACGGGGCGGACGTGGTGATGATGCTGCGGCTCCAGAATGAACGGATGGACGGGGCGTTCATCCCGTCCGCCCGCGAATATCATGCGCTTTACGGCCTGACGCCCGAGCGGCTGGGGCAAGCGAAGCCCGACGCGCTGGTCATGCATCCGGGACCGATGAACCGGGGGGTGGAGATCAGCAGCGCGGTCGCGGACCATCCCGAGCGCTCCGCGATCACCGAGCAGGTGGCGATGGGCGTCGCGGTGCGGATGGCGTGCCTGGACGTGCTGACGCGCGCGGCGCGGGGCGTGGAGGGATGGGCGTGAAGACAGCCTTCCACAATGTCATCCCCGCGGAAGCGGGGACCCATTTCCCGACCTTTCGTCCGGGCGCAGCGCCGGAGATGGGTTCCCGCTTTCGCGGGAATGACGAGATATTCTGGGGTGGGAGTGCGGGGGCATGAGCCGGATCGCCATCGTCGACGGCCTGCTCGCCGATCCCGCAGGTGACGCCCCTGCTCCCGGCGCCGTCCTGATCGAGGGCGACCGGATCGTCGCGGCGGGCGCGGTGGATGTGCCGGCCAACGCCGAACGGATCGACGCCAGGGGGCTGGTCGTAGCCCCCGGCCTCATTGACCTGGGCGTGTTCGCGACCGACAAGCCGGCCTTTCATTTCGGCGGCATCACGCGCGCGGCGCTGATGCCCGACCAGCGCGCGCCTCTGGACGATGTCGGCCTGATCCGGCAGGCGACGCGGGCGGGGAAGCCCGACTTCTGGGTACATCCGATCGCGGCGGCCACGCGGGGCCTGGCGGGCGGGGAACTGGCCGAGATCGGCCTGATGAAGCAGGCTGGCGCGAAGGCGGTCGGCACCGGGCGGCAATGGATCGCCGATTCGGGCGTGATGCTGCGCGTCCTCGCCTATGCCAGCGGGCTTGGCCTCACCGTCATTTCCCATGCCGAAGATGGCGGGCTGACGGCCAAGGCGGTGGCGACCAGCGGCGAGACGGCGACCCGGCTCGGCCTGCCGCACGCACCGGCCTGCGCCGAGGCGATGGCCATCGCACGCGACCTGATGCTGGTGCGGCAGACAGGCGCGGCGGTCCATTTCCGGCTGGTGACGACGCGCGCCGGCTTCGACCTTATCCGCGCGGCGAAGGCAGAGGGGCTGAAGGTGACGTGCGGGATCAGCCCGGCCTATCTGTTCCTGAACGACCAGGCGGTGACCGATTTCCGCACTTTTGCTCGCCTCTCTCCGCCGCTGCGGCATGAGGATGACCGGCTGGCGAGCCTGGCCGCCGTGACGGACGGGACAGTGGATGTCATCACGTCCAGCCACGATCCGCGCGGGCCGGAGGACAAGCGCCTGCCCTTCGCCGATGCGGCGCCGGGCATGGCGGGGGCCGAAACGCTGCTGGCGCTTTCGCTCAACCTGGTGCGGGACGGGCATGTGTCGATGGGGCGGCTCATGACCCTGCTCGCGGCCAACCCGGCGCGGATATTGGGCGTGGACGCCGGGCATTTCGGCAGCGGCAGCGCGGCCGACCTGATCTTCATCGATCCCGACGCGCCCTGGATCGTGGACCGCGCGAAGATGGCGGCGGCGGCGGGCAATACGCCGTTCGACCGGCTGCCGGTGCAAGGCCGGGTGCGGCGGGTGATGAAGGGCGGCGCGTTCCTCTGAACGCTTACCGGTTGGCGCGGTAGCCCACGAGCAGGCCGAAGCTGAAGGTCGCGAGCAGCGCCAGCTGCACCTTGCCATGCGGATCGTCATAGCCGACGATCTGCTGCCCCCAGGCGAACAGTCCGACAAACATCGCAAGCGCAAGGCCACTCATAACTCTTGCCCCATTTCCCCGCCGTAACGATAGCGCAACGGTTCCTAACGAAAGGATAATGGCTTGCCTCCGCCCTGCGGCGCGCCTAGGGGGTGCGGCGAAGCCGGTCGCCGCGTGGACGCGCGCGCGACGCCCATGCCCAAGGAGCCAAGCGTCCCATGAAAGCCCGCATTTTCGTGACATTGAAGGGCGGCGTGCTCGACCCGCAGGGCAAGGCGATTCACCATGCGCTCGAAGGGCTGGGCTTCGCCGGGGTCAATGACGTGCGCGCGGGCAAGCTCATCGAACTGGATGTCGCCGACGACACCAGCGACGCGGACCTGGACGCGATGTGCCGCAAGCTGCTGGCGAACACGGTGATCGAGAATTATCGCATCGAAAAGGCGGGCTGAGGCGATGAAGAGCGCCGTCATCGTCTTTCCGGGCAGCAATTGCGACCGCGACCTGGCGGTGGCGTTCGCGGCCGCGACCGGCGCGAAGCCGGCCATGATCTGGCACCGCGAAACCGAATTGCCCGCCGACATCGACCTGATCGGCGTGCCGGGCGGCTTTTCCTATGGCGACTATCTGCGGTCGGGCGCGATGGCGGCGCGATCGCCGGTGATGCAGGCGGTGGCGCAAGCGGCCGAGCGCGGCGCGTTCGTGCTGGGCGTGTGCAACGGGTTTCAGGTGCTGACCGAAAGCGGGCTGCTGCCCGGCGCGCTGCTGCGCAATGCGGGTGGGCATTTCGTGTGCCGCGACGTCGCGCTGACGGTCGAGAACGCGCAGAGCGCCTTCACCAGCCGCTATGCGGCGGGCGAGAGCGTGACCTATCCGGTCGCGCATCATGACGGCAATTATTTCGCCGACGACGCGACGCTCGACCGGCTGGAGGGCGAAGGCCGGGTGGCGCTGCGCTACGCGGAGAGCGTCAACGGGTCGGCGCGGAACATCGCGGGGATATTGAACGACGCTGGCAACGTGCTCGGCATGATGCCCCACCCCGAACGCGTGATCGAACCGGCGCACGGCCGCACCGACGGCAAGCGGTTGTTCGAGGGACTGGTCGAAGGGCTGATGGCGCGGGCCTGAGGGCTGGCGCCGCCTGTAATGCCGGGCTCGTCATCCCGGCGAAGGCCGGGATAGGTTTTCCACGCCCGGCATGACGAAAAGGGGTCGCGAACGATCCGTCTGCGACCTCGGCGCCTCTGCGCGAAAATTGATCGGTTCACGCGGAGGCGCGGGGCCGCAGAGAGATGACGCGCACTCTCCGCGGCCCCCGCGCCTCCGCGCGCCAAAAATTGACTGCCTTGGGCCCTTCGCGATGCCTCAATCCAGATTCGGCCTTAGATAGCGCTCCGCCGTCTCCAGATCGATGCCGCGCCGGCCCGCATAATCCTCCATCTGGTCGCGCCCCACCCGCGCGACGCCGAAATATTCGGCCTGGGCGTGGCCGAAATAGAAGCCGCTGACCGCCGCCGTCGGCAGCATCGCGAAGCTCTCCGTCAGGGTGATGCCCGTTGCATGATGCGCGTCGAGCATGTCGAACAGCAGCGGTTTCAGGCTGTGTTCGGGGCAGGCGGGATAGCCCGGCGCGGGGCGGATGCCGCGATATTGTTCCTTGATGAGCGCTTCGTTGGTCAGCTGCTCGCCCTCCGCATAGCCCCAGAGCGCCGTGCGGACATAATGGTGGAGCCGCTCGGCGAAGGCTTCGGCCAGACGGTCGGCGAGCGCCTTCAGAAGTATGTCCGAATAGTCATCGATCGATGCCTTGAATCGCGCCAGATGCGGCTCGATGCCGTGGATCGACACGGCAAAGCCGCCCATCCAGTCGCCATTGGGGCTGATGAAGTCGGCGAGGCACATGTTCGCCCGCCCTTCCCGCTTGGCGATCTGCTGGCGCAGCATGGGCAGGCGCACATGCTTTTCATCCTCGACATGGACGATGATGTCGTCGCCCACCCGGCGGCAGGGCCACAGGCCGCAAACGCCGCGCGCTGTCAGCCATTTTTCGCCGACGATGCGGTCGAGCATCTTCTGTGCATCGGCAAACAGGCTGCGCGCGCTTTCGCCGACGATCTCGTCGTCCAGGATCGCGGGATAGTTGCCCGCCAACTCCCACGCGCGGAAGAAGGGCGTCCAATCGATATATTTGACGATGTCGGTCAGTTCCCAGTCGGGGAAGCGATGGACGCCGGGCAGGCGCGGACGCGGGGCCTTGAGGCTTTCGTCCATTTCGAACGCATTGGCGCGGGCGTCCTCGATGGACAGGAGCTGGCTCTGCCCCTTGCCCTCGCGCGCGGCGCGGACGTGGGCGTAATCGTCCTTCGTCTTCTGGACGAATTCGTCCTTCTGGGTCTCGGACACGAGCGCGGTGGCGACGCCGACGGCGCGGCTGGCGTCGAGCACATGGACGACCGGGCCGGCGAAGGCCGGGTCGATGCGGAGCGCGGTGTGCACCTTCGACGTGGTCGCCCCGCCGATCAGCAGCGGCATCGTCATGTTGGCGCGCTGCATTTCCGCCGCCACCGTCACCATCTCGTCAAGGCTGGGAGTAATGAGGCCGGAGAGGCCGATCATGTCGGCGTCATTCTCGTTCGCGGCCTTGATGATGTCCTGCCAGGGGACCATCACGCCCATGTCGATGACGTCGAAGCCGTTGCACTGGAGCACGACGCCGACGATATTCTTGCCAATGTCATGGACGTCGCCCTTGACCGTGGCCATGACGATCTTGCCCTTGCCCTTCGCGCCCGGCTCCTTCGCCGCCTCGATGAAGGGGAGGAGGTGGGCGACCGCCTTCTTCATGACGCGGGCGGATTTCACGACCTGCGGCAGGAACATCTTGCCCGCGCCGAACAGGTCGCCGACGACGTTCATGCCGTCCATCAGCGGGCCTTCGATCACCTCGATGGGCTTGGCGGCGCTTAGGCGGGCTTCCTCCGTATCCTCGACCACATACATGTCGATGCCCTTGACCAGCGCATGTTCCAGCCGCTTGGCGACGGGCCAGCCGCGCCATTCCTGCGCGGCCATTTCCGAGGCGGCGTCCTTGCCCTTGTAGCTTTCGGCGAGCGCGACGAGGCGGTCGCCGGCTTCGGGATCGGTGTTGAGGAGCACGTCCTCGCACGCCTTGCGCAGCGCGGGGTCGATCGCGTCATAGACGTCGAGCTGCCCCGCATTGACGATCGCCATGTCGAGGCCGGCGGGGATGGCGTGATAAAGGAACACGCTGTGCATCGCCCGGCGCACGGGTTCGTTGCCGCGGAAGGAGAAGGAGAAGTTGGAGAGGCCGCCCGAGATATGGACGTGGGGGCAGCGCGCCTTGATCTCCTTGCACGCCTCGATGAAGTCGACGCCGTAATTATTATGCTCCTCGATCCCTGTCGCGACCGCGAAGATATTGGGATCGAAGATGATGTCTTCCGGCGGGAAGCCGATGGTCATCAGCAGCTTGTAGGCGCGCTCGCAGATTTCGACCTTGCGCGCTTTCGTGTCCGCCTGGCCGGTCTCGTCGAAGGCCATGACGACCACCGCCGCGCCATAGGCCATGCAGAGGCCGGCATGGTGGAGAAAGGCTTCCTCGCCCTCCTTCATGCTGATGGAATTGACGACCGGCTTGCCGCTGACGCACTTCAGGCCCGCCTCGATCACTTCCCACTTCGAGCTGTCGATCATGACGGGGACGCGACTGATGTCCGGCTCCGACGTCATGAGCTTGAGGAAGGTGGTCATCGCCTCGACCGCGTCGAGCAAGCCTTCGTCCATGTTCACGTCGACGATCTGCGCGCCGTTCTCCACCTGCTCGCGCGCGATGTCGATCGCGGCGGCATAGTCGCCCGCCATGATGAGCTTCTTGAACTTGGCCGATCCGGTGACGTTCGTGCGTTCACCGATGTTGACGAAGGTGGCGGTGGTCTGGGTCATTCTGAACAAAATCCGTTCGCTTCGAGCTTGTCGAGAAGCCTGTCTCGCCTGTCGAGAGAAGTAGCGCGCCCGGTTCCCGACAAGCTCGAACCGAACGGAGGGAGTGCTATGCCGCGATGTGCATCGGTTCGAGGCCGGCCAAGCGCGTCACGACCGGCAGTTCGGGAACCACGCGCGGTTTTTCGCCCGCCAGCGCCCGCGCCACCGCGCCGATGTGCGCGGGCGTCGTGCCGCAGCAGCCACCGACCATGTTGACGAGCCCCTCGTCCACCCAGTCGCGGATCAGCTTCGCGGTGGTGTCGGGCAGTTCATCATATTGGCCGAGTTCGTTGGGCAGGCCAGCATTGGGATAGGCCAGGATCAGCGTGTCGGCGTTCTTGGCCAACTCGCTGAGATAAGGCCGCAGCAGGTCCGCGCCGAACGCGCAATTGACGCCGATGGTGAGCGGCTTGAGATGACGCAGCGAATACCAGAAGGCGTTGATCGTGTGGCCCGACAGGTTGCGGCCCGACATGTCGGTGATGGTGAAGCTGAGCATCAGCGGCACGGGGCGGCCCGCCGCCGCCTCCGCCTCGCGCGCGGCCATGCCGGCCGCCTTGGCGTTGAGCGTGTCGAAGCAGGTCTCCACCAGCAGGAAATCCACGCCCCCGGCAATAAGCGCGTCGCACTGTTCGCGATAATCGGCCTTCAGCGTATCATAGTCGACCTCGCGATAGGCGGGATCATTGACGTCGGGCGAGATGCTGAGCGTCTTGTTCGTCGGGCCGATGGAGCCGGCGACGAAGCGCGGCTTGCCGTCCTTCGCGGTCGCCTTCTCGCAGGCCGAGCGGGCGAGCTTCGCCGCCGCGACGTTGATGTCCCAGACGAGATGCTCGCAGCCATAATCGGCCATCGCGATCTTGGTCGAGGAGAAGGTGTTGGTTTCCACCATGTCCGCGCCCGCCTCCAGATAGGCGGCGTGGATGCCCTCCACGATGTCGGGGCGAGTGAGGCAGAGAAGGTCGTTATTGCCCTTCTGATCCTTGGCGAGGTCCAGGTTGCCGCGATAATCGGCTTCAGTCAGGCCATGCTTCTGAATCGAGGTGCCATATCCGCCGTCGAAGATCAGGATCTTCTGCGCGGCGAGGGCACGGAATTGTTGTTCGGCGGTCATCATCTCGTCCCCGCTTTTAAAAAAATCCGTTCGTGCTGAGTAGAGGCTGAGCTTGTCGAAGCCTCGTATCGAAGCATCCTTCGATACGCCATTTCGCCTTCGCTCAATGGCTACTCAGGACGAACGGCTGATGAAATTCATCACGCCGCCATCTCGGCTTTCACCTTCGGCCTCAACCCCAGCAGGTGGCAGATCGCATAGCTGAGTTCCGCCCGGTTGAGCGTGTAGAAGTGAAAATCGCGCACGCCGCCTTCGTAGAGCTTGCGGCACAGCTCCGCCGCGATGGTGGCGGAGACGAGCTGGCGCGCGGCGGGCAGGTCGTCCAGCCCTTCGAACAGCCGGCCCATCCAGTCGGGCACCGCCGTGTTGCACATGGCGGACATGCGCTGGATCGCGGCGAAATTGCTGACCGGCATGATGCCGGGCACGATGTCGGCATCAATCCCCTGCCCCCGCGCGGTGTCGAGGAAGCGGAAATAGGTGTCGGGCTCGAAGAAGAATTGCGTGATCGCCCGGGTCGCCCCGGCGTCGATCTTGCGCTTGAGATTATCAAGGTCGCTCTGCGCGCTCGCCGCGTCGGGATGGGTTTCGGGATAGGCCGACACGCTGATTTCGAAGGCATGGCGCTTCATCAGTCCCTCGACCAGCTCGGCCGCGCCCTTATATCCCTCCGGATGCGGCTCGAACCGGCCGCCGGCCTCGGGCGGATCGCCGCGCAGCGCGACGATATGGCGCACCCCCGCCTCCCAATAGGCGTCGGCGATCTCGTCGATCTCGCTCTTGCTCGCGGCCACGCAAGTCAGGTGCGCGGCGGCGGCGAGCGGGGTTTCACGCGCGATGCGGGCGACGGTCGCATGCGTCCGTTCGCGCGTCGATCCGCCCGCGCCGTAGGTCACGGACACGAATTTGGGCGCGAGCGGCGTCAGCGTCTCGATCGACGACCAGAGCTGCGCTTCCATCTTCTCGGTCTTGGGCGGGAAGAATTCGAAGCTCACCTGGGCGTCGCCGGCCAGGTCCGCGTAGAGGGGCTGGGTGACTTCTTGCAGCGTCATGCGGATTTCCGTTCGTGAAGGGGCAGCACCCGCGCGCCCGTGCGCCGGCCGAGCCAGAGTTTGACGGTCAGCTGATCGCCGGGCAGGCTTTCCACACGGTCGAGTGCCAGCCCCGCGTCGGCGAACCAGCCGGCGATCTGATCGTCGGTAAAGCCAAGGCGCGCATGCTGGTCGCGGGCGCGCAGTTCCTCGCGCTCATGCGCGGCGAAGTCGGCGATCAGCAGCCGGCCCTCGGGGGTCAGCACCCGCGCCGCCTCCGCGATCGCCGCCTCGGGCGCCTGGGCATAATGCAGCACCTGATGCAGCAGCACCGTATCGACGCTGGCGGCATCGAGCGGCACGTCGAGGAAATCGCCGAGCAGCAGCGCATATTTGTCGCCCGCATCCTGCGGCAGCTTGGCGCGGGCGAGGCGGAGCATGTCGGGGCTGCGATCGAGCGCGGTCACCTGATCGGCGGCGCGCCCGAACAGTTCGATCATACGGCCCGTGCCAGTGCCGATGTCGAGCAGATGGCCGATCGGCCGCTTGTCCAGCAGCGCGGTCATCGCCGCCTCTACTTCCGCTTCGGCGACATGGAGCGATCGGATCGCGTCCCATTGTTCGGCATGTTCGGCGAAATAGGCTTCGGCGGCGCGCGCCCGGTCGGCGCGCACGGCGGCGAGCCGGGCCAGGTCCGCTGCCTGCCACAATTTCTCGCCCTCGGACGGGGCAAGCTGGTCGAACAGGGCCAAGAACGGCGCGACGCCGGGCGTGCGCGGCAGGCGCAGGAACACCCAATTGCCCTCCTTGCGCCGTTCCACGAGGCCGGCTTCGGCAAGGATACGGACATGGCGGGATACGCGCGGCTGGCTCTGCCCCACGACCTGCGCGATCTCGCCCACGGCCAGTTCCATCGCGCGCAGCAGATGAACGATGCGCAGCCGCGTCGGGTCTCCCAGAGCCCGGAACATGTCGAGTGCCGCGATCATGGGACATGCATATAAAGAAATCTTTATATACGTCAATGGGCGGCATCGCTCCTGGCCTGCACTTGGCAGGGCGGCCCCGATCCTGCCGGGCATAGGAATGGGATTGCCTTGCCCTTCACAAAGCATTACGAATCGAGACGCAGGCGCAATGGGGGGTGAGCTTTTCTCCGAGAGTTGTCTGCGGTTTTTTTATTCTCAGAGAGGGGTTGTTGCCCATGACCAAGTCGATTGCTCTTTCGCTCGTTCTCGCTGCTTCGCTCGGCCTCGCTGCCTGCACCGGCGGCTCGGAAAACGCCGCCAACAACGCCGCCAACGCGGCGGAGAACGCGTCGAACGCGGCCGACAATGCCATGAATGCAGCGCTGAACGCCGCCGACAACGCCGCGAACGCCGCGTCGAACGCGACCAACAACGCCGCGAACGCGATGTAAGATTCGCCCCAGGGGCTTGAAGTTTCGTAGAAAGGGGTCGCTCCGGCAAACGGTGCGGCCCCTTTCTCGTTCGCGGCCCTCATCCTCCCCTGCAAGGGGAGGGGGACCACGAAGTGGTGGAGGGGTGTCATCCTCTCGATAGGGGGACACCCCTCCGTCAGGGCTTCGCCCTGCCACCTCCCCTTCCAGGCGAGGATGATTTTACCCCAGGAGTCCCCATGATCCGCCCTTCGCTCGCCCTTCTCGTCCTCCTCCCCCTTGCCGCCTGCGGGTCGGGCGAGCGCGATGGCGTGGGCGGGGTGAGCGCCAGCGAGGCGCAGACGCTCAACGAGGCGGCAGCGCGGCTCGACGCGCAGGCGGGCGCGGCGCAAAGCGGCCAGGCGGGGCTGAACCCGGCGGCGCAAGCAGCCGCGCGCGCCGATCGCGATCGGGTTCCGGCAAACGCCACACATCCCTGACGCGAAAAGGGCTGCCCCAACGGCACAGCCCTTCCTTCATGAGCGCAAAATGAGGCTCAGCAGTTCCGGTCGATTGCCCGGCCGGCCAGCGCACCCACGCCCGCGCCAAGGATGGCGCCGGTCGTGCCATCGCCGCGACGACCGTAGCGGCCCGAACCCTTGCCGATCTCGTTACCGAGCAGGCCCCCGGCGATGGCGCCGATGATCGTGCCGCCGGTGCCGTTGTCACGGCAGCGATAGCCGCCCCGATACCCGCCGCGATAGCCGCGATAGTAATTGTTGCGGTAGTAGCGGTCGCCCCGATAGCCGCGATAATAATCGCCGCGATAGCCGCGATATCCACGATCATAGCCGCCGCGATAATAGTCGCCGCGATAGTAATCGCCGCGCTCATAGCCGCCGCGATAATATTGCGCGCTCGCCGGCGCGGTCGTGGCGGCGAAGGACGCGGCACCCATTGCCAGCGCGGCGCCCATATTCACGAGAAACTTCATCTTCATGGCGTTGCTCCTCCATAAGCCATCCTCTTGGGCGGCCGCTTCAGAAAGAACGGGATTGCCCATCGATTGATCCCCTTATGATCGATTCGCCTTGAGCCGAGCCTGAATGGCGGTGACAGCCCCCGTTCAGGCGTGAACGCCTTGCCACGCGCCTGCTGCGCCCTGCCGGATATTGCCCTATGGCGGGCACGATGCAGCGAATCCTGATCGTCCTGGCGCTCGCCGTCCTGCTGTTGCCCGCCCCGCATCTGTCCAAGCCGCAAAGCGTGCAGGCGGGGCGGCTGCTGGTGCGCGCGCGCGCCTTGCCGCTCAGCAGCCTTGATGCGCGGCTGACCCATGCGGGCGCGCTTCGATATCTGGGGGGCTGGAGCCTGGAGAGCGACAATCCCGGTTTCGGCGGCATATCCTCGCTGATCGCCGATCCGTCCGGTCAGATGCTGGGTTTGAGCGATTCCGGCATTTTGATGGGCTTCCATATCGGGCCTGGGGCGGACAGGCTGCGTCCCTTCATCGCCCCCCTGCCCGTCCGCGCGAAGGACCGCTGGCGGCCGTGGTGGTCGTGGGATAGCGAGGCGCTGGTCCATGATCCCGTTACCGACCGCTACTGGGTCGGCTTCGAAATGTTGCAGGCGGTGTGCCGCTACGGCCCCGGCTTCGCGCGGGTGGAGGCGTGCCGCGCCTGGCCGGAAATGTTCGCCTGGCCCGAAACCGGATCGATCGAATCGCTCGTCCGCTTGCCCGACGGTCGTTTCCTGGCGATCGGGGAAATGGGGATGACGGCGGACGGCCGACACGAGGCGCTGCTGTGGGACGGCGATCCGGCGGAAGAAGCGACCGACGATCCCGTTCATCTGCGCTATGCCCCGCCGCAAGGCTATCGCCCGACCGACGCGGTGATGCTGGACGCGCGGCACATGCTGGTCCTGAACCGCAGGCTGACCTTGCAGGAACTGTTCACCGCCGTCATCGCCATCGTGGACCTGCCCGACCGCATCGACGCGGACACGGTGCTCAAAGCCAGGCCCCTCGCCCGCCTAGCGCCGCCTCTGCTCGCCGACAATTTCGAGGGGATGGCGGTAACGCGCGAAGCCGGCCGCCCGGTGATCTGGATCATATCCGACGACAATCACGAATTTTTCCAGCGCACCCTTCTGCTGAAATTCGGCCTGCCGCATGTCGGGCCGCCGGGCCGGCCATGAACACGCTGCCCCGACAGGCAGGCCCCTCACCCCGCCATCGCGCTCGCCGTATCCTCCAGCGCCAGTTGCACGAGCACGCCCATCGCGTCCGCCGCGCCCTGGGGATCGCCCGCCGCAATGGCGTCGAACACGCGGACATGATCGGGGATCGGGTTGCGCGGCAGGGCGCGGGCGCGCTGCTTATATTGGGTGGTCCAGTTGACCGCAGCGCCGATGCTGGCGGTCAGCACGATCAGCGCGTCATTGCCCGTGGCTTTGAGGATCGCATTGTGAAAGTCGCGGTCGGCGGCGCGGCCGGCGTCGGTCGCCAGCGTGTGGCGGCGCATCGCGGCGAGCGCGTCCTTCATGACCTTCAGATCCTCCTTGTCGCGCCGCTGCGCCGCGAGCCGTGCCGCCGCCGGCTCGACGATCGCGCGCAGTTCGAACAGGTCGCGCACGAACTGGATGTCGGGCTCCCCGGCGAAGGCCCAGGCGAGGACTTCCGGGTCGAGCAGGTTCCAGCGGGTGCGCGGCAGCACGCGCGTTCCCGCCTTGGGCCGGCTTTCGACCAGCCCCTTGGCGGTCAGCACCTGGATCGCCTCGCGGTAGGCGCTGCGCGACACGTCCAGTTCCTCGGCGAAGGCGACCTCGCCCGACAGCGTGTCGCCGGGCTGATACTGGCCCGACAGGATCGCCATGCCCAGCTTGTGCGCGATCGCGCCGTGCAATCGCCGCCCCGGCCCGCGAACAGCGCGCGCGCCCTCGGCGGCGGCTAAATCCTCCTTGTCCGACGATGGTGCCGATCGCGTCATCCCCACTCCTGCCGCATCCCCTGTCATCCCCGGCTCATCGCTACACCCAAAGGATTGTCATTACCATGATCCTGTAATATGTCGGAGTAATTATCGGAAAAGCGACGCAGGGTGGAAATGAATATGGCATGGCGCCTGTTACAGCATCGGTCGGCACAGGGGGAACGCAGCGTCATCGCCGCGCAGGGTGAGAGCGCGCATGTCGTCCCCGGCTTCACGAGCACCCGCGCGCTGGCGCTCGCGGCGATCGCGCGGGGAACGACGCTTGCTGCGCTGGTCGAAGCCGCGGGCACGGGCGCGCCGGTCGACATAGCGGCCGAATATGCCGCCGGACGCCTGCTCGCGCCGATCGACCATGAGGATGGCGCGCATATGCTGCTGACCGGCACGGGCCTTACCCATCTCGGATCGGCCGAAGGGCGCGACAAGATGCACCGGGAGGCCGCCGCCGCCGAGAAGCAGACCGATTCCATGCGGATGTTCCTGGAGGGGCTGGAGGGCGGCAAGCCGGCCGCCGGACAGGTCGGCCAGCAGCCCGAATGGTTCTACAAGGGCGACGGATCGCAACTGGTGGGACCGGGCGAACCGCTCGCCATGCCCGCCTTCGCCCAGGATGGCGGCGAGGAGCCGGAACTGGCCGGCATCTACATCATCGGCGAGGATGGGACGCCCTGGCGCATCGGCCTTACGCTCGCCAACGAATTTTCCGACCATGTAACCGAACGGCACAATTATCTCTGGCTCGCCCACAGCAAGCTGCGGCAGGCGGCGCTGGGGCCGGAACTGCTGGTGGGGGCGCCGCCCGCCCATGTCGAAGGAGCGAGCCGCATCGTCCGCGACGGCGCGACGGTGTGGGAAAAGCCGTTCCTGTCGGGCGAGGCCAACATGTCGCACAGCCTCGCCAATCTGGAGCATCATCACTTCAAATATGATCTGTTCCGCCGGCCCGGCGACATCCATGTCCATTTCTTCGGCACGGCGACCCTGTCCTTCAGCGACGGGTTCCAGACGCAGGACGGCGACATTTTCGAGATAGAGGCCGCGCCCTTCACCCTGCCCGCGCGCAACCCGCTGCGCCGCGCCGACCCGGCCGACGTCGCCGTCCGCGCGCTGTAAACAGACATCTCATCAGGAGAGGATACCCATGACCAAGACACTGCGCCGCGCCGCCGCCGCGCTGCTGCTGTGCGCGAGCGCGCTGACCGCCCCGCTCGCCAGCGCCGACACCGACGGCAAGCCGACCACCGCCACCATCCATGGCGACAAGCCCGGCGCGGTCTATGACAAGCGCATCTTCACCCAGTTCGCCGAGCATCTGGGCACCGGCATCTATGGCGGCCTCTGGGTCGGCAACGACAAGTCGATCCCGCAGACCAACGGTTTCCGCAACGATGTGATCGCCGCGCTTCGCAACCTTGCCGTCCCCGTCATCCGCTGGCCGGGCGGCTGCTTTGCCGACGAATATCATTGGCGTGAAGGGATCGGCCCCCGCGCCAAGCGCCCGGTCAAGGTCAACACCAACTGGGGCGGCGTGACCGAGCCCAATGCGGTCGGCACCCACGAATATTTCGAGCTGCTGCGCCAGGTCGGCGCGGACGCCTACATCTCCGGCAATGTCGGCAACGGCACGCCGCAGGAAATGGCGGAGTGGATCGAATATATCACCGCGCCCGCCGGCAGCCTGGCCGACGAGCGCGCGAAGAACGGGCATAAGGAACCCTGGGCGCTCGCCTCCTTCGGCATCGGCAACGAACTATGGGGCTGCGGCGGCAACATGACCGCGCAATATGCCGCCGACGTGACGAAACGCTATTCGACCTTCCTGAAGGTGCCCGCCGGCAAGACGCTGGTCCGCATCGCGTCGGGCGCCAATGGCGGCGACTATAACTGGACCGAAGTGACGATGCGGGAGGCGGCGAAGCAGCTCGACGCGCTCTCGCTCCATTATTACACGATCCCCCAGGGCGGCTGGCCGCCCAGGGCCGATCCGGTCAATTTCGGCGAAACCGAATGGGCCGACACGCTGGCCGCCACCTGGAAGATGGACGAGCTGATCACCGGCCACGCGAAGATCATGGACAAATATGATCCGCAAAAGCGCGTCTTTCTGGCGGTCGACGAATGGGGCACCTGGTATGCGCCCGATCCGGGCACCAACCCCGGCTTCCTGCGTCAGCAGAACACGCTGCGCGACGCGCTGGTCGCGTCGGTCAATCTCGACATCTTCGCGCGCCACGCCGACCGCGTCCGCATGACCGCCATCGCCCAGATGGTAAACGTGCTCCAGGCGATGATCCTGACAGAGGGGCGCAAGATGGTGCTGACGCCCACCTATCATGTGTTCGAGATGTACAAGCCCTGGCAGGACGCGACCGTGCTGCCGATCGACTTGACCACGCCTTGGTACAACAAGGACAAGTTCGTGATGCCGGCGGTCAGCGGATCGGCGGTGCGCGGCAAGGACGGGAAGGTCCATATCGGCCTGTCCAACCTCGATCCGAACCAGCCCAACAGCGTCACGGTGAAACTCGACGGCCTCAATGTCACGACCGTGTCCGGCCGCGTGCTGACGGCGCAGGCGATCAACGCGCACAACACGTTCGACGCGCCCGAAACGGTCAGGCCGACGCCCTTTACCGGCGCGCAGGTGAGCGGCGGGACGCTGACCGTCGCGCTGCCGCCCAAATCGGTAGTGGTGCTGGACCTGCAATAGCACAGGAGCGGGCGGCGGGCCGGTCCCGCCGCCCGCCCGCTCTGGTCAGGCGGGCAAGGTCATGATAATCAACGCCCATATCCGATGACCCAGCCGACCGCACCCGCCCGCCCCGGCATCTACGCCCGTGGCTCCGAAACCGTCGACGCCATATTGAAGGCGGCGCTTGACCTGTTGATCGACGAGGGCGCGGAGGGCTTCACCATTCGCCGCATCGCCGCCCGATGCGGGATGAAGGTCGGCAATGTCAGCTATCATTTCCCGCGCAAGGAAATGCTGGTCCAGGTGCTGCTGGACGATCTGATCGACCATTATGCCCGACTGCTCGACGCCATGGTCCGCAAGCCGGGACTCGCGGCCGAAGAGCAATTGCGTCGGTTCATCATCTTCTGCCTCGACGACATCGGAACGAAGCAGACGACGCACCTCTTCACCGAACTCTGGGCGCTCGCCAATCATGACGCGGTGGTCGCCGACCGGGTACGCGCCTTTTACGAGCGGGTCCATGGCGTGATCGGCGGCTATGTGGCGGATATGAACCCGGCGCTGCCGCCCGACGACGTAAAGACGGTGGCGCTCTACATCAGCGCCACGATGGAAGGGGCGACGCCGTTCCTGGGGCATGGCAAGCCCTGGGTCGAACATATGCCGGCCTATGCCGCCATCGCTGTTCAATCGCTGCTGACCCTGGCCCGCACCGCTACGCCGCAGAGCCTCGCGCCGGTGCGGGTCGAGGACCAATCGCGCGAAATGGAGCCCGCCTGAGCGCTTTGCCGCGCCGCAACAATTTTTGTGCGATACGTCATTTCGCCCCCTTGACCTAAACTTGACGTATGTCCAATCTTCGGTGCGACGCAGCAGGCGTGAAGGGGGATAAGCCAGCATGTCGACCGCCAAGATGATTGTCGCCGCCAGCCTCGCCGCCCTGATCGCGGGCAGCGCCGTCCCGGTGCAGGCGGCCCCCGCCGTGCTGGAGCCGGAGGAATCCAACACCGTTACGATCGACCCGCCCAAGCCCGGCTGGTTTTTCGTCGATGGCGGCTGGGACATGCCGGGCACCAGCATCTTCGACAGCGAAACCGGCAAGATGAAGGGCATGGTCGAAACCCGCCGCCTGGCCGACATGGCGATCGACCCCGCTGGACGCTATTATTATGTCAGCGAAACGATCTGGTCCAAGGGCGATCGCGGCACCCGGCAGGACATGGTGTCGGTCTATGACAGCAAGACGCTCAATCTGCTCACCGAAATCCCCCTGCCCGGCCGCATCCTGATCGGGTCGCGCAAGAACAACTTCATCATCAGCGACGATGGCAAGACTGGCTATATCTATGATTTCAGCCCCACATCCGGGGTGAATATCGTGGACCTTTCCAAGCGGAAATTCGTCGCCGCGATCGAACTGCCCGGTTGCGCCAGCCTGATGCCCAATCCCGGCGTCGGCTTTTCCGCCCTCTGTTCCGACGGGTCGCTGGCGACCGTCGCGATCAAAGGCGCCAAGGGTGATATCACCCACAGCGCGCCCTTTTTCGACGCGACCAACGACCCGATCTTCGACAATTTCGCCTATGACCGCAAAACCAAGTCCACAACCTTCCTGACCTATACCGGCCAGATCTACACGGCGCGGATGAGCGCGACGCCAGTCATCGCCGCGCCCTTCTCGATCCAGGCCGCCGCCGGCATCCGCGTGGGCGAAACTAAACCGCTGGAACTCAACTGGTATCCCGGCGGCCGCCAGCCGATGGCGCTGCACCGCCCGACCGGCCACCTCTTCGTGCTGATGCACAAGGGCGAATATTGGTCGCACAAGGCGCCGGGCGACGAGGTGTGGCAGGTCGACGTCGCCGCCAAGAAGGTGGTGAAGCGCTTCGCGCTCAAGGAGCCGATGGGCAATATCGAGGTGTCGCAGACCGAAAAACCGCTGCTCTACATGAACGGGGAAAAGGGCGAGGCGCTGGTGCTCGACGTCTCGACCGGCGAGGAAAAGCACAAGATCGAACATGCCGGCGGCGGCACCATCACCGTGCCGGAGGTCTATTGACGGTGGGCGCGTTGGGCCTCCAGACGCTCGCGCTGCTAGGCCTGACGAGCGCAATCGGGGTCGGGCTGCTGTTGCTGGTGGCGGCGGTCGACCAGTGGCGACACCGCGCGCTGCTGCCGGGGATCGTCGCCAATTACCGCCTGCTTCCCGCCGCGCTGGTCGGGCCGGCAGCCACAGCGCTGCCATTTGCCGAGGGCGCTATCGGCGCGGCGCTGATCGCCGGGCTGCATCCGCTGGCAAGCCTGGCGGGCATCGCGCTGCTGCTGCTGTTCGCCGGGGCGATGGCGGTCAACATCCGGCGCGGGCGCGGGCATATCGATTGCGGTTGCGGCCATGGCGCGCTGCGCCACCCGATCGGCTGGGGCCTGGTGGCCCGAAACCTCGGTCTCGCCGCGCTTTTGGGTCTTCGTTTCGTTCCCGCAACGAATTTTGCCGTGGCGGATATCGCGACCGCTGTTGCGGGCGGCACCACCCTGTTTCTGCTCTCACAGCTGTCCAACTCGCTGTTCAACTTAGCCGCTTCGCCTGTCCATCGGAGATAATATGCTGGCCTCGCTCATCATCTCGCAGATCATCTCCTGGATCGTGATCGTCGGGCTTGCCGTGGCGCTGCTGGCGCTGGCGCGGCAGGTGGGCGTGCTGCACATCCGCGTCGCCCCGGCGGGCGCGCTCGCCACCAGCGGCGGGCCGGAGGTCGGCAGCAGCACGGGGGCCATCGCCACCCGCACGCTCGACGGCAAGCCCGTGACGATCGGCGGCCATGCCCATGGCGTGAAACTGCGCCTGCTCTTCTTCGTGTCGGCGCAATGCCCGCTGTGCAAGGCCGTGATCCCGATGGCGCTCAGCTTCGCCAAGGCGGAACGGGTGGCGCTGACCTTCGTCGGCGACGATGATCCCGCCGCCCAGCGCGCGATGATCGCGCAGCACGGGCTGGACGGACACGCCTTCGTCAATGGGCCCGAAGTCGGCCAGGCCTATGGCGTTGCCAAGCTGCCCTTCGCGGTGCTGCTGGACGAAGAGGGCGTGATCCTGTCCAAGGGGCTGGTCAACAGCCGCGAGCATCTGGAGAGCCTGATCATCGCGCATGAAATGGGCATCCGCACGGTACAGGACTATATTGGCGGCCTGAAGGCGCAGGCGGCATGAACCGACAAATGGGGGCAAGACAATGACGCGATTCGATGCCGACGCCATGGGGGAAAAGCTGTTGCGGCGCTTTGCCGGGGGCTCGTCGCGCCGGTCGATGCTGACGCGGCTGGGCGCCGCGCTGGTCGCCGCCCCCGCCTTCCCGCTGCTCCCCGTAAGCCGCGCCGAAGCGGCCAAGCCCGACCGCTCGCCCGAAGCCAAGACCGCCTTCGCCCGCACCGCGCAGACGAAGGACGACACCAAGTGCGACTATTGGCGCTATTGCGCGATCGACGGCGCGCTGTGCACCTGCTGCGGCGGCGGCATCCATAGCTGCCCGGCTGGCGCGGAGCCCTCGCCCGTGTCCTGGGTCGGCACCTGCATCAATCCCGACGATGGCAAGGCCTACCTCATCGCCTATCGCGACTGTTGCGGAAAGCCCGCCTGCGGCCAGTGCGGATGCGACAATACCGACCGCGAAACCCAGCTCTATCTGCCGCAGCTCAACAATGACGTGATCTGGTGCTTCGGCACCAGCAGCATGGAATATCATTGCTCGACTGCCGTGATGGTGGGCGCGGCGAGCTAAGGACCGGCATGGCGGCGGCGGAGCGATGGATGCGCGCGCTGGCGATCGGCGCGCCGCTGCTGCTGGTCGCCACCATGGGCCTGCGCGCCGCGCTGCCGCCGATGGGCCTGCTGCCCGCTGCGATCACAGATGCCGACATGGCGCGCGCCGATTATGTCGAACAATGTGCCGGCTGCCATGGCGTCCAGGGCAGCGCCGCGCCCGCGCAATTGCCCGAACTGCGCGGGCGGGTCGGCTGGTTCCTCTGCACCCCCGACGCGCGTGCCTATCTGCTGCGCCTTCCCAATGTCGCGCACAGCCGGATCAAGGATAATCAGCAGCTCGCCGACATGATGAACTATGTCGTCTTCGGCCTTGGCGGCGCGAGCGCGCCCAGGGACGCTGCCCCCTTCACCGCCGATGAGGTCGCGCGCGAGCGGCAGCACGCGCTCTCCACCACCACCCTCAAGGCCGAACGCGCCCGCCAGGTCGACGCCGCCATTCGCCAGTGCGGCGCGCCCGCATCGCTGCGGCTCCTCTATCCGGGGCAGAAGGGCTGAGATCAGCGGGCGCGCATGGCGTTCCAGTTGAACAGGAACGCGCGATGCTCGGCCCAGGTCTGCCCCTCTACCCGGTCCCCGCGCAGGCAGGCGCTGCTATGATAGGGCCCCACGCCGTCGGTGGTGCGGAAGCTGACGCAAAGCCGGCCCCGGTCCTGCTTCCAGCGGCCCGCCTCTATGTCGCTGTCATAGAAGCTGCCGGTGACGGTGCCGTCAGGTGCCAGGCGGAGCAGCATCGCCTTCACATAGGGCTTGGCCGGATCGGTCGATAGATCGACGGACCATGTGCCATCGAGCGTCTCCGGGGGCTCGGCCACGGCAGGGGCCGTGGCGGCAAGGCAGGCGATCAGGACCAGGCGCTTCATTCGGCTTTCCTCCACGCCCGGACAATCGGACGATAGGAAAGCAGCGTAGCGTGGCGGCTTTGCGCCACCAACCGCCTTTTGGTGCAGCCGCCGCCGGACGTGTCGGTCCGGCGGCGCGCACAGCGTGTCAGAATTTCTGCCCGAACCGCATGCCAAAGAATTGCGGCCGGATGGTGAAGGTACGCGACGATCCCGCACAGAAGTCGATCGAGCAGAAGGTGTTCTTCGTCAACTGCCCCCGCTTGTCGAAGGCGTTCTGGATGAAGAAACTGAGGCTCCAATTTTCCTTTTTGACGCCGCCCGAGAAGTTGAAGCTCACAAACCCCTTCGTGTTGCCCAGCAGCGCGTTGCTGTCGACGTTCAAATCCTGTGTGGCGCCAGTCTGATATAGGGCAGCACCCTGAAGGAAGGTGTCGAGTTCGCCCAGGCTCGTGTCGAAACGGATCGAGGTCGTGCCCTTGAACTTGGGCTGGCGCGGGAGTCTGGTGCCGTTGGCTGCGGCAACCTGCGGCGTCGGCGGGCTGGATCCAGCCACATCCTCGCCAAGGGTGCAGGAGGCAAGCTGTGAAATGGTCGACGTCGTTCTATCGAGGGCGAAGTTGCAGAAATTGCCCTTCAACTTGCCGTCATTATAAGCGCCCGAGCTGGAAATGGTGAATTTGCCGAGCTTCAGGTCGGCGTCATATTCCACGCCCTTGACCTCGGCCTTGCCCGCATTGCCGGTCATTCCCGCGCCCTGCGCGCCGGAAACGACCACGCCATATTGGATATTGTCCCATTTCTCCAAATAAACGGCGGCATTGAGGCGGAAGATGCCGCCCCAGGTGGTCTTCATTCCGAGTTCGTAGTTGGTGAGCGTTTCCGACTGGAACGGCGCGACATCCACCGGCCCGAAGCCGCGGATACGCAGCGGCCGGTTGAAGCCGCCGGGGCGGAAGCCGGTCGAATAGTTGGCATAGACCATCTTGTCGGGCGTGATCTGCCAGTCGAGGGCGATCTTGTGCGTCTCGCCCTTTTCCTTGTAGCGGCCGGTCTGGTCGGCGGCGCGGAAATTGGTGTTGAGGCACTGAAGCCGCTCATCTGGCAGCGGCGTCGGGCAACCCATCGTGCCGGTGGGCACATAGTAGGACGTCACCTGGTTCGCAGCCGAGGCAGCCACGCCGGCAAAGCCCTTCACGGCAAAGTCGGTCCAGAAATAACGGATGCCGCCCGTGATCTTCAGCGTCGGCGTAATATCATAATGGCCTTCGGCGAATATCGCCTTGTCGTGATAGAGCTGGTTCTGCTCGACGATGTAGAAACCGTCCTGCTTCACCGCTGGCGTGCCATAGACCATGGTGCCGAGCGGGTTGCCGTTCGGGTTGATGACCGTGTTCGTAAAGTAGGGAACGGAGTCGTCCGCCGTGTCGGGGATGCCGTCCTGGTCATAATCGATCGCGAACATCGCCGGCACGCCGATCAGCCCGCCCGCAACGTCGCCGCCGCCCGTTTGCGTATAACCGGTGATCGTGTCCAGCCCCCTGATCGCATAGTAGGTGTTGCTCTCATTCTTCTGACGCTGGTAAAAGCCACCGATCGTCAGGTCGAACGGCCAGTCCTTCGGCGTCGTCAGCCGCAGTTCCTGGGTGAACTTGTTGCGGTGCCAGTCGGCATGATAATATTGGGTCGGATCGATCAGCGAACATTGCTGCGCCGCACCCGATCCGGTGCAATTGTCGAAAAATTGCAGGTAGCTTTCATAGCCGCCACCAAAGCCGTCATAGGTGACGGTATAATAGGTGTAGTCGTTCAGCGTCTTGGTGCGGCGCTTGAAATAACCGGTCGCGGAGACCAGCTCGAAATCGCCGATATGGCCGCGGACGGACAGGGCGGCCTGGAACCAGCGATCGTCGTTCCGGGTCTTGTCATAATCATGAACCTCAAGATCGCCGACACGGGGGTCGTAGCCGAAATAGCCGTTGGAAACCTGCCGCTGGCCGGTGAATTGCGGGGTGATCTGCCAGCCGTCGACCGGCTCCCACAGAATCTGAATGCGGCCGCCGAATTCCTTGATGGTGTTATAATCGTCCTTCGCAATATCGGCGTTGCTCAGATTGTAGAAGGTCAGCGGATTGGTATCGCCGAGATTATAGACCGCAGGATCGCCGTTGTTCAGCTTCCCGTTATTGAACTTGTTATCGATATAGCCGCCGTCGCGCCGGTAGTAGCCCATGACGCGCAACGCCAGCGTATCACCCTGCGGGATGTTGATGTAGGATTCGATCTGACCGCCGAAATCGCCCTTGCCATATTTGTTGGCCTCGACATCGTAGCCGAATTCGAAAGCGCCCAACTTCGGCTTGTTGGTGATCAGGCGGATGGTGCCGGCGAGCGATCCCGCGCCATAGAGGGTGCCCTGCGGACCGGACAGCGCCTCGATGCGTTCGAGGTCATAAGCATGGATGTCGGGAACCTCGGTGCCGGTGATAGGGATATCGTCGAGATAATAGCCGACCGACGCATAAGCGCCGCCAGCCGGGACGATGCCGCGGAAGAAGGCGGTGTTGCGGCCCGGCCCGATGCCCTCGAACGAAACCGAGGGGAGCAGGGTCGCGAAGTCGCTCAGCCCCTTGACCTGTCGCTCCGCCAGGGTCTCGGCGCCCAGCGCCTGCATGGAGATCGGGACTTTCTGGATGCTCTGCGCGCTGCGAGTCGCGGTGACTATGATCTCGCCCAGCCCCTGTTCCTCGGGCGGCGCCTGGTCCGCCGCCTGCGCGAGCGCGACGCTCGGCGCGGCGATCCCTGCCAGCATGGTGGTGACGCCCAGCAGGCGCAAGCGTTGCGCGCGGCGGCGAGACTGGATTGTCATATGATGAAACCCCCCTCTTTGGTTAAACCGGACCTCCTTCTTCCTCTCCACTATCCAAGCGGTTGCATCCGCCAGTCTATGCCGCATCGCACCATGCCCAAAAGCAGCATGTTGCGGGTCCATGCCGTGCGAGCGCACGAGCCGGCGCGTCCCGCCGCACGGATGCGTCGAGAGCGCCGCCCGACCCGGCGGCAACGACCGATATTCTGCGTCTACCCCTTATACGCGGCCATACTGGACGCGCGTCCAGCTTCGATAATGTCGCAAGAACAGCCAGAGTCAACAGGGGCCATACAGGTAATTTGCACACCCCCCGGCGGGGGCCATTGCACCATGCCGAAAAGGCGATCATGGTGCAGTGCGAAAGGGACCGGCAGCGTGGCGCAATCGATAGAGGGCATCGCGACGATCGAGGCAGCGCTGGCGCAAGCGGCGCGACTGATCGACAGCGCGCCCGACGCCGCGCTGGCGCAGGCCGAGGCGATCCTCAGGCAGCGGCGGCTGGCCCCGGCCGAACTCATCGCCTGCCAGGCGCTGCGGCGGATGGGCCGGACCAGCCAAGCCCTGCCCCGTTTGGCGGCGCTCGCCCGCAGCGACGTGCATGTGCCCGCCGTGCTGTGGGAATTGGCGCAGGCGGCAAGCGAGGCGGGCGCGACCGCGCAGGCCATCGCTGCGCTGGAAAAGCTTACCCGTCGGCAACCGGCCGTCGCAGCCGGCTGGTTCCTGCTCGCCAGCGAACTGCGCCGGGCGGGACGGGAGATGGACGGATGGCGCGCCGACCTCTCGGGCGTGCGCGCCGCCTCACGCGATCCCGTGCTGCTGGACGCCGCGGCCGCGATGAACGAAGGCCGGCTCGACGCTGCGGAGGCGCTTCTCAAGGGCAGGCTTGCGCAAAGCCCGGACGATCCGCCCGCCGTCCGCCTGCTGGGCGAAGTCCAATGGCGGCGGGGCGACATGGTCGAGGCGCTGTCGCTGGTCGAGCGGGCAGTGGCGCTCGCTCCCGGCTTCGATCTCGCCCGCGACTTCCTCGCCCGGCTGCTGCTTCAGAACAACCGCCTGCCCGAAGCGCTGGCGCAGGCCGAGACGCTGGCGCGGTCGCCGCTGCGGCATCCCGGCTACGAACTGCTGCGCGCCTCCATCCTAGTACGGCTGGGCGATCAGGCGGGCGCGTGCGCCATTTACGAGGCGCTGCTGAAGCACAAGCCCGACCATCCGCAGGTCTGGCAGAATCTGGGCCATGCCCGCAAGACCCTGGGCCAGCAGGCCGGCGCGATCCACGCCTATCGCCAGGCGGTGATTCACCAGCCGACGATGGGCGAAGCCTGGTGGAGCCTCGCCAACCTCAAGACGGTGACGCTGGACGCCGACGACATCGCCGCGATGCGGGAGGCGCTCGAAGCGCTGAGCGCTGAGGCCGGGACGCGCCAGGAGGACATATTCCACCTCCATTTCTCGCTCGGCAAGGCGCTGGAGGATGCCGGCGACCATGCGGGGGCGTTTGACCATTATGCGCAAGGCAACCGGCTGCGCCGCGCGCTCCTGAGCCATGACGCCGCCGCCTTTTCCGCCGAGGTGAGGGCGGGCGCGGCGGCCTTCACCGCGCCCTTCATCGCCGCCATGGGTCCAGGCGGCTGCACCGCCCCGGACCCGATCTTCATCGTCGGCCTGCCGCGTTCCGGCTCCACCCTTATCGAGCAGATCCTGTCCAGCCACAGCCTGGTCGAAGGAACGATGGAACTGCCCGAAATGATGATCATCGCCAGCCGGCTTCAGGCGCGGGTGGACGAGGGCGAATTTGCCGACTTCAAGCGCATGGTGGCCGCTCTGTCCCCCGCCGACCGGCTGCGGCTGGGCGAGGAATATATCGACCGCACGCGCATCCACCGCCAGACCGACCGGCCGCACTTCATCGACAAGATGCCCAACAACTGGCAGCATGTCGGCCTCATCCACCTGATCCTTCCCAACGCCCGCATCATCGACGCGCGGCGGCACCCGATGGCCTGCTGCTTTTCGGGCTGGAAGCAGCATTTCGCGCGCGGGCAGGCATTCAGCTACGACCTTGCCGACATCGGCGTCTATTATCGCGACTATGTGGGGGCGATGCGCGCCTTTGACGCGGCAATGCCGGGGCGGGTCCACCGTGTCATCTACGAGCATATGGTGGCCGACACGCCGGGCGAGGTGGCGCAGCTGCTCGATCATCTCGGCCTGCCGTTCGAGCCCGCCTGCCTCGCCTTCTGGGAAACCAAGCGCGCGGTGCGGACCGCCAGTTCCGAACAGGTGCGCCAGCCCATCTATACCGGCGGCCTCGATCAGTGGCGGCATTTCGCGCCCTGGCTTGGCCCGCTCGAAACCGCGCTCGGCCCGGCGCTGACCGACTGGCAATAGCGCCGGCCTGGCGACTGCCGGCCCCGCCCCGCCATTTTCCCCCTTGCCCCGCCGGCATTCCCATGCACAAAGCTTGCCAAACGCCGCGCGCGCGCGCCGATTTCACGCGGGCTTAACCCGGCGGCCATAAGGACAGACGGATGGACGACCTCATCACCCCCGACCGGACCGGCCACCGGCCGCAGATCCCGCAGGAAGTGGGCGACGGGCTGTCGGTCATCTCCATCGCCAAAAGCTACGACAAGCGCGTCGTCCTGTCCGACGTGTCGCTGACGGTGGGCAAGGGGGAAGTGGTCGGGCTGCTCGGCCCCAATGGCGCGGGCAAGACGACCTGCTTCTATTCGGTCATGGGGCTGGTGCGCCCCGATCATGGCCGCATCGTGCTCGACGGGCAGGACATCACCAACCTGCCCATGTATCGCCGCTCCATCCTTGGCCTTGGCTACCTGCCGCAGGAAACGTCGATCTTTCGCGGCATGACGGTGGCGCAGAATATCGGCGCGGTGCTGGAGCTGGCGGAGCCCGACAAGACGGCGCGCGCGGATCGGCTGGAGCAGCTTTTGTCCGAGTTCGGCCTTACCCGGCTGCGCGATTCGGCCGCCATGGCGCTGTCGGGCGGCGAGCGGCGGCGGTGCGAGATCGCGCGCGCGCTGGCGGCAAACCCGTCGATCGTGCTGCTGGACGAGCCGTTCGCCGGCATCGATCCGCTGTCGATCGCCGACATTCGCGATCTGGTGAAGCAGCTCAAGACGCGCGGCATCGGCGTGCTCATCACCGACCACAATGTGCGCGAGACTCTGGAGATCGTGGACCGCGCCTGCATCATCTATGGCGGCCAGGTGCTGTTCGCCGGCAGCCCCACCGAATTGGTCGCCAATGCCGACGTCCGCCGGCTGTATCTGGGCGAGAATTTCCAGTTGTAGGATGCGGACGGGGCGCGCCTTGGCCGGACGGAGGACAGCGCGCTGATGGCGCTCGGGCCTCGCCTCGACCTGCGCCAGAGCCAGTCGCTGGTGATGACGCCGCAGCTTCAGCAGGCGATCAAGCTGCTGGCGCTCAGCAATCTGGAGATTGAGGCGTTCGTCGCGGGCGAGCTGGAGAAGAACCCGCTGCTCGACAGCGGCGGCGAGGAATTTTCGCCCCAAGCCGACGGCATCGACCGGGTCGAGGAACGGCCGACGCTCGCCGCCGAGACGGGCGCCAGCGACGAGTTGATCGCGCAGGGGCTGGGCGCGGCGGACGGTCCGCTGGATGTCGATCATGGCGCCGATATCTTCATCGACGATGGCCCGGCCGACCGGATCGTGGGCGCGAGCGGCGGGCTGGACATGCTGGGCGCGGGCGGCGGCTATGCCGAGGACGCGCCGGATTTCGACAGCTTCGCCGCGCCCGACATCAGCCTGCACGAACATCTGATGGACCAGGCGCGGGCTGCTTTGTCCGGCATGGACCTGCTGATCGCCACCCAGCTGATCGGGCAGATCGACGAGGCGGGATATCTGGAGGCGAACCTGCTCCAGACCGCCCATGCGCTGGGCGTGCCTTTGTTCGATGTCGAGCGGGTGCTGGGGGTCGTCCACGGCTTCGATCCGACGGGCGTGGGCGCGCGGTCGCTGTCCGAATGCCTGGCGCTGCAAGCCAAGGAAGCCGACCGCCACGATCCCTGCATGGCGCGTCTGCTCGCCAATCTCGACCTGCTGGCGAAGGGCGCCCTGCCCCAGCTGCGGCGCATCTGCGGCGTGGACGAAGAGGACATGGCCGACATGATCGCCGAGCTGCGCGGCTATGACCCCAAGCCGGGCCTCAAGTTCGCGTCAGACCGCGCCGCGCCCGTGACTCCCGACCTGTTCGTGCGGCGGACGCGCGAGGGATGGGGGATCGAGATCAACAGCGCCACCCTGCCCCGCGTTCTCATCAACCGCAGCTATTATGTCGAACTGTCGAGCGGGCCGCAGGATCGCAGCGCCAAGGCGTGGCTGGCCGACTGCCTCGCCAGCGCCAACTGGCTGGTCAAGGCGCTGGACCAGCGGCAGAAGACGATCATCAAGGTCGCGAGCGAGATATTGAAACAGCAGGAAGGCTTCTTCCGCGACGGGGTGGCGCATCTGAAGCCGCTGACGCTCAAAGCCGTCGCCGACGCGATCGGGATGCACGAAAGCACGGTCAGCCGCGTCACGTCTAACAAATATCTCTCCTGCCCGCGCGGCCTCTACGAACTCAAATATTTCTTTACGAGCGGGGTGGCGGCGGCGGACGGCGACGGCGCGGTCTCGGCCGAGGCGGTCAAGAGCCACATCAAGGCGCTGATCGCGAGCGAAGACCCGCAGGCGATCCTGTCCGACGACACGCTGGTCGACCTGCTCCGCGCCAAGGGCATGGACATCGCCCGGCGCACCGTCGCCAAATATCGCGAGGCGATGGGGATCGGATCGTCGGTGCAGCGGCGGCGGCAGAAGGCGCTCAAGGGAAAGGCGGCTTGAAAAAATCGACAATTTTCGGCAGCGATCACCGCAGCAATACACCCCTTTAAGCGAATTTTTCCTTACTGTTTTTATGGCCGCAGTAGATTTGCAGTTTCTGAGGGCTCATATGAAAATCGATACTCGCAAGCAATCAGGAGCCCACATCGGATGGCGTCCCTTGGGTCCAGATTCGTCGGTTCACGAGGCTATTAAAAGGGGAAAAAACCTTCGCATTGACTGCGCGACTTGTGGGCGACGGCACTTCGACTTGAAGCGCGCAATTCTGGCGAAAAAGGTACATGACACCTGGTCTAGAGACGACATCAGGACACAGTTTTCTTGCCTCAAGCGCAAGCGAGGAAAGTCATCAGCCTCTTGCTCAATCAAGGCTGTGGCGTTTGAGGTCAGAACGAGCGACTTGGAGGGATTCGGGGCTTAGCGCATCCTCGTCTGCACTAGCGACGACACGCACACGCGCTTCTCTGGATTGGCCTCTCGCAAAGGCCGCCGCTTCCTTAAGCCCTTGTCTAATGCTTTTATAGGGACTCATGTCTGCCGCACAAAGGATCCGCACCGCTACGCCTAGACCTGAAAACTTCGCCGAAGCCCTGCAGAAGGACTGACCTCACACAAGGACGCCCGCAAAAGCTCGTTCAACGCTGAAATCTAATTTCCCTCAATCCTCCTGATTATAACGGCTGAGCTTCCGGATAAAGCCGATCAACCCCGTCTGGCGGCTGCGTTTCATGCGTTCGGCGTGGAGGATGGTCTGGACGCGGGCGAAGCAGGCGTCGGCGTCGACGTTGCACAGGACATAGTCGTAGCCGTCCCAGTGGGCGATCTCGCCGGCGGCGCGGGACATGCGGGCGTCTATCACGGCGTCGCTGTCGGTGGCGCGCCCGCGCAGGCGGCGTTCCAGTTCCTCCATCGAGGGGGGCAGGATGAAGATGCGGACGACGTCGCCACCGGCAATCTGGTGCAGCTGCTGCGCGCCCTGCCAGTCGATGTCGAACAGCACGTCCTTGCCCGATTTCAGCATCGCTTCAACGGGCGCGCGGGGCGTGCCGTAGCGCTGGCCGAAGACATGCGCCCATTCGAGGAACTCCTGGTCGGCGACCATGCGGCGGAATTCTTCCAGATCGACGAAGCGATAATCCTTGCCGTCGACCTCGCCCGGCCGCATCGGGCGGGTGGTGGCAGACACGGACATGGACAGGTCCGGCTCGGCGGCGAGCAGCTTGCGGGCGATGGTGGACTTTCCCGCGCCCGACGGCGAGGAAAGGACGAAGAGCACGCCCCGGCGCTTGAAATCGGGCGTCTCGGCAGGAAGATGGTCGGCCATGGCCGCTAGTGCCGCGCGGCACGCGCTTTTGCAAGGGGGTGAAGGGAACGCATGACGAGGAGAGCGCGGCAGAGGAACCGGCGAGGCTTCATGCTGGCGGGGCTGATCGCGCTGATCGCGTGCGCGATCCTGTTCGCGATGCACCGCCCGCCGATCTGCACCTGCGGCTATGTGCAGCTATGGCATGGGGCGCTCGACAGCGGCAACAGCCAGCATCTCTCCGACTGGTACAGCCTCAGCCACATCATCCACGGCTTCCTCTTTGACGCGGCGGCGCACTGGCTGCTGCGGCGGCAGCCGGTGGGCATGCGGCTGGCAGCGGCGGTCGCGGTCGAGGCGGCCTGGGAGATATTGGAGAATTCGCCAATCATCATCGACCGATACCGGACCGCGACGATCGCGCTCGGCTATTCGGGCGATTCGATTGTCAATTCCATGAGCGACATCGGCATGATGACGGCAGGGTTCCTGTTCGCGGCGCGCGCGCCGGCGCGGGTGACGATCGCCCTGGCGGTGGCGCTGGAACTGATCGCGCTGGCAGTGATCCGCGACAATCTGACGCTCAACGTGCTGATGCTGACATGGCCGATCGAGGCGATCCGCGTCTGGCAGGCGGCGCTTTAGGCCGCGCCCTTGCGCCGGGCGCTGTCGATCGGGATGGCGTCGGCCGGTTGGCCTGCGCTCTGGTCGGTCAGCAGCTTCTGCGTCTTCTTGCGTTCCGCCTCGCGCTTCGCCTCATAGAGCTTGCCCGCCATATAGGCCCCGGTCACGAACAGCGCGCCAGCGGGATAGCGCATGATGAGCCGCTTGGCGCCCGCGCCGGCGATCAGGCCGACGACACCCTTCTTGCCCGTCCCCGCCGCGACCCGCGCCGCGACGACGGTAGCGCCCAGGCGGGCGACCTTGCGAAGGAGTCCGGCCTTCTTGGGCGGCCGAACGGTGACGAGGGGGGCAGCTGGCTTCTTCATACCGGGTTAATGTATCGCAGCCGCCCCGGTTCCGCCATGTTGATCTGGATCAGACCATATTTTCCGGCCGCACCAGCCGGTCGAATGTCGACGCGTCAACTAGGCCCAGATCCAGCCCCGCTTCCTTGAGCGTCAGCCCCTTCTTGTGAGCGTGCTTGGCGATGGCGGCGGCATTGTCGTAGCCGATTTCGGGCGCGAGCGCGGTGACCAGCATCAGCGAGCGATCGACCAGTTCGGCAATCCGCGCCTCGTTCGCGACCAGCCCCTCGACGCAGCGTTCGGCGAAGCTCTCCATCCCGACGCTCAGCAGATGGATCGACCGCAGCACCGCCGCGCCGATCAGCGGCTTGAAGACGTTCAGTTCCATATGGCCCTGCATCCCGCCGACGGTCACCGCCTGATGGTTGCCGATCACCTGCGCCGCGACCATGGTCAGCATCTCGCACTGGGTCGGATTGACCTTCCCCGGCATGATCGAGCTGCCCGGCTCGTTCGCCGGCAGGTCGAGTTCGCCTAGCCCCGAACGCGGCCCGCTGCCGAGCAGGCGGATATCGTTGGCGATCTTGGTCAGCGCCACCGCGATGCTGTTGAGGCGGCCGGAAAAGTCGACCAGCGTGTCATGACTCGCCAGCGCCTCGAACTTGTTGGGCGCGGTTTCGAACGGGAAATGGGTGATGGCCGCGATCTCCGCCGCGATGTCCTCGGCGAAGCGCGGCGGGGTGTTGAGCCCGGTGCCGACCGCCGTGCCGCCCTGCGCCAGTTTCGACAGGCCATGTTCGACCAGCGGCATGGCACGGGTGCGAGCGAGGCGGATCTGGGCATAATAGCCGGAAAATTCCTGGCCCAGCGTCAGCGGGGTCGCATCCTGGAGATGGGTGCGGCCGATCTTGACGATGTGGCCCCATGCCTGCGCCTTGGCGAGCAGAGCGTGCTCCAGCCGCTCCAGCGCGGGGAGAAGCTGGCGCGTGGCAGCGAGCGCGGCGGCCACATGCATGGCGGTCGGGAAGCTGTCGTTGGACGACTGGCTCATATTGACATGGTCGTTGGGATGGACCGGGCTCTTGCCGCCGCGCGTGCCGGCGAGCAGTTCGTTGGCGCGGCCGGCGATCACCTCGTTCACGTTCATGTTCGACTGGGTGCCGCTGCCGGTCTGCCAGATGACCAGCGGGAACTGGTCGTCATGCCGGCCGGCCGCGACTTCCGCCGCCGCTGCCTCGATCGCGTCGGCCAGGGCGGGGTCCAGCCCATGCTTGCGGTTCACCCGGGCGGCCGCCTGCTTCACGATGGCGAGCGCGTGAACGATGCCGATCGGCATCCGCTCTGTCGCGCCGAAGGGGAAATTCTCGATGCTACGCTGGGTCTGCGCGCCCCAATAGGCGTCGGCGGGAACCTCTATCGCGCCGATGCTGTCGGTCTCAGTGCGCGTGGCGGCCATGCAAATGCTCCCTTCATGAGGATATTTAGGAGCAAGGCAGCGAAATCCAAGCCGATGTCAGTCGCGCACTTCGACGGCGGCGAGCGCGCGCGGCACGGAGGCGAGCAGGTCGCGCAGGGACGGGGCGCTCACCACATTGTCGCGGATCACCTGCTGCGGATCGACCACATGGCCAAAGCAGATGCCGCACAGGTCGCCGCGCACCCAGGTGATGCGGGCGGGCATGTCCAGCCCCTTGGCGCGCAGATGGACGCGCGCGCCCTTGGCGAAGCCGGCCGAATGTTCCAGCAGGCATCCGCCCGCCGATATGTCGCCGACGATGACGCTGCGGCTATCTTCGCCCTCCTGCATTTCGGCGGCAAAGGCGGTGACGAAGCGGGCGTGCCGCCGCCGGTCGAAAAAGGTCGCCATTTCTTCGCCTGTCATGGCTGGATGCTCCACTAAGATGCCGGGGCCGGCGCAGGACGGGTCAGGTGCGTCGGCCGATGGGCGACTGTCGCGGACATCTCCTAACAAAAGGTAAATTTCCTGGACCGACCATAAGTTGGAGAGCGGGAGCTTTCTATTTGCAATAACGACGCAAAGTGCCGATGGAGCGGCCAAAAGGGGATCGCCATGAAACCATATTGCCTGCCAGCGCTGATGCTGGCCCTGCCCACCCCGCTGATGGCGCAAGCCCCCGACGAGGCGAGCGATGGCGCCACCATCATCGTCACCGGCGCGGGGTTGCCGCTGCCGCCGGGGACGCCGGCCTATGGATCGGTGACGATCGGGCGCGACCGGCTGATGGACAGCGCGTCGGGGCGGATCGAAAGCGTGCTGGGCGATGTCGCGGGCTTTCAGCAGTTCCGCCGGTCGGACAGCCGCTCCTCCAACCCCTCCAACCAGGGCGCGACGCTGCGCGCGCTGGGCGGCAATGCGTCGAGCCGGACTTTGGTGCTGCTGGACGGCGTACCGGTGGCCGATCCCTTCTTCGGCTATATCCCCTTCAGCGCTCTCGTCCCTGACCGGCTGTCGGTGGTGCGGGTGACGCGCGGCGGCGGGATCGGCGCGTTCGGCGCGGGCGCTGTGGCGGGCACGATCGAACTGGCGAGCGCGACGCGCGACCAGTTGCCGGACCTGTCGGCCAGCGCCTTCTACGGCAGCCGCGACGCGACCGAGCTGTCGGCCGGGCTGACGCAGGATCTGGGCGGCGGCTATGTGTCGCTGTCCGGCCGGTGGGATCGAGGCGACGGGTTTCAGACGACGCCGAGGTCGCAGCGCGTGGCCGCGACCGTGCCGGCGGCCTATGACGGCTGGTCGGCCAATCTGCGCGCGGTGGCTCCCCTGTCGGCCTCATCGGAGCTTCAGTTCCGCGCGACCCTGTTCGAGGACCAGCGGACGCTGCGGTTCCGTGGCGCGGACAGCATGAGCCAGGGGCAGGACGCGAGTATCCGCTATGTCGCGCGGGGGCCGTGGCAGGTTGATGCGCTGGCCTATGTCCAGGCGCGCAACTTCTCGAACATCGTGATTTCGTCAAACGCGCCGTTCCGCAAGTCGCTCGACCAGCGCAACACGCCCTCGACCGGGATCGGCGGCAAGATCGAGCTGCGGCCGCCGGTGGGCGGGGGGCATCTGCTGCGGCTGGGGGTCGATACGCGCTTTGCCACCGGCGACATGTATGAGGATGCCTATAATGCCGGGGTCGCGGCGAACCCGCGCACCCTTCTGCGCCATGCCGGGGGCGAACAATGGACGAGCGGGCTGTTCGTGGAGGATGACTGGACGATCGGCCGGCTGGTGCTGACCGGCGGGGCGCGGGCGGATCGCTGGTCGATCCGGGATGGGTTCTATAAGGAAGTCACTGCGGCAACGGGCGCGCTGTCCAGGAACTCCAGCTATGCTGATCGGTCGGATTGGCAGTTTTCCGGGCGGGTCGGCGCGCTGATGCAGGCGGCAGATGCGGTGGCGCTGCGCGCGGCGGCCTATAGCGGGTTCCGCCTGCCGACGCTCAATGAACTGTATCGGCCTTTCGTGGTGTTCCCGATCACGACGCAGGCCAACGCGGCGCTCAGCCCCGAGAGGCTCGAGGGCGCGGAAGCGGGCGTCGATCTCACGCCGGCAGCGGGTGTAAAGCTATCGGCCACGGCCTTCTACAACCGGCTGGACGACGCCATCGCCAATGTGACCTTGAACGCCACGACCCGGCAGCGGCGCAATGTCGACGCGATCGTCGCCAAGGGGGTGGAGGTAACGACGGAGGCGGCGCTGGGCGATATGCGGCTGTCCGCCTCCTACGCCTATGTCCGCAGCAAGGTGGATGCGCCCGGCGCTCTGTTCGACGGCTTCCGCCCGGCGCAGACGCCGCGTCATGCGGCAAGCGCGACCTTGGCCTACAGCCCGGCGCAGGGGCCGACCTTGTCCACGACCTTGCGCTATGTCGGGGCGCAATACGAGGACGATCTGCAAAGCGACGTGCTGCCCGACGCGCTGACGCTGGACGCGCTGGCGCGGGTGCCGATCGGGCATGGGATCAAGCTGGTGGCGCGGGGCGAGAATCTGTTCAACGAGGATGTCGTCACCCGCAATGCGGGCGGATCGATCGACCTCGGCACGCCGCGCACGCTCTGGATCGGGGTCAGCTTCGGCGGTTAAATCATCGCGCTTGGATATGCCCCGTTCGCCCTGAGCCTGTCGAAGGGCCGAACGGAAATAGGCGTGATGCCGGTTTGAAGCGCGTTGCTTTAGCCCCGGATGAAAAGGCCGCGCAGGCCCTTGGGGCGGCTCTGGAGGGCGGCGGCACGCCAGTCCTGCGCTTCCGCCGCGTCGCCCTCGCGCGGGTCGAGCAGGCGGATGCGGGCGCGGCGGTAGGCGGCGGGGTCGAGCGTGACGAGAGTCAGGCCGTGCTCGGACGCCGTCGCCGCGAGCAGCGCGGGAGCATCGTCCTCCAGCGGCATCTCGCCGCGCCGGATCGCGACGGCGGCGTCGACCGGAAGGATATGCCCCTCGAAAGCCGGGACGAGCTGCTGGCCGATCCAGCTCCGCATTGTCGCGCCCGCCGCCTTGTCCTGCCGCGCGATCCGGGTGGAAAGCGCGCCAAGGTCGGCCAGCGACAGGGCCGAAATGAAGAGCCGGTCGCGCGCCACTCTCGCGGCCCAGCTGGCGATCCGCCTGTCGCCCGCCGGGGCGCGGGCCGCGCGAAGCTGAAGCAGGACCGGGGTATCGAGCAGATACATCAAGTGAACAGCGAGTTGTACAGCTGAATCGCACTATCGCCCTCCGGCGCGGCGAGCAGATCGACGATATTGTCGCCCTCTCCGCTGAGGCGGCGATACTGGTCAATGCTCATCAGCACATGGGTCGGTCGCCCCCGATCGGTGACGAAGAGCGGCTCTGCGCGGGCGATTCGCTTGGCGGCGCTGACGTCCTGATTGAACTCCCGGCTGGTCATGACCTTCATCGGACGGCGTTCCCGGACCAGAAATGATTGCGCTACCTTATAGGTACGTACCTACATTGTGGAGGGGATGCAACAGATGGGGCAGGCCGGCCGGAAAAATGCCGCCGGCGGCATTTTTCCGATTGCGCTCCGCCGCGCACCATCGTCCCCTGGGGCAAATCGCGGCGAGATGCCGAACGATGGGGGATGGATGATGGACCTGCTAACTGGCGCCTGGGCCGCGCTGACCGACATACTCAATCCGCACGGGCCGGCGGTGAACGCGGCGAACAGCTATACGCCGTCCGACTTCAGCATCCATTTCTTCCTCCAACTCGCGATCATCATCGCCACCTGCCGGATCGTCGGCTGGCTGGGGCAGAAGCTGCTGAAACAGCCCCAGGTGGTGGGCGAGATGATCGCCGGCGTGGTGCTGGGGCCGTCGCTGCTCGGCCTAGCCTTCCCCGATATCCAGAATGCGATCTTCCCCAGGGAGACACGCAACATCCTCTATGTCGGCGCGCAGCTCGGCGTCGGGCTCTACATGTTCATGGTCGGGCTGACGCTGCGGCTCGATCATTTTCAATCGAAGGCGCGCAGCGCGGCCACGGTGTCGGCCGCCGGCATCCTCGCCCCCTTCCTGCTCGCCGCGCTGATCACGCCGATGCTGGTCGAGGTGCCGGGCCTGTTCGCGGCCGGCATCGACCGGGGCAGCGCCACCCTGTTCATGGGGGCCTGCATCGCGCTGACCGCCTTTCCGATGCTGGCGCGGATCATCAATGAAAATGGCCTCTCGGACTCGTCGCTCGGCACGCTGGCGCTGACGGCCGGAGCCTTCGACGATGCGGCGTCCTGGTGCGTGCTGGCGATCGTGCTGGCGACCTTCGGCGCGGGTGCGGGGGTGGCGGTGATCGCGATCGGCGGCGCGGTCCTCTACGCCGCCTTCATGCTGCTGGTCGGGCGCAGGCTGCTAGCGCCGCTCGGCCGCGCGGTCGAGGCGCGGGGCGAAATGAGCATGACGATCCTGGCGGTCACGATCATGCTGTTCTGCCTGTCCGCCTTCCTGATGGACGCGATCGGCATCCATGCGATCTTCGGCGGGTTCCTGATGGGCGTGTGCATGCCGCGCGGCCGCTTCGTCGCGGAACTGAAGCAGAAGGTGGAGCCGATCGCGGTCGTGCTGCTGCTGCCGATGTTCTTCACTTACTCAGGGCTCAACACGCGGATGGACATGGTCAATTCGGTCGAGCTGCTGCTGATCGCGATCGCGGTGCTGGCGGTGTCGATCCTCGCCAAGTTCGGCGCCTGCTACGCCGCCGCGCGGCTGACCGGCGAGGATAACGCCACGGCGCTCGGCATCGGCGCGCTGATGAATTCGCGGGGCCTCATGGAACTCATCATCATCAACATCGGCTTGCAGAAGGGGATCATCGGCCCGACGCTGTTTTCGATGCTGGTGCTGATGGCGATCGTGACGACGGTGATGGCAACCCCGCTGTTCGAGGCCGTCTATGGCCGCAAGGCGCGGGCGAGCGGGGTGCTGGCCGCCCGCGACGGGACGCTCGCCGCCGTCTGAGCGCCACGCGCGCATCACGCCCCTTGGAGAAAAGCCATGCGAACAGCGCTCCTATGCGCCACGGGCTTCATCGCGCTTGGAACCGCCCATGCCGAGCCGGTGCGACTGACGCCATCGCTTGAGGCGAGGCTGCGGTTCGAGCATGTGGCGCAGGAGGGCATTGCGCTGGATGCGGACGCGACGACATTGCGACTGCGTCCCGGCGTGATAGCGAGCGCCGGCAACTGGTCACTGCTGGGGGAGAGCGAGGGTGTGCTGGCATTGGGCGGCGACTATTTCGACGGCACCAATGGCAGGAGCCGCTATCCGCTGATCGCCGACCCGCAGAATCTGGAGCTGAACCGACTTCAGCTTCGCTATGCCGGCAAGACTGCGACGGGGACGATCGGGCGTCAACGGCTGAACCTTTCCGACGATCGCTTCGTGGGCACGGCGCCCTGGCGGCAGAGCGAGCAGACATACGACGCGGCGCGGCTGCAATGGGGCAGGCCGGGTGGGCTGCGCGCCGACATCGCCTATAGCTGGAGCGTGCGGACCGTGAACGGACGCAATGGCAAAGGCGCGCGGCCACAGGCGATCGGCGGCGACAACATCTTCGCGCTGCTGAGCTATGGTGGGCCGGCGCTGGACGTGACGGCCTTTGCCTATCTGGTCGATCAGGATGCGCCGGCGGTGCAGGGCTATCGGCTGTCCTCCCAGACCTACGGGCTGCGTGCAACGGGGCGGCTGCCGGTCGGACGGGACATTACGCTCGCCTATCAGGCAAGCTGGGCGCGGCAGAGCGACTGGCGCCGTAACCCCAACGACTTTGCCGCCGACTATCGACTGGGTGAGGTCAGCCTGACCGGAGCGCGGCTGGGCCTGACCGGGGGCGTCGAAACGCTGGGTGCCGACCGGGGCGTCGCGCTGACCAGCGTGCAGACGCCGCTGGCGTCGCATTTCAGGTTCAACGGCTGGGCCGGCAAATTCGTCACCACCCCGCCGGACGGGCTGCGCGACATCTATGGGTCGATAAACTGGCGAAGGCAGGGGCGGACGGCGAGCGTCAATGCTGGCGCGACGTGGCATCACTTTTCGAGCGATCGCGACCGGCGATCCTATGGCGAGGAGATCGACCTGATCGCAGGCACCAGCTATCGTCATTGCGCTCTGTCCGCGCGCTGTGCTCATTATGAAGCAAAGGGATTCGCCACCGACACCGACAAGCTGTGGGTGCAGATGGACTGGAGCCTGTGACGATCAGCCGCCAATTTGTTCCAGAAAGGCGCGGTTGGTGGGGAGGTCGCGGGTGGCCTGATCGCTGTAGCTCTGGACCCGCGCGAACAGGCGGTCGGCGGCCCTGGGCGACGCCTTTGCCGCGCGTGGCGGCGGGAGGGTCGGATAATCCATGCCGTAGAGGATATAATGATAGTTGAACGGCGCGAAGCTTTCGAGATCGAGCGTGAAATCGAAGCGGCCGGGCGGGCGGTAGCGCCATTGATCCAGATGCGCGCGCAGGCTGTCGGGAATAGACGCCGGGTCGGCATTGTCGCGCCAGAAGGGTTCCTCGCGCCGGCTGAGGCAATAATGGAGCTTCAGGAAATCGACGATCCGCTCATAGCGGCCGGCGATCAGCTGATTGAAGCGGGCCGCGGGGGCGTCGATCGGGCCGGCGAACGGGAATAGCTCGGCGATCATCGCCACCGCCGCCTCGATCAGCAGGATGCCGGTCGATTCGAGCGGTTCGACGAAGCCGCCCGACAGGCCGACCGCGACGCTGTTGCCGATCCACTGCGCCTCGCGATAGCCGGGGTCGAACGGGATGAGGCGCGGCTGGAACCGATCATGGCCGATATGGGCGCGCAATATCCGCGCCGCCCCCTCCTCATCCATATGCGCCGAGGAATAGACGCAGCCGATGCCGCGCCCGCCTTCCAGCCCGATGTCCCAGGTCCAGCCCGCTTCATGGGCCGCGGCGATGGTGACGCTTTCGATCCGGGCGTCGGGCCGGTCATAGGGGATCTTGCAGGCGAGCGCGCGGTCGGTGAAGAGCTGGTGCCGCACCGATCTGAACGGCGCGCCGAGCGCGCGGCCGATCAGTTCGGCGCGGAAGCCGGTGCAGTCGACATAAAGGTCGGCGGTGAGCGCGCCCCGCTCACGGGTCCGGACGCCGGCGATGTTGCCGTCCGCGCCGCGTTCGACCCCGGTCAGATGGTCGGTCAGGTGCCGCACGCCAAGTTCCATCGCCCGATCGCGCAGCAGGGCGGCGAATTTGTGCGCGTCGAAATGATAGGCGTAGCTGAGCGGCGCGGCATAGGCCCCCTCCCCCGGCCGCTTGGGCGCGCGGCCGTGCAGCGCGACGCCATGCTGGATGCTCATCGCCTGCGCAAAGGGCAGCCGCGTGCGCGGATCCTGCGCCAGCCAGGCGGCGAGCAGATCGGCGTCTTCGGCCTGAAGCGGCGCTTCGAACGGATGCACATAATGGTGGCGGCGACCGTCCGGCGCGGGAGCGTGCAGCCAGTCGTCGAAGCGTATGCCCTGCTTGAAGGTCGCGGAGGTGGCGCGCAGGAAGGCGGTTTCGTCTATGCCGAGGAAATCGAGCGTGCCCCGGATGGTGGGGAATGTCCCCTCCCCCACGCCGATGATGCCAAGGTCGGGCGATTCCAGCAGGATGATGGGAATGTCGGCATGACCCGCCAGCGCAAAGAAGCGGGCCAGATAGGCGGCGGTCAGCCAGCCGGCGGTGCCGGCCCCCACGATCATGATGCTGCGCGCGCCCGTCATGGGCCCGAGCCTAGCGCAAGGCGAGCGCGACGGAAACGCCCCGTTCGTCCGGCGTGCAAAGTTCCGCCCATCCCATGTTACGGATTTTCCTGACCGGTTCGTTGAGCCCCATGTCAGCGATGCCGCGCGCGCGCTTTCAAATCTGGTTCCGCCGAAGAGAGGCATGGTTTTACGACATGGTCGATTTTATCCGTTCCGCCGCCTTGATAAGCACAGGCGATCGCCGCACCATGGGCGTGCGCCATGCAGGCCAGGAAAGGACGCGGTAATGCACGGCGATGTCATGACCTGGCTGGTGCCGCTGGTTTCGATGCTGGCGGCGGGACTGGTCGCGGGTTTCGCGGCGGGGATTTTCGGCATCGGCGGCGGCTTCGTGGTCGTGCCCGCGCTGCTCGTCGTGCTGCCGCTGCTGGGGGGCACGCATGACGCCATTGCCCATGTCGCCATCGGCACGTCGGCCGCGACCATCATCGTCACCTCGATCCGGTCGCTGCTGTCCCACGCCAAGCGGGGCGCGGTGGAATTCGAGGTGCTCAAGGCCTGGGCGCCGTGGATCGTGCTGGGCTGCGGCGCGGGCGTGATGCTGGCCAGCCATGTCAACGGAACCACGCTCAAGATGATTTTTGGCGGCGGCGTGATGCTGATGTCGCTGAATTTCCTGTTGCCCAAGGTCAGTGGCAAGGTCATCAGCGACCATATGCCGTCGGGCATATTGCGGGTGGGCATCGCCGGGGGGCTCGGCACCTTCTCCTCACTGCTGGGGATCGGCGGCGGGACGATCGCGATCATGGTGATGACGCTGTGCGGACGGACCATCCATCGCGCGATTGCGACGGCCTCCGGCATCGGCACGCTGATCGCTATTCCGACGACGATCGGCTTCGCCATCATCGGCCTGAAGGAAGGCGGGCTGCCATGGGGGTCGCTCGGCTATATCAACATTCCCGCGACGCTGGCGATCGCGTCCATGTCGATGCTCACCGCGCCGCTGGGCGTTGCCGCCGCCCACAGCCTGCCCGCCGGGCCGCTCAAGAAGATTTTCGGCGTCTATCTGCTGATCATCGGCGCGCTGATGCTGCGGGCCGGACTCAAGATCTAACCCCTCCCGATCCGTCGGGTCGCAGGAGCACCGCCAGTGACGCGCTAACAGCCTTTGTCACTGGCGGTTCTTCGCTTATTCTGCGAGCGGGGGACGGTCATGGCGCAGGCGGAACAAATTTCGGTATTGCTGGTCGAGGATGACGACGCAGCGCGCGCCAATATCGCGGGCATATTGAGCGACGCGGGGATGCGAGTCGACCATGCGGCCGATGGTCCCAGCGGCCTCAACCGGGCGGGCGGCGGCGGGCATGACGTCATCATCCTCGACCGGATGCTGCCCCATCTGTCGGGCATCGACATCGTCACCCGGCTGCGCGTCGCCGGCGTAGGCGCGCCGGTGCTGATGCTGTCCGCGCTCGGCCGCAGCGAGCATCGGGTCGAGGGGCTGGAGAGCGGCGTCGACGATTATCTCGCCAAGCCGTTCGAGCCAGACGAACTGGTCGCGCGGGTGCGGGCGTTGTGGCGGCGGGCGAGCCGGCGCGGCAGCCATGATCCAGTGCTGCTGTTCGGCGACCTGGAATGCCATGTGAAGGCGCGCACCGCCTATCGCCAGGGCAAGCATCTGCCGCTGTCGCCCAAGGAGTTCGAGCTGTTCCGTTATCTGATGGAACATGCCGGCGAGGTGGTGACACGCGAAATGCTGCTGCGCCATGTGTGGAAGCTGAGCTTCGATCCCCAGACCAATGTCGTCGACGTGAATGTCGGCCGGCTGCGGCGCAAGCTGGAGGAAGGGTTCGACCGGCCGGTGCTGGAGACGATCTGGGGCACGGGATACCGGCTGATCGCCGCGACGGGCGCCACCCTTGGCTAGACCCGGCCTGCTCCGGTCGGTGTTCGGCCGGGTGACCTTGTCCGCTCTGTTCGTCAGCCTCCTGTCGACGCTGGCGCTGTTCCTGGTGGTGCGGCAGATCGTGCGCGACGACGGGCGGGCGATGCTGGCGCGCGAGGTGGACACCGACCTTGCGGGCCTGGCCGACATCTATGTGAGCGGCGGCGCGGAGGAATTGCAGGCGCGGATCGCGGACCGGCTGGCGCTCAGCCGGCAGGATGGCGCGCGGAGCTGGTATCTGCTGGCCGATGCCACCGGGCAGCGCGTGGCGGGCAACCTGCCCCATTGGCCGGCGATCTCGCCCGAAGTGTCGGAGGCGCGCTTCGCCACGCTGCCCGGCGGCGAGCGGATGTTCGCGCGGGCGACTCAGCTCGGCGGTGGCGTGCGATTGCTGGTCGGGCGCAGCGACGCGCGCGGGGAGGCGCTGCTGGCGCGGCTCGCCACCGCCTTCGCGATCGCGGGCGCGGGCATTGCGCTGCTCAGCCTTGCCGCCGGCCATCTCGCCGCGCGTCGGCTGCGCGAGCGGGTGGAGGCGGTGAACGCCACCTTCGCCGCCGTCCGGGCGGGGCGCATCGCCGCGCGCGCGCCGGGCGCGGGGGCCAGCGACGAGCTGGCCGAATTGGCCGCCAACACCAATGCGGCGCTCGATCAGGTGGAACGGCTGATCGAGGCGCAGCGCCATGTGTCGGACCAGACGGCGCACGAAATCCGCACCCCGCTGATGCATCTCGACACCCGCATATTGAAGGCGATCGAGGGGACCGACGATCCGGTGCTGCTGGGCACGCTCGACCAGTCGCGGGCCGAGATACGCGGCGTGGTGCGGCTGCTCGATTCGCTGCTCGACATCGCCGGTACGCAGGCGATGCGCGGCGACCTGCGCGGGCTGGCCGACATCAATCTCAGCGACATCGCCGAAAGCCTGGCGGACCTCTACGGCGCGAGCGCGGAAGAGCTGGGCATCGGTTTCCACGCGCGCATTGCGCCGGGCGTGCGCCTGCGCGGCGACGCCATGCAGATGACGCGGCTTCTGTCCAACCTGCTCGACAACGCATTCAAATATGTGCCGAGCGGCGGGACCGTGGTGCTGGAACTCGCACCCGGCCCGCGCATGGCGGTGCAGGATGACGGACCGGGCATACCCTGTACCGATCGGGAGCGGGTGTTCGAACGCTACGTCCGCCTTGACGGCGCGCGGGGTCAGGGGCATGGCCTCGGCCTCGCGCTCGCGCGGGCGATCGCGGAGCGGCACCATTTGTCGCTGCATGTCGAGGATGCGGAGCCGGGCGCGCGCTTCGTCGTCCAGCCGGAGGAGCGCGATGCTTAGGTTGGTCCTGCCCCTGTTGCTGACCGCCGCGACGCCGGAGGCGATGCCCGACGACCCGGTGCTGCGCACGCTGCTGGAGGGCGAAGCGGCGCAGGCGACGGGCGACGGGGCGGCCTTGCTCGACACGGCGCAAGTGCTGAAGGCGCTGGGCGCGACCCCGGCCGAAGGGCAGCAGGATCTGGCCGCGCTCTGGACGCAGGAGGCGGAGGCCAAGGGCGTGACCAGATCGGCGCTCGGCTTCCGCGGGCGGGCGCTCGGCCCCGCCTATCATCGCGGCGCGCTCAATGCCGGGGACAAGGTGATATTGCGCCAGCTGTTCCTGGCGGGCCAGCGCGCGCAGATTTCGGTCGCGCCGGCCGGCCGCGCCAAATTGTCGCTAAGGGTGCAGGATGCGGGCGGCAGCACGCTTTGCCAGAAGGATGTCGGCGGACCGCAGGCCGACTGCGCCTGGCTGCCGCTCTTCACCGACCGCTACGCCATCGTGATCGAAAATGGCGGGGGGAGCCCCGCAACCTTCTACCTCATCATGAAATGAGGGCGCGCGCGGCATCGGGCGATCGGCACAGCGCCATCCTTGCGCTGGACTAGGCCGGTCGTCTCCCCTAGCGGTAGGGCCAACCATCCGTCCGATCCACCCGAAAGGCGCGCCATGTCCCGAACGACCCTGACCCGTTTCCTGATCGAGCAGCAGCGCGACCATGGTGCCCTGCCCGGCGAGCTGCGCCTGCTGATCGAAACCGTGGCCCGCGCCTGCAAGACGATCGCCCACGCCGTCGGCAAGGGCGCGCTGGGCGAAGTGCTCGGCAGCCTCGACAGCGAAAATGTGCAGGGCGAGGTGCAGAAGAAGCTGGACGTGATCGCCAACGAACTGCTGCTCGACGCCAATGAATGGGGCGGCCACCTCGCCGCCATGGCCTCCGAAGAGATGGAGACCATCTATCCCATCCCCAACCGCTATCCCAAGGGCGAATATCTGATGCTGTTCGATCCGATCGACGGGTCGAGCAATATCGACGTCGATCTCTCGGTCGGCACCATCTTCTCGGTCCTCAAAGCCCCCGACGATTGCGCCGGCCGCCCCGTGACGGAGGAGGATTTCCTCCAGTCGGGCCGCAATCAGGTCGCGGCGGGCTACGCCATCTACGGGCCGCAGGCGATCCTGGTGCTGAGCGTGGGCACCGGCGTCTATGAATTCACCCTCGACCGCGAAGTCGGCAGCTGGGTGCTGACCGACCCCGCCATGCAGATGCCGCAGGGCAAGTGCGAATTCGCCATCAACATGTCCAACCGCCGCCAATGGTCGCCGGCGATTCTCCGCTATGTCGAGGAGCGCGTGACCGGCGCGGCCGGCCCGTGCGGCAAGGACTACAACATGCGCTGGACCGCCTCCATGGTCGCGGACGTCCACCGCATCCTGAAGCGCGGCGGCGTCTTCATGTACCCCTACGACCACCGCTCGCCGGGCAAGGCCAAGCTGCGCCTGATGTATGAGGCGAACCCCATGGCCTATCTCATCGAACAGGCCGGCGGCGCGGCCACCGACGGCTTCATCCCCATCATGGACGTGGAACCCAAGGGCCTCCACCAGCGCATCGGCGTCGTCCTGGGCGACCGCGCCGAAGTGGAAGCGGTGGTCGCCTATGGGCGGGAGGAAGAGGTGGTGGCGGGGTGATGCGTCGACCTTAGCCCCTCCCCTTCAGGTTCAAGCGAGGCACGTGACTCGCTTGAAGGGTTGGGGTGGGGTGTCCCGCTATCTCGCGGGCAGCCCAATTGTCAGTTTGAAGGGTGTCAGTGGCAAGCGTCTGACCTACAAGTCAGCTAAGGTCCAATATGTCGATCGCGACCGATCCCGCTGATAAAGGAAATGGAAGCCGATTGCGGACTAAGCCTCATCGAAGCAAACGAAAATAGACGATTCCCTCTCGATTCTCTATGTGTTAGCTTTACTCGGGCAGTATGGAGGTGGGATTGGCGGATCGTGAAACCCTGACCCTCACGATTCATGGTTTGCCCGCCTTCAACAAGGACGTTGATGGCGAAGTTTTTGCGCGCAAACTGTTCAAATTCATGCAGGCGTTGGCGGTCGCTGACGAAACTGCAAACGGCGGGCGGCGCCTCAAATATCTTATCGAACGTTTGGAAAAGAACACTGCAACCGCAGCAGTTCGTGAGCAAGTAACGACCGGCACCGCGCAGTATGAGTCGGGCGTCGAATACTTCTGGCACGGCGTGACGATGATTTATCACGATGCAATTCGCGCCCGCGAGCTTCCCGTTCGGTTTGTACGCTACGTTGAGGAGTTGGCTAGCGGCGTTGGTGACAGCTTCCAAAGAGGTGAGTTGAAGGTCGCAAACGATAACCTCGTTCCCATCGACGAGAACCTCGAAATCAACGCGAAAAAGGTTATCGCCGATATTCGCCGGATCCAATCGGGCACTATCAGGCCGTTTTCAGGGGTAGCGAATATTGCGCTCGACGGAACGGTCATAACGCTAGAAGGGCGTGGCGAGGCTGACAAAGCCGTGGTGAAGCTCACCGCTGGCGGTAAGGAAATCGACTGCCTCCTCCATCGACTTTCCGACGATAAGATGCGGCAGGTTTGGAAGAAGCGCTGCACAGTGGTGGGCGTTGGTCATTATTCCGGCAATCGCGCGCTACCTGACTACATAGAAGCGGTGTCCATTGACCCTGTCGGACAAGGGACCGACTGGTCACGCTGGAAAGGCGCGTTTCATTCCATCGAAATCGATGAAAGCGACTGGAACTGATGGCGACACATCAGCCTCAATATTATTGGGACACCTGTGTTTTCATCGCTTACCTGATGGATGATCGAGATGCATTTGGAAGCCTCATTGACGACATCGGCCAATTCTTGGTCGAAGCGCAACGGGGTGAATGCGTGATACATTGCTCCACCATCACTATGGCAGAAATTACTCGTCACAACTACCACGGCGACCACGATTTCGACGCGCTCCTTGATCAATGGGGCGCGGGAATTGTTCCGCTTACGCCCGACCCCAACACCATGAGAACGGCGTCGGAGCTGCGTAGTGCCATCTATACGAAGACGGGTGGCGAGCGAAAGTTGCATACAGCCGACGCCATCCACCTCGCTTCTGCCCTGACACTCATCGAAGCTTATGGCGTGCCGCTCGACGAGTTTCACACCTTTGATCGAGGCAAAAAGCGCGATATTGAAGGAAAAGGTCTGCCCTTGATTGGCTACGAAACGTGGTGCGAGCAATGCGCTGATGATCCGCTTGTGAAGCGCATAATCGATCTCAAGCGTTGCACTCCTCAACACCCGGCGAAGCGACTTAATTTTTGACCGATCCAAAAAACCCAACTCGACAACTTCAAGGAAGCCGCCCGCGAGTAGAGACGGACGACGATCCCGAGCACTTCAAGGATAGGCTTGCCAAGGTCGTGAAGCACAAGCCAGGGGAGAAGCCGGAGTGAGGGCAGCGCGTCTGATCGCGATTCTCGCCTTCTGCGCGGCGCCATTTTGGTTCGAAAACTATCTGAGGGAAGATGCGCTTTTCTTCACTCGCATGGCGTGGCTCGCAACCTTGCTGACCGCCTATGGGGTTGCCGCGCTCCTACGCAGGCGCCGTGGCTTGTAAAATACACAATCCCAAAACAAAAAAGGGGGGAGAGCGCCCGTTTCAGCGCTCGATCCCCCCGCCATGCCTTGCCTGCCGGTCCGACCGGCGGCTCCTCTCCAGAAACTTGTTTTAGTGGCTCGGCATCGGCGGGTTTCTGCTAGCCCAGTCGCGTGACAAAAAAAAGGCCGATCACGCGGATCGGCCGAAAGTTTTTAGGAGAGGATGCCTGAAAGGCCCGTCCTATGTGGCCCAGCGGCCACATTCGCGCAAATGCGAAGGACGAAATCATAGTTGCGCCAAACGCAACCAATCCCCGCTGCCGGAAAATCCCGCGACTCAAAGCGCCCCATGAGCAAATCGCGTCAAATCGAAAACACGCCGTTCGTCCTGAGTAGCCATTGAGCGAAGTCGAAATGGCGTATCGAAGGACCGGGCTTGGCGCCGATGCTTCGATACGGGCCTTCGACAAGCTCAGTCCCTACTCAGCACGAACGGATCAAAACAAACGCTCAATGCCCTAAGAGATTGTCAGGGCTTTGCCGCTACCCCAGCCCCATGCACGCGCCCGCCCCCCATGCCCATGCCGCGACCGGCTATCGCCGCGACATGGACGGGCTGCGCGCGCTCGCCATCCTGCCGGTGCTGCTGTTCCACGCGCATGTTCCCGGCTTTTCGGGCGGCTATGTCGGGGTCGACATCTTCTTCGTCATCTCGGGCTATCTCATCACGGCGATCCTCGCGCGGGAGATCGATGCGGGCTGCTTCTCGCTCCTGCGCTTCTACGAGCGCCGCTTCCGCCGCATCGTCCCCGCATTGGCGCTGATGATCCTGGTGGTGCTGGCCTGCGCCGCCTGGCTCTATTTCCCCGGCGATCTGGAGGGCGTGCCCCGGTCCGCGCTGGCCGCGACCTTCTTCGCGTCCAACCTCTGGTTCTTCACCGACACCGGCTATTTCGCCGGCGGCGCGGACGTAAAGCCACTGCTCCATACCTGGTCGCTGGCGGTGGAGGAGCAATATTATATCGGCTTTCCGCTGCTGCTGATGCTGCTCGCCGCCCACGCCCCCCGCTGGCGCACGGCGGCGGTCGCGAGCATCGCCGCCCTCTCGCTCGCGCTCGCCATCCTGCTTCAGCGCGACACGAGCGGCTTCACCTTCTACCTCCTCCCCACCCGCGCCTGGGAACTGCTCGCCGGCGCGCTGCTGGCGCTGGGCGCGGTGCCGACCGTCACGCCGCGCTGGGCGAGGGAGGCGGTTGCGTGGAGCGGCCTCCTCGCCATCGCCCTTGCCGTCGCCCTCTATGATCGCACGACCATCTTCCCCGGCCTGGCCGCCCTACCCCCGGTGCTGGGCGCGGCGGCGCTGATCCACGCCGCGCCCGGCACCAGCGCCGCCCGCCTGCTCTCGCTCCGCCCGCTGGTCGGGATCGGCCTCATCTCCTACTCGCTCTATCTCTGGCACTGGCCGCTGATCGTCTTCACCGAATATGCGACCGACATGGCCCTAGCCGGCCTCACCCGCATCATGGTGATCGCGGCCGCGCTGATCGCCGCAATCCTCTCCTGGCGCTATGTCGAGCGGCCCTTCCGCGACAGCGCCGCCGTCTCGCGCCGGGCAATCTTCGCCTTAACCGCCGCCGCCATGGCGACCCTCAGCCTCGCCTCCCTTGCACTGCTGGCAAAGGGCGGCTGGCCGGCCCGCTTCGCGCCATCGGTGCTGGCACAAATGGCCGGCCAGCAGGACATCGCCCCCACCCGCAAGCTATGCCACGACACCCATATGCGCGCCGCCACCCCCTGCACCCTCGGCGCGGCGGTGAAGCCTTCCGCCATGCTCTGGGGCGACAGCCACGGCGTCGAACTCGCCTACGCCCTCTCGCTTAAGGCCGGATCGCAGGGCTGGGCGCTCGTCCAGCGCACCACCTCAAGCTGCCCGCCGGTGCTCGGCTATGAGGCCACCGACCCGCGCTGCGCCGCCGCCAACCGCGCCGCCTTCGCCGCCATCCGCGCCGATCCCGCGATCCGCCGCGTCTATCTCGCCGGTTTCTGGGCGAATGGCCGCTTCGACGATCCCGCCTTCGTCGCCAAGCTGGATCAGACCATCGCCGCCATCCGCGCGCTGGGCCGGGACGTCGTCCTCATCGGACCCGTCCCGCCCCAGCCCTTCGACGTGCCCCGCCGCCTCGCCCATCTGGCGCAGGCCGGCCACCTGGCGCAGGCCCAAGGCGTCGACCGCGCCACCCTGAACGCCCGCACCGTCCATCTGCGCGCCCTCTTCCGCGCCTGGCAGGCACGCGGCGTCCCCCTGATCGACCCCGCCGCCGCGCTCTGCGACGCCGGCGGCTGCGCGATCGCGCACGATGGCAAGCCGCTCTATTTCGATTCGCATCACTTAAGCATCGCCGGCGCGCGGCTGGTGATCGCCGCCGCGCCTATTCCGCCGCCATCGCATAGCCCGCGCGCGGCAGCTCCTGCGCCAACATCGCCGCCAGATCGCTGACCAGCGCCTGCATGCCGGCAAGCCCCGGCCCGACCCCTTCCAGCGCCGCGTCGAGATAGAGCGCCCGGTCGATCTCCAGCTGGATCGCATGGCACCCCCGCTCGGGCCGGCCGTGGCGGTCGAGGATATGGTCGCCGGCATAGGGATGGTTCTGCGCCACGGCGATGCCCCGCCCGGCGATCATCTCCGCCGCCTGCGCCACCAGCCGGCCCGACGCGCTCCGCCCGAAGCGGTCGCCCAGCACCACGCCGGGCGCGGCCTGCCCCGGCGTCATTGGCAAGGGCGGCATCGAATGCAGGTCGATCAGGATCGCGTGCCCATGCGCCTGCCGCGCCGCCGCCATCAGCCGCGCCAGCATCGCATGATAGGGCCGGTGCAGCGTCTCGATCCGCGCCTGCGCCTCCGCCCATGCGATCGGCCGCAGCCACAGCTCGTGCGCGCCCGGCATCCGGCGCGGAAACAGCCCCAGCCCGCCGCGCAGCTTCGCGCTGCTCTGCAACCCCGCGTCGCGCGGCACATCGTCGATCATGCCGGGATCGATCTCCCGCTCATGCCGGTTCATGTCGATCATCGCCCTGGGTGCGCGCGCGATCAGCACGGTGAAGCCCGCCGCCATCGCCCGATGCGCCAGCAGGTCCGCCCAGCGATCCTCCAGCCGCCGCAACATCTGCGGCTTCACCCGCGCGGCGGCCAGCAGATCGGCGGGATAGGCGCGGCCCGCATGGGGGACGGACAGGATCACCGGCCGCACCGGATCGGCCGGGCCATGGAGATCGAACGCCGCGTCGCTTATGGTGGGAACGGGCGGCGCAAACTGGTCCAATATGGCTCCTTTCGTGGCCGGAAGAGCAAAATGGTTAGCCGGCTGGAAAATATTCAGACTTGTCGCATATAAGCCGGGTTCGCGCCACCCGTTACGGCGCGGCAGCCGGCGAATCGGCGGGGCAGGAACAAGTTGGGGGCGATGGTTCGCATTTTATTGGCCGAAGATGACGAGAGCATGCGGACCTATCTGGCGCGCGCGCTCGACCGGTCGGGTTACGAGGTCGTCGCCGTCGCCACCGGGGCGGAGGCGCTGCCGCACATCGCGTCCGATCGCTTCGACCTGCTGCTGACCGACATCGTCATGCCCGAAATGGACGGGATCGAACTCGCGCAGCACGCGGCGCAAGTCGCGCCCGACATGCGGATCATGTTCATCACCGGCTTCGCCGCCGTGACGCTGAAGGCCGGCAAGGCTGTGCCCCAGGCCAAGGTCTTGTCCAAACCCTTCCACCTGCGCGACCTAGTGCTGGAGGTGGAGCGCATGTTCGGCAGCGAAAGCGTGTCGGGCCTTAGCTAGAGCATCGCGCTTTAATCTGATCCGTTTGCTTCGAGCAGGTTAGAGCGAAGTCGAGAACCGTATGTCGAGAAGATTATCGCGAGCGTTCTCGATACAAATTCAAACGCTCGACGCTTTGGACGCCCCGCTCAGTCCGGCACCACCTCCTGCATGTCGGGCGTCGGCTCCAGCGGCTTGCCCGCCATCGCCGCCCGGAACCGCTCCCGGTCCAGCCCCTTCTCCCACGCCGACACGACCACCGTCGCCACCGCGTTGCCGATGAAGTTGGTGAGGCTGCGGCATTCGCTCATGAAACGGTCGACCCCCAGGATCAGCGTCATGCCCGCCACCGGCACCGACGGCACGATCGACAGCGTGGCCGCCAGCGTGATGAACCCCGCGCCCGTCACCCCCGCCGCGCCCTTGGAGGAGATCATCGCGACCAGCACCAGCAAGATCTGCTGCTCCAGGCTGATATGCACATTGCACGCCTGCGCGATGAACAGGGCCGCCAGCGTCATGTAGATATTGGTGCCGTCAAGGTTGAAGCTGTAGCCGGTTGGCACCACCAGCCCGACCACCGACTTGCGGCACCCCGCCCGCTCCATCTTTTCGATGAGGCTCGGCAGCGCGGCTTCCGAAGACGAGGTGCCCAGCACCAGCAGCAGCTCGGCCTTGAGGTAACGGATGAGGTGCAGGATGTTGAACCCCACCGCGAGGCCCACCCCGCCCAGCACCACCAGCACGAACAGCAGCGATGTGAGATAGAAGGTCGCCACCAGCCCCGCGAGGTTGGCGAGCGTCCCCACGCCATATTCGCCGATGGTGAAGGCCATCGCCCCGAACGCGCCGACCGGCGCGGCCTTCATCAGGAAGGCGACCAGCTTGAACACCGCATGGCTCGCCGATTCGAGCACCGCCATCAGCGGCGCGGCCTTGTCCCCGATCATGGTGAGCGCGATGCCGAACAGGATCGCGACGAACAGCACCTGAAGGATGTTGCCGTCCGCCACCGCCGACACCATGGTCGACGGGATGATGCCCATCAGGAACCCGGTCAGCGTATTTTCATGCGCCTTGTGCGCGTAGTCGGCGACCCGCCCGGCATCGAGCGTCGCCGGGTCGATATTGAGCCCCGCGCCCGGCTGCACCACATTGGCGACGATCAGCCCGACGATCAGGGCCAGCGTGGAAAAGGTCAGGAAATAGGCGAAGGCCTTGCCCGCTACCCGGCCGATGGCGCCCAGCTCCTTCATCCCCGCGATGCCGGTGACGATCGTCAGGAAGATCACCGGCGCGATGATCATCTTCACCAGTTTGATGAAGGCTTCGCCCAGCGGCTTCATCGCCACCGCGGCCTCGGGGAAGAAATGCCCCATGGCGACGCCCAGCGCGATCGCGGCCAGCACCTGCACATAGAGCTGCCGGTAGAAGGGCAGGCGCGGCGCGGACTGGATCGGTGCGGTTGGCGATGGCAGCATGATCGACGGCGTCCCCCTGTTTGCACCGCAGCATATGGGCCACCCCTCCCCTGTCCAGAAGTTTATAGGCGCGCCCGAATTTCCCGCTTGCGCCCGCCCCATGGCCCGGCTATTGGCCCCTCCACAGTGGGCGTGTAGCTCAGTGGTAGAGCACTGTGTTGACATCGCAGGGGTCGCAAGTTCAATCCTTGCCACGCCCACCATCGAAACCCCCCGCCTTCTCAATGAGATGGCGGGGGTTTTGTTTTTCCAGACCAATGTTTCCTTCTCATGGTTTTGCGTGTGTTTTGCATGTGAAAATTGGGCCGGTTATCTTTGACAATGTCGAAAACCACATTTTCGGAAGGGATAGAGCGGCCTAAGGTTCGTTATCGTGGCTTCTTCATCAATGATGAAGATTCTTGCCTCAGCGGTTGGGCCATAACGACATTCGGTGGCGTCAACGCGGCCATGGATGCCCATGTCTTTGAGCTGCTCCTCCGCATGAAGGGGAATTATTTGTGGCCGGCGATGTGGGCAAAGGCGTTCGTCCATGACGATCCCAAGAGCATGGTTCTGGCCGACGCGATGGGCGTGGTGATGGGCAATTCCCATCATGAACCCATGCTCAGAGCGCAGGCGGAATGGCATCACGCCAAGTCAAGGGGCGTGGCGTCAGCGGATTGGGGTTAGACCCGCAATGCGGACACTCTGCGGCGCTTCTGGCGGGGGGCGAGCGCATGATGTCAAAAGGCGACGGCAAGGGTTACGAATCCGTCGTGACGATTGGCATGCGCGGCGATGGCGACGAGGCGATGGCACAGGGCACCGCCACCGAATTGCTGGAGCGCATCGTTCACGACCAGCGGGCCATCATTGCGGATGTGACGGGAAGGCCAGCGCCGCAGCAACCGCAGGTCTGGGCGCTCTACAAGGAAGTGCAGGATTATTACGACAGGGGCATGCAGGTGCCCGATGATGTCGTCCTGCTTTTCGCCGATGAATCGACCCAAAACCGGCCGTTCGACGCACTCCTCCCGAACGGCAGGAAAGTCCCACGATGCCGCGTTCGCTTGCAGGCAGCACGCGCCCAGCGTCGGCCGTTCACCTCGTTCGGTGCGAATATCCGGGTTTGACAAAAGCTGCCGGTCGTAACCTCAGCCTGGCCCCCTTAGGCCGCGCTTTGCGTACGCCGTGCCGCCGCATGGCGATTCTCCGGCTCTGGCAGGCCCAGGTGCGCGCGAAAGGTCGTTCCTTCATACTCGGCCCGGAAAAGCCCCCGCGCCTGCAGGATCGGGACGACCCGGTCGACGAACAGGTCAAGCTGTCCCGGCAGCGGTTCGAAGACTACGAATCCATCCGCCGCGCCTTCCTCGAACCATTGCTGCAACTGGTCCGCGACCGTTTCCGGCGATCCTACGAACGCCCCGCGCGGCGTCGCGAGCCGCTCCGCCACTTGCCGCAGCGTCAGATTGTCCGCCCGCACCTCGGCGAGGATACGCAGCGTGCCGCTTTGCTGGCTGTCCAGGCCTATATGCGCGACATCCGGGAAAGGCGCATCCAGATCATATTGGCGGAAATCATGGTCGTTGAACGTCCGTGACAGGAAGCCGAGCCCCGTGTCGATCGACTCCAGCGCCGCCAGTTCGCGGTAGCGCGCCTCCGCATCCTCGTCCGTATCGCCGACGATCGGCGCGATGCCGGGAAGGACGAACAACTGGTCGGGGTCGCGGCCGAAGCCTCTCGCCCTCGCCTTCACGTCCGCGACATAGGCCTGCCCATCCTCCTTGGTCGGCGCGTGGGTGAAGATCACCTCGGCATGGAGCGCGGCGAAGCTACGTCCGTCATCCGATGCGCCGGCCTGGAAGATGACCGGCTGACCCTGCGGCGTCCGCTTGATGTTGAGCGGCCCGCGGACCTGGAAATGCTCGCCCTTGTGGCCCAGCCTGTGCAGCTTGGCGGGATCGACGAACTGGCCGCTTTCCTTGTCGGCGGCATGCGCGCCATCTTCCCAGCTGTCCCACAGCCCCTTCACTACGTCGAGATATTCGGCGGCGATCTTGTAGCGGGTGGCATGGGCGGGATGCTCGGTCTTGCTGAAATTGGCCGCCGTGTCGCCCAGCCAGGATGTCACCACGTTCCAGCCCGCGCGCCCGCCACTCAGATGATCGAGCGAGGCGAACTGGCGCGCGACGTTGAAGGGTTCGGAATAGCTGACCGTCAATGTAGCCACCAGGCCGATGCGCGATGTTGTCGCGGCCAGCGCGGACAGGATGGTGATCGGCTCGAACCGGTTGAGATAGTGCGGGCTCGATTTTTCCGTGATGGACAGGCTGTCCGCCACGAACAGGAAGTCGAACTTCCCCCGCTCGGCGGCCGTTGCCTGCTGCTGATAGTGGGACAGGCTGGTGCTGGCGTTGACGTCCTGGTCGGGATGTCGCCAATCGTTCCAGGTCCGGCCGACGCCGTGCAGGATGAAGCCGAGTTTGATGTGGGGGGATTTTGCCATGCGCCTGCCCTTTCGGATGCGGGATTTGACGCCAGCATAGGAGCAGAGGCGTTGGCGCAACCAACGCGAAGTCGTGGATCGGTTATGACTTGGGCAAATAGATGACGGGTTTCAAAGCCCCGTCGCCTCCACCCAATGCGCGTTGCTGATCTCGCGGGCGAGCGTCCACACCTGCCGCCTGATGTCGGGCACCGCGACGATCTCCCAATGCGCGCCCCGTGTCATCGGTCCGACGACGCGCAGCCGGTCCTGCGGTCGTCCCGATGCATCGATGGCGCGGCATTGACGATCCACGTCGATGCCGATCGCCAGCGGATCGGGCCGGATCGCGCCCGCGCGGACAAGCGCGCGCAGCAGCGGGTCTTGCGCACGGCCAAGGTCGCCCAGCGGCCCGGTGCAATTGACGATGCGGGCGAAGTGGTGCGGCTCCACCCGCGCCGATCCGCGTTGCCTTATCTCTACCTCGATATGGTCATCCTGACCACGCGCCGAAACGACCTTTGCCGCCCGCACGTCCAGCCGTCCGGCAGCGCGCATGGCGACGATCCGTTCCGCCACGGCGGGCGCGATCCGGTGGCGATGCACGTCCCAATAGGGGCGCAGGTGGCGCAGGAAGCGGGCGCGCTCGACCGCGGTTGCCGCCCGCCACATATCCTGGGTGAAGGGGCGCAATTCGTCCACCGCCGCGCGCCAGCCGATCGCATCCGCCCGCGCCCGCACCGATCGCACCAGCGCGGACGCGGGGCCGGCGGGGCGCTCCTGTGGCCGTGGCGCTGCGGTAGCAGGCGCATGGGCATGGGGCATCAGCCCCCTGCGGGATAGGGCGACGATGCGCCCGGAAAAGCCGGCCGTGTCGATGCTGAGCGCGCAATCGACCGCCGTCAGCCCGCTTCCCAGCAGCAACACCGCGTCGCCGCCTCCCAATCCCCTTGCAATATCGGTCGCCCAGGGGTCGTCGACATAGGCCGGACGGGCGAGGCCAGCGAAGGCAGGCAGGTGGTGCGGCGGCAGGTTGCCGGGCGCGATCACCGCGATGTCCGCGTCGACGCGCGTGCCTGACCGAAGGCGGACGCTGGCGCCGGATTCGGAAAGGACAATGTCGATCGCCTCATCCTCCACTAGCCGCAGCCGGTCGCCCGCATCCCCCTGCGCTTCGTCGAGCAGGCCGCGCAGATAGAGGCCATAGGTGCGCCGCGTCGCAAAGCTCGCATCCTGCCCTTGCGCCCGACCTTTCAGCCAATCGGCAAAATGGCCGGGCATGTCGGGCAGGGCGCTCATATTGGCGGCGCGCACGTTGAGGACATGGTCGTCCTGCGCCGCGCCATAGGCAAGGCCCCGCCCCAGCCGGTCGCCCCGCCGCTCGATCAACGTCACCCGCGCCTCGCCATGGCGCAGCAGGTTGATCGCCAGCAGCGTGCCGGAAAACCCGCCGCCGATGATGGCGACATGATCGGCGCTCAGCATCGATCAAGCATTTCTAATGGATCGGGCAGCATTGCTTGTGGGACATATCTCTACTTGCATCATAGATAAATAGCGCGATCTGATTTTTCTGGGAATGGACGGTCATGACCCCTCTGCGATCTTTGCTGGCCGGATGGCGGCGCTGGAAGGCGGCGGCGGCGCGCGAACTGCTGCGCGACCCCAATGTCATCCTGTTCGAACGCGCGCCCGAACCCGCGCCGGCCCCGACGAGCGCCCGTGGCGGCTGAGGGTCTTTCCCGCCGGCTGCTGCTGGGCGGCGGCGCGGCGTCCTGCCTGCTGCTCGCCGCCTGCGGATCGGGCAAGGGCGGCCGCCCGGTGCTGCGCGTGTCGATCACCGGCAAGGGCGACGGCGATTCGCGGCTGCTCTTCAAATCCGCCGGCATCAAACCCGAAGGCTTCGACATCGCCTATAGCGAGTTCCAGTCCGGCCATCTGGTGGTCGAGGCGCTGAACGGCGGCTCGCTCGACTATGGCGGGATGAGCGAGATCCCGCCCATCTTCGCCGCCGCTTCGACCATCCAGAGCTTTCGCCAGATCGCGGTCGCGCATGGCGACGTCAACAATCAGGTCGTGCTGGTGCCGAAGGGATCGACCGCGAAGAGCATCGCCGACCTCAAGGGCAAGCGCGTCGGCTATGTCCGCGCCACCACATCCCAATATTTCCTCATCCGGATGCTGGAGGAAGTCGGCCTGGGCTGGAACGACATCAAGCCGGTTGCGATGGGCGTGACCGACGGCGCGGCGGCCTTTTCCCAGGGCGCCCTCGACGCTTGGGCGATCTACGGCTTTCCGATCCAGCGCGCGATCGCGACCGAAGGCGCGCGCATCCTGCGCACCGCCTACGGCATCCTTTCGGGCAATTATCTGGTGGCCGCGCATGTCGACGCGCTCGCCGATCCCGACAAGGCGAAACTGATCGCCGACTATCTCCGCCTTGCCCGAAAAGCCTACGCCTGGGCCGCGGCGCATCAGGATGAGTGGGCGGTCATCGTGTCCAGGGATATCGGCGTGCCGCTCGCCTATGTGCAGGATCAGTTCAAGCGCAAGAGCGACGTGTACGAACTGCGTGCCGTGACGCCTGAGGCCATCGCGTCGCAGCAGAAGGTCGCCGACCTCTTCTACGCCCAGAAGCTGCTGCCCAGGCCGGTCGATGTCCGGCCGCTCTGGGACGACCGCTTCAATTCCGCCATTCCGACAAGAGGCTGACCATCATGGCAACCCGTCTCGCCGATCCCGAAACAGTGCCGCCAATCATCACCGACGACTATCTCGACTGGCTGACGCGCGAGCTGGCCGCGCACGCCGAAACCTACGACCGCAGCGGCGAATTTCCCCGCGCGCCCTTCGACCTGCTGGCGCGCGAGGGGCTGATCGGCCTCACCGTACGACCGGAACTGGGCGGGCGCGGCGCCAACCTGTCCGACGCCCTGCGCGTGCTCGCCGCCGTGGCGAAGGGCGAGCCTTCGACCGCGCTCATCCTCTTCATGACCTATCATTATCACGCCAACCCGCACCGCGCGCAGGGCTGGCCCGCCGCCATCTACGAGCGGCTGGCGGCGGACGCGGTCGCCGGCCGGGGCCTCATCGGGGGCCTCCGCGTGGAACCCGAACTCGGCACCCCGGTACGCGGCGGCCTGCCCGCCACGATCGCGCGGCGCACCGCCGACGGATGGGCGATCAGCGGCACCAAAATCTATTCGACCGGATCGACCGGGCTCGACTGGTATTCGGTCTGGGCCAGGACCGACGAGGAAAGCCCCCGTGTCGGCAATTTCCTGGTGAAGGCCGGCAGCCCCGGGGTCACGATCGAACCCGCCTGGGATCATCTGGGGATGCGCGCGACCGTCAGCCACGCGGTTCACTTCGCCGACACGCCCACCCCGCTCGACCATGCGGTCGATGTGCGCCTGCCGGAACAATGGGCTGCGGCTGCGGGCGACCCCGGCCTCGCCATCTGGAATGCGCTCTCCATCTCGACCATCTATGATGGCGTGGCGCGCGCGGCCCGCGAATGGCTGGCGACCTATCTCAACGATCGCGTACCGTCCAATCTCGGCGCGTCGCTCGCCACCCTGCCGCGCGTGCAGGAAAAATTCGGCGAGATCGAGGCGCTGCTTCAGGTCAACGCGACCCTGATCCGTGACGCCGCCGCCCGCTACGACGCGGGCGATCCGCCCGCCGCCATCGCGGTCAACACTATCAAATATGTCGCGACCGCCAACGCCATCCGCGCGGTGGAGATCGGCCTCGAACTCACCGGCAATCCCGGCCTGAGCCGCAAGAACCCGCTCGAACGCCATTATCGCGACGTGCTGTGCAGCCGCATCCACTCGCCGCAGACCGACACGATCCTTGTCGCCGCCGGGCGCGCGGCGCTGGGGCAGCAATCATGTCGCTGATCATCGCCAGCCAGCTCGATGCCGACTTCAACAAGGGGCTGGGGCAGCACCCGGTCGCCCCGGTCGTGATCGACGTCGCGGAAGACGAACCCTGGACCGCCGCCGCCGAAGCCGACCTGCTGCTCGTCCGCCCGTCTCCCGCCTGGCGCCAGCCGCGCGTGGCGCGCCCCTCGCTCTGGCCGGGGCGCCTCAAATGGGTCTATAGCGCCTCGGCCGGCATAGATTTCTATCCCGAATGGCTGCTCGAAGCGCCGCTCGTCACTTGCGGGCGCGGCGTCGCGTCGGACGAGATCGCCGACTATGTCATCGCCGCCCTCTACGCCCATGCCAAGAATCTGGAAGCGGTGACGGTGCGCGCCCGCGCCGACTGGAAGCAGGCGCCGTTGGGGCGCGTTTCAGGCACCACCGTCGGCATCGTCGGGCTGGGCGCGATCGGGCAGGCGGTGGCGCGGCGCGTGCTGGCGCTCGGCGCTCAGGTGGTGGCGCTGCGCCGATCGGGCGCGCAGGCCGGGATCAGCGGGGTCGAATTGCTGACCGACCTGCCCGCCCTGGTCGCGCGCGCCGACCATATCGTCATCGCCGTCCCCGGCACGCCCCAGACCCGCCATCTCTTCGACGACCGTCTTCTGGCGCAGGTGAAGCCCGGCGCGCACATCATCAACGTCGCGCGCGGAACGGTGCTGGATCAGGACGCGCTGATCCGCGCGCTCGACCGGGCGAACGGCCCCGGCTTCGCCACGCTCGACGTCACCGACCCCGAGCCTTTGCCCGAAGGCCATCCGCTCTACACCCATGCCAAGGTCCGGCTGACGCCGCATATCTCCAGCAACCATACGCTGGTGCGGCACCGGCTGCTGGAAAAGGTGCGCGACGACATCAGCCGCTTCGTACGCGGCGAAACCCCGTCCGACGTGGTCGATCCCGCGCGCGGCTATTGAAGCGGCAGGCGCATCACAGCGCCTGCACCGTCTCCCGCGCCAGTTCCGCGAGCCGCTGCGCCGCGCTGTCCAGCTTGTCGCCCGCGCGCAGGATCGCGGCGACGCGCGGCAATTCGGGCAAGCGCTCATGCGTCAGCGTCGATTCCTCGCCGATGAAAAGATGCGTGCGGCAGGTGATGCCCAGGCCCGCGCCGACGGCGGCCTTGAGCGTCGCGAGATTGGGCGTCTCCACCGCGATCCGCCATTGCAGGCCCGCATCCTCCAGCCCCCGTATCGCCGCCTCGCGAAAACGGCATGGCTCCTCCAGTACGGCGAGGGGAATGATCCCGCGATCGGCCAGCGCCGGCTCGCCATACCAGGCCATCGGCGCGACCGTCACCGCATGGGCGTCATTGGGCGCGGCGAAACCCAGCAATATGTCCAGCTCGCGCCGGTCGAGCAGCGCCTGCAACTCCGCCGTGCCCGCCACCCGCGCATAGATTTGCGCGTCCGGATGCAGCTCGGAAAAGCGCGAGAGCAGCCCCGACAGCAAGGTGTCGGCGAAATCCTGCACCATCCCGATCCGCGCCGGCCCGGCAAAGCGCCCGGCGCTCACCGCCGCGACAGCCTCGTCGTGCAGCAGCAGCACGCGCCGCGCATAGTCCAGCATCACCTCGCCCGCCGGAGTCAGGTTGAGCCGCCGCCCTTCGCGCAGGAACAATGTCTGCTGCACCAGCTCCTCCAGCCGCTTGATCTGAAGGCTGAGCGCCGACTGCGTGACGAACACCTGTTCCGACGCATTCAGCATGGACCCGGTATCGACGATCGCGACGAAGCTTCGCAGCAAATTGGTGGGCAGGTTGACCGGCACGGTTGGCCTCTCAGCTGGAAATGCGGGGAAGGGCCGACCCAGCGCAGGGAACGGGCGGTCCTTATCGCCGACGCTTATATATCAATCAAAATAGTAGAGATTGGAAGGGTCCAACTAAATCTTGCGGCATGCTCGTCCTGGCCAGCAATCGGCGGTTTTCTGCGCCATGGCGAGCCAATCGAGCGGCCAGCCCCCGCTTATGATCGCTGCTCATAGATGACAGCAGAAAAACTTAATTGAATCAGTAGAGAATACATGTTGGGCTTGCCATGACCTAAACAAGGACCGGATATGGCAAGCCTGGCGATCGGACGTTCATTTGGCGCAGCGCGCACACGGCAGCCCTTTTCGCTGTCGCGCTTCGGCGGGCGCTGGCTTTCGCCGGTGCTGCTGCTCCTGCTCTGGGAACTGGGTTCGCGCAGCGGCCTGATCCCCGAACGCACGCTCGCCGCGCCGTCGGCGGTCATCGGCACCCTGATCGAGATGGTGATCTCGGGCGAGCTTCCCTCCAACCTCCTCGTCTCCTTCGCCCGAGTCGCCGCCGGGCTGCTGATCGGGGTCGGCCTCGGCCTCGCGCTCGGCCTGGTCGCCGGCCTCTCCCGCGCCGGGGAGTTGGCGGTCGATCCGCTCATGCAGATCAAGCGCACCATTCCCGCGCTCGCGCTAACCCCGCTCTTCATCGTGTGGTTCGGCATCGGCGAAACGCCCAAGGTCGCGCTGATCGCCTTCGCCACCATCTTCCCGGTCTATTTGAACCTCTACAGCGGTATCCGCAGCGTCGACCTGCGCCTGCTGGACGCCGCCAAGAGCTTCGGCCTCAGCCGTGCCGAACAGATATGGCATGTCGTCCTGCCCTCGGCGCTACCCTCGCTGCTGGTCGGGCTGCGCTACGCCCTCTCGGTCTCGATCCTGGTCCTGGTCGTCGCGGAGCAGATCAACGCGTCGGCGGGCCTCGGCTACCTCATCAACAACGCCCGCGATTTCATGCGGACCGACATCATCGTCGTCTGCCTGATGGTCTATGCCATCCTCGGCCTTGGTGCCGACTGGCTGGTCCGCGCCATCGAAGCCCGCGCCCTTATCTGGCGCCCCAGCATAGTGGAGCAATAAGCATGGACGCTCGCCTTGGCTTTACCGCGCTCGACAGCGCGCAGCATCATCCCCATCCCGAACCCGTCGTCCGCCTGCGCGGCTTCACCCGCCGCTTCGGTCCGAACACCATCATCGATGGCCTCGATCTTGACATCGCGCCGGGCGAGTTCATCGCCCTGCTCGGCCGCTCGGGATCGGGCAAGACGACCTTGCTCCGCACCCTTGCCGGCCTGGACGAAGTGCGCGGCCAGGATGTCGAAGTGCCCGACAGCCGCGCCGTCGTCTTTCAGGACGCGCGCCTCCTCCCTTGGAAACCCGTCTGGAAGAATGTCGGCCTGGGCCTCAAGGGCGACATCCGCCCCCGCGCCGAAGCGGCGCTCAAGGAAGTGGGCCTGGGCCATCGCATCGACGCCTGGCCTCTCACCCTCTCGGGCGGCGAGGCGCAGCGCGCCGCACTCGCCCGCGCGCTGGTGCGCAAGCCGCAACTGTTGCTGCTCGACGAACCCTTCGCCGCGCTTGATGCGCTCACCCGCTACCGGATGCACGATCTCGTCCTGTCGCTGTGGCGCGCGCACCGCCCCGCCGTGCTGATCGTCACTCATGATGTCGAGGAAGCGATCGCGCTCGCCGACCGGGTGCTGGTGCTCGACAAGGGCCGCATCGTCGCCGAAGAACGCATCACCGCCCCGCGCGGTGAGCGCGCCAGCTTCTCCGCCCGCCTGCGCGAAAAGCTGCTTTCCACCCTAGGCGGTGACGATCACGGGGTAATCCCGTTCGCGCCCGCGCTGGAAGCCGCCGAATGACGGCAGCCGCCACTCTCGACCGGCCGATCGACACCACCCGCCTGCGCGGCTTCATCACCGCCTTCGCCGACCTGCTCGCCGCCACGCGCGACGAACAGGCTATCCTGGACAGCGGCAGCGCCCTGCTCGCCCGGCTGATTGCCACCGACGATTGGCTGCCCGAAGAGTTCGCCCGGCCCAATCCCGACCGCTACCAGCAATATCTGCTCCACTGCGACAGCCGCGAACGCTTCAGCGTCGTCAGCTTCGTCTGGGGGCCGGGCCAGTCCACCCCGGTCCACGACCATAGCGTCTGGGGGCTGGTCGGCGTGCTGCGCGGTGTCGAGAGGGTGGAGCGGTTCGGCCGCCTGCCGTCCGGCGAGCTGGTGGCGCAAGGCGAGGAGTTTCTCCGCGCAGGGGAAGTCGACGCGGTTTCGCCCCGCATCGGTGACATTCACCGCGTCACCAACGGCCTTGCCGACCGGCCGTCCGTCAGCATCCATGTCTATGGCGCCAATATCGGCGCGGTCGAGCGCGCCACCTACGCGCCCGACGGCGCGCCGAAGACCTTCATCTCGGGATACGCCAACCGCGTCATCCCCAACCTCTGGGACAGATCATGACCACCGAAACGCTTGACCGCATCCAGACTGCAACGCCGCAGGACATCCGCCGCGCCCTTCTGATCGGCAGCGAGATCGCGCTGATCGACGTGCGCGAGGAGCATGAATTCGCGCAGGGCCACCCCCTCTTCGCCGCTCAAATTCCTCTGCGCCGTATCGATGACGAAGCGCGCTGGCGCATTCCCCGGCTCGACACGCAGATCGTCGTCTATGACAATGGCGAGGGGTTGAGCCGCAAGGCGGCGGTTCGCCTCGAAGCGCTCGGCTACACCGACGTGCGCGAACTGGACGGCGGCCTGTCGGGCTGGCGCGACGCCGGCTATGAATTGTTCGAGGACGTGAACAGCTACTCCAAGGCGTTCGGCGAACTGGTCGAACATCGCCGCCACACGCCAAGCCTGCCGGCCGAGGAAGTGCAGGCGCTGATCCGCGAAAAGGCCGACATCCGCATCCTCGACGCCCGCCGCTACGACGAATATAACACGATGAGCATTCCGACCGGCACCAGCGTGCCCGGCGCCGAACTGGTGCTGCGCGCGCAGACGGTCGCGCCCGATCCCGACACCACGATCATCGTCAACTGCGCGGGCCGCACCCGATCGATCATCGGCGCGCAGTCGCTGGTCAATGCGGGCATCCCCAACAAGGTCTATGCACTGCGCAACGGCACGATCGGCTGGACGCTGGCGGGTCAGGAACTGGAAACCGGCCAGACCCGCGCCGCGCCCGAAGTCGATGACGCCGCGACGGACCAAGCGCGTACCCACGCTCGCGATGTCGCCTATCGCGCCGGGGTCAAGCGGATCGGCTGGCAGGAGCTGGAAGCGCTTAAAGCCGACACCGCCCGCACCCTTTATCTCTACGACGTGCGCCAGCCGCGCGAATATGAAAGCGGCCACCTCCCCGGATTCCGCAACGCGCAGGGCGGCCAGCTGGTGCAGGAAACCGACCATAACGCCCCGGTGCGCGGCGCGCGCATCGTCGTCACCGACCCCACCGGAGTCCGCGCCGACATGACCGCCTCCTGGCTCGCGCAGCTCGGCTGGGAGGTCTATGTGCTCGACATCGACTGGTCCGCCGCGACGCTGGAGCGCGGCTCCGACGGCGCACCGCCGCCGCGTGGCCCGGAGGGCCGTTACAAGCGCCCCTATGAAGGTACCGACAACAAGGCCGCCGCGATGCAGGCCTATCTGGACTGGGAATATGGCCTCGTCGCCCAGCTGGAGCGCGACGGCACTCACGGCTTCTACGTGATCTAACTGTGATGCTTCAAATAGATCCGTTCGTGCTGAGTAGGGACTGAGCTTGTCGAAGTCCCGTATCGAAGCATCAGGCGCAGCGCTCGGTCCTTCGATAGGCCATTTCGACTTCGCTCAATGGCTACTCAGGACGAACGGGTTGGTTCAGATCAACGGCACTCTGCTTTAATTGAGGAGGACGCGGCATGAGCGTCAAGTTCATCGGCTATATCGGCTTCAACAATGGCTCCGAAACCCAGTCGGCGGTGCGCAGCCGCACGCTCGACACCGACTATGTCGACGCGGCGGCGAAGGCGCAGGAGGAGGGCGGCTTCGATCGCGTCCTCATCCCCTTCGGCTCCAACAGCCCGGAAAGCCAGATCGTCGCGGCGCACGCCGCCGCCCGCACGACGCGGCTCGGCTTTCTGGTCGCCCATCGGCCCGGCTTCACCCAGCCGACCGTGGCCGCGCGCCAGCTCGCGACGCTCGATCAGCTGTCGGGCGGCCGCGTCGCCGTCCACATCATCACTGGCGGCCCCGATGAAGAAATGGCGCGCGACGGCGACACGAAGACGGTGAAGGCCGAACGCTATGCCCGCACCGACGAATATCTGACGATCCTGCGGCAGGAATGGACCGCCGCCAAGCCGTTCGACCATCAGGGCCGGTTCTACGACATCCGCCAGGCATTCAGCGCGATCAAGCCCGACAATCTCCCCGTCTTCTTCGGTGGATCGTCGGACGAGGCGATCGAGGTCGCCGGCCGCCATGCCGACGTCTATGCGCTCTGGGGCGAAACCCTCGCCGCCGTGCAGGACACCGTCCGCGCCGTCCGCAAGTCCGCCGCCCGCTACGGCCGCAGCCCCGGCTTCTCGCTCTCGCTCCGCCCCGTCATTGCCGATACCGAGGAAGCGGCGTGGAAGCGCGCCGCCGAGATCGAGGAGCAGGTGCGCGAAAACCGTCTCGCCGCCGGCCTCCCGCTCAGCGGCCATCGCCCGCCCAATGCCGGATCGCTGCGCCTGCTCGAAACCGCGAGCGTCAACCGGCAGGACAAGCGGCTGTGGACCGGGGTTGCCGCGCTGACCGGCGCGGCGGGCAACAGCACGGGCCTCGTCGGCACGCCCGAACAGGTGGCCGACGCCATGCTCGATTATTATGACATCGGCATCGACCATTTTCTGATTCGCGGCTTCGATCCGCTCGGCGATTCCATTCTCTACGGCCGCGAACTTCTGCCGCTCGTCCGCGCGAAAGTCGCGGAGCGCGACGCCGCCGGTCTCGCGCTGGCGGGCTGATCCATGCCCAGTAAGAAGAACGTCGCCATCCTGTCGGCGGCCCTCGTCGCGGTGGCGGGCCTTGGGCTCGCCACCGCGACCTTTTCGCGGAAAGACGACAATCTCCTGCGCGTCGCCAACCAGAAGGGGCAGGTGAAGGCGATGATGCTCGCCTCCGGCGCTCTTAAGGGCGCGCCCTACACCGTCGAATGGTCGGAATTTCCCGCCGCCCAACCCTTGCTGGAAGCGGTCGGCGGCGGCGCGGCGGACTTGGGGCTCGCCGCCGACGCGCCCTTCATCTTCGCCTATCAGAGCGGCAGCCCGGTCAAGGCGATCGCCGTCCAGTCCCCCGCCAACCAGGCTCCTGACGCGCTCGCCATCCTCGTCAAGAGCGCATCGCCGATCCGGGGCGCGCAGGATTTTGTCGGCAAATCCGTCGCCACCACGCGCGGCTCGATCGGCCACCATCTCCTGCTTCAGGCGCTCGAACGCGCGAAGATTCCAGCCGACAAGGTGCGCGTTACCTTCCTGCCCCCCGGCGACGCCAAGGCCGCCTTCGACAGCGGCGCGATCGACGCCTGGGCGACCTGGACGCCCTACACCAATGTCGCGATCAAGGAAGGCGCGCGCGCCGTGGTGGACGCCAAGGATTATGGCCTGCCGCTCTATATCGACATCGCCAATGAAGACTCGATCGAACCCAAGCGCGCGCTGCTCGCCGACTTCCTGAAGCGCGAGGCGAAGGCCGTCGCCTGGGCGCGCGCCCATCCCGATCAGTTTGCGGCCGTGCTGGCAAAGGAGACCGGCCTGCCGCTCGACATTGCCCGCGCCAGCTTCGAGCGGAGCAACCGCGTGTCGCGCCCGATCGACGCCGGCATCATCGCGCATGAGGAGGCGATAACCGGGCGCTTCCAGCGCGCCGGATTAATCCAAACCGCGCGCAATGTATCCCAAGCCTTTGATTCAAGTTTCGCTAAATAATAAGTTTCCAATGAGAAAGTTGATCTTAAGTTAAGCGCTAATCATACGTTACCGCTCGAACTCATTTCTCAACTAAATATATAGTAAATATAGCAACCCTCAAATCCGATATGGGGGTCAGAAAATATGAAGCGTTTTCAATATCTTGCCGCGTCGACATCGCTCATAGCTGTCCAACTCGCTGTACAAATCGCCGCGGCGCAGACGCCCCAGGCGGCGGAGGGCGATGCTGTCGACGCTGGCACCATCATCGTCACCGGCGTGCGCGGCGCGCCCCGCACCGTGGCGGAAAGCCCGGCCCCGATCGACGTGGTGGGCGCGGAAAAGCTGCAAGCCACCGGCTCGGCCGAGTTCGGCGAAGCGCTGTCCAAGCTGCTTCCGTCGCTCAATTTCGGCGCGACCCATGCCGGTGTATTCTCCATCGGCCGCCCCGTTACCAATCGCGGCCTGGCGCCTGCCTATACGCTCGTGCTGGTGAACGGAAAAAGGCGGCATAACGGCGCTTTCCTCAACAATTCGACCGCCGATACGTCCGGCGCGAACCCGGTCGACATCGACCTTATCCCGACCAGTGCGATCGACCGGATCGAGGTGCTCAAGGACAGCGCTGCCGCCCAATATGGCACCGACGCGATCGCCGGCGTCATCAACATCCAGCTTGCGGAAAAGGAGGGGCTGTCCAGCGATTTCACCTACGGCACGCTCTACAACGCCAATGGCAAGCCCGACAGCTGGAAGGGCACGATCCGTTACGGCACGAAGATCGGACCCGATGGCGGCTTCCTGACCCTGTCAGGCGACATCCGCAAGCGCGGCGGCGCCTGGTGGAACCTGCCCGCGACCGACATCAACATCTATGGCCTGCCCGCCGGCCGCACGATCGACCAGGTGGTGGCGACAAGCGGCCTCACCCGCGCCCAGGTGGAGGCGAACGTCGCCGCCGCCAACGCCCGCAACGCGCAGTGGAGCCGCGACGGCGCGCATAATGGCGACCCGCAGATCAAGGCGTTCAACCTGAGCTATAACGCCGAGCTGCCTGTCACCGAAAATGTCAGCCTCTACAGCTTCGGCACTTATGGCGAGCGCGACGCCCAGATCGGCAACAATTTCCGCCGCCCCAACAGCACCGCCAATTTCACCGCCCTGTTCCCGGACGGCTATTACCCGCTCAACAATATCGAGGAGAATGACTTTCAGATCGTCGCGGGTCTGAAGGGCACGCTTGTGGGCTGGGACTATGACGTCTCCTCCTCCTTCGGCCGCAACTACAGCCATCAATTTTCAAAGCTCTCGGTCCGCCCGTCACTCGGGCCGACCGGCCCGACCGAATGGCCCAACCTCGCCAATTTCGAGTTCCGCCAATGGACCCACAATGTCGACCTGCATCGCAGCGTCGATATCGGCCTCGCCAAGCCGCTCGAAATCTCGATCGGCGGCGAATATCGCCTCGACCGCTTCCGCACCTTCGCCGGTGATCCGCTGGCGTACCAGCCCGCGACCTACACGTTCAAACGGGGCGACCAGCAATATGACTGGAATGTCGGCCGCATCGCCTCCCCGGTGGTGCAGGGCGCGATCGTGCTCTCCCCGGCGGACGAGGCGGACATCAGCCGGAAGGTCTATGCCGGCTATATCGACCTTGGCCTCTATCCCACCGATGCCTGGTATATCGGCGCGGCGATCCGGGCCGAACATTATGACGACGGTTCGGGCAGCCCGGTGGGCCTCAAGCTCAACAGCCGCTATGAGGTGACGCCGACGCTGGCGATCCGTGGCACGGTCGGCACCGGCTTCCGCGCGCCCTCGCTGACCCAGATCGGCTATGCCCAGACCGACGGGCGGACTTCCTCCTTCTTCAACGCCGCCACCGGCCAGACCGAATTGCGCCCCACCGTCGCCAAGCTGGTAACGGCGGACTCGACCGTAGGCCAGCTTCTGGGCGCCAAGCCGCTCAAGGCGGAAAAGACGTGGAACGCCGGCCTCGGCCTCGTCTTCACCCCCGCGCCCTCGCTCTCGATCACGCTCGATGGCTATTATATCCGCATCAAGAACCGGGTGGAGCGCACCGGCCGCCTGTTCGGCCCCGGCATCTCGGCGATCCTAGCCGCCAACGGCCTGTCCGACATCGAGCAGGCGGAATATTTCATCAACGCCGCCGATACCGAGACCAAGGGCTTCGACCTCGTCGCCGACTATAGCCGCACGCTCGGCGACCTCGGCAAGATCGGCGTGACGCTGGCCTTCAACTATTCCAGGACGGAGGTCACCGACGTCGTCGCCACCCCATCGCAACTCTTCGCCGCCAGCGGCGCGTCGCTGCTCGGCGCGGGCTCGGTCTTCTTCGGCGGCGACAAGATCGGCGAACTGGAAGTGCTCCAGCCGCATACGAAGCTGGTAAGCACGCTCAACTGGTCGAAGGGCATTTTCGGCCTCAGCGTCACCGCGACCCGCTACGGCAAATATACCCAGCGCACGGCGGCGGGCGATGACCGCTATTTCGGCGCGAAGCTCATCACCGACGCCAGCGTCAGCGCCAAGGTGACGGACTTCGCCACGCTCTCCTTCGGCGCGACCAACCTCTTCGACGTCCGTCCCGAAACCAACGGGCCGGGCAATCCCCAGACGGGGCAGGGCTATTATGGCCCGTCGCCCTTCAATCCGGCAGGCGGCTATTATTATGGACGGATCGCTCTTGCATTCTGACCGGCGGAGCTTCCTCGCCGGCGCGGCGGCCCTGGCCCTATCCGCCTGTGGCGGGAGCGGCAAGGGCGGTCGCACGAAGCTGGTCTTGGGCGATCAGGTCCATCTGCTCCAGTCGAAGGCGGAGGCGGCAGGGGCGCTTGGCAACCTGCCCTACGACATAGAATGGGCCAATTTCGTCGGCGCCGCGCCCCTGCTCGAAGCCTTGAACGCCGGGGCGGTCGACACCGCGCCGGCGGGCGACTTGCCGGTCGTGCTGGCGGCGGCGGCCAAGGTTCCGCTCAAGGTAATCGCCGGCTCGGTCTCCTCCACCCGCGACATCGGCATCATCGTGCCTCCCGGCTCGCCGATCCGGTCTGTGGCGGGTCTTGCCGGCCACCGCGTGATCGTCTCCAGCGCACGCGGCAGCATCTCTCACTATCTTCTGCTGGAAGCGCTCAAGGAAGCGAAGCTCGACCGGCGCAAGGTCGATATCGGCTTCATGCTGCCTAACGACGCCGCCGCCGCCTTCGCCGCCGGGCGGATCGAGGCATGGGCAACCTTCGGCACCTACCAGATCGCTGCCGAGCAGCGTGGCGCTCGGGTGCTGCGCGACGGACAGGGGATCAACACCGGCCTCTCCCTGATTGCCGCATCGCAGGCGGCACTGGATGATCCCGCCAAGCGCGCCGCGCTCAAGGATGTGCTTGCCCGCTTCCGCAAGGCCAGCCTCTGGGCGCAGGCACACCCGGCCGACTATGCCGCCGTCTTCGCCAGGGCGACCGGCGTCGATCCCAAGCTCGCCGAGCTGATCGTCGATCGCCAGAACCCGGTCCTGGTCGCGCCCGACGCCGCCGTTGTCGTTCCGCTTCAGCGCGTGGTCGACCGCTTCCATGCCGATGGCGAAATGCCCGCCCATGTGGATGTCGCCTCCATCGTCGATGCGGGCCTTTTCCCGGCATGAGCGATGCTTCGCCACCCTTCAGAAATCCTCATTGGGCGGCCCGCTGCCGTCCCCTTACTATTGCGCCCAAAGGAGCATCGCCATGGCTACAGTGTCGAAGGACGACCAGTTCCGCCACAGCGGCATCAGCGAGGCCGAATGGAAGGTCCGCGTCGATCTCGCCGCCTTCTACCGCCTCTCCGCCCTCTATGGCTGGGATGACTTCATCTACACTCACATTTCCGCGCGGGTGCCGGGGCCGGACCATCATTTCCTCATCAACCCGTTCGGTCTGATGTTCGACGAGATCACCGCGTCCAGCCTGGTCAAGGTCGATCTGGACGGCAACGTCATCGGGGACAGCGAATACGGCATCAACTACGCCGGCTATGTGATCCACTCGGCGATCCACGGCGCGCGGGAAGACGCGCATTACATTGCCCATTTCCACAGCGCGGACGGCATGGCGGTCTCCGCCCATGCCGAAGGGCTGCTGCCCCTGAACCAGCGCGCGCTCGCCCTCATCCCGCGCCTGTCCTATCATGACTATGAAGGCGTGGCGCTGAACCTCGACGAGCGGGAGCGGCTGGTCGCCGATCTTGGCGACACGAAGGTTATGCTCCTGCGCAACCATGGCACGCTGGCGCTGGGCGCGTCGCCGGGCGAAGCGTTCGCCGGCATCTATCATCTGGAGGAAGCCTGCAAGGCGCAGGTCCGCACGCTGGCCGTCGGCCGGGACAATGTCCTGATCGCGCCCGAAGCCGCGCAGGAGGAAGTGCGCCGCCAGATCAGCCGGGATCGCAAGCCCGTCGAGGGCGGCAAATCCCATCACGACCTCGTCTGGGAAGCCGCGCTCCGCAAGGCGCAGCGCCAGTCGCCCGGCTTCGACGCCTGAAGGCCGCGCCCATGACCAAGCGCCAATTGAAGCTCGGCCTCGTCCCCACCGGCGTCGGCGGCCCCGGCGACAGCAACCGCTGGCTCGACCCGGACATTCCGGTCGACGCCAGCGTCAATATCGACTGGACCATCGACATCGTGGCCCAAGCCGAGGCGGCGAAGTTCGACCTCGTCTTCATCGTCGACAGCCAGTTCATCACGCCCCATTCTCCGCCGCACTATCTGAACCGCTTGGAGCCGCTCACCCTCCTGTCGGCGCTGGCGGTGGCGACGAAGCGGATCGGCCTCGTCGGCACCTTCACCACCTCCTATAACGACCCTTTCGGCCTTGCCCGCCGCCTGGCCTCGCTCGACCTTATCAGCAAGGGGCGGGCCGGGTGGAACGTCGTCACCAGCGGCGACGCCGGCACCGCCAGCAATTTCAGCCTCCCCGACCATTTCGACTATGACACACGCTACCGCCGCGCGACCGAGTTCCTCGACGTGGCACGCGGCCTCTGGTCGAGCTGGGAGGAAGGCGCGCTGGTCCGCGATCGGGCGACCGGCCAGTTCCTCGATCCCGACCGGCTCCACCGCCTCGATCATCAGGGCGAATTTTTCCAGGTGGCCGGCCCGCTCAACCTCCAGCGCTCGCCGCAGGGCGAACCGGTGATCTTCCAGGCCGGCGACAGCGACCAGGGCCGCGATCTGGGCGCGCACATAGCCGACGCCATATTCACCCATGCCGCCACGATCGAGCAGGGCCAGGCCTTCTACGCCGACCTCAAGGGCCGCGCGGCTCGCCTCGGCCGTAACCCGGATGAGATCGTGATCCTGCCGGGCTTCTTCATCTATGTCGGCGACACCGACGCGGAGGCGCAGGATATCCAGCGCCGCTATCGCGAGCAGGACCAGAGCTTCGACCAGGCGCTCGCCGAATTCGGCCGCCCCTTCGGCTGGCACGATTTCCGCCGCTACGATCCCGACGCGCCGTTTCCGGCAGAGGCGCTGGAAGCGGCGAAAAGCAGCTTCTACACCCACGCCAAGCGCATCACCGACGAAGCGGTGGCGCAGGGATGGACGCTGCGCCAGGCGGTGGAAAAGGCCCGCGCCGGACGCGGCAGTCCCTTCGTCGGCTCGCCGGAAACCGTTGCGAACGAGATCCAGCGCTGGTTCGAGGGGCGCGCGCTCGACGGGCTCAACGTCCATCTCGGCCATCCCGAACAATTCACCCGCTTCGTGCAGGAGGTGGTGCCCATCCTCCAGTCGCGCGGCCTGTTCCGCACCGACTATGAAGGGGACACGCTGCGCGCCAACCTTGGCCTTCCCATTCTGCCGAGCCGCCATCAGCGCGCACCTGCGCGCAGGGACGCGGCCTGAATCTATGAATAATCATCGCCGGTTCAACAGCAACTCTCGTTGGCGGCGATGACACTCCCCCACCATCATGGATCGACCCTGCATGGAGATCCGACGATGGCGACACTTCTCACCCACTCCCTTCAGAGCCGCTACGCAGCCTTGCAGGCGGAAAGAGAGCGGAGTTGGGCGCCCGCCCAGCTCGAAGCCAACGCGCGCCAGCGCCGTATCCTGACCGAACGGTTCGATCCCGCGGCCATCGCGCAGCCGGGCGACACGCTCCCCGACTTCGCCTTTCAGGACGTGGACGGAGAGCGTCTGACGTTGGAGGAATTGACGCGGGATCGGTCCGCGCTCTTCATCTTCTTCCGTTTTGCCGGCTGCCCCGCCTGCAACATCGCCCTGCCTTACTATGCCGAAACGCTATATCCGGACCTAGCGCGTCGCGGCATTCCGCTGGTGGCGCTCAGCCCGCAGCAGCCCGACCGCCTGCGCGAGATCAAGACCCGTCACGGCCTCCCCTTCTTCGTTGCGACCGACACCGGTAATCAACTCGCCAACCACCTCGGCATCGCCTTCGAGCCCGACGACAGGCCCGCACCCCCGCCGGCCGGTTGGATCGGCGAGGTGACCGGCATGGGAACATGGCTGCTCCCTCAGCCCGCTGTCCTTCATGTGGGGCCGGGCCGAACGATCAGGTCGCTGCTCGTAAGTCCCGACTGGCTCGATCGCCCGGAGGCCGAGGAGATATTGCGGAACATCGGTTGAAGCCTGAGAAGCCGTCCCGCCCGTAGAGTAACCCCGCCATGTTGTCAGGACGAACAGAGTTGTGCGGGCGCAGTCGGTTGTGAGCTGCTGTCAGTCTAGAGCATGATGACATTGTATTGAGTCGATTGTGGATTCCCAAGAATCGTGGAATGTGATTCACAATGCCTGCTGGAGAAGGAGGCCGGCATGGCATGGCTCGAGCCTATTGCCTTGATCTTCGCGAGCGTGTTCTTTCTGCCGTTCTCAAAGAAGGCATGTCGGCGCGTGGTGCGGCCGCGCGATTTGGGATTTCGGAGAGTAGCGCGATCAAATGGGTGAAGCGATACCGCCTCTGTGCAGGTGAGGCGATCGCTCCAGCGATCTGTTCAATGGGATGACGAACGAGGCGGGGCCCAGCCTGCCAAAAGCGCGTCGGCCAGGGACCGTCAATTTTTTCCGGAACCCGCCATCCGGAAGTTGAAGCAACTGCATCGTTCAATCGGCAGTCCAACCACCATCGATGATGATTGAGGTTCCGGTGATGAGACTGGCGGCCTGTGAAGAGAGGAACAGGATGGCGCCCATCAAATCCTCGACCTGGCCGATGCGGCCGAGCTTGATTTTCGCAAGGACGCTATCTCTGAAATCGCGATCCGCGAAGAAAGGCTGCGTCAACGGCGTCTCTATGAAGGTAGGCGCGATCGTATTCGATCGAATGCCATAGGAAGCGAGATCGAGCGCGAAGGCTTTATTCATGCCTTCGAGCGCCCATTTCGAGGCGCAATAGAGCGAACGGTTGGGCCCGCCGACATGGCCCATCTGCGATCCCATATGGATCAGGCTACCTTTGACCCCTGCAACGATCATGCCTCGGGCGCACGCCTGTGCCACGAAGAAGGCACTTTTCACGTTCAGATTCAGAACAGCGTCGTAATCGGCCTCGGTCACATCCTGCATCGGCTTGGGCCGGTTGGTGCCGGCATTGTTGACAAGGATGTCAAATGCCGGGCGTTCTGCGAAGAAGCAAGCCACCGCATCGAGATCAGCGACATCAAGCGTCGCGGCCCTGGCACATCCGCCGCTTTCGCGAATTGCCTGGGCGGCGTTTTCGATATCGCCAGACGAGCGCGCTGCCAGGGTGACATGTGCGCCGGCTTCGGCAAGCGCGGTCGCGGCCGCGAGGCCGATGCCGCGCCCAGCTCCGGTCACCAACGCACGCTGGCCGTCTAGCCGGAAGCTCGGGGTGCGGGGAAGCGCCTCAGGCATCGACGACCGTCAGTGCAGAGGGGATGGCAATGCCGCCATAGGGCACATCACGGTGACCGAAGCGCCGGACACGGATATTGGCCTGCTCGCCATGGCCGGCAAAGCCTTCGAGCGCGCACAGCCGGCTGCAATATTCGCCGATGAGCGCCGACGCCTCGTCCGTCAGGACTTTCTGATAGGTGCAGGTCTTGATGAACTTGCCGACCCACAGTCCCCCGGTGTAACGCGCCGCCTTTTTAGTCGGTAGCGTGTGGTTGGTGCCGATGACCTTGTCTCCGAACGATACGTTGGTCCGGTTGCCGAGAAAGAGCGCTCCGTAATTGGTCAGATGTCTCAGGAAATAGTCCGGGTCGGCGGTCATCACCTGCACATGCTCCGACGCGATGTTGTCGGCGATGCGGACCATCTCGGCATCGTCGTCCGCGACGATCACCTCGCCGAACATCTCCCATGCCCTGCGGGCGATGTCGGCGGTCGGTAAAATCCGGAGCAGCCGGTCAATCTCCGCCATGGTCTCATGCGCGAGTTTCTCTGACGTGGTCAGCAGCACGGCCGGGCTGTCCGGACCATGTTCCGCCTGACCGAGCAGGTCGGTGGCCGCCAGTTCGCCGTCGCAGCCCGCCTCGTCAGCGATCACCAGGGTCTCGGTTGGGCCGGCAAACAGGTCGATGCCTACCCGCCCGAACAACTGCCGCTTTGCCTCGGCGACGAAAGCATTGCCAGGGCCGACCAGAATATCAACCGGAGCGATCGATTGCGTGCCGAGGCCCATTGCGGCGACGGCCTGAATACCGCCAAGGCAGTAAATCTCGTCCGCACCGGCCATCGCCTGCGCCGCGACGATGGCAGGCGCCGGTTTGCCGCCAAAGGGCGGAGCGCATGTGGCGACGCGGGGTACGCCGGCGACCTTGGCGGTGATCACTGACATATGGGCCGATGCGAGCAGGGGATATTTGCCGCCGGGGACGTAGCATCCGGCCGCGTTGAGTGGTAAATTCTTATGACCGAGAATAACACCAGGCAGCGTCTCGACCTCGACATCCTTCATGCTATCGCGCTGGATTTGGGCGAAGTTGCGCACCTGAGTTTGCGCGAACTCGATATCCTTGACGTCCTGCGGCGAGAGAGTGTCTACACAAGCCTGAATCTCGGCGTCGGTGAGCCGATAGCTTTCACGATCCCATTTATCGAACCTGATCGACAATTCGCGCACCGCATCGTCGCCGCGCGCTTCGATGTCGGCCAAAATGCCCTCTACCGAGTCGCGTACCTGACGGTTGCTCTCCGCCTTCGCTTCTGCGGTCACGCCGCGCTTTAGATATCGTGCCATCATCCACTCCCTGCGCTGGGGTCGCCAGACCTCTGCCTGCTACCTTTGGTTTGCCGGTCTTTTGCATCCCGCTTTCCATTTCAGCGAAAGCGGGATGCAGCGAACCCGGTTCGAGCCTGAGATCAGCCCCGCCCCAGGAGATAGTCCCACCCGACCTCTTGCACTATGGCGATTAGGATTATGAACCGCATAGGTAATTACCTATAGCTGCATCCATACAAGGCTCGTCGCGCAGCCGGAATCCATAGGTGATTACCTATGTGATGCATAAATTTTATCCGGCTAGTCCTGCGGCAATGCCAAGTTTAGTCCTTTGCGATGTCATTAGCCGCCGGCCCACTATTGCGGCGGGGATAGAAACGACGTCCACCACGCGCGGCCCAAGCTGCTGAAAACACCACGTAATAATGGATAAAGGGAGGGGATTAATGAAGCATCTCGGCAACTTGGAACGGCACCATTTCAAAGTGACGTCGCTTCGCGGGCTTTCCTGCGCTCTGCTCGTTTGCACGGGTCTGACGCCGGTTTCGGCATTGGCGCAGGTCTCCACCGCCGACGCCCCAGGCACGGCTGAGGCACCAGCAGCGAGCCAGGATGGTCAGCTCCAGGACATAGTCGTTACGGCGCAACGTCGCGAACAGAAATTGCAGGACGTTCCGGTCGCCGTGACTGCCTTCAGCGGCTCGACGCTGCAAGCGAGCGGCGTGAGCACCATAAAGGAACTGGCATTCGTCGATCCCTCGCTGAACGTCCCGCAGGTCGTCGGCGTCTATCTTCCCTTTCTCCGCGGCATCGGCAATCCGGCGGGCGGTAATCTGGGCAATGAATCCAGCGTCCCCGTCTATATCGACGATCTATATTATGCGCGCTTGAGCACGGCCTATCTGGCGATCAACAGCATCGATCGTGTCGAAGTGCTCAAAGGCCCCCAGGGCACGCTGTTCGGCCGCAACGCATCGGGCGGCGCCATTCAGATGTTCACCAAGGATCCGGGTCGCGCGCAGGAGGTGAACGCCACGCTCAGCTTTGGCAATTATGATCGACGGACTGGCCAGCTCTATGTTTCGGCCCCGATCACTGACACTCTGGGCTGGAATATTTCGGTAGCCGGCACGGACCAGCGGGACGGCTGGGGCAAGAGCATCACGACGGGGCGGGACATCTTTAAAGAGAAGCTGTTTTCGGCGCGGTCAAAGCTCGTCTGGGAACCCAGCGACACAACGAAGGTCAAGATCGTCGGATTTTACGCCTATTCGAAGGGCGACATCGGCATGGTCAATGACCGTCATAGCGGAACCTACGCGCAATCGCCCGCAATACCGCTGCCGGGATATCCCGCTCCCCCAATCCGGTTACCGTCGCTGGCAGATGTACCAGGCGACAATTTCTATAATACGCGCAATAACCTTGAACAGTTCGCCCGTGCAGAGGGTGGCGGCGGATCCATTCGGATCGACCAAAGCCTGGGGTTTGCCGATCTGGTTTCCATCACGGGATTTCGCATCACCGACGAGCAAATTCGTCTGGACGCCGATATTACCGCGCAAAATCTCCTCAATGGCGACCTGAATAGCCGTGAATCTCAATTTACCCAGGAATTCCAGCTTAAGTCGAACAGTGACAGCAGGATCGACTGGATTTTGGGCGCCTATTATCTTCGCAGCCAGGTCAAATATAATCCGATCAGCCTCTACGGCGATGCGTTCGGTACTGGCATTGTGGAGATCCGTTCCAGACAGGTCATCAACAGCTACTCGGTCTTCGGCCAAGCTACGGCGCCGATCGGCGAGACCACGAACCTCACCCTTGGCCTGCGATATAATATCGACGACCTCAACGGCTCGTCACCGACCTATCGTGATAGCAAGCAATTCAAGAAGCTCACCTGGAAGGCGACGCTGGATCATCATTTAACCGATGATGTCATGGGCTATGTCTCGATCAGCCGGGGTTACAAGTCCGGTGCGTACAAGACCTTCCCGCTGGATAGTCCCCCGGCCCTTCCCGAAGTGATCGACTCCTATGAATTGGGTTTGAAAACCGAACTGTTCGACCGACGCGTGCGCCTTAACGGCGCGCTGTTCTGGAACGATATCAAGAATCCTCAGGTGCTTGCCGTCGACGTCCAGGGCTTGATACCAGGCATCATCCTGACGAACGCGCAGCAGGCGCGGATCAAGGGCGCGGAAATAGGGATTGACGCGCTGGTGGCGCCGGGCCTCACGCTGCGCGGCGGGGCGACCTATCTCGATGGCAAATATCGCAGCTATATCAACGCGCCATTCTATTGCTTGAACGGCAACACCATCGCCGGACCTTCGACGGCGCTGGGCGGGGGCCCCTGCCCTGTGCCGGCGGACGGCGCAGCAGGCAACAGGCTGCCGAACGTCGCGAAATGGACGTTCAACGCCGGCCTTAACTACAAGATCGACACGAGTATCGGCGCCTGGGTCGCCGATGTTGGTGTCGCCCACACCGGACGGTTCGCCTGGAATCCGGACAATTTCGTCTTCGAAAAGGCCGTCACGCTGGTCAATGCGTCGCTCAACTTCACGCCTGATTCAGCCGACTGGCTGACGATTGGCCTATGGGGCAAGAATCTTGGCGGGGTGAAATATTATTCGATCACGCAGGAATCGGTTGGTCCGGGCGGAACGGCCGGCTTCCAAGCCGGCGCCGCGGCGCCACGCACCTATGGCGGTTCGCTGTCGGTTAAATTCTGAGGTGCGCGCGGCGCCGGACCTTCCCGGTGCCGCATGGCCACGCGAGTGAATGATGGACAAAGAGATACTCATCAACGCTTTTTACATGGCCTCGCCGGCGCAGGCATGGACCGGGCTTTGGGCGCATCCGCAAGCGCAAGGTGAGCGCTATGCCGATCTCGACTATTGGGTGGAACTGGCGCGCACCGCCGAAGCCGGCCTGATCGACGGTATCTTTCTGGCCGACACGCTGGGCGTCAACGACGTCTATGCCGGCAGGCCGGACGCGGTCATGCGGTCGGCCGGCATGTTTCCTTCGAACGATCCCATGATGCTCATCCCGGCCATGGCTGCGGTAACCCAACATCTGTGCTTCGGCGTCACCGCCAACACCACTTATGAGCCGCCCTATCTGTTGGCGCGGCGCCTTTCGACCCTGGATCATCTAACTAAGGGTCGGATAAGCTGGAACGTGGTGACGGGCATCCTCGCATCGACGGCACGCGCGATGGGTGTGGAACCGGTGCCGCACGACCGGCGCTACGATATTGCCGACGATTATATGGATCTGGTGTACAAGCTTTGGGAAGGAAGCTGGGCGGACGACGCTGCATTGCGCGATAAGGCGTCCCGTGTCTTCATTGATCCGAGAGGCGTGCACAAGATCGCACATGACGGGCATCATCGTTGCGAGGGCTATCACCTTTGCGAGCCTTCGCCACAAAGGACACCCTTAATCTATTCGGCGGGGTCATCGGGCCGGGGTTCTGCCTTCGCCGGCCGACATGCAGAAGCGGCATTTACCGCAGCTAATGACAAGCACAGCGCCAAAAGGATCGTCGATGGCTATCGCAAGGCCGCCGAGCAGGCGGGCCGGTCGGCTGAAAGTGTGAAGATTTTCAACGCCACGACGGTAATCGTGGCACCGACCGAGGCGGAAGCGCGCGACCGCAAGGCGGACTATGCGCGTTACAGCAGTGAAGAGGGTAATCTCGCGATGATGTCCTCGTTTCTTGGCATCGATCTATCGCGCTACGACCCGGACGAACCCATCGAATATGTCGAGAGTGACGCGATGCAGACGGCTATCGAGGCGATGACCAAATATAATGGCGGCAAAAAGGTGCGCGTTCGCGATATCGCCGCTTTCGCAGACCTGCCGGGACGTGAACCGTTCATCGTCGGATCGCCGGCACAGGTTTGCGATGCCATGATCGCGTGGATCGACGAGACGGGCCTCGACGGCTTCAACCTCGTGCGGACCGTCGAACCGGGCGGGCTGCAATCCTTCATCGATCTGGTCGTTCCCCAGTTGCAGGATCGCGGGCGATACAAGACCACATATCGGGCAGGCACGATGCGCGAAAAGATGTTTCCGCAAGGGTCGGCGAGGCTGCCGGCCGATCATCATGGCGCCAGCTTCCGCCGTGCGGAGGGTTAGACAGATGCAACAGCTTCCAGCCGATCTGGAGACATTCAGACGATGGCTCGTAGGCGACATCCGTGTCACGCGAGTGCTCGAATTGCCGCCAACCGCCTTCGACCCCGCCATCTTCATCCAGGCGACGCGCCGCGAAATACTGGATCGACGCGATTGGCTGTGCCCGTCCTTCGCGACTGACGATGGCGATATCATCCTGCATTTCCAGGCCTTCATCGTCGAAGCCGGGGGCAAGCGGATCCTGGTCGATCCGTGCATCGGCAACCATAAGCCGCGCGGCCACCCGCTGCTCGCGATGCTTGACACGCCATTTCTGGACCGGCTTGCACGCGCCGGCTTTCCGCGCGAGAGCATCGACTTCGTTCTGTGCACCCATCTCCATGTCGATCATTGCGGTTGGAACACCATGCTGGTCGATGGCGCGTGGGTGCCCACTTTTCCCAACGCCCGCTACCTGTTCGCCCGCAACGAAGTCGCATTTGCGCAGGGCGAAAAGGATGGCGACGCAACGGCAATCTTCGAGGATTCGGTCAAGCCGATCCTTGATGCCGGATTGGCCGACCTGGTCGAGCCCGGCCATGAGATCGCCGAAGGCGTGAGGCTCAAGGCGACGCCCGGGCATACGCCGGGCCATTGCTCGATCATCTTGTCCTCGCAAGGACGTCAGGCGATCATCACCGGCGATGTCATCCATCATCCCGTGCAAGCGGCACTGCCGGATATGTGCAGCAACTTTTGTCATGACGAGGCCGTCGCCATCGCCACGCGGCGCGACTTGCTCAGCCATGCAGCCAGCCAGAACGCGTTGCTGCTCGTCGCGCATTTCGCTGGATCCTCGGCGGTGCACGTTCGATCCGACGGTGAAGCCTGGATAGTCGAGGAGAACTGACGGGCTGTGCGGGGGCGATCTGGACCACGGACAAGGACAGCAGGATGAGCCGGAACCCGATATTCAACGACAACAAGCTCAAACTGGGCACCTTCTGCACCAACGGTCGCGGCACGACGCATTCCCTGGCGCCCGAAGCCAACCAGTTGACATGGCCCTTTGCGCTCGAGGTCGCTAGGGAAGTGGATCGCGCGGGATATGAGGCGGTCGTACCCTTCGCGCGGTGGAAAGGCTATGTGAAGGGAAAGCCCAATCATGTGTCCGGCGAGGTTCTCGATCCCTTCACCTGGGCCGCGGCGATCGCGCAGGCTACCGATCAGGTCGGCGTGTTCGTCACGTCGCATGCGCCTACGATCCATCCTATCGTCGCCGCCAAGCAGACCGCGACGATCGACATCATTTCAAATGGTCGTCTTGCGCTGAATGTCGTCGGGGGCTGGAATCGGCCCGAGCTGGAGATGTTTGGCGCGCCCCTGCGGGAGCATGATCAGCGCTACGACTATCTGGCAGAGTGGCTCGGCATCCTGAAGCGCCTGTGGAATGCGAATGAGGAATTCGACCATCATGGCGCGTTCTTCGATATTCTCGCTGGCTTCTCCAATCCCAAGCCCGTGCAGCGACCACATCCTCCGATCATGAACGCGGGACATTCCGAACGTGGTCGCAACTTTGCGTGCGAGCATGCCGATCTGTGCTTTATCGGCATCCGGTCGGAAGACCCGACCAGCATCCGCAAGGAGGTGGAAAAGTATAAAGCCACGGCACGCAACGAGTTCGGCCGCGAGGTTCAGGTGTGGGCGCACACCTATGTCGTCCAGCGGGACACGCAGAAAGAGGCCGATGACTTCCTTGATTACTATGCCGTCCAGCATCAGGACCATGAGAGCATCGACGCACTGATCGCGCTTTCGGTGCCGGAGGTGAAAGACATGCCCCGCCAGGCGTGGGAAGCGGTGCGCACCCGTTATGCGGCCGGATATGGCGGTTTTCCGCTGGTGGGCACGCCGGAGCGTATTTCCGATTCGCTGACCATGCTTTCGGATGCTGGACTGGACGGCGTACTCCTGACCTGGATCGACTTTGTCGAAGGCGCGCGACGGTTCAATCGCGACGTGCTGCCGCTTCTGGAAAAAGCGGGTTTGCGCAGGCCATTTGCTGCGTTGTGACCGGGCGCCATCGCCCGCCCGCTACAGTCGCAGTTTGGCAACTGCTTCCGCATCAGTGGTGACGACGGCCTTTTTCCGCTGCTGCTTCATCTTGGCCGTGCGCCAGCGGCCGGATGATACCGACTCCAGAACCTGCTCTTTCAGGAAGCTTTCATAGGCAATGACGGCGGCCGTCTTCGGCCGGTTCTTGGGCGTGGCGATTGACCATGTCATCGATGCGTCGGTCACGGGTATCGCCTCGAACGCGGTATCCGCGCCAGGGGGAGGAAGGGCGCATGCCGACAGGATCGTGTAACCCAGGCCGCGTGCCACCAGGGGCAGGATGTTCGTCGACGGCGTTTCCAGAACGGTGTTCAGAGTGCCGCCCGCCGCCGCCAATGTCCGGTCGATCCGCCGCATCACCATGGTGAGGTTCAATGGCAGGATCATAGGATAGCTGGCCACGTCGCGCAGGGTGACCGATCCAAGTTCATGCAGGTTCGCGCCGGCCGGGCCAAGCAGGAACAGCTCATCCTCGACCAGGGGATGCGACCAGAAATTATCCTGCTCGTCGGTCTCCACGAGCACAGCGAGTTGCAGTTCGTTGGCGTTCATCGCCTCGGCGAGCGCCTCGCTGGCATTGACCGCCAATTTGATATGCACGTCGGGATACTCGCGGCGGAAGCGTTCGATCACGGGATAGGTGACGAGTTCGGACCAGGATATGGGCATGCCGATCGACAATGTGCCCCGTGGCCGCGACTGCGCGCTTTCCAATTCGCTCTGGAGCCCGTCAATGTCATCGATCAGTATCTCGGCCTTCAGGCGCAGCGCCTTGCCCGCCTCTGTAAGCATCACGCCCCGACCGTGGCGCATCAGCAGGGCCAGGCCGAAATGCTCTTCCAGATGCCGAAGATGCTGCGTCAGCGACGGCTGCGTGATGTGCAGCGCCAGCGCCGCGCGGGTGATGCTGCCATATTCGGCGACTTTCAGGAAATAGCGGAGGCTGCGGAGATTCATCGACGGTGTCCATGCGCCAAAGCGGCGAAGGCCGGATGCGCGATTTCATCCGATCGTAAACAAGCATCGCTTATCGATCCATAGGAGATAGCCTATGCATCGCATAATTTTTATCGCGCTAGTCTGAACCGTCTGTCCGCCATACTCTCCTCCCAATCAATCAGGGCGTCAGGAGCGGGCATGTCGGAATTCGAAGGCAAGGCGGTACTCGTTACCGGGGCTGGCAGCGGGATCGGGAGAGCGACCAGCCTGAGCTTCGCCGCCCATGGCGCGCATGTCTGGGTGACCGATTTTGACGAGCGCAGCGCCGCGAAGTCGGTCGAGCTGATCGCTGAAACTGGCGGGCGGGCGACGGCGGTGAGGCTGGACGTCAGGCTCGAGGACGAATGGGAGGCTGCGTTCGCGCTGGCCGACGCGCACGGGACGGCGCTGACGACCGTGGTCAACTGCGCCGGCAAGTCGATCCTGGCGGACAGCTTTTCGATGTCGCTCGACCAGCTTCGACTGGTGATGGCGATCAACCTGGAGGGCGCGTTTCTGGGGATGAAGCACGGCATTCCGCGGATCGCACAGTCTGGCGGCGGGGCCGTCATCAATATTTCGTCGATCATGGGCCTCAAAGGGAAAGCGCGCATGGCGGCCTATTGCGGGGCGAAGGGCGCGGTTCGCATGATGACCAAGGCGATCGCGCTGGAATGCGCCGATCTGCGTAACAAGGTGCGGGTGAACTCCGTCCATCCGGGCATCGTGGATACGCCAGCCTGGCAGAAGCATGATGCGAAAGAGGCGAGCATGCTGGCTGGGTCGGGGGCGGCTTCAGGTGTGCTGGATGCGCATGAAGTGGCCAAATCCCTGGTGCCGATCGGCGTTGCCGCTTCGCCCGAGGAAATCGCAGAGACCGTGCGCTTCCTGGCGTCAGACGCGGCGCGCCACATTACGGGCGCCGAAATCGTCATCGACGGCGGCATGACAGCCGACTGAGCATGGCTCGAAACCTCGCGAGGCCCTCATGACAATCGACCTGACGCTCGAAGGCAAGGCATCGGATGCGCGCTTCGACTTTTCCGTGGCCGGTGATGACGGCATGATCCCGGCGACATTTTGGAACGCGCGCGAGCCGGCGGGCGCCAGCACGCCCGTCACGCTTCTTCAACATGGAGGCCCGTTCCACAAGCGCCACGAACGCACCGACTGGCTGGCGGCGCAAATCGTCGAACGGACCGGCAGCGCCGTGCTGCTGATCGACGGCCCGATCCACGGCCGGCGGGGCGACATTGATCGGGATGTCATGGAGATGCTGGGCGTCTTCGAGCGGCATTGGCGCAACAGCCCCGGTATCGAGCGCTATGTCGCCGAATGGCGCACCGTTCTCGACGTGGTGCTGGAGCAGGGATGGGCGGATGCGGATCGGGTCGCATGGTTCGGCATGTCGATGGGCACGGCTTACGGAATTCCTCTTTGCGCGGCGGAACAGCGCATAAAGGGCGCGGTGCTCGGAATGTGGGGCCTCGACTGGGGGCAGGACGCCGTCCTGCTTCACAATGCCCGCATGATGCGCACTCCGGTGCTCTTTCAGATCAAGTCGGAGGATGAGATTTTCTCGACCGACGGGCAGCGCGCACTGTTCGATGCGATCGGTTCACCCGACAAATGCCTTCACACTTTCACGGGCGGACATTCGCTGACCGCGCCGGGTCAACTCGACGAGCTTCTCGATTTTATCACCCATGCGCTCGCGCCGGACGCGACACGGTCGGCTGATCGCGAACGGCCGATTTCGCGCGCTTAGGAGACCAAGATGAATGATCCAGCCTGGCGCTCGCGAGCGACCCTTGACGGGCCGATGCGCGTGGCCAACCGGATGCACCTGCGTGCAACGGGCCTTGATGACGAAGCCATCGCCAAGCCTTTCGTGGGCGTGGTGCATACCCATGCCGAAGTGAGCCCCTGCGCCATGTCGCTCGCGCCGCAGGCCGCCGCCGCCAAGGTCGGCGTGGAGGTGGCGGGCGGTACGGCGCGGGAGTTCTCCACCGTGTCGATCTCCGACGTCTGGACGATGGTCCATGAACGGGGGCCGCAATTCAGCCTGATATCGCGCGAAATCATCGCGGATTCGGTCGAAGTCGTGTTGGAGGGGCAGCGGTACGACGCGGCGGTGGCGCTGGGCGCCTGCGACAAGACGGTGCCGGGCCTTCTGATGGCCATGACCCGCGTGAATATCCCGAGTGTCTATGTGCATGGCGGGGCAGCGCTTCGCGGTTACAGCAATGGCGAGCCGATCAATTTCTACCGCGTCTTCGGCGATATGGACCGGACGCTGAGCGGAGAGATGAGCGAACAAGAGCTTGAGGAGCTCAACAAGGAGGCGATGGTGTCGGTCGGCACCTGCCCGGGCCTGAACACGGCGAGCACAGGGGCTGCCTGCGCCGAGATCATGGGCTTTTCCGCGCTTGGCACATCCTCGATCCCGGCCGTTTTTTCGCAACGCCTCGCGCTCGCTCGCAAAGCCGGCCAGCATGCCATGAAGCTGTTGATGGAAGGGGGGCCGCGCCCGCGCGACTGGGTGACCCGGGAAAGTCTGGAAAATGCGGTAACGGTCGTCGCCGCCACGCGCGGTTCGTCCAACATGCTGCTGCACCTTCCGGCGATCGCCAACGAGGCCGGGGTGAAGTTCGAGCTGCGGGATATGACCGACATCCTGCGGCGCACCCCACGGATCACCAGCCTCATTCCAAACGGCCCGCACGCGCTGATCGACCTCCACCGGATCGGCGGATTGCCGGTGATCTTCAAGGCGCTGCTCGACGGCGGTCTCCTGCATGCCCATACCCCGACCAATGACGGCAGGCCGCTTGGCGAGGCGCTGGCCGATGCGCCCGGCCCTGACGGCGCCATCGTGCGCGCCTGCGCCAATCCGTTTCAGGCCGACAGCGGCATCGTCGTGTTGAAAGGGAATCTTGCGCCAGGTGGCTGCATCGTAAAGACCGCCGATATTCCGATGCGTGTCTTCGAAGGCCCCGCACGCATCTTCGAGGGTGATGCCGAAGCGCGTACAGGCATTGCGGACGGCCAATTCAGCGCCGGCGACGTGATCATCGTGCGAGGAGAAGGGCCGCGCGGCAGCCCGGGCATGCGGGAACTGCTGGACGCACTGGTCCCGATCCGACGGCGCGGAATGGGCAAGGACGTCGCGCTGGTCACTGACGGGCGATGGCCCACGGGAACCGGCGGCCTGTGCGTCGCCCATGTCTCTCCCGAAGCGCATGCCGGCGGTCCCCTCGCGCTGGTCAGGGACGGCGACATCATCCGCATCGACGCCGAGAAGGGGACGATCGATTTCGATGTTTCTGAGCAAGAACTGGAGCGTCGCCGCGCTGCCCTGCCGCCCTACAAATATTGGAGCGGGGGCGTGGGCGAAAAATATGCCCGATCGGTGGGGCCGACCCATCTGGGCGCGCCAACCCATTCCTACGACTGAGCGCACGCGATCAATGAGGAAAATTCATGACTTCGCCAACCGATACCAAGATCAGGATCATGCCCGCGTCGTTCGGAGCCGCCGGTGGACCGCGTCAGGCGCCCGATCACGCCGATTATCGCGATGGCCCGATCCGGTTCACACGCTACATCGTCAGGTTCCTTGGCCGCGCCGAACAGCTTGAACCCTTGCTTCCCGACGGGCTTGCCCTGCGTGGCGAGGCTATGGCGCAGTTTCACTTCTTCTGCCTGCGCGACATCCCGTGGCTCGCGGGCCGAGGGTATAATATCCTGTCGCTGATGATCCCAGTCACCCATATGGGCCCGGACGGCAAAGTGACCGACGGCGTCTATTGCGCCGTGATGTGGGAGAATCTGGGCGATCCGATTATCACGGGTCGCGAGCAACTCGGCCATCCGAAACTCTATGCGCAATTGCCCGAACCCCGGCACTGGAATGGCGAAACGAGCATAAGAGCGAGTTGGGAAGGCTTCACCTTTGCCGAAATGCAACTGGCCTGCGATGCCGATACCGACGCCGCGCCGGAACTGGTTGCCGAGTTTACCGCGAGCGCCGGGCTGGGCATCATCGCGCACAAATACATTCCGCGAAGCGGCGAGTGGGCGGTCGCTGACGCGGATTATCTTACACTGTCGCCGATGGCGGGCGCATCCAGCCGGCGCGACCCCCAGCCGCCACCTTTGGTGCGGGCCGGCACTGGCAGCATCCGCTTCAACGTGCCGACATGGCAGGACATGCCCACCCAATATCATATCGTCCAGGCACTTGCCGGGCTCGAACAGGTCAAGACGCTCCCCGCTCTCATCATGGAAGGGACGGCCTATCTCGACTTCCACGACCAAGAAATCATCACCTGAACATAGCGCATGACAGCAAGAAGAGAGGAATGTCCCGTGGCGGCTCTATCGTTACCAACGCTCGCGTCTTTCGCGTTCGTGATTGTCGGCCAGGCATTGGGCCTGTCTCTCCTGCCGGCGACGCGCGGGTTTACCGCCATCGGCGCGACGATCGTCTGCATGGCGAGCTTCGTGCTAAGTTTCTGGGTGTTCGCCCGGCTCATCCACAACGGTGTCGAACTGAGCACGCTGACGCCGATCGTGACGATCACGCTCCAGGTCGTGGTGCTGGCGATCGGCATCACCGTCTATCATGAGTCCGCATCGCTGGCGAAAATCGGGCTGCTGCTGGGCGCTGCGATCATGATCGGCGCCGCCACCCAGGTTTAGGATTGACCATGCAGGCGGGTACGGCCGCGCCTGCCAGAGGAGAACAGCACATGTCGGACAATCTCAAACTCCTGATCGGTGGTGAACTGGTCGACGGCGATTCCCTGATGGAGGTCATCGATCCAGCGGCGGGCAAGCCGTTCATATCGGTGCCGCGCGCATCGATACGGCAGGCGGAGCAGGCGATCGCTGCGGCGAAGGCGGCGCAACCCGCCTGGGCGGCGCTCTCGCTCGACGATCGGCGCGCCAGACTGTCCGCCTTTGCCGATGCGATCCACGACAATGCCGAGGCCATGACGCGCATGCTGGTGCGCGAACAGGGCAAGCCGCTGGCGGAAGCGGCGGGCGAGATCGCCTTCACCGAGATGTTCGTCCGCCATTTCACCACGATCGATGTCCCGGTCGAAATATTGCAAGACGACGAAGAGCGGCGGGTCGAACTGCACAGGAAGCCGCTGGGCGTGGTGTGCGCCATCATGCCGTGGAATTTCCCCGTCCTGCTCGCCGCATTCAAATTTCCCGCAGCGCTCCTGATGGGCAACAGCTTCATCCTGAAACCTGCGCCCACGACGCCGGTCACTTCGCTGATGCTCGGCGAACTGGCCAAGGAGATCTTTCCTGCCGGCGTCTTCAACGTCGTGACCGATCTCAATGATCTGGGGCCGACGCTGACCGATCACCCGGACATCGCCAAGATTTCGTTCACCGGATCGACGGCGACCGGAAAGAAAGTCATCGCGGCCGCCGCATCGACGCTCAAGCGCGTGTCGCTGGAACTGGGCGGCAACGACGCCAGCATCGTCCTTGACGATGTCGATGTCGCCACCGTGGCGTCGAAGATTTTTTCCAAGGCCTTCATGAACGCCGGGCAGGTCTGCATCGCGGTCAAGCGCGTCTATGCCCATAGCAGCATCTATGACGCTTTGTGCGACGAACTCGCCAAACTGGCCAATCAGGCGATCGTGGGCGACGGACTGCAACAGGGAACGCAGATCGGCCCGCTCCAGAATGCGGCGCAGTTCGCCAAGGCGAAGACATTCCTGGAAAGCGCACGCCGCGACGGCCACGTCATCGCCGGCGGAGAAATGGCAGAGGGCGGCGGCTATTTCATACGGCCCACCATAGTGCGCGATATCGAAGATGGCACGATGCTGGTCGATCAGGAACAGTTCGCGCCGATCCTGCCCATCATCAGGTTCGAGGATGCGGACGACGCGGTACGGCGCACGAACAGCTCGGAACTTGGCCTTGGGGGGTCTGTCTGGTCCGCCGACCGCGATCGCGCCTATGCCCTCGCCCGCCAGATCGACAGCGGCATGGTATGGGTCAACGAGCATCTCGATTTCGCGCCCCACATCCCGTTCGGCGGCGCCAAGCAGTCGGGTATCGGCATGGAGCTCTCCACGGACGGCATGCACGAATTCTCGCAGACCGCCGTCATCAACATTGCCAAGGCGCCCGTCGGCTGACGGGCTTTGCAACATGGACACCGGCCGATCGACCATCGCCGGCACGACACCGGAGAATATCATGTTCGGTTTGATGCAGGCGGGCCAGCTGACGCTGGACGCCCTCCTTTCTCACGCGGCGCGATGGCACGGGCGTACGGAAGTCATCTGGAACGACAATCATGGCGAGCGGCATCGGTCCACCTATGCGGCCTGCCACGGACGCGCCAAGCAAGTATCGAACGCGCTGCGGGCGATGGGCATTGAGCAGGGCGACAGGATCGCCACGCTCGGCTGGAACAGCGGACCGCATTTCGAGGCGTGGTATGGCGCAGTCGCGATCGGGGCGGTTTGCCACACGCTCAATCCACGGCTGCTGGCGGACCAGATCGCCTATCTTGTCGGGCATGCCGCTGATCGGGTCATCTTCGCCGATCGCGCCTGCGTGCCGATCCTCCAGGCGATCCTGCCGAAATGCCCCTCGGTCGAGCGCGTCATCCTTTTCGATGACGAGGACAGGTCTTCGATCCATGGATCGACCGTCCCGGTCGAAGGCTTCGCCACGCTGATCGGCCGCTATGGCGACGAATGCGACTGGGGCGGTTTCGACGAGCAGTCGGCCGCCGGCCTCTGCTACACGTCAGGCACGACCGGCAACCCGAAAGGCGTGCTCTACTCCCATCGGTCCAACTATCTGCATTCGCTGTTCAGCTGCCAGGCCGATGGTCTGAACCTGTCGTCCAGGGATACGGTCCTTCTGCTGGTGCCCATGTATCACGCCAATGCCTGGGGCCTCGTCTACTCCGCGCCGATGGTGGGCGCCAGGCTGGTGCTGCCCGGCCAGCATGTCGACGGCGCAACGCTTTACCAACTGATCGAAAGCGAAGGCGTCACCTTCGCCGCCGGCGTGCCGACCGTCTGGCAGGGGCTGCTCAGCCATTGCCGGGAAAGCGGCCGCACCTTGACCACCCTCAAGCGCGCCATGGTGGCGGGCTCGGTATGTCCGGAAACCATCATCCGCGAATTTATGGAACATGGCGTCGAGCTTCTCCACGCCTGGGGCATGACGGAGGCCTCCCCCCTTGCGACGGTTTCCTCGCCGGATCGGGAGATCGCGGCGCTGCCGCTCGAAGAGCGCATCCCTTATATGCTCAAGCAGGGGCGGACCCTGCCGGGCATCGATTTCAAGCTGACCGACGAACAGGGGCGCAAGCTTGCGCACGACGGAAAGTCGCCAGGCCGGTTGCATGTCAAGGGCGAGACGATCGTCGGCGCCTATTATGGACAGTCGGAAACCCGCATACTCGACGATGAGGGTTTTTTCGACACCGGTGACATCGCGACGATCGATGGTCGCGGCTATATGCAGATCACCGATCGCGCCAAGGACGTCATCAAGTCAGGCGGCGAGTGGATCAGTTCGGTGGAGCTGGAAAATATCGCGCTGGGTCATCCGAAGGCCGAGCTTTGCGCGGTCATCGGGGTGCCGCATCCTAAGTGGGACGAGCGGCCTCTGCTGCTGATGAAACTGAAACCCGGACAGTCAGCGACGTCCGAAGAGATATCGTCCTATCTGGACGGGAAGATAGCGAAATGGTGGATGCCGGACGACATCGTCTTCGTGTCCGACATCCCCCTGGGCGCGACCGGCAAAATCGACAAGAAGCGCCTGCGCGAGATTTACGGTCGTTAGAGCATATCGACATCGGATCGCGTCTTGTTCGCGATCACAATCCGATGCACGCGACCGGCCACCGATGTCCGACGCGCGCCAGAGGGTTAATCTGCCATCAGATCGCGCTCGTTCGACGCGTCATATTTGCGTATGTCACCGCGCATCCTGCCCTGCCAGCGCGCGACGAACGCGCGTGTTTCCGGCGCGTCGAGGTGGGCGGTCAGCGCGGCCTGATCGTGCCATCGCTCCACGATCAACATCCGGCCGGTTGGTTCGTCATCCACCGCCGCATCATAGGACAGGTTGCCGGCGCGCCGCCGGACGACGGCGGCAACGCCCTGAAGCTCGGCATGGAAGCGCGGCACATCCATCGGCTCGACGTGCATATATCCGGTGACGATCAGCATGATGTTTCTCCTCGAAATCGCTCCGGACCCACGGCCCCTCAGGGCAGATCCGGAGCGTCTGACAGTCAGGCGACGGTGAGCACGATCTTGCCATGTGTCTTGCCCCGTGCGGCGCGATCATGAGCGCGGGCGGCCTGAGCCAGCGGGAAGGCGCTGTCCACAACCACCCTGACCGTGCTCTCCGCAAGCAGCCGTCCAGCTGCGACAAGTTGCGCGCCATTGGAGCGGACCTGTGTCGTCGATACGCCAATGTCCAGCGCCTGCGCCCTGGCATGTGCGTCAAATCCCAGCGGGTTGACGAGGAACAGCGCGCCCCCAGGCCTGATCGTCGGCAAGAAGCGATCTGCCGCAGTGCCGCCCACGGCGTCGACGACGAGGTCGACATCCCGCAAGACATCCTCGGCCGCGGTGCGGGTGTAGTCGATGAACTGATCGACGCCCAGATCCTGCAGGAACGCTTCATGCTCCCCCGAGGCTATGGCCATGACGTGCGCGCCTTTCCACTTCGCCAACTGCACGGCGACATGGCCAACACCCCCGCCGGCCCCGTTGACGACCACCCTCTTGCCCGCAAGCGGGACCGGGCGATGTGCAAAGGACTGGAACGGGTTCGGCGCGTCATGGCCAAGCTCGATCAGGAATTGCCAGGCCGTCAGAAGCGACATCGGCGCCGCGGCCGCCTGTACATGGTCGATGCCTGCGGGCTTGAGCGCCAGCTGCGCAGCCGGGACGCTGACATATTCGGCATAAGCGCCGCTGCCCGACATCAGATTTTCGGGGAAGCGGACCATCGCATAGACCTCGTCGCCGACAGCGAACCCCCTCACCCCCTCGCCCAGCGCGGCGACCACGCCCGAAATGTCCGTGCCCAGGATCAGCGGGAACACCGCGTCCGGGCGCCATTCGGGCGGAAGCGCGCGATAGCCGTCGCGCAGATAAAGGTCGGGTGGATTGAGGCTCGCGGCATGGACGCGCACCAGTATCTCGCCGGCTGCCGCCACCGGACGGGGGGCATCCTCGTACCGCAGCACCTCGGGGCCGCCAAACGCGTGCAGGCGTACCGCTTTCATCGTCTCGCTCATCATCATGACCTCGCAAAAATTGGGGTGTCATTTCTCGATGTAGCCACTGGGATGCGGTTGATAATGGCAAGGAATGTCGTTTCAATAATGCCATGAAGGAACAAATAGGCCTCGAACGCCTCACCGGCTTGTTCGCGTTCGCCCGCGCAGCGTCCATGGGCAGCTATACAGCGGCGGCGCGCGCGCTGGGAATTTCCCCGTCGGCCGTCAGCAAGAGCGTTCAGCGACTGGAACGGGATCTTGGCGTGCCGCTATTCACGCGCACTACGCGCTCGCTGACGCTGACCGAAGAAGGACGCAATCTGCATGACCGGGCCCTGCGAATACTACGGGATGTCAAGGAAATCGAACAGGTGGCGAAAGCAGCACGAGCGGAACCATCCGGCACGCTGAGGATCGCGGCGTCATTCCCGATCGGCCTCCACATGATCGCGCCTATCCTGCCCCGATTTCGCGCCGACCACCCCAAGGTGACGATCGATCTGCGCCTGAGCGATCAACTCGTGGACATGGTCGATGAGGGCATCGATCTGGCGGTCCGCATCGGAGAACTGGCTGATTCACGATTGCTGGCGCGGCGGCTGGCGCCATATTCCCTCTGCTGTTACGCATCGCCGACCTATCTGACGACGCGAGGGACACCAACGCATCCCGAAGAACTGGTCGAGCATGAGACCGTCAATCTTCGTTACCAGAGCAGCGGGCAGACCTTTCGCTGGCCGTTTCGGATCAGCGGCAGGGACGTGGAACTGGTGCCGGCATCCGGCATCGTCGTCGATACGAGCGAAGCCGTGATCGCCGCCATTGCGGCCGGTGGCGGGGTCGGCGTCGGGGCAAGTTTCATGGCTGCCCCTTCGGTCGCACGGGGCGAACTCGTCCCGATCTTGACCGGGTTCGCCGTCACGCGGCAGAATGTGACGGCGATCTGGCCGGAAAATCGCCGCTCCAACCCGGCCGTTCGCGCCTTCCTCCGCTTGTTGATCGCGCATACGGATCACAGCGAGACAACAGGCTGATCCAAACTATTGCAATAGCGGCTGCTGACAATTCGGGCCATTGGGGCCGATTGAGGCGAATGTCGTGATTGATCGGCTGCCGACGGGCTGGTCACGTATGCCATCTCGCCAACGTTCCTCAGTGACAGCAGGCACCGGACGTACGTCCAGGCCACCCGGCGGATCACTCCGGCGATGAATTGAAATGCTGGAATGGGCTGGCAGGGCGCGCTGGGCGCGGCATACGGCACGCCTACCATCGCTCTCCTGACGATCAGCGCATTTGGTTTGACAGCGCCCTTGCACTCATCAACTTGCCTGACATCGTTTTGCTACAGCATTAATTGGTTGAAAATCGCGAAAGCACTTCAGGGTTTAATGCCCCATTGATTGTAATAGCGCACATTACTTGTCTGAACATGGCGCTGCCGAAACTCAACCGGGATATCGCCCAGAGAATATGCGATACGCTCTATATAGAGCAGGGGCGTTTCGGCTTGGATTTCCAGGAATTCCGAAACAGGAGGGCGAGCCGCAACAGCTTTGATACGTTCCTCCACGCGAACGACGTGGCAGGATGAATGCCTCATCAGCAGATCGAGCACTGTGGTAGCTGGCGCGGCGTTCCGAAAATCGTCAAGAGTGAGACTTGGAAAGAGATTTTGCGGCACCTGAACATCGTCAAAGAGTAATGGCGCATTGCTTACATACCTCACGTTATGCAGCTGAAAGACTTTTTGACCAGAATCCAACCCGAAAAGCGCCATGGCCTGCGGAGTTGGCGACGTCAGTTGCAGCGATATCGTGCGATACGTCGTATCCATCCGGCGATCGTCACGATCTACGAAGCTGAATACGGAATCGAGAAATGTTTCGCGGGTCGAACCGGCGACATAAGTCCCGCGACCATGACGGCGCAAGAGGATGCGCTGTTCGGCCAGGGCATCGACGGCTTTGCGAACCGTTCCAACACTGACACCGAACATCGATGCGAGTTCCGGCTCAGGGGGAAGGCGTTCACCACTCCGCCATTCCCCCGTCTGCATCTTACTAAGAATCCGGCTGCGGACGATCTCGTAGAGCTTGCCGTCGGAGGCTGCGGCTGGATTCAATCGATCCGACAAAATTTGTCCTTCTCTTTCATGATCTACGATCAGGCGACGTCTCCGCCGCTGATCGGTCATATTGAGTGCGCGGTGCGATGTCAGCCCTGATCCAGCCGCCTCCTCGCCTCTTCAAGCGGGCGGTAGTCGATCCAGTCCGCGAGATCGAAATCGCGGTCGAGAAAGCCGTGAAGCCATAGCGCCTTCTTCTGCTGTCCAAGGAGGGCAATGCGTTCGTCGGAGAGGTCGGGGTGAAGGAAGCGATGGAAATCCGGTCCATAACCGTTGACGACCGCCTGGTCGCTGCCACGCGTTTCGAGGCCGACGATCCGGCGGACCTCGACAGGATTGTCGCGCGCCCAATCCGCGGCGCGCAAAGTGCGCATGAAAAACCGCACGAGATGATCGAAATGCTCATCTATGAATCGGCGGTTCACTGTAATCGGACGAGGCGTGCCGTTGTTCACGCGCAGATGCCGATGTGGCAGCGCGTCGAGATCGATGCCAACGACCACACCGACTGTGTTTGCATCATCGAGGGACGGCGCGCCCTTGACGTAAATCGCGTCAATCTTTCCGCTGAGCAAGGCATCATAAGGCCACATCTCTATTGGCCCATCACCCAGCTTGGCACCCTGCACGTTGCCGATCGTCCCATTTACTTCCACCAACTCGACGTCGTCGAATGTCAGCCCCGCTGAACCGAGCGCGCCTTTGAAGCCGATAAGCGACATGGCACGGATGATGCTCATCCCGCGCTGATGTTCCGGTATCGGATATTCGGTGTACGTGGGCAGGCCGATCCGTTTGCCGGCCAGATCGGCGGCCGTTGCGATCTTGCTGTCCGCCCTCACCAGAATGACCTGGCTGTCCTCGATCCATGTCAGCCCGACGAGCCGCGTGTCTTCCCCCTGCGCCCGCGCTGCGAGCGCGAGAAGGTTGCCGCCTTCGCGGACCAGTGTCGGCATGCGCTGATCATAATGATGCCGGGCGAGCTCCGCCGGTGCGTCCTGAAGGGTCCGGATCGCTATTCCATCGCTCCTGAATTCCTGGTCGAGCCAGCCGAGCTGGTAGGCCAACCCGGTCGCGGTGGGGACAGGACATCGGGTGAACCATATTTCGGAAAGCGTGCTGCGGTTCCGTGCCTGCGCGTCTACAGTCGTCGCCATTGCTTAAGAATCGTCCTCTCGCTCAGCCTGCCGCAGCCCTGGTGGGGATGCGCCCCTGCTGGATGCCGTGTCGGTTCGCGGGCCGCGGAAGCCCCAGATGCTCGCGGAGCGTGTGCCCTTCATATTCGGTGCGGAAGACACCACGTCGCTGCAATTCAGGAAGCACATGTTCGACGAACCGATCCATGCCGCCTGGCTGATACGGAAACATGATGTTGTAGCCGTCCGCCGCTTCGGCGTGGAACCACTCCTCCATATGGTCCGCGACGGTCTTGCCGGAACCGACCAGCATGCGGTGGCCAAAGGATCCGGAGACATGCTTGTAGAGTTGCCGGAGGGTCATGTTCTCACGCCTTGCCAGCGACGTCAGCAACTCCTGCATGCCCTTGCTTGCCTCCGTTGCCGGAAGATCGGGCAGCGGACCGTCCAGTGGATAACCGCTGAGATCAAGGCCGAACGCTGCGGATAATTTGGCGATGCCGGCTACCGGATGAAGCAGATCCTGCAGATATTCGAACTGCTCCCGCGCTTCCTCGTCGGTCCGGCCGATGAACGGCACCACGCCCGGCAATACGCGCACATGGTCGGGATTGCGGCCATGATCGGCGGCCATGCGTTTGATATCGCTGTAGAAGGACTTTGCCTCTTCGAGCGTTTGCGAGACGGTGAACACGACTTCGGCCGTCCGGGCGGCGAGGCGCTTGCCCTCCGCCGACGCTCCCGCCTGCACCTTGACGGGATGCCCCTGCACCGGCCGCGCGAGATTGAGCGGCCCGCGTACGAAGAAGTGCTTGCCGTGATAATTCAGCAGGCGGGATTTCGCAGGATCGAAATACCGGCCCTCGGCGCGATCGTGGATGAAAGCGTCGTCATCCCAACTGTCCCAGAGCCCCTCAAGCACCTCGATGAATTCGCCGGCGCGTTCATAGCGCTCGGCATGCGAGGGATGCGTCCGGCCGAAATTGGCGGCCGCGATCGAACTGACTGTGGTTACCAGATTGAAGCCCGCACGACCGTTACTCAATATGTCCAGCGATCCGAACTGCCGGGCGACGTTATAGGGCTCGCTGTAGGTGCTGCTCGCCGTCGCGATCAAGCCTAGGCGATTGGTGACGGCCGAGAGCGCGGACAGCAAAGTCAGCGGCTCGAATGCATCGCCGTAGGGATGCCTGCTGCCTTCCTCCATATCCTCGGATATCATCGAAGGTCCGTCCGCGAGGAAAATGCCGTCGAACCGTGCCCGCTCTGCCAGCTGCGCGAGATACACATAATCCGACAGCTTGTCGCCGAAGAAGGCGTCGGGATGCGTCCATCCGGCCTGGTGAATGGCCATGGGATGAAGCACCAGCGTAAGGTGGAGATGGCCTTGTCTTCTGGACATCATCTTGCTCCTTAAAATCGAATGGCGAAAGTAGCTTGCACCGAAGTTGGCGGCAGCGGCTGCAAAAAGCCGGCTCCGGTCAGCGCACTCAGGAAGTTATTCTGGTTTGTGAGGTTGAGGACGCTGACCCCCAGGTCGAATTTCTCGGTCCGGTAATAGAGGCTCACGTCGACATTATGTTCAGTAGGAATGCGCACCGCCCGGTTCACATCCGTGTACCATGGGCCGGTCAACCAGAAGGAAATCTGCGCGCCGAAATTCTTTGTGAATTTGTAATCGGCGTAGCCGTTGATCGATGTCTTGGGCAAGCCTGGCAGAGCATAGCGGCCTCCCGGAAACGGGTTAAGGATCCCAAGATCGCCGTAGGGCGTCGCATTATCGGGGAAGAAGCCGTATTGTGTGTAGCCGAATGGCTGGGCGTAGGTTTGGATCGGATCGAGATAGGTGAAGTTCAGTCCACCCGAGAAGCGCGCGGTGGGCTGGTAACGCACCGCGGCCTCGACGCCCTTGATCCGCACCCGCGCTATGTTGCCGAACTGGTCGGGCGACAGATCGCGATACTGGATGAACCCGGCCGCCGACAGGAAGAGCTTCTCGGGGATCGCCTCGATCTTGGCCCCCGCTTCATAAAGTTCGCTCACGCTATGAAAGGCCTTGCTGTCGAGCGTATTGCCGAACCCCCAGATCAGGAAATTTCCGAAAATGCCAAGATTGACGGATTCGGAGCGATCATATGTCAGGTAGAGCGAGCTATTGTCGCTGGGCTTGACGACGAGGCTCGCCTGATAGCTCGGCAGCCAGTAGCTGCCCGTGTCGCTTGCAGCCTGATCAGGCTGTAGCACAAGCGGATTGGCAATCCTCGCCCGGATGTTGGTGATGTTGCCGCCAGCGTTGATCGCGACATGATCGCCGATGCTCAGGTTCTGCTGCGTGAACAGGCTGTAGTTCGTCAACCGCCCCTCACTGGTGTAGATGCCTGCGCCGCTGGGGAAGGGAAATCCGCCCACTTCGGCATAGAAGCCGTCATTGACCCGATACATGGGCGGGATCTTGAGATAGCCGAAGTAAGGCGAAAGCTGCGGCACGCCAGGCGTGCCGATCCAGCTGCCCGAAGAATTGGGATCCTGTTGGGGCAAGCCGTACAGCTTACCCGGCGACTGCACCGATGACGGAGCCTGTGTCAGGTCATAAGGATCGAAGTTGAAACTGTTGTTGGCGGACAGCCCGCGATATTTGAAATGACGTATTTCGACGCCGCTATTGCTTTGCAGGCCGATCTTGAGCCCGCCGGTATCGAATTCCAGCTTGCCCCTTACCTCGAGCCGCTGATCCAATACTGTGCTCCGGTTCTGGTAGAAAAATGCACCGACCGAGTCATTGGTGCTGAGCGAACGCTGGAAAAACGTGCTCGACAGTATGTCCCAGTGCTCTGACAGGTCCGCGCCGATGCGGAGTTGGGAGATGTACCGCTTCGCCGTATTTTTGTCTTCCCGTCGTCCCGAGCCCTGCGACGCTTTTATCTGCGAAAGACCGTTTCCGGGGATGGACGGATCGTACACCCACCCCAGGATCGTGCCAGCATTGGCGATCGCCGCGCTGGGAAGCGGCGTAGTCTGTACCGTTCCTGCCACATATTGGCCTTTGCCGTTCGGCGTGCGAGTCTGCCAGCCTATCGTCGGGGACGTGGGGTTGCCCGATGCAAAAACCGGAGACCATAGTCCCACATTGGGACTGCTGATGATGGGAGTGGCGCGGCCGCCATAATAGCTGCCGAAATTGCTGACCAATTCCTGCGTATTTCGGTTCCAGCCGCGGGTGATGTTGAAGTCGTAATAATTGTCGAAAGAGCCATTCCAGTCGATGCGGACCGTATCGGTCGGCCGGTACGAGAGCGCGCCGTAAAAACTGTTATAGTTGTTCCGGACGTTATCGTAATAGGTGCCGCCGCGTTTGCCGCGGACGCTGAAACGATACGCCAGCTTGTCGTCGATCGGGCCGCCAGCGTCCAGCGTCAGGCCGAAGTTCGAGTAGGATTGGTCGCCCGGCGACCACGTGCCGATCTCTGCCCGAACTTCCGTCCGGTGCTTGTCGAAGAAGGGCTGCTTGGCGAGATAATTGACATAGCCACCGCTACCTGCCGCAGGACCGAAAATGACCGAGGAAGGGCCAGCGACAATATCGGCCCCTTCATAGGCATTGAAATTGATCGGGTGATCGAGCGCATCGGTGTAGATGCGCTGACCATTTTGGAAGATGTCAGACTTCAATCCACGGATGAATGGCGTTGCGTTGACGTTCTGCCCGCCGCCCCGCGTAATACCCGGAGCATATTTGACGAAGTCGTCCGTGGTCCTGATAGGATCGAGCAGGAGTTGGCTTGCACTGATCTGGGATACGCTTCGGGGCGTGTCGAGGATCGTCCCATCCACGCCGTAGATCGAGGAACTGGGGCGATTGGGCAGCACGTCACCCTCCAACCGTGCACCCGTGACCACGATGTCAGTGTGGCCGGTGGCAGAAGGTCCGGCCTCTTCCGCTGCATGTCCGGCATATGGCAGCGCAATACCGCCCAACGCGGTCAGGCCCAGCAGGAGAGATTTCGTGCGGCGGTTGTGATCTGAATTGGTCATACGATGTGCCCCCGGTCCAAACGTGTTGCGTGTGGTTCCGCAGGCTTTTGGCCTGCGGGGATTGTTCGGTGTCGCCACCGCGCCGGCCGAGCATCGTCCCCGGCTCGTGAGATGATTTCTGCGTCGAGCCGCGGTTATCGCAGCCCGGTGCGGGACCATTGTTCGTCAAGGACGGCCGGCCCGAATTGCCGCGTTCCACCCAACGCAGCCGCGAGAACCTGGCATTTTGCACCTTCTTCGGCCAACAGAATGAACTTGTTGGTCGGAATGATGCCGTCCCCCCAAAACGTCGCCCCGCCATTGCCCTCGATGACGCCGCGCAAGTGGGGATCCCGCTTCAGATGATCTATGATGAGTGCGCCTTCGCTAGGCCTGCGATCGATCAGAACGGGCATGACCCGCGACAAGGTGTGCCGGGCTACCGCAGCATAGAGCAGTGGGAATTCGCTGTGAGAGTGGGCATAGGCGCCAAGATATGGCGTATGGATGTGGATGATCGTGGTGATCTCGGGATGGGCAACGAAAACTTCCTGAAATCCCGCCATGACATCCGCGACGGCCGCAAGTTTGTCGTCGCCCGAACCATCGAAGTTGATGACCGTGATCGGCAGATTTCCGGTCCAAGGGTCGGCATAGTTCGCCAACACTGACCGCTCTTGCCCCGGTATGCGCTGTAGCACGAAGCCGATTCCGCTCGCGGCCAACGTGCCCGTCCGCGTGAGCACCTCGCCAGCGTGCGCCACGTCGGCCCGCACGCTATCGATAAAAGCCTGCAGATCAGCATCATTGCCCGGTTCAAGCTGCGAAGTAGCGTCAGCCATCATAATCTCGCTCGAATCACTACTGATTCGATAGACAATATGAAGTGAGGGCTGGAGGAAGATTTCGTTGCCGGATTGATAGGTCATCTATGTCATATAGATGACTCAATTTTGCACTGTGCGATCGGACATGCCGATATGTAACGACGGCCGATGAATGGGAGGCAGCCTTGATCTGCCCGCCGCTGAGTGGCTCAGGGACTATGATAGTCTGAAGCACAAAGGGCCGGTGAAGGCCGAGCTGGAAGCTCAAGCCGGGCGGGATGGTCGGCAAGCTGCGTGAAGTCGAGATCGTGTTTGGCGCCGGGGCCTCGACAACAGAGGCATAAGGCAGCGTCCGCGTCGATGCCCAGGCGGGCGAGACCGTATATGGAGAACTCCATGCCGGACAGGTCCGCGCCCGCCTCCACCGCCATCAGATAGCCGTCGCCCGTATTGCCATGGCTGCCGATGAGGCCCGAGCGAAAAGCGCATCCCCCGGTCGCCATCACCACCGCCCCGGCGCGTACCTCCCAGTCCGCGCCCGTCAGCCGGGCATGGCCGCGCGCGCCGACCACAGCGCCCTCGTCGTCGGTCAACAGTTGGAGCGCGGGATGATGGTCGAGGATGCGCGCCCCCGCCGCCGCTGCATAGGCCCGCAACCCGCGCATATATTCCGCTCCGCGCACCCCGCTATAGTAAGTGCCGCCCTGCCCGTCCGATCCGAAGCGATAATAGGGCGCGAGATCGGGCAGTGTACGCCATGTCGTATCGATCACCCGATCCATCCAGGCCGGATCGCCAAGGCCCAGACCAGCGGCGACTCTCTGCTCTATCGCCTCGCGGCGTCGCGCGGGATCGGGCGGTATCCACCAATGATTGGGGCCAGCGGTCGCAGTCACACCGCTGGCGCCGACATAGCCCTTGTCGACCAATATGGTGGACGCGCCGGCCTTCGCGGCGGCGATCGCCGCCCAGGCCGCCGCCATCCCGCCGCCGATAATCAGCACGTCGCACTGATCGGTCAGGATGTCGCTCACTCCGCGGCGATGGCGACCGGCGCCTGCACATACCGATGCTCGGGCACCGGCAGGCCCAGATGCCCGCGCAGCGTGTCATGCGCGTAGTCGGTGCGAAACAGGCCGCGCGCTTGGAGGATCGGCACGACCTTCTCCCGAAACAGCGCGAAATCGCCCGGCCGCGTCACCCGCAGGATGAAGCCGTCCGCCGCGCGCCCGGTGAACCAGCGCTCGATTTCTTTGGCGATCGTCTCGGGCGACCCCACGAAATCGGATTTCCACTGGCCGAAGCGATAGGCCGCCTGCCGCAGTGTCAGCTTTTCCTCGGCCGCCACGCGGATGACACGTTCGGCCCCGCCTTTGTAACTGTTGAGCGTCACGCCCGACAGATCGGGGAAGGGGGCGTCCAGATCATATTTCGAGAAGTCATGATAGTTGAAAAGCCGTCCGACCTGAGTCAGCAGCTTCTCGATGCTGAGGCTGCCCTGCTGCGCCGCGGCTATCGCCTGCGCCTCCTCGTCGGTCTCGGCGATGGTGGGGACCAGGCCCGGCATCACCTTGATCAGGTCCGGGTTGCGCCCGATCGCCGCCGCCCGTGCCTTGAGGTCGGCATAATAAGCGCGCCCGCTTTCGAAATCCTGCGAGGCCGCGAACGTTCCTTCGGCGATGGCCGCTCCAAGCGCCCGGCCTTCGCCGCTGTCGCCCGCCTGGAAGATCACCGGCTGTCCTTGCGGCGACCGGCTGAGCGCCAATGGCCCGGCAACCGAGAAATGCGCGCCCTTGTGATCCAGGCGATGCTGCTTGCTCTTGTCGAGGAAGACGCCCGCCGCCCGGTCGCTGGGGAAGGCGTCTTCCTCGTAACTGTCCCACAGCCCTTTGACCACTTCCACGAACTCGCGCGCGCAGGCGTAACGGACGCCATGCTCGAAATGCGCGTCGCGCCCATAATTCTGCGCCGCGCCTTCAAGGCCGGTGGTGACGACATTCCATCCCGCCCGGCCCCGGCTGATATGGTCGAGCGACCCAAACTGCCGCGCGACATTATAGGGTTCCCAATAGGATGTGGTGAGCGTGCCGACGAGGCCGATGCGCGACGTGGTCGCTGCCACTGCCGACAGCAGGGTCAGCGGCTCCAGCCGGTTGAGGAAATGCGGCGCGGTGTCCGGCGTGATGTAGGGGGAATCGACGATGAACACGAAGTCGAACTTCGCAGCCTCGGCCAGCCGGGCATTGTCGATGTACCAGCCGATGTCGATGCTGGCGTCGCCGGGCAGGTCCGGGTCGAACCAGCTATGATGGTCGGCCCCCACGCCCTCCAATATCGCGCCCAGATGCAATTGCCGCTCTATACCGTGGCCCATGATATATTCTCCTGCCGGTGTTGGCGCGAAGGCTAAGGCGCGGGAGCCAGGGAGGATAACGAGTGCTGCTCAACCACCGCTGATTTTGTTCAAAGCGAAGCGCGCCGCGCCCCCGCAATTATTGAAACTTCTCGATCACCCTACCACGCGGCCAAAAGGTCGGCGCGGAAATGGCGAAAAAGTGTAATGTGCGACCCGCGATCATAAGCGACCGAAAATTACTCATGGGAAATGCACGGTCCGGCCAGCGTACCGATTGGCGCGTCGCTCCCGCCAAAGGGGTGCGCATCGCAGGAAAGGAACCGTTCCATGGCCACCGCCTCAACCGACAGCATTGCCGACATCCTCGACATCCGCCCCTCCAGCCGACCATCGGCGCGGAAATCCACGGGGTGGACATCGCCAAGCCGATCAACCCGCATAAGCGGCCGGAATTTCAGGTCCGCTTCTCGTGGCAGCTTGGCTCGGTCGCCTTCTGGGACAATCGCGCCGCAGTACATTATGCGGTGCGCAATTATGGCGACTATCCTCGCCTGCTGCACCGCGTGCTGATCGCCGACGAACCGCTCTACGCGGACCTTTAAAGGGTCGGACGATGGCGGAGCGAGGGGGCCAGGCGGCTGCTGCGCTACTGGCCGCTCGCGGCGCTTCCCTTCGCCTGCACGCGGGCGCCGGTTGCGGACGCCAATGAGCTGGTCGTAGGCGCCCAGCGCGGCCGCGCGCGCGCCCTGCTTAAAGCGTGGGGCTTCCTGCAAGACGCGCCCTACCGCGTCAAATAGGCGCTGTTTCCCGCCGCCTCGCCGCTGCTCGAAGCGCTCGGTGCCGGCGCGGTCGATGTCGGCGGCATCGACGCCGCTCCCTTCGCCTTCGCCTTTCCGAGTGCGAATATTTCGGCCAGGACTAGATCAGCTTGTCGAGCGTTAGGGGCAGGTCGCGCAGGCGCTTGCCGGTTGCGTTGAAGACGGCGTTGGCGATGGCGGCCGCTACGCCGGTCGTTCCGATTTCGCCGATCCCTCGCGCACCGAGCGGCGAGCGGGGATCGGGGATGTCGGTCCACAGCACATCTATGTCGGGCACGTCGAGATGCACCGGCACATGATAGTCGGCGAGCGACGTGCTCATGATGCGGCCGCTGCGCTCGTCGAGCAGCGTTTCCTCAGTCAGCGCCATGCCAAGCCCCATGATCATGCCGCCCTTGAACTGGCTGGTCGCCGTCTTGGCATTGAGGATGCGGCCGCAATCGAAGGCGCCGACGAGGCGATCGATGCGGATTTCACCCGTGACCTCGCTGACGCGCAACTGACAGAAGTTCGCCGACGTGCTGTGCATCGAATATTTCATGATCTCCAGCGGTGCGCCGCTTTCGCCGACCACGCTAACCTCGCTCCGGCCCGAACGGCGCAGGATGGAAGCGAAGCTTTCCTGGCGGGAGGGGTCTTCGACGCTGCGGAGGCCGCCATCTCCGAATTCCACTTCGCCAGGCTTGAGGCCGGCTAGCGGCGTGTCGTTACCCGCCAGCCGCAGCAGGTCCGTCACCAGCTTGGCACTCGCCGCGGTGATCGCCGAAGCCAGGGACGCGGTTTGCGACGACCCGCCGGCAAAGCTCGCGAAGGGCAGGCTCGAATCCCCGATCGTCACCGTGACACGATCGAGCGGGAGGCCCAGGCGATCGGCGACATGCTGCCGCTGCACAGTCGCGGTTCCCATGCCCATTTCGTGGGCGGCGCTGGCGGCATGGGCATTGCCCTGGGCGTCGATGGTAATCCGCACAGCCGTTCCGGGCATGCGCATGAATGGGAAGGTGCCACTGGCGCAGCCCATGCCGATCAGCCACTCGCCCTCACGTCGCGTGCCCGGATCGGCCAAGCGCTGGTTCCAGCCGATGCGCGCCGCGCCGAGGTCATAGGCCTCCATCATCGCGCTCTGCGAGTGGGGTGCACCGCTCACCGGGTCGCGGCGCGCGACGTTGCGCCGGCGCAGCTCGATGGGGTCCATGCCGAGGACATGCGCCAGTTCGTCCATCGCGCATTCGATCGCAAAGGTGCCTGGCGCCTCTCCGGGCGCGCGCATGAAACTGTTCGCCAGCAGGTCGAGGTCGACATAATGCTGGACGATATCGAAGCTCTCGCTGGCGTAGAGCGAGCGGCCGGTGAGGGTGAAGCCTTCATCGCAGATGCTGTGCAGCGGCCTGACGCCATAGCCATGGTGCAGCAGCGCCTTGAGCTTGCCGTCCGCATCCGCGGCCAGTGCCACTCGCTGCTCTGTTTGCATGCGCCCGCCGATCAGCCGATGCATGCTGGCGCGGGACAGGGCGACGCGCACGGGCCGGTCAGCAAGCTTCGCCGCCGCCGCGCCCAGTATCTGGTGATCCCAAAGGCCCTTCGCGCCGAAGCCTCCGCCCACATAGGGCGAGCTTACCTCCACATCGCCGGCCTTCAGCCCGAATATCTTCGCGAGCGAACCAGCGGTCCCGTGGATCATCTGGGTCGCATCGTGGACGATCAGCTTGCCGTCCCGCCAGACGATCGTCGCGGCATGCGGCTCGATCGGATTATGATTCTCCCAGGGCGTCGTGTAGACGGCGTCGATCCGAAAGGCGGCGTCGGCGAACTTCCGGGTTGGGCCGCCTTTCTCAAGGCGATTGCGTTCGACGAGGATGGACTCGGGCGTATAGGCGCTGGCCTTGCCTTCCTCGAACCGCGTGCGCGCGGGCGCGGCGTCGTAGCGCACGCGGACCAAGGTGGCCGCATGATCGGCCTGCTCTCGCGTTTCAGCCAGCACCACCGCCACCACCTGCCCGTTCCAGCGTATCTCCGGATCCTGCATGATCGGCAATGTATGATTGCCCGCGGCCTTGAGGTTGGTCATGCCGATCGGCGGCGGAACGCTCATTTTGGGGGCGTTGCGATAGGTCATGACGAGCGCGACGCCGGATGCCGCCTCGGCTGCGGAGACATCGACATCGGCGATGCGGCCGCGCGCGATCGTGGAATGAACGAAGGCGGCGTAGAGCAGGTTCTCCATTGCGACTTCGGCGGCAAACCGGGCCGCCCCGCGCACCTTGTCGGGTCCATCGACCCGCGATTGCTGCTCGCCCAACGACACGCGCTTGTCGATCAGCGGATCGGGCGTGCCTCCAGGCAACCAGCTTTCGGGCACTTGGCCGATGACGGCGCGCACGCCGCCGACGATGGCGTTTTGCAGCTTCGTCATGCGGGTGCTCCTGAAGGGGCGGTCAGGACGGCGACCACGGTCCGTTCTACGAGGCCGACCTTGAAGCCGTTGCCCGACAGCGGCCTCGCGCTGGCCAGCTCCTCGCGCATCGCGGCAAGGAAAGCCTCAGGCGTCGGCGTCGCGCCAACCAGCGCCGCTTCGGCCTTTCTTGCCCGCCAGGGCTTGGCCGCCACGCCCCCGAGTGCAATGCGGGCTTGCGTTACGCGCCCGTCGGCGACCGCCAGGCCGCCCGCGACGGAGATCAGCGCGAAGGCATAGCTGGAGCGATCGCGGACCTTGCGATATTCGGCGTGGGTCAGCACGTTAGAAGGAGGCGGCAGTTCGACGGCGGTGATCAGTTCGCCCGGTTTCAACACGGTTTCCACATGAGGCGTAGCGCCGGGCAGGACATGGAAATCATTCAGCGGCACTGACCGGTCGCCATCGGGCCCGGAGAGATGGATCACCGCATCGAGCATGGCGAGCGCCACGCACATGTCGGAAGGATGGGTGGCGACGCACTGATCGGACGCGCCCAAAATGGCATGATAGCGGTTAAATCCATGGATCGCGTCGCATCCGGTGCCCGGCTGCCGCTTGTTGCAGCGCGCGCCTTCGACATCGTAGAAATATATGCAGCGCGTACGCTGTAGGATATTGCCCCCGACCGTGGCCATGTTGCGGATCTGCGCGGAGGCGCCGGCGAGCAACGCGCGCGCAAGCACCGGGTAGCGGCGGCGCACGACCGGATCGGCAGCGACGGCGGCGTTCTTGACTGACGCGTCGATGATCAGCCCGCCACCATCGGTTTCCCGGATGGCGCCCTCCAAAAGGCTGACGTCCACCAGGTCGCTCGCCTGTTCGACATTCTGCCGCAGAAGATCGACGAGGTTGGTCCCGCCGCCCAGAAACCGTGCGCCACTCTCCACGCGAGCAAGCGCGTCGGCCCGATCCGTAGCGCGACCGTAAGTCAAGGGCGTCATGCCGCTGTCTCCACCAGCATCGCCTCGATCGCCTCGACGATCCCGTTATGTGCGCCGCAACGGCAGAGATTGCCGCTCATGCGCTCGCGTATCTCCGTGCGCGTTGCGACCGGTGAGGCGGCGAGATCGAATGTCACGTAGCTTGGGTCGCCTCGGCGAAGTTCCTCCGCCATGCCGATCGCCGAGCAGATCTGGCCGGGCGTGCAGTAGCCGCATTGCAGCCCGTCATGCGCAACGAAGGCCTGCTGCAACAGGTGAAGATCCCCGTCTTCACCCGCCAGGCCTTCTATCGTCCGCACCTCGCAACCGTCCGCCTGAGCCGCCAGGGTCAGACAGGACAGGACGCGGCGGCCATCGACAAGAACTGTGCACGCGCCGCAGGCACCCTGATCGCAGCCCTTCTTTGTACCGGTGAGATGAAGATGCTCGCGTAGCAAATCCAGCAGCGAGACCCGGGCATCGCCGGGCGGCGGAACTTCTGTGCCGTTCACAGATATCGTCATGACTTGGCTCCATCCGTTCGCGCGACGCGACTCGTGCGATGTCATCCACAAGATACTACGAAGTTCGGACTATTCAATCTTCGTTGTAGACGATCTTTGTAATCATCGCGATGAACCGATCTCGTTCCTCGGCCGACAGCCGCGAAAGCATCAGCATATACATTTGCCGATATTTCTCGACCTGAGCCTGGGCGTGGGCCGCACCAGCCTCGGACAGGGTCAGCGCGACCGCCCGGCGATCCACTTCGATCCGCTCGCGCTTCAGGAAGCCTCGCTTCACGAGCCGATCCGTCGCCGACGACAAGGTCGTCGTCGGCACCGCGAGGAAGCGCGCGACATCCGTCGGCCCGCAACCGGCATGGTCCGCGACATAGAGCAGCACGGCCTTGTCCAACTCGGCGAGCGGCCGCTCGGAACGTCGGGCGTCGGCCAGCTTGTATCGCCGCGCGAAGGTGTCGAACGCGGCGCTCAGTGCGGCGAGCTGGTCTTCGGTCGGATCGCTCATTCTGCCCGCATATCGCGTCTTCGCCTGCGCGAGAAGCGCGACCGCGTGAATCGGTATCTGCTGCGTAAGCTGGTGATCGAGCGGCCCAATCACGTCCTCGTGTGCCGACGTGACCTGCGTCCCCCCGACATCGGGTTCACGCACATCGCAGACGGCGGAGGGACGTTCGCGCATGTCATAAGCAGCACGGCAGGTTGAAGCCGATCGGCTGCGACAACCCTATCCCGAACGGCTGGCTTAGCATGAATGTGATGCGGGCGCAGGCGGCGCGATCCGGTGCTGGGGCTGTGCCGCGTAGGGCGCGGCAGTAGTGCGTATGGAATTCCTCATTCATAGCGCAGAGCATGAATCGGGTTCGTGCGGGCCACCCGAAAGCTGTGCGCGCCAATGGTCGCGACCGCGATCAGCAGGGCCAGCCCGCCCGCCAGCAGGAACGGCAGCGGCGTCAGAGCGATCCGCGCGTCGAAGCCATTGAGCCAGTCGCGCATTACCCACCAGGCGATCGGCCAGGCTATGAGGTTGGCGATCAGCACCGGGCGGCTGAACTGCCACACGAGCAACTGCACGATCCGCAGTGTGCTGGCGCCCAGCACCTTGCGGATGCCGATCTCCTTGGTCCGGCGCTGGGCGGTGAAGGCCGACAGCCCGAACAGGCCGAGGCAGCCCACGATCACCGCCAGGAGCGCAAAGGCGGCGAAGGCCTGTGCGCGCGCTTCCTCGGCGCGATACAGGTCACGGACGATGTCGTCGCCGAACCGGGCGGTGAAGGGCACGTCGCGCGCGAGCCGCTTCCATACCGCTTCGATCCGGCCCAGCACCGCGGCGGGATCGCCGCGATAGCGCACCAGCATCTCGTTATGGCGAGCGCGGTCGTAGAAGAAGAAGATCGGGTCAATGGGATCGCGAACCGAACGGAAACGCGAATTCTGAACCACGCCGATGATCGTGACTGGCACGCTGCCGCCATATTCATCCTGCACCAGGCCGATACGGACCTGCTTGCCGATCGCTTCCTGCGGCGAGCGGAAGCCGAGCCGCTGAACCGCAAGCTGGTTGATCACCGCATTGGCGCCGCGCGCCGCGAATGCGCGTTCGGCCGCCGGGTCTTGCGGAAAGGGACGGTTCGAATCGTCCATCGGACGATTGATGTCGAACGCGCGCCCCGCCAGCAGCTTGATGCCCATCGTGTCGAAAAATTGGGTGTCGACCTGATAGACGCCCATGTTGATCGGGTCTTCGCGGCCGGGCACGATGACGCCGTTATTGGTGTTGTTCTTCGTATCGATGCCGATGGTCGTGCGGCCCGTCGCTACGACGCCGTCGACCCTTTCGATCTCGCGTACCATCGTTTCGAGTATCGGCGCGAGCTGCCGCCGGCTGATCCCGGCGATCTGGATCAGCCCTTCGCGCTGGTAGCCAGGGTCGGAATGGCGCGCATAGAGGGTCTGCGCATAGATGACGGCCGTGCAGATGATGAGGCCGATCGACACCGCGAACTGCGCGACGACCAAGGCGCTGCGCAACCGGCCCGATCCTTCGGCGTCGGCCGCCGACTTGTTCGCCTTGAGCACGCGCGCGGGCTGAAAGCGGGACAGGTAGAAGGCGGGATAGACGCCCCCGGCCACCCCCACCAGCAGGACAAGGCCCAATATGGGCAGGATCAGACCGCCGCCGCCGAAATAATGCAGCGTCAGCTCTGCGTCGAGGAACCGGCTGACCAGCGGCAGCAGCAATTCGGTCAGCGCCAGCGCGACCAGCATTGCCACTGCCGACATCAGGATGGATTCGCCGATGAATTGCAGGATCAGCTGGCGGCGATTGGCCCCCAGCACCTTGCGCAGGGCGACCTCCCGGGCACGCTGACTGGCGCGCGCGGTCGCCAGGTTGACGAAGTTGACGCAGGCCATGCCCAGGATCAACACCGCGACGATGGCGAAGGTGACGATCGAGCCGCGATCATTGCCCGGCGCCATCGCCCCGCCCTGCGCCCTCCCGAGATGCACGTCGCGAATATTGGTCAGCGCGAAATCCATGTCGTCGCCCTGGTTCAGGCGGCGGCCGCCGAAAAACTCGTCGGGAATGTTGCGCTTTTCCCATTTCGGCAGCTGGGCGTTGATCGCCGCCGCGTCCGCGCCCTGCTTCAGGCGGACATAGACCCAGCCCGACTGCCAGCCCCATTGCCGCAGGAAATCGGGCGTGTCGGCCCAATAGCTGACCGGATCGTAGCGCGCGAGCATCGAGATTTTGAGGTGCGAGGCCCTGGGCAAATCCTTGAGCACGCCAGTCACGCGATAATCCGCCGAACTGCCGCGCGAGACCAGCGTCAAAGTCTGGCCCATCGGATCATGATCGCCGAACCGTCGCCGCGCCTCGCTCTGTGACAGTACCATGTCGCCCGGCCGGGCAAGCGCGGTGCGGGGATCACCCCTGACCAGCGGCAGGGCGAGCACGTCGAACACGGGGCCGTCGACATAGTTCATGTCCTCGATCTCGCTCGCTTCGCCATTACGCAGCACGACCGGCCCGGCCGATAGGAGATGTACGGTCGCTGCGATCTGCGGAAAATCCTTCCGCAGCGCCGCCTGCGTGACATAGGGGGCCATTTGCAGGTTGTTCTGCTGGCCGCCATTGGGATCGGTGTAGAAGGTCTGGAACTGGAAGGTCCGGTCCGCCTGCGGCACCCAAGCGTCAAAGGTAAGCTCGTTGCGGACGAACAGCAGGATGATGAGGCAGGCGGCCATGCCGGTCGCCAGCCCCAAAATGTTGATCGCCGCATAGGTCCGGCTTTTGAGCAGCGACCGCAGGCCGACGGTCAGATAGTTGCGCCACATGGCTGGTCTCCGTGATCAGGGATGTCAGGCGGCGCGGCGGCGTTCCTGGAGGATGCGGCCGTCGAGCATGTGGACGACGCGGCTGGCATAGTCGGCATGGGCGGGCGAATGGGTGACCATGACGATGGTCGCGCCTTCGGCATTGAGCGTCTGGAGCATCTTCATCACCTCCTCGCCATGGCTGGTGTCGAGATTGCCGGTGGGTTCGTCCGCGAGGATGAGGCGCGGTTCGGCGACGAGGGCGCGGGCGACGGCGACCCGCTGCTGCTGTCCGCCCGACAGCTGGTTGGGCCGATGGCGCGCACGATGGGCGATGCCGACCCGGTCCATCACCGCCGCGACCTTCGCCTTGCGGACGGCGGGCGGGATGGCGTGATAGAGCAGCGCCAGTTCGATATTCTCGGCGACGGTCAGCTCGTCAATCAGGTTGAAGCTCTGGAAGATGAAGCCCAGATGCGTCTTGCGGATGCCCGCCAGCCTGGGTTCGGGCAGGCCGCCGACCTCGATGTCGCCGAAGCGGTAGGAGCCGCTCGACGGACCGTCGAGCATACCGATGACATTCAGCAGGGTCGACTTGCCGCAGCCCGACGGTCCCATGATCGCGACGAACTCGCCTTCGAAAATGTCGAGGTCGATGGCGTCCAGCGCTGTCGTTTCGACCAGATCGGTCCGATAGACACGGCTGAGTTCTCGCAGGCTTAGCATCGCTTGGGTCATGTCTTTGCCTTTCATTCGCGTTCGAGGACCAGCCGATCCTTGTCGGCGAACCCGGTATAGGGGGATGTGAGAACCTTCTCGCCCGGCTGGAGGCCGTCGAGAATTTCGATGAAGTCGGCGTTGCGCCGGCCAAGGCGGACGGCGCGCTTCACCGCCTCGCCGCCGTCCGGCGTCACCACGAACACCCAGCTGCCGCCGGTTTCATTGTAGAAACTGCCGTTGGGGATCAGCCGCGCCCGGACCGGGTCGCCCAGCGTCAGTTTCGTTTGCAGCGTCTGGCCGCGCTGAATCTGGGGCGGTTCACCGTCCAGAAATTGCAGGTCGATCTCGAACTGGCCGTTGCGGACGGTCGGATAGATTTTGGCGACCTTCATCCGGTAGGACTTGCCGTTCCAGTCGACGGCCGCAGCCTGGCCCGGCTGGACGCGGGGCAGATAATATTCGTCGATGCCGGCGACCAGCTTGTTGCGGCCGGGGCTGTCGATCTGGCCCAGCCGCTCGCCGCGCGCCATCGATTGTCCGACCTGAATCGAAAAGGCGGAGACGGTGCCAGCTACTGGCGCGCGCAGGTTCAGCGCTTCCAAACTGCCCCGCGCGACCGCCAGGCTCGATTGCAGCGTGTCGGCAGAGGCGCGCAGCTGCGCCAGCTGGCTCGATTGAAGCCGCTCGTCGGTGCGCTGCGCCTGCGCCAGGACGGCGCGCCGGTCGCGTTGATAGGCAAAGCCGTCGCGCGTGTCGGCGAAGGTCCGGCCGGCGACGAACCCGCGCGCGGCCAGCGGCGCTTCCCGTTCATACTGACGCTGCGCCTTCTTGAGGTCGAGATCGGCTTCGAGCAAGGCGCGCGCATTGGTCAAGCGGGTCTGCGACAGCGCCAGTTCCTGGCTGCGCATCGAATTGAGCTGCTGTGTCACCTCGGTCTGCCGGGCGAGCACGGATAGTTGCAGTTCCGCGTTGGACAGGCGGGCAAGCAGCTGGCCTTTCTGGACGGTCGCGCCATCCTCGACCAGCACGTCCTCGACCCGGCCGCCCTCGATGGCATCGAGATAGACGGTGACGAGTGGCGTGACGCGCGCGCGCAGGGGAAGGAAATCGTCGAACCGGCCCTCGGTCACCGTCGAGATGGCGATGCGGTCCGCAGGCACGGTCTGGCTGTCGCCACGCGGCAGATAGACCCAGCCGATGCCCAGCAAAGCGGCCGCGCCCACGGCGGCGAGGCCGATCTTCGCGCGCAACGGCAGAGTGCGACGGGCGACGACCCGGTCCATCGCGCCCCCGCTGCGAGGCTGCTCGGCCGGCCGGGCATCGGTCTGCATGGTGACAACGCTCATCGCGGGCCGCTCTCCTGTCCGATATCGGTCATATCTTGTCCGGTTTCGGACATCAGGCGAGATAGGGCTTGCATCGGGCGATCGCTTCCGCGCCGCAACGCGGGCCAGCGCAATCGGCTGCCGCGCGTCGCGGTAACTCGCACCCGATCGGGCGGGATTCCGCCTGTGGCGCGATCATCACCGACAAAACAGCCGCTAAACCGAAACTCGCGGCGAGCAATTTGGGCAGCAACAGGGCGGAATGGCGGTGCATCACGGGTCTCCGGCTGAGCGGGGGACACCGCTCTTCGTTCAAGCCTTTCGCAAGCCCCGTGCCAACCGCCTTGACGCGCCCCAATCCGCACCCGCGCGATGCAAAGCCGCGTTTTGGCATGGATATTGATTGCACGGTTCTGGACAGGCGCTGTACGGAAGTGGACACATGAGCCAGGCAAAGCCTTTTGATCTCTGCGTGGTCATCGACGACGATGACGACATATTGCTGGCCGCGCGTCTGCTGCTGCGCGGTATTTTTGCCGAAGTGCTGATCTTCCCCGATCCCGAGGCGGCCTTTGCCGCGACCGGCGGGCGGACCCCAGAAGCGATCCTGCTTGATGCCAATTTCTCGCGCGGGGCCACCAACGCGGCGGAAGGCTTCGCCTGGCTCGGCCGCTTCCTGGAGCGCGATCCCCAGGCCGTGATCGTGATGATCACCGCTCACGCCGGCGTTCAGGTCGCGATCGAGGCGATGAAGCGGGGCGCGACCGACTTCGTCACCAAACCCTGGTCGAACGAACGGCTGCTGGCCACGGTCCGAACCGCCGCCTCGCTGCGCGCGTCGCGCCGGATCGCGGCGGAGCGGGACGAGATCGCGCTGATCGCCGCCGCGCCGCCGGGGGAGACCCCGCTGCTGGGATCATCGCCCGCCATGGCACGGGTCCAGCAACTGATCGATCGCGCCGCGCCGACGGACGCCAATGTCCTCATTCTGGGCGAGAACGGCACGGGTAAGGAACTGGTCGCGCGCGAACTTCATCGCCGCTCGCGCCGCGCCAGCCGGATCATGATGCCGGTGGATCTCGGCGCGGTGGCCGAAAGCGTGATCGATTCCGAACTGTTCGGCCATGTGAAGGGCGCCTTTACTGACGCGCGCGCCGATCGGATCGGCCGATTGCAGGCGGCCGATGGCGGCACGCTGTTTCTCGACGAGATCGGCAACCTGCCGCTGCACCTTCAACCCAAGCTGCTGACCGCGCTGGAGCAGCGCAAGGTAACGCCGGTCGGCGCGAACAAGGCGGTGCCGGTCGATATCCGCGTGATCGCCGCCACCAATCTCAGCGCCGGCCAGATCGCCGACGAGCGGCGCTTCCGTCAGGATCTGCTGTTCCGGCTCAACACGGTGGAGATATTGCTGCCGCCGTTGCGCGATCGGCGAGAGGATATTCCCGCTCTGGTCTCGCATTATCACGCGCTCTATGCCCGCAAATATGCGCGGACGGTGCATCCGATCGCGGCGGAGTTGATGGCGGCGCTGCTCGCCTATGACTGGCCTGGCAATATCCGCGCGCTGCGTCATGCGATCGAACGGGCTGTCATCCTGGCTGGCGACGCGCCCTTCACGATCGACGACATCCCGCTACGCGGGCCTGACGCGGCCACGCCGGCCCGGGTCGATCGGACGGCTGTCGTCGAAGCCACGCCTGTGCCCGACGACATGAACCTGGAGCGGGTCGAGCGTCGGCTGGTGGAAGCGGCGCTGACCAAGCATGGCTACAACATCTCCGGCGCTGCGGCCGAACTGGGTCTCACGCGCGCATCCCTTTATCGCCGCATGGAAAAGCATGGGCTTTGACCGTCATTATACGCTGGGCCTGGCGCTTCACCTCGCCATGGCGATGGTCTGCCTCGCCGCCTTCGCCTGGTCGCTGCTGACCCCTGATCTCGGCGCGGTTCGGATTCTTTGCGCGGCGGCCGTCCTCATGAGCGGGATCGGGCTGTGGCGGCATGTTCGGCGCGCCAATTTCGAACTGGCGCGCTTCGTCGAGGCGATTGAGTTCGGCGATTTGCAGGCCCGCTTCGCTCGCCCCGGATCGGACAGCGGCTTCGACCGGCTGGGCGAGGCGCTGGATCGCGGCATCCGCAAGCTGCGCGACGATCGGGTGCGGCTTCAGGAAGCGTCACGCTTCTACGAAGCGCTCGCCGACGACGCGCCCGCCGCCCTGCTGACGATCGATCCCGACGGCAGAATCGAGCCGGTGAACAAGGCTGCACGCAAGCTGTTCAACCGCCATGTCGGCGTCCGCCCTGACGATTATGCCCCCTATGGCGGCCATTTCGCCGCGACGCTCACCGGGCTGGAGCCCGGCCGCAGCCAGACCATGCTGATCGAAACCGACATCGGACCGCAGCGCGTGCTGGTCCGCTGCGCCAGCCTGACGAGGATCGGCGGCGCGACGCGGGTCATCGCGGTGCAGGTGATCCAGCAGGCGCTGAATGCGGTCGAGGTGGCGGCGCAAAGCGATCTGATCCGCGTGCTGACGCATGAAATCATGAACAGCATGACCCCGGTGACTTCGCTGGCGCGAACCGCGTCGGACCTGATGGAGCAGGCGGACGATGGCCGCGATCCGCTGATCGCCGACGCCCGCGCGGCCGTCGATACGCTGGCCCGCCGCGCCGACGGGGTCATGCATTTCGTCGAAACCTATCGCACCATCACCCGCCCGCCGCAGGTCGATCGCCGTCTCTTCGCCGCCCGGCCGTTCGCCGACGAGCTCGCCAAGCTGTTCGCCGCCGACGCCGATCGGTCGCGCGTCCGGCTTGCCGTCGACGTCACGCCGGCCGACCACCGGATAGACGCCGACCCGGATCTGCTGGCGCAGGTCGTCATCAACCTGCTGCGCAACGCGGCCGACGCGGCGGAATGTCATCGCGACCGGCCGGAGGTTTCGATCACCATCGCGGCGACCGGCGCAGGGCGCACGCGGATCGAGGTGGCGGACAATGGCCCTGGCGTGCCCGAAGCGCTGCGACACGATATTTTCCTGCCCTTCTTCACCACCAAGAAGACCGGGAGCGGCATCGGACTGAGCTTCGCGCGGCAGGTGCTGCTGGCGCATGACGGCAGCATCGAAATCGACAGCGCAGCATCGGGCGGCGCCTTGTTCCGCCTCACGATTTGAGGCCTCGGCAAACATCGCTCTGCGACATTATCGGTGATGATCTCGGCGCCCCTTCCCGCCGCCGCCCGCGACGCGCTTGTCCTAAGCGCCCAGCCAACCCGATATGATGTCGCCCCTATGTCCTTCTGGTGCCAAGGCTTCGCGCAACGCCTCGAGCAGAGGCGGCAATGTCTGCGTGAAGGCGTAAGGCGGATTGACGATGAAGAGGCCGGCGCCGTTGTAGATGCCGGGTTGCTCGCTGTCGTACAGCCAATGCTCCACCCGCAGCAGTTTGGGGATGCCGAGCTTGCGCAACTGCTCCTTCCACTGCCGATGCGTCGCGCGGTCTTTCAGCGGAAACCAGATCACCGTGACACCATGCGCCCATTTGCGGTGAGCGGCGGCGAGGGTGGCAGTGATGCGAGCCCGCTCGTCCGTCTGCTCGTAAGGCGGGTCGACCACCACCATGCCGCGCGCGGTGCGGGTCGGCAGCATGGCCAGCCATAGTTCGTAGGCGTCGCGGTGATGCACGGCCGCATTGCTGTCCCGCATCACACCGCGCAGGGCATAAACATCCTTCGGGTGCTTTTCATTGAGGATCAGGACATCCTGTGGCCGCAAAAGCTGCGCCAGGATCTTCGGCGAACCGGGATAGAGGTGCGGCTCGCCGCCAGCATTCATCGCCTGCACGGCGGCGCGGTAGTCGTCCAGCAAGGGATTCCTATTGGCAAAGGCCCGCAGCACGCCGTGCACGGCCTCGCCGGTGCGTTGCGCGTCGTCGCTGCCAAGGTCGTACAGCCCGCAACCGGCATGGGTGTCGATCAGGGTCAACGCGCCCTCCTTCTGCTGCAACGCCCGCACCAGAGCGATCAGGAGGGCGTGCTTCACGACATCGGCGCTGTTGCCAGCATGGAAGGAATGGCGATAATTCATTGTGACTCAGAATTTGGTGAGTGGCCTCTACACGATGGTCTCAACCTTCTGCAAAGCGAAGCTGTGGCCGCGCTAGTGTCGCCGAGCACGCAAGAGTCCAGCCCGTTCACTTCATATCGTTGCGGCGGATCGGCGGACGCCGACGTCAGGCCGCATCCGCATCATGATGTCGACAGGGAGGCGTACAGGCCGCCGCCCCCGTGCTGTCGCGAAAGATCAGTTGATACGGCAGCAGCGGATGGGCGTCCGGGTCAGCGGGACTGGTCCTCAGTCGCGCGCTGACCAGGATATCGACCGCCGCCGCCGCCATCTCGGCCTTGGGCTGACGCACGGTGGTGAGCTGGGGCCAGGCCGCCCGCGAAGACGGCGCATCGTCGAAGCCGCAGATCGACAGGGCATCGGGCACCGGAATTCCGCGCTTCATGGCGGTGATGAGCACGCCCAGAGCCATGTCGTCATTGGCGGCGAAGATGGCCGTGGGCGGGTTCGCGCGCGACAGGAGGCACTCGCCTAGCTCCAGGCCGGTCCGCAGCGCAAAGTCGCCGCGCAAGATCAGGCTGTCGTCGACGTCGATCCCGGCGCGCGCCATCGCCTGCCGAAATCCTTCCTCGCGTCTGGCGGAGGCGCGGTGATGGGATGGCCCCTGCACGAAGCCGATGGTTCGATGGCCCAGCCCGATCAGATGCTCCGTCATGTCTCGCGCTGCGCCCAGATCGTCCATGTGCACCGTGCCTGAAGAGGGCGGCACGACGCTGGGCGCCACCAGGACGATCGGCAAGCCCAGCTCTTCGAAAAGGCGCGTTAAAGCCGGCTCATCACAGATTGGCGGCGCGACGATCGCCCCATCCAGCCGGAGCGCAGCGACGCCTTCTCGAACCCGCGCGTCCCAGTCCGGCTGGCTGAGGTCCACCGGCTCGACCACCAGATGATAGCTTCGGTCGCGGCACCGCATCATCGCCCCATGCTGCAGGTCGGCCGCATAGCCCGACGCCGGATCGTCGATGAACAGGCCGATCAGATAGGATCTGGAACCCGAAAGGCTGCGGGCGAAGGCGTTCGGCCGATAATTAAGCTCGGCGACGACCCGTTCGACCGACGCGCGCACTTCTGGCCGGACATAGGCTTCACCGTTGATGACGCGGGACACCGTCTTGGGCGACACGCCCGCCCTGGCGGCGACATCCTTGATGGTGATCATGCTTGTCCCGCCTCTCCCCTTGGCGCTCGGCTTAAAAGCGCGAAGAGCGCAATCACGGCATAGCAGGCGGCCGGCAGCGCCAGCGCCTGCAACAAACCGACAGCATCGGCCGCGGCGCCGGTGAGCAGGGGAATAATGGCCCCGCCGACGACGGCCATGCACAGCCACATGGAAGCGAGCGGCGCGAGCCGGCTGTCCTGCGGCAACGCCATCGCATAGATGACCGGGTACATGATCGCGTTGCACAGGCCGATCGCGATCAGCGCGGCCGATCCCGCCACACCCGGCAGGACGATTGCGGCCCCCGTCAGCAGGATGGCGCCCAGCGCAGCCAGGAACAGCAGCGTGCCCTCCGATATGCGTGCCATCATCCACGACCCGGCGAACCGGCCCACCATCGCGCCTGCCCAATAGAGACTGACGAGCCGGCCCGCATTCACAGGATCCAGCGCAAGCCGCTGTGGCAGCATGCGGATGTTGGTCATCAATGTGCCGATGGTCACCTCCGCCCCGACATAGACGAAGATGGCGATGCTTCCCCATAGCAGGCGGCGGTCGGCCAGGATGGAAAATATCTGCCTCCCCCACCCGTCGGGCAGGCGATGTCCACCCGGCTCCCGGTGACGCAGCAATGCGCCGTGCCGGAAATAGGCCAGCGCCAGCAACGCCAATACGCAGCCTGTCGCGATGAAGGGCGTGGACGCGGTGATGGCGCCCGCCTCACCCGGCCGGATGTCCGCCAGCAGGAACGGCGCGCTGGTCAACGGACCGAGCACTGTGCCGAGCGAGTTGAACCCCTGGAGCAGGGTGAGGCGCGATGCCGCGCGCCGGGAAGGGCCGATGATCGTGACCACGGTATTCGCGGCGATCTGCAACACCGTCTGCCCGGCCGACACCAGCAACAAGGCAGCCAGCAACAGCGAAAAACGAGCGATACTCTGCGTCACCACCACGGCAAGACAGCCAGCCGCCATGATCGACAGCCCCACGCAGATCGCGCGCATATAGCCCACGCGGACAATCGTCAGCGCGGCAGGTAGCGCGAACAGCAGATAGCTGGAATGGAACGCCAACTGGATCAACATGGCGCTGTGATAGTCCAGCTGCAGCACCGACTTGAGCTGCGGCACCAGCAGGCTGATCGAAGCGCTCAGGAACCCGCCGATGAAGAAGACGCCTATCGACAGCCGGAACAACCGGGTCGCAACCTCTTCCGCCGACAGCGGCTGCATTCCTTCCCCATGATCCGTCATGACGCCATCATGGCATTCTTTTCCCTCGCGCGGGAAGATGGTGATGCACAAAAAACACAGCGTCTGACATCGATGTCAAACACGCCTTGACAACGATGTCAGATCATCCGAATAGGCGCCCGAGAAGCAATTATGTTTTCGGGAGGATAGTCATGAAAAGGCGCGCACTTGTCGCGAGCACGGCGCTCGCAGCATGTCTTGTTTCCGTTTCGGCCGCGCAGGCGCAGACCGCGCCGGCCACGGCTCCGCAAGAGCCTCAGGTTGATGCCGGCGGCGACATCATCGTCACCGCAACCCGCCGCGAAACCAGCCTGCAATCCACGCCGATCGCGATATCGGCCTTCAACCAGGACACGCTGACGAAGAACGGCGTCAAGGACGTGACGGACCTCGCCCGGTTCGTGCCGTCGCTTCAGTTCAACCAGCAGGGCGATCAGTCCGCCGTGCTGTTGACTCTGCGCGGCATCGGCAACGACAGCGCCTATACCGAAGTCGCCGACCCTGAGGTCGCCATCTATGTCGACGGCATCTATTCCCCGCGCTCGCAGGGCGCGTCCGTCCTGATGTACGATATGGAACGGGTGGAAGTGCTGCGCGGACCGCAGGGCACCCTGTTCGGCCGGAACGCCACTGTCGGCGCGCTCAGCCTCATCTCGGCCAAGCCCAAGCTGGGCGCGTTCGAGGGCAATGTGGAATTCACCGCCGGCAATTACGACCGCTTCGGCGTGCGCGGCGCGATCAACATCCCGGTCACGGACACGCTCGCCTTCCGGGTCGCCTTCGTCAGCGATCGCCATGACGGCTATGCCGACTACCAGCCCGCCCCGAACATCCCCGGCATCAACCGGTCGGCCTTCGTCACCTCCGGCAAGAAATATTATGCCGCTGACCAGCAGTCCGGACGCGTATCGATGCTATGGCAGCCGAGCGACCGGTTCAGCTGGAACCTGTCGGCCGAAGGCTTCCTCGATACCGGCGCGCCGGTGATCGGCCTGCTCCAGACACCGCGCCCCGGCACCAAGCGCTGGTCGACCCTGAGCGACACGGCCCCCGATACCGACCGCTACTCGGTCGCGGTGCGCAGCACCATGAACTATGACATTACCGATGGCGTGCAGCTGAGCTACATCGCCGGCTGGTCGCGGATCGGCGGATCGACCCGGACCGACGCGGACGCAGGTGCGCTGCCCCCCACCGGCCAGCGGGACGCGGACGGCAACGACCTGCCGCTGGGCGCCTTCAACGAAAACCGGACGCTCTCGTCGCGCTATGATTTCCAGAGCCACGAAATCCAGCTGAAGTCGACCGGCGAGCAGGATCTCGACTGGATCTTGGGCGCCTATTACAGCCATGAAAAGAACCGCATCCGCTTCGACATCGATCAGCGCAACGGCTATCGCGACGGCACGTTCAGCTGGGCCGGCAGCTTCATCCAGGCCAACCGCCAGATCGACAGCCGCGCCGTCTTCGGTCAGGCCGTCTGGCACGCCACCGACTGGCTGCGCGTCACCGGCGGCCTTCGCTACACGTCTGACAAGAAAGAAGATATCGGCGGCCGCAACGTCACATTCTCGGGCGAAGGCTGCACTGTTGCGGACCGCGCGCCGGGCGGCGCGTGCACCGGCGGCATCTTCGGCGCCTATCCCAATGCGACCGCCGCGGAACTGGTGGCCCTGCTGCCGGGCTTCTCGATCTCGAACAATGACGTGAAGGGCAAGTGGGACAAGCTGACCTACCTCGCCCGCGTCGACGCGGACTTGGCGCCGGACACGCTCGGCTATGCCAGCATCTCGACCGGCTTCAAGTCGGGCAACATCCAGGACAATGCCGGCCTGACCGATCCGGAAACGCTGACCAACTATGAAGTCGGCATCAAGACGCGCCTGCTCGACCGCCGCGTGACACTGAACCTTGCCGCCTATTATTCGGACTTCAAGGGTTACCAGGTCAACCAGGCCGTCACCTTCCGCGACGCGGCCGGCAATGTCGTTCGCAGCCAGATCGTCACCCAGAATGCGCAAGGCGCCAAGGCCTATGGTCTGGAAGGCGAACTCAATGCCAACTTCACCGACAATGACCGCGTCCAGCTGTCGGCGACGGTCCAGAAGACCAAGCTCGATGAACTGCAAAGCGTCGACGGGCGGCTCTATGACGGCGGCAAGGCGTCGTCGATCGTGGAGCTGAAGGGCAACGAGCTGGCGCATGCGCCGCGCTTCTCCGCCACCCTCAGCTACGAACATGATTTCGAGCTGGCGAGCGGCGCGCGGATCACGCCGCGCTTCACGACCCATTATGAAACGAAGAGCTGGCTGAGCTATTTCAACGGCGACGCCAACCCGTTCGTGAACGCCAACCTGCCGGCAGACAACATGCCCGACCGTGGCACCAATGGCACCGACTGGGATCGGCAGAAGGCCTATTTCCGGTCCGACGCGTCGATCCGCTTCACCAGCGCGGACCAGAATTATTCGGTGGAGGCCTTCGTCCAGAACATCGAAAACGGCCGCATCCGCACCGGCGCGGGGGCGTTCGGCGCGCCCCGCTACGAACCGGTGTTCCTGTCCAACCTTCAGCCGCCCCGGACCTGGGGCGTTCGCGCTCGGGCCAATTTCTGATCGGCTGAAGCCGGGGGCCTATCCATGACGACCGACCTCCCCTCTCCCCCTCGGATCGTCATACTGGGCGGCGGCACGGCCGGATGGCTGGCCGCCGCCTGGCTTTCCCGCGCGCTGAAGATGCCCGACGTCACGCTGGTCGAATCCGGCGACATCGGCATCATCGGCGTGGGGGAAGGCACTTTTCCCACCATACGCACGACCCTGGCGGCACTGGGGATCAGCGAGGCCGAATTTCTGGTTCGCGCCGACGCGACCTTCAAGCAGGGCGTCCTGTTCGAAGGATGGTCCACCGGGACCGACAGCTATTTCCATCCGTTCAACCTGCCGGTGGGCGGCGACGATGAGGCGCTGCTGCCGCACTGGATCGCCGACGCGGACCCGCGCCGCCCCGCCTGGGCGGATGCGGTCACGGTGCAGGAACAGGTGATCCGCGCCGGGCGCGGCCCCAAGCGTCCCGGCGACGCGGACTTTTCCGGTCCCATGAACTACGCCTATCATTTCGACGCGCCGCGCTTCGCGGCCTATATGCGCGACATATCGATTGCCGCGGGCGTCAACCGGATCGAAGGCACGGTCTCGCGCGTGGAGCGCGCGGCGGACGGCGACATAGCGGCCCTTGTGCTGGAGGATGGCCGCAGGGTGGAGGGCGACTTCTTCCTCGATTGTTCGGGCTTCCGCGCGCTGCTGATCGGCCGAGAGCTGGGCGCCCGCTTCACCTCCTGCGCGTCCGCCCTGTTCAACGATCGCGCCTTGGCGGTGCAGGTGCCCTACCCAGCGCCCGACGCGCCGGTGCGCCCCTACACGCTCGCCACCGCGCATGATGCGGGATGGACCTGGGACATCGGCCTGAGCGGACGGCGCGGCGTCGGCTATGTCTATTCCAGCGGCCATGCGTCGGACGAAGAAGCGAGCGCCACCCTCCACGCCTATGTGGGCGCAAAGGACGGCAGCCTCGCCCCGCGCCTCCTGACCTTCGAATGCGGCTATCGCGACACCCAATGGATCGGGAATTGCGTGGCGGTCGGCCTGTCGGCGGGATTTTTCGAACCGCTGGAATCGACCGGCATCATGCTGATCGAAGCGGCGCTCAAGAAGATCGGCGACTTTCTGGTGCCGGGGGACCGCGCCGCGCGGGATGCCGCCGCGCGCAGCTTCAACCGCCTGATGGCCGGCCGGTTCGAGCGGATCGTGCATTTCCTGAAGCTGCACTACTGCATCACCCGCCGGACGGACACAGCCTATTGGCGCGACAATGCCGATCCTGCCTCTGTTCCGGAACCGCTGCGGGACATGCTCGCCCAGTGGCGCTATCGGCCGCCGTCGCGCTTCGATTTCCTGGTCGACCTCGAAACATTCCTGCCGCCCAGCTACCATTATATCCTCTACGGCATGAACTTTGCGACCCGACTGCCGGCCCATCCCACCGGCCATACCACCGCGGCGGAGGCGCGCTCGACCTTCGCCAGGGTGCGCGCCGCCCATGCCGGCGCCTGCGCCGCGCTTCCCGATCATCGCGCCCTGCTCGACCATTATCGCCGCCAAGCCTCTTCCTATCCAGCCAAGGTGAATTGATGCGCCTGTCCAACAAAACCGTCCTGATCGCAGCCCTGATGACAGCGGTCGCCTTTCCCACCCTGACCGCGCACGCGCAGACCGCGCCTGCGGCCGACACGCAGCAGGCGTCGCAGTCGCGCGCGGACGCTCTGGTCAGGGCCATGACGCTGGATGAGAAGCTGCAGCTCATCCACGGCTATTTCCCGCCGCTGGCAAAGCCCGTTCCGCCGATCAGCATGATCCCGTCGGCCGGCCACATTCCCGGCATCCCGCGCCTCGGCATTCCTACCCTGCGGGAAAGCGATGCCAGCCTCGGCGTCGCCAACCAGATCGAACAGCGCAAGGGCGATGTCGCCACCGCCCTGCCCGCCAGCATCGCGACGGCCGCGACCTTCAATCCGCAGCTTGCCTATGAAGGCGGTGCGATGATCGGCGCGGAGGCGCGCGCCAAGACCTTCAACATCCTGCTGGCGGGCGGCGTCAACCTGACCCGCGATCCGTGGGCTGGTCGCAATTTCGAATATCTGGGCGAAGATCCATGGCTCGCCGGGGTGATGGCGGGTGAACATATCAAGGGGGTGCAGAGCAACCATATCGTCTCGACGATCAAACATTTTGCGCTGAATTCGCAGGAGACCGGCCGCACCGTGCTCGACGCCCGCATCGGCAAAGCGGAACTGCGCGAAAGCGACCTGCTCGCCTTCCAGATCGCAACCGAAATCGGCCGACCCGGCTCCTATATGTGCGCCTATAACAAGGTGAATGGCGACTATGCCTGCGAAAATGACTGGCTGCTCAACACGGTTCTGAAGCGGGACTGGGGCTATAAGGGCTGGGTCATGTCCGACTGGGGCGCCGTCCATTCGACGGAGAAGGCGGCGATCACCGGCCTCGACCAGGACTCGGGCCAGGAACTGGACGACCAGATGTTCTTCGACAAGGCATTCGCCGACGCGGTGAAGGCCGGACGCATCCCGATGGCCCGGCTCGACGACATGGTCCGCCGCATCCTCTTCGGCGTCATCGACAGCGGCCTGATGGATCACCCTGTGCCCGACAGCGCGCAACCGATCGATTATGCCGCCAACGCCCAGGTGGCACAGCGCGCCGCGGAGGAAGGCATCGTCCTCCTCAAGAATGACGGCAACCTCCTCCCCCTCGCCAAGTCGGCGAAGAAGATCGTGCTGATCGGCGGGCACGCCGATGTCGGCGTGCTGTCTGGCGGCGGATCGTCGCAGGTCCGCTCGGTCGGCGGCGCGCCGGTCGAAATCCCGCTGACGAAGGGGGCCGCCGCCTCCTTCGCCCGCATCACCTGGCACGCCTCCTCCCCGCTGAAAGCCATCCGCGCGCTCGCGCCGCAGGCCGATGTCACCTATGTCGACGGCAGCGATCCGGTCGCGGCGGCCGCTGCCGCGCGCGGCGCGGACATGGCCATCGTTTTCGCATGGGCATGGCGGACCGAAGCGCAGGATCCCGAAAGCATGGCCCTGCCCGACAATCAGGATGCCCTGATCGACGCGGTCGCCGGCGCGAACGGAAAGACGCTGGTCGTGGTCGAAAGCGGCGGCCCGGTGCTGATGCCCTGGATCGATCGCGTGCCGGCGATATTGCAGGCCTGGTATCCCGGCCAGCGCGGCGGCGAGGCGATCGCCAACATCCTCTTGGGCGAAGTCGATCCTTCAGGACGGCTGCCCATCACCTTCCCGGTCAGCGCCGATCAGGCACCCCGGCCCGAACCGCTGGGCCTTGCTGAACTGCGCGCAGCCGATGCGCGACGCGACGCCGGTGACAAGACGGTTTATGGCATGAGCGGCGGGGTTGCCCCTTTCGCGGTCGACTATAAGGAAGGCGCGGATGTCGGCTATCGCTGGTATGCCGCCACGCAGCGCAAGCCGCTGTTTCCCTTCGGCTACGGCCTCACCTACACCCGCTTCGACTACGCTAACCTGCGCGTGAAGGGCGGCGACAGGCTGGTCGTGGACTTCGATGTCACCAATAGCGGCAAGCGCGCAGGCGCCGATGTGCCACAGCTCTATGTGGAGGCTATGAGCGCTGCCGGAACCAGGGCCTACAGGCTGGCGGGCTTCCAGAAGCTGCGGCTTCAGCCAGGCGAGACGGGTCATGTCTCGCTGACGGTCGATCCCCGCGTCATCGCCCGCTTCGATGAAGCCGCCCCCGGCTGGAAATTGGACGCCGGCGCCTACCGCTTGCGTATAGGCCATTTCGCTGGCGACGCTGCGCTGGAAGGCAAGGCGACGCTGAAAGGCATGACATTGCGGCCATAGGCCCGCCATTTGTGTGATCGATGGACGAGGCTGCTCCTGGCGGGCAAGGCTCCGGCTGCCGCCATGCACCATCTTCCGGGATTGTCATGTCCTTGCGGCGCTTCTCGCCCATCACCGCCTTGCGCTCAGCGCCGACCGCAAGGCCAATCCTTGCCACTCCCACCATGACAAAGCCCGCCGCTTCGCGCTGAAGCAGCGGGCTTTTCCTATGTTCCGGTGCGCCATATCGACCTGCGCTGATCGAGATCGGTAGGCGCCACGGACTTTCTTCCCCGCAAAAAGTGGGGCCGATCTGAACCACTCCGTTCGTGCCGAGCAGAGCTGAGCGAAGTCGAAGTTGAGCGGGTCAGGGTCGTCCCCCGGACGATCCGACCTGCTCAAGTATCGAAGCATCCGCGCGGCGCTGGTCCGTCGCTACGCCATCCTTGCAGGCACTCGAAGGGACTACTCAGGACGCACGGGTCATTTTAAATGGTGGCGCCTTCGCCAACCATCAGGGAAAACAGCCAGTGACCGTGCCATGCGAGACGATCGGCGGAAAGCGCATCCTCTTCATCATGGCGGTGGAGGCGGAATATGGGCCGCATCTGCGCGCCCGCTTCACCCCGTTGCTGACGGGCGTCGGCCCGGTCGAGGCGGCGCTCGCCACGGGCGTGACGCTGGCCGATCTCGCCCGCGCCGACGCGCTGCCCGACCTTGCCATATGCTTGGGCTCGGCGGGGTCGCGCATTTGCCCGCTGGGGCAAATCTTCCAGATCGCCAGCGTTTCCTGGCGCGACATGGACGCCTCGCGCCTCGGCTTTACGAAGGGGGTGACGCCCTTCGTGGATCATCCCGTCGACCTGCCGCTCGTCACCCCGCTCGCGCTTCCCTTGGCGCGCCTCTCGACCGGCGCGGATGTCGTGGGCGGCGACGACTATGCCGCGATCGACGCCGACTTGGTGGATATGGAGACCTTTGCCGTTGCCCGCGCCTGCGCCCGCTTCGGCGTGCCGCTGATGGGCCTGCGCGGCGTGTCGGACGGGCCGGGCGAGCTTGCCCATATCCACAGCTGGATGGAACTGCTCGGCCTGATCGACGAACGGCTGGCGGCGGCGGTGGATGGGTTGGAGCCGGCGCTTATCCTCGGCTGATTCATCATCTCCCCTCAAACAAGAGGACGAACCCAAAAATCCTATTCTCCTACAGACTGCGGCGAACAGTCTCCTGCACCCGCAAAATAAGAAGCCTGAATTCAATACCTTACAGATAGGAAAATCACAAACATACGAATCTGCTGTACAGATCGCTGTACAATTCGCCCGCGCGCCGCAGCGCCCTCAATGCCCCTCGAACGCCATGATCGCCCGCGCCGCCACGCCTTCCGCCTCCAGCGCCGCCATGCCGCCCAGGTCGGGCAAGTCGATGCCGAACAGCGCCATGAGCACGCTCGCCCCCTGCTCGCGGAGCAGCTGCGCCGCGGCGATCGCTGTGGCCCCGGTCGCGATCAGATCGTCCACCAGCAGCACCCGCGCGCCGGTCGGCACCTGCCCTTCGTGCAGTTCCAGCCGGTCGGTGCCATATTCCAGCACATAGTCGATGCCGACCGTCTTGCCGGGCAGCTTGCCCTTCTTGCGGACCGGCACGAACCCCTTGCCCAGCACCGCCGCGAGCGCCGCCCCCAGGATGAAGCCGCGCGCCTCGATCCCGACGATCAGGTCCGGGTCGAGCGGGCGGGCGATGTCGGCCATCTGCCCCACCAACTCGCGCAATCCCGCGCCATCGGCCAGCAAGGTGGTGATGTCGCGGAACAGGATGCCGGGCTTCGGAAAGTCCGGGATGGTGCGGACCAGGGCGGTCAGGCTGTCGCTGCTCATATCGCGCCTTCATACGCAAAGGGCGCGGCCTCCTCAAGGATGCCGCGCCCCAATGCGTCCGTCTTGAGCGGGAAAGCGCGGCTCAGGCCGGCTTCTTCTTTTCCGCCCAGATATTCTGGTAGGCCATGTAGGCCAGCGCCGTGGCGATCGCGAGGAAGATCAGCGTCGCCAGACCCGCCGCGCGGCGATTCTCCAGCTTGGGCTCGGCGGTCCAGGTGAGAAAGGCCGACACGTCCTGCGCCATCTGGTCGACCGTAGCCTTCGTCCCGTCGCCATAGGTCACCTGGCCATCGGCCGTCAGCGGCGGCGCCATGGCAAGGTTCAGGTTGGCGAAATAGGGGTTGTAGTGCAGCCCCTCGGGCGTCTTGGCGTCCGGGAATTCCTTCAGCAATTCCGCGGGCTGCGGCTGGAAGCCGGTCAGCAGCGAATAGACATAGGCCGACCCATGGTGCCGCGCCTTGGTCATCAGCGACAGGTCGGGCGGGATCGCATTGTTGTTCGCCGCCGCCGCCGCGACATTGTTCGCGAAGGGCTTGGGGAAGTGATCGGCCGGCACCGGATCGCGGCCCGCGACCTCGCCCGTCTTGGGATCGACGTCGGGGGTCTTGATCGCCCACTGCTTGGCGATCGCCTTCACTTCCGCCTCGTTATAGCCCAGCGCTTCCAAGTCGCGGAACGCCACGAACTTCAGGCTGTGACAGGCCGAGCAGACTTCCTTGAAGACCTGGAAACCGCGCTGCAACTGCCGCTGGTCATATTTGCCGAAGGGGCCGTCGAACGAGAAGCTGACATGCTTGGGCGCCAGGTGGAACTCATGCTCCACCGTCGGCTGCGGCGGCTCGGAGACATAGGCCACCGCGCCCACCAGGAAGGAGATCAGCAGCCAGCCCGCGAAGAAAAGGCCGACGAGAAATGCGCCGATGCGAACCATTATCCTGTTCCCCCTTAACCGGCGTTCGAAGGCTGCGGATCGGCGCCCATGCCGGGCAGCGCATCCTCTTCGCCTTTTATGTTGTGGCGATTAAGCACCGATTCCGTGATCGATCCCGGCAGCGGCAACGGCTTCTCGAAGCGCGAGATCAGCGGCAGGACGATCAGGAAGTGCGCGAAATAATAGGCCGCGGCGACCTGGCTGATCATGACATAGGGCTCTTCCGCCGGCGCGCCGCCGCAATAGCCCAGGATCAGCACGTCGATGATCAGGATCCAGAAGAACTTCTTGAAGGTCGGGCGGTAATTGCCCGACCGCACTGGCGACGTGTCGAGCCAGGGCAGGAAGAAGAGCAGCAGGATCGACGCGAACATCGCCAGCACGCCCAGCAGCTTCGCCGGCACGAAGAAGAAGTCAACGGTGAAGGCGCGCAGGATCGCGTAGAACGGCCAGAAATACCATTCGGGCACGATATGCGCCGGCGTCGACAGCGGGTTCGCCTCGATATAGTTGTCGGGGTGGCCCAGATAATTGGGCGCGTAGAACAGCATGATCGAGAAGAGGATCAGGAACACGCCGACCCCGAAGCCGTCCTTGGCGGTGTAATAGGGGTGGAACGGCACCGTGTCCTGCGGCCCCTTCACGTCCACGCCGGTCGGGTTCGAGCTGCCCGGAATATGCAGCGCCCAGATGTGCAGGATGATGACACCCGCAATCACGAAGGGGAGCAGGAAGTGAAGCGAGAAGAAGCGGTTGAGCGACGCGTTGCCCGGCGCGAAACCGCCCAGCAGCCAGGTCTGGATCGGCTCGCCCACCACGGGGATCGCGCCGAACAGGCCGGTGATGACCTTCGCGCCCCAGTAGGACATCTGCCCCCAGGGCAGCACATAGCCCATGAAAGCGGTCGCCATCATGAGGAGGAAGATGACGAGGCCGAGCAGCCACACCATCTCGCGCGGTGCCTTGTACGATCCGTAGAACAGGCCGCGGAAGATGTGGAGATAGACGACGATGAAGAAGAAGCTCGCGCCATTGGCGTGGGCGTAGCGCATCAGCCAGCCCGCGTTCACGTCGCGCATCGTCTGCTCGACGGTGCCGAACGCGACCAGGTCGTTCGCGCCATAGTGCATCGCCATGATGACGCCGGTGACGATCTGGATCACCAGGGCGAGGCCCGCGAGCACGCCGAAATTCCAGAAATAGTTGAGGTTGCGCGGCACCGGATAGCCCGCGCCGATCGCGTTATAGACGAGGCGCGGCAGCGGCAGCTTCTCGTCGACCCACTGCATCACCGGATGCTTGGGGGTATAATGTTCAGCCCATGGAAAGCTCATGACGGTCCCCCTCAGCCCACGAGAATGGCGGTGTCGGAAGTGAAGCTGTACTTCGGCACTTCCAGATTCTTGGGCGCAGGCCCTTTACGGATGCGGGCGGCGGTGTCGTAGGACGACCCGTGGCAAGGGCAGAAATAGCCACCGAACTCGCCCTTGTTCTCGCCCTCGCCCGCGCCCAGCGGCACGCAGCCCAGGTGCGTGCACACGCCCATGGTGACCAGCCACTGCTTCTTGCCGTCGACGGTGCGCTCTTCCAGCGTCTGCGGATCGCGCAGCGTGGAGGCGTCGACCTTGTCGGCCTCGGCGATTTCCTTGGGCGTCAGCTGCCGCACGAACAGGGGCTGCGACCGGAAGGTGGTCTTGATCGCCTGCCCCGGCTGGATCGCCGACAGGTCGACCTCGGTCGATGCCAGCGCCAGCACGTCGGCGCTGGGGTTCATCTGGTTGATGAGGGGCAGCGCGACGACGGCGGCGCCGACGCCGGCGAAGCTGACCGCCGCCACATTGATGAAGTCGCGGCGGCGCACCCCTTCCCCGCCGGAAAGAGCCTGCCCGTCACTATGCTCAACGCTCGCCATGCACCTCTACCCTTGCAAGACTTCCCTGACACACCGCATTGCCGGGACCGACTGTGATTTTCAAGGGATTTAGGGTGCGCCGCAGCGCCCCGCCTTCCCCCTCCGGCGCGGATCGGGGGCCTGATAACCGGGAAGCGCGCGCTTTGCCAACCGCAATCTTGCCCCCACTGTTACAAAAGGCGTCCATCGCCTATGGCGCGGCCATGCGTATCGCCCTGTACCAGCCCGAAATCGCCGGCAATGTCGGCGCCATCCTGCGCCTCGCCGCCTGCTTTGCCGTGCCGGTGGACATCATCATGCCGACCGGATTCGCCTTCTCCGACGCGCGGCTGAAACGTGCGGCGATGGATTATGGCGCGGCGGCGGATGTCACCCGCCACGCCAATTTCGCGGCTTTTGACGCAGTGCGGCGTGCGGAAGGCCGCCGCCTGCTGCTGCTGAGCGCCCACGCCTCGCAGCGGCTGCCGGAGGTGCGGTTCCTGGCGAATGACGTGCTGCTGATGGGATCGGAAAGCGCCGGCGTCCCGGTCGAGGTCCGCGACATGGCCGATATCCGCATCCGCATACCCATGGCGCCGGGCTTCCGCTCGCTCAACGTGGCGGTCTCGACCGGCATCGCCGTCGCCGAAGCGCTGCGCCAGACGAACGGCTTTCCCGGCTAAGCGATTCGCGCGGGTCACCGCCGCAGCAGCAGCATCCATTCCTCTTCGGGATGCGCGGCCAGCAGCGCGTCTCGGGTCGCCGGGATCACGCCCGTCGTCATGTCGATCCGCGCCAGCGAGAAACCGGGCGCGAGCAGCCGGTCGAGGAAAGCGGCCGGATCGGGATAGCGGCAGGAGGCCCATTCCAGCGCCACCGTCCGCAGCGCATCGCCCGCCAGCATCCGCGACATCCCCTCCCAGATCGCCGGCTCGCTGCCCTCCGCGTCGATCTTGACGAAGGCGACCCGCATCGCGTCGGGATGTTCGTCGAACCGCCTTATGGTCAGCGGCACCGCCAGGCCAAAGCCCTCATGCGGCACGGTCGTCACGAACCCGCCGCCCGCCTGATCGGGATGGCAGTAGAGCGTCACCGGCGATCCGCTGTCGCTCCCAAGGGGATCGGGCTCCAGCGCCACGATCGGCTCGAACCCGTTGGCGTGCAGGCTCCGCCGCAGCAGCCCCGCGACCTGCGGATTGGGCTCGAACGACAGCACCCTGCCCGACGGCCCCACCAGGTCCGCCATCAGCATCGTGAAATAGCCAAGATTGGCGCCCACATCGGCCGCGACCATGCCGGGCTTCACCGTCCGCGCGATCTCTTCCGACAGCCATAATTCCCAATAGCCGTCCATCATCAGATGGACCGAGATCGCATAGTCGCTGGGGTCGACATACATCTTGTACCGCCCCAGCACCCGCGTCACCGCCAGCCGCTCGCCGATGCTGACGGTGCGGCAAAGCGCCCGGACGCGATGCTTGGTGACGAAGCGGTCACCCCGCCGCAGCATGGCGAACAACTGCCGGCGGCCCAGCAAAGTGGGGCGGAGCCAGTGCCGCAGCCGGGCGAGCCATTGGATCATCGGTGCGGCCCTCTCCTCTTGCGGCAGGCCCTCCTAGGACCAGAAGGCGGCCGGAGCGTCAATGACAGATTGTCCGACGCCGCCCCGCCCCTCTTGCAACTTGGCGCAGCGGCGGGCATCGCCCGCTCTGTCCTGTCACCACGGAAAAGCGCCATGCTCCACCTCGACCCCCGCCAGCAGGCCGCCCGCGCCTGGTTCGAATCGCTGCGCGACCGCATCTGCGCCGAGTTCGAGGCGATCGAGCGAGAGGCCGGGAGCGACGCGACGTTCGACTATATCGCCTGGGATCGCGAAGCCGAAGGACAGGAACCCGGCGAAGGGGGCGGCGGCGTGCGCGGCGTGATGAAGGGCAAGATATTCGAGAAGGTCGGCGTCAACGTCTCGACCGTCGGCGGCCAGTTCGCGCCCCAATTCGCCCAAACCATCCATGGCGCGGCGGACGACCCCAGCTTCTTCGCCACGGGCATCAGCCTGGTCGCGCATATGGCGAACCCCCATGTCCCCGCCGTCCATATGAACACGCGCTATCTCGTCACCACCAAAAGCTGGTTCGGCGGCGGCGCGGATTTGAACCCTCCACTCCCGCGGGACGAGGACGCCGCCCATTTCCATGCCGTGCTCAAAGCCGCCTGCGACGCCCATGACCCGGACCATTATCCGCGCTTCAAGGCATGGGCCGACGACTATTTCTTCATCCCGCATCGCGGCGTGCATCGGGGCGTCGGCGGCATTTTCTACGATCATCTCGAATGCCCTGACGATGCTGCGTTCGACGCCAATTTCGCCTTCACCCGCGCCGTCGGAGATGCGTTCCTCGACGCCTTCCCGCCGATCGTCCGCCGCCGCATGGGCGAACCATGGACCGACGCCGATTACGCGACGATGCTCGAATGGCGCGGGCGCTATGCCGAATTCAATCTGGTGCATGATCGCGGCACGCTCTTCGGGCTCAAAACCGGCGGCAATATCGACGCGATCCTGATGAGCCTGCCGCCAATGGCGAGCTGGAACTGATGCCGCTGACGCCGGTCGAGCCGGGCATGGTGGCGACCATCGTCACCCATCTGGAAATGCGCGAACGCCCTCGTCCCGCGCCGATCCCGCCCGCCCCGCTGCGACTCGTGCCGTGGAAGACGCCCGATCTTGCCGCCTACCGCACCCTGTTCCGCCGCGTCGGCGAACCCTGGCTCTGGTTCTCCCGGCTGGTGATGGCGGACGATGCGCTGGCCGCGATCCTCCAGGATCCTGCCGTGGAGGTCTATGCCGTCACCGACCCGCGCGGCACGGAGCTGGGCCTGCTCGAACTGGATTTCCGCGCACTCCCCGACTGCGAACTGAGTTTCTTCGGCCTTGTCCCCGAACTCACCGGCAAGGGGCTCGGGCGCTGGCTGATGGCGCAGGCGAAGGCTTTGGCCTGGCGCAAGGGGGTGGAGCGCTTCTGGGTCCACACCTGCACCCTCGACAGCCCCGCCGCGATCGGCTTCTATGTAAAATCGGGCTTCGTGCCTTTCGCGCGCGAAGTCGAAACCTTCGCCGATCCGCGCCTCGCCGGCATCCTGCCCCGCGACGCCGCCCCGCACGCCCCAGTCCTCGAATAAAATGATGCTGGAATAGTTCAGCCCGCCGCCTGACGATACAGCCGCGCCAGCATCACCAGCATATATACCTGCACGATGCTGGACACGACCGCGCTCGCTATGCCGCCAGCCAGCCGCGCGCCATCCGGCCCGCCGACAAGGCTACCGAGCAGGCCGAACACCAACTGCGCGGCCGAGCCCGCCACCGCCGACAGCAGCATGATGACGATGAAAAAGGCCAGCAGCCGCCAGAAATGTCCCCGCGTCAGCGCCCAGGCACGGCGGAGCGACTCCATCACTCCCGACTGTCCGTCGATCACCACAGGATTGAGCAGCACCAGCCGGATGCTGGCATAGATCATCCCGCCGATCGCCGCCGCGCCCGCGATCAGCCCGATCAGCGCACCGGCCGCCTTAGACAGCGAGGCGACAAGCCCGCCGACCAGCGCGATCGCGATCACCCCGATCACCAACGCGGCGACCACCAGCGCCGCCGTACCCAGCAGCACCGGCAGCCGCGCGAGGCTGAGCCTCAAGGCTTCCCCGACGCTGATCCCCGGCCGCAGCGCCAGCGCGAACAGCGCCAGCGACCCGAACCAGATGAGGACGATCGTCAGCAGCATCGCAAGCCCAAAACCCGGCGGCATGGCAGGGATCGCATCCATATTCGGCTTCGCGAACCAGGCCTGCAACTCTGGCGGGGTCATCTCCTGAAGGATGAGGCCGGGCAGCGCCACGAACAGCAGCACCACCGGAAACAGCAGCGACGCTTCGCGCGCGACGAAGGCGACCGTTTCCTCCCACGCCTTGCCGATCGACATCGTCGCCATATCTTTGCTGCCTGCTTTGTTGTCGGGAAATGCGGGCCGAGACTTGATCGCTCGCCGCGCCCAAGTCAAGGAAACCGCATGACCGCCTCCCCGCCCTTTCCCGCCGCCGTCGAATGGCGGGTCGATCAAGCGCCGGTCGATTATCCGCACGCGCTCGCCGACATGGAGGCGCGCGCCGCCGCCATCCATGCGGGCGAGGCGGGCGAGCGCGTCTGGCTGCTCGAACATCCCCCGCTCTACACCGCCGGCACCAGCGCCGATCCGGCCGAACTGATCGACCGCCGCTTCCCGGTGTTCGACGCCGGACGCGGCGGGCGCTACACCTATCACGGGCCGGGCCAGCGCATCGGCTATCTCAACATCGACTTGGGCGCGCGCGGCAAGGATGTCCGCAACTTCGTCCAACATCTCGAAGGCTGGATGATCGAGGCGCTCGCCGACGTAGGCGTCCCGGCGCGGCGGGCGGAAGGGCGCATCGGCATCTGGACCGACGACGCGCAGGGACGCGAGGCGAAGATCGGCGCGCTCGGCATCCGGGTCCGCCGCTGGGTGACGCTACACGGCTTTTCGATCAACGTCGATCCCGACCTTTCCCATTTCGGCGGCATCGTGCCCTGCGGCATCAGCGAATATCCCGTCACCAGCATCGCAGCATTGGGCGGCAACGCCTCCATGCCGGCGCTGGACGCTGCGCTTGCAGCGCATTTCCCCGCCTTTCTCGGGCGGCTGGGCCGCTGCGGCGGGGGACTTGAGAGTTGCGCCGCGCCTCGCTAGGTTCCGCGCTTCATTGGCCGGGCGGGGGCTGCCGGGCATATTGCTAGGAGACCCGGATGCGCCTTCCCTTTGCCGTCGCGCTGATCGCTGCCTGTCTGCCCCTCGCCGCCTGTGGCGGAAAGGACGAGGGCAGCACCAAGGTGCAGATGAAGGATATGGAAGTGGTGGACGGCACCGCGACCGACGCCATGACCGATCTCGACGGCGTCCAGAGCGAAGGCACCGCCGTCGCCCTGCCCGGCAATGCGTCAGGCAACAGCAGCGCGCCCAGACCCGCCGAGGAAAAGCCGGCCGCCGACGCCGAAGTCGTCGCCGACCAATAAGCATTCAGCAGCGATACAGCGGCGCGACTGCATCGATGCCCGCCCCGCGCATGTCAAAGAGGCATTAGTGACCCGTCTTCCTCTCCCTCTGCGTCGCGCTGCCGCCATGGCGCTGGCCGCCGCCGCCCTTTCGGCGCAACCCGCCGTGGCGCAATTCTTCTGGTCGCCGCCCGACTTCAGCGCCCCCCCGCTGACCGACGCCGCCGCGGCGACCGCGCTCGGCATGCCGGGCGCGACCGCGGACGAGATCAAGGCCGGTCTCGCCTGGAACCTGCGCGCCGCGCTCAATGTCGCCGCGCTCCAGTGCGATTTCGATCCGACCCTGCTCACCACCAGCAACTATAATGCCATGATCGCCCATCATGACGCGGAACTGGACGCCGCGCAGGCGACGATCCTGGCCTATTTCCAGCGCACCGTGGGGAAGGGCAAGGCGGGCCAGTCTGCCTCCGACATGTATAATACCCGCATCTATTCCAGCTATTCGACGGTGCAGGCGCAGAAAGGCTTCTGCCAGCTGTCGGCAAAGGTCGGCCGCGACGCGATCTTCGCCGATCGCGGCACGCTGCACGATGTCGCGCGCAAGGGGCTGGGATCGATCAGGAAGTCGACCGTCGCGGCCGGCGAGCAATATTATGGCACGCCCGGCTACGACTATACGCTGGCCCTCCCCTCCTTCGACCCCAAATGCTGGAAGAAGGGCGCGCTCCTGCCGGTTTGCCAGCAGGCTTACAATGAGCGGGTCGGCATCAAACCCTGACGGCCTAACGCAACCCCAGATATTTATGCGCCTGTACCGTCAGCCGCCATTGCGGCCGGTCCATGACGAGCGCGATGGCGGCGCGGGCATTGTCAGCGGCATGGGCGTCATCGAGCGGCTGAATCAGATGATGGGAGAAGGCCCATCCCGCCATCGCGTCCACTTGCGCCAGGCTGTGCCCGCCGCCCGGCTGCGGCCAGACCAGCTTCAGCTCGTCGCCCGACTGCTGGACGACCGCACTCCCCGCCTTGGGACTGATGCAGACCCAGTCGATCCCCGGATGCGCCGCAATCGTCCCGTTGCTCTCGATCGCGATGGTGAAGCCGCGGGCATGGAGCGCGTCGACCAGCGCATCGTCCACCTGCAACATCGGCTCGCCGCCGGTCAGCACGATATAGCGCTCCTCCGCGCCGTCGCCCCAGAAGCCCAGCGCCGCGTCGGCCAGAGCGTCCGCATCGGCGAAGCGCCCACCGCCCAGGCCATCGGTGCCGACGAAATCGGTGTCACAGAAGCGGCAGATGGCAGTCGCGCGATCCTGCTCGCGCCCGCTCCACAAATTGCACCCGGCAAAGCGCAGGAACACCGCGCGCCGCCCGGCCTGCACCCCCTCGCCCTGAAGCGTCAGAAACATCTCCTTGACCGCATAGCTCATCGCCTGCCGCCTTTCAGGGCCGCGTCGCGTAAACGGTGGGATCGGGGATGCCGGCTTCCTCGAACCCCTTGGAGCGCAGCCGGCAGCTGTCGCACAGGCCGCAATGCTTGCCATCCGGCCTCGGGTCGTAGCAGGACCAGCTCACCCCCGCGTCCAGGCCCAGCCGGTCGGCTTCGCGCACGATGTCGGCCTTGCTCATATATTGCAGCGGCGTGTTGATGCGGATCGGATGCCCCTCCACCCCCGCTTTGGTGGCCAGCGTCGCCATCTTCTGGAAGGCGTCGATGAACTCGGGCCGGCAATCGGGATAGCCCGAATAGTCGAGCGCATTGACCCCGATATAGATGTCGCTCGCGCCCGCCACCTCGGCCAGCCCCAGCGTCAGCGACAGGAAGATGGTGTTGCGCGCCGGCACATAGGTGACCGGAATGTCGCTGCCCACGCCCGTTTTCGGCACGGCGATGTCGGCGGTCAGCGCCGACCCGCCGAAAGCGGTGAGGTCGAGCGGCAGCACGATGTGACGGATGGCGTTAAGCGATTCGGCGACGCGCGCGGCGGCGCGCAGTTCGACCCGATGCCGCTGATTATAGTCGATCGACAAAGCGAGGATGCGATAGCCCGCTTCGCGCGCCAGCCCACCCGCCACCATGGAGTCGAGCCCGCCCGAAAGCAGCACGACGGCGAATTTTCCATTATTGTTGGCAACCATGGCGCCGCGCTACCGCTCCTGCCGGGGGAGCGCAAGGTTCACCCCGCACAGGCGCCGACGCGCCGCGCCTCGGCCGCGATGGCGAAGGGCGCGCCGCCAGCCACGCCCTGGGTGCGTATCTGCACCAGCCGCGAGGTTTCGACGCGCAGGTCGGTGCGGCCATTGCCCGCGCCCGCGCAATCATAGGTGACCGACACCGCATGGGGGCTGTCGCTGACGGTGAAGCTGCGGCACAGCGCCTTGCCGTGCCGCACCTGGAGCAGCTGGCGCAGGTCGGTTACGCATAATTTCTGCGTTTCCGTCCCCTCGCCCCGGCCACGCAATTCCCATTGGCCCGGCTCCAGCGCCGCCAGCGCCACCGGCGCAGGCGCGTTCGCCGCCCCGGCACTCGCCGCCATGAACAACGCCATCGCGGCGCCCGATGCACGCGCAAATCCCGTCATTTCGATAAGCCCCACATTGCCGGCAGCATCACCCGCCGTCAGCCCGCCTGCTGCCTTACAATTGCGGCAGCTTCATAGCGGAAAAGGCGCGGCCTGCCTCAATTACAAATTTCGTTAACCAACCGGCCGACTTCAATGGGTGACGAAGCTGTCCAGCGCGATCGGGAAGATGCGCGCGCAAAAGGCGCAATCGACCGCGATCACCCCCTGTTCGTCGGCCATGTCGGCGCGCTGGTCTGCCGGGAAGCGGCCAATGACATCGCGGATATGGGCCAGGTCGCAGCGGCATCCTTTCGCCAGCGGCGCGGTTTCTGTGACGCGCACTTCCTCTTCCTCATGGAACAATCGCCAAAGGATGTCGGGCAGCGGCAGGTCGGGATCGGTCAGCTCCTCGCCTTTCAGCGTTTCGGCCAGCACCTGCACATGCTCCCATTCCGGGTGATCGTGGCGGACATGCAGCCGCTCGCGCCCCACCTCGCCCTCGGGCAGATGCTGGAGCAGCAGTCCGGCCGCGATGCAGCGCCCGTCCGCGCCATGATGGGTGGCAATGCGGATGAGGCTCGGTATCTGCTCCGACTGAAAGAAATAATGCTCCGCCGCGTCCGCCAGCGATTCGCCCTCCAGCGGCACGATCCCCTGATAGCGCTCGCCGGTAACGGCCTGGTCGAAGGTGATGGCGAGATAGCCCTTGCCGAACAGCCCGAACAGCGACGGGTCCGGCCCCAGCTCCGCCAAACGGTCGGCGTCGAACTGGGCATAGCCGCGCAGCGCGCCATTCTTGTAATCGGCAACCAGCAGGCGCACGACGCCATTCTCGGTCTGGGCCTGCAAGGTCAGCTGGCCGCCCTCGCCCTTGAGCGTGCTGCCGAGCAGGGCGGCGAGCACCAGCGCCGACGCCAGCAGCCGCTCGATCGCGGGCGGATAGGCATGGGCGGCCAGCACCTCGTCCAGCACCGGCCCCAGCCGCACCAGCCGGCCGCGCGCATGACGCTCGGTGATGGTGAAACCAAGGGCCTGGTCGAGATGGGGGGCAGAGTTCACGTCACGGCTCCGGTCGTCCGGTGGCGGGACCACCGGAACAGGTTTGAGCATCCAGCGATGCGGGCAGGCCGCCTAGATAGGAAGCCCGCCCGAAATCTCAACCGAGCCGCCCCAGCGCCCAGAGCAGCACCGACTTCTGGGCATGGATGCGGTTCTCCGCCTCGTCCCAGATCAGCGACTGCGGGCCATCGATCACCGCTTCCACCACTTCCTCACCGCGATGGGCGGGAAGGCAATGGAGGAACTTCGCTTGCCGCTTGGCCTGGGCCATCAGGTCGGGCGTGACCTGGTAGGGCATCATCGCCGCCAGCTTCTCTTCGGCATGGGCTTGGCCCATCGAAATCCAGGTGTCGGTGACAACGACGTCCGCGCCCGCTACCGCTTGCGCAGCATCGCGGGTCAGGGTGATCGTGGCCCCCCCGGCGCGCGCCGCATTGGCAAAGGCGGGATCGGGATCATAGCCCTGCGGCACGCCCACGCGCACGTCGAACTTCATGAGGCCCGCCGCCTCGATGATCGAATGGAGCACATTATTGCCATCGCCGAGCCACGCCCACTGGCTGCCCGGCAGCGCCACTCCATGCTCCACCACAGTCAGCAGGTCGGCGACGATCTGGCACGGGTGCGACAGGTCAGTCAGGCCATTGATGACCGGAACGGTCGCGTGATGCGCCATTTCCTCAATCTTGGCATGATCGTCGGTGCGGATCATGATCGCGTCGACCATGCGCGACAGAACGCGCGCCGTATCGGCGATGCTCTCCCCGCGCCCAAGCTGGCTGGTCGCGCCGTCGAGGATCAGCGACGTGCCGCCGAGCTGGCGGATCGCCATGTCGAACGACACGCGGGTACGCGTCGAATTCTTCTCGAAGATCATCGCCAGCGTATGGCCGGCGAGCGGCGCGTCGGCATCCGCCGCGCCCTTGGGCCTGCCCGCCCGCGCGGCCTTCCGGTCGATGGCGTCGGCGATCATCGCGGCGATGGCGTCGCCGCCCGCATCGGTGAGGTTCAGGAAATGCTTTGGCATGCTATGCCCTCAAACAAATGCCGTGCTCCTGCGAAAGCAGGAGCCCAGGGCGAGATTGCGCAAGTCGACCCTGGGCTCCGGCTCAAGGCCGGAGCAGGAATGAATACCCTAGGCCGCCTTCGCCTCGGAAAAACTCCGCGCACCGGCGGAAATCTTCTCGATGGCTTCGGCGATATGGCTTTCCTCGATGACGAGCGGCGGCAGGATGCGAACCACATTCTGCCCCGCCGACACCGCCAGCAGGCCATGATGGTCCCGCAGATGCGCGACGAAACCGCGCGCGTCATAGGCGTCATTCATGCGGATGCCGAGCATCAGCCCCATGCCACGCACATCCTCGAACATGCCGTCATGATTGGGGATGAGCTGCTCGAGCGACGATCGCAGCCGCGCGCCCATCGCCTGCACATGGTCCAGGAACCCGTCGCTCAGCACTTCGTCCAGCACGGCAAGGCCCGCCGCCATGGCGAGCGGGTTGCCGCCATAGGTCGAACCATGCGTGCCGAACACCATGCCCTTCGCCGCTTCCTCCGTCGCAAGGCAGGCGCCGAGCGGGAAGCCCGCGCCGATCCCCTTGGCCACCGCCATGATATCCGGCGTCACGCCATATTGGTCATGGGCGAAGAAGGTGCCGGTGCGGGCATAGCCGCACTGCACCTCGTCCAGGATCAGCAGCAGCCCCTTCTCGTCGCACAGCGCGCGCAGGCCCTTCAGGAATTCCTGCGTCGCCGGCGTCACGCCGCCCTCGCCCTGCACGGGCTCCAGCAGGAAGCCGGCGGTATTGTCATCGACGGCGGCGGTCGCTGCGTCGAGATCGTTGAACGGCACCACCTGGAAACCGGGCAGCAGCGGCTCGAACCCGTCGCGCATCTTCGGCTGGCTCGTGGCTGAGATCGTCCCCAGCGTCCGCCCGTGGAAGGCGTTGTCGAAGCTGATGATCTTGTGCCGGTGCGCCTCGCCATTGGCATAGTGATAACGGCGCGCGGACTTGATCGCGCACTCGACCGCTTCCGCCCCCGAATTGGTGAAGAAGACGGTGTCGGCGAACGTGTTGTCCACGAGGCGTTGCGCGAATGTCTCGCCCAGCGGCATCCCGTAGAGATTGGACGTGTGCATCAGCGTCGCCGCTTGGTCGGCGATCGCCTTGACCAGCTTCGGGTGCCCATGACCTAGCAGGTTGACCGCGATCCCGCTCGCGAAATCCAGATAGCGCTCGCCGCGCTCCCCGATCAGGTAACAACCCTCGCCTCGCACCGGACGCACATCGCACCGGGGGTAAACGGGCATGAGCGGCGTAATCGACATGGGCCTTCCCTTTCGCATGTGGTCCGAAACGCAAAAAGGCGGCCCCCGCCGGGCCGCCTGTTGCGAACGCCGCCTATACCGATGGCCAGAAGGGCGCGCAACCCCGCTGCATCGGGCCGGCGGACGGCGGGTCGACTTACCCGATCTGGTTCCAGGCGTCGGCGATTTCCGCGATCATCGCGCGCGCCTGATCGATCGGCGCGGCGGAACGTTCCTTGGCCCCCTGCATCAGCAGGCGACGCGCCTCGCGGTAGATTTGGGCGAGGCCCATGGCGATGTCGCCGCCCTTGTCATGGTCCAGGCTCGATTCGAGCGCGAACAGGATCGACATGGCGCGCGCCTGCTTGTCCGACACCTTCATGCGGTCGCCGTTGCGCTCGGCGAGCGCGGCGGCTTCCAGCGCCAGGATCAGCTCGTCGAACAGGATCTTGACGAGGCCATGGGGCGTCGCGCCTTCAGTGCGGCTGCCGCTATGCACCGCCGCATAGCGCCGCGCCGCCGTCCCGCCTGCATAGCCCTGATTGTAGAACATCGCTCTTCGTCCCCGGATTAGTCTTTGCTGTTGGTCCACACCTTGATCTGCTGATCGAGGTAGCTCTGCGTCGCCTTGAGCGCGCTGAGGCGCGTTTCCATCGACGCATAGATTTTGGTGAGGCTCGCCTCATAGTCGGTCATCTGGTCGTCCAGCTTTTCGAGCTGCTTCGCAAAGTCGTCGGCCAGTTCGCCATAACGCTCCTGCGCCAGCTTGAGCGGCCCGTCGTCCTTCTCGATATTGTCGCGTACCCGATCCATGAGGCTCGCAAGACCCGGATTCGCTGCGGTCGACGCCTGCGGATTGACCATGTTGGTCACGCCTGCCGGATCGCTTTCCATTGCCCGCGCCAGCATCGCCGTGTCGAGGCTCAGCGTCCCGTCGCGATTGGTGGTGACGCCGATGTCGGCCAGCGTCCGGTATGTGCCGGTCGAGGCGAGAGGCGTGGAGGTCAGCGCCGCCAGCTGCTTCTTCATGTCCCGCACGCCCGACACGCCGTTCAGCACGCCGGAGTTCGATTGGTCGGTGCCCGTCGCCGTCGCGGTGTTGAGCGCCTTCATCAGCGTGTTGTAGGCGTCGACAAATTCCTTGAGCAGGTCGGAAAGCCCGGCGGTCGGCTGGCTCATCGACAGGGTGACGGTGGTGCCCGGCGACGCCTTGTTGAGGTCGATCCGCAGGTACGGGATCGCGCCGTCGACGCTGTTGCTGGCATATTCATATTCCACGCCGTCGAGCGTGATCTTGGCGTTCTGCGGCGCCGACGTGCTGCTGATCGTCGCGCTATTGGTGCCGTTCCAGGCAAGCCCTTCCAGCACGCTGCCGCTGGCCGCGCCCGATACGCTCAAGGAAAAATCATTGTCCGCGCCGGTTTCGCCCTTGAAGACCAGGCGGGTGCCGCTCGCGTCCGTCACGACCCGCGCGGTCACGCCAGTGCCCGACGCATTCACCGCGGCGGCAAGGCCGGCATAGCTGTTGTTGGTCGAATCGATCGTGATCGTCTTGGTCTGGCCCGATGCGGTGGTGATGGTGATGCTGCCGGTGCCGACCGCGGTGCTGCCGGTCGCGCCTGCGGTGGCGGAACTGTTGAGCACCCGGCTGGTCGCGAGCTGCTCGACGGTGAGCTGTGCGGGCAGGCCCTGGGGCGAGCCGCCGCTCAGCAGGCTGACGCTGGCGATGCTGGCGTCGTTGCTGTTGGGGGTGCCGGTATAGGCGGCGTCGGACAGCACCGATGTCAGCGCGTCGGCGAACGTGTCGAGCGAGCCGATGGCCGAGGCCAGCGCGGAAATGCGCGCGCTGTTGAGCGATTGGCGGCTCGTGATCGCGCCTTCCTTGGGCTCGCGCGTCGCCTTCACCAGGCTCGCGACGAGCGAGGCGGTGTCGATGCCCGATCCCGCGCCCAGCGATGTCAGGATGCTGCTGCCTACCGAAGTCATGGACCGTCCTTTCAAGAGGGTAGAACGGCCCTAACGCCAAGACCTTTAGGAATGATTTTACCCTAAAGCCGCGCCGCCGCCTGATGCCGCGATCTGCTCCACCGTGCCGCGCGCCACATGCGCCTGCGCCGCATGGGCGTAGGCGGCGCGCTCGACGATCCGCTTGGCGATAGCGGCGGCATGTTCGACCGCTTCCTTGCTGGCGGGCGGCAGCGGCACGATCACGATCGGGCGGGGGATCAGGGCGTCGACCGCATCGGTTGCCCCCCGCACATCGGCGCGGCCGGCATTGAGGTCCGCCAATATCTCGGAAATGCGGGCATGAACCTCGACATATTCGGCGACACTGGCGAGTTCCTGGGCAGCGTCGGGCTGCTCGGGCGGCGGCGCGCTCCCGCGCCCGTCGCGAGTCAGCGCGTCATTGGCTCGGCTGGCGGCCACCGGCTGAACCGCGGCCGCAGAGGATGGCGCGCGGACGACCGTCCGGTCGACCGGCGTCAATTCGACACGCGAAACATAGTCGTTCATGACGCACCACCATCCTGCGTCCCCAAGGACAGAGAACGGACCGGCGCGCCCCGACTTTAATCTTTTCTTCAAAAAAATTTCAGCGATGCCTCAACCGGCTCAAAAGCTAGACTTTGCGCCCGTCCGCATCGAATCGCATATCGTCGGGCACGGTGATGAACGGCCGGTCGAGTTCGCTCGCCATCCGGTTCTCGACCCTGAAGACGAAGGCCAGCACCGTCGCCACCGCCATGTAGAGCCCTTCGTTGACTATCTGCCCGGCGCGGCTGGTGAAGTAGATGGCGCGGGCGAGGTCAGGATATTGCAGCACCGTGACCCCGTTCGTGTCCGCCAGCTCGCGGATCGCCGCCGCGATCGCGTCGCATCCGCGCGCGACCACCACGGGGGCGGCGTCCTGCCCCGGCTTGTAGCGCAGCGCCACCGCGAAATGGGTCGGGTTGGTGATAATGACGCTGGCTTCGGCCACCGCCTTGCGGGTCGATCCGCTCAGCACCTCGAACTGGCGGCGGCGGATATACCCTTTCAGCTCCGGCGACCCTTCGCTTTCCTTATGCTCGTCCTTCACTTCCTGCTTGGTCATGCCGAGGCGCTTGGCGCGCTGCATCAGCTGCGCGGGCACGTCGATCCCCGCGATCAGGAACAGCCCGCCCGCCATCAGCAGACAGGTCAGGATGAACAGGTTGCCCAGTTCCGCCATGGCCGGGCCGATGCCCGCCTTGCCCAAGCCGAAAATGTCGGTCAGCCGGTCCCAGATCAGCCACACGCCGATGCTGCCGAGCAGCCCGACCTTGGCGATCGACTTCACCAGTTCGATGAGGCCCTGCATCCCGAACATGCGCTTGATGCCCGCCATCGGGTTCATCTTCTCGGGCTTGGGTGCGAAGGCGCCGGGGCGGAAGCCCAGCGACCCCAGCAAAGCCGGCGCGGCGATGGCGGCGATGAAGGTCGCCAGCATCACGCCCGCGACCGGCAGGGCGATGCCCGCCAGCAGGTCCAGCCCTCTTTGCGCGGGGGAGAAATCCACCACATCTTCCCGCCGGAAGCGCAGCCCGTCCGCCAGCATGTCCGACAGCGCCTCGATCAGCGAAGGGCCGATCACCGCCATGCAGCCGATGCCGGCCATCACCACCATCGCCGTGCCCAGTTCGCGCGACTGGAGGATGTCGCCCTTCTTGGCGGCGTCCTGCAACTTCTTCTGTGTCGGCTTTTCGGTCTTTTCGCCGCCCTCGTTCCCGCCCGCCATCTCAGCGGCCCTCCGAGAGCGAGCGGGCCTGTTCGAGACCAGCCTTCAGCGCGGCGGTCATCCCCTCCGCCATGATCGGCGCGGCGATGGCGAGCAGCACCAGCCCCGCCATCATCGCCATCGGCATGCCCACCGCAAATAGGTTGAGCGACGGCGCGGCGCGCGCCAGCATCCCCATCACGATCTGCACCAGCACCAGCGCGAAGGCGACCGGCAGCGCCACCGTCACCCCCATGCCCAGCAGCGATCCGCCAAATTCGATGATGTGCCACACCGCATCGTTCGACAGCAGCGCGCCGCCGGGCGGTATCGCCACATAGCTTTGCACCACGAAGCTCGCGAGCAACAGGTGCCCGTCCATGCCGAGCAGCAGGAAGGTGGCGAGGATCGAGAGGAACTGCCCGACCGCCTGCGTGCCCTGCCCCGACGACGGATCGACCATCGCCGCGAAATTGAGGCCCATGGCGTTGCCGATCGTTTCCCCCGCGACGAAGGCGGCGGCATAGCCGATCTGTACCGCGAACCCCATGGCGAGGCCGGCGAGCACTTCGCCCGCGACCAGCATCACGCCTTCGAAACTGGCGACGCCGTCCTGCGGCAACGCGATCGTCACGCTGTTCAATGCGGCAAGGCCGAGCGCCAGCGCCAGGATCAACCGCAATTGCAGCGGCACCGCCGGCGCGCCGAACACCGGCGCCGCGATGAACGCCGCTCCGGGCCGGATCATTGCGATCAGCCAGACCCAAAGCTGCGTCTCCACGCCCTGAAAGCCCGGCGCGATCATTGCCGCCCCTTCATTGCAAAAGGTCCGGGATGCGCTCGAAAATCTCGCGCGTAAAATCGGCGATCAGCACCATGATCGACCCGCCGAAGATCACCAGCATCGTGCCCACCACCAGCAGCTTGGGGATGAAGCTCAACGTCTGTTCGTTGATCGATGTCGCCGCCTGAACCATGCCGATGACGAGGCCCGCGATCAGCGCCGGGATCAGGATGGGCGCGGCGGCGAGCGCCGTGATCCACAGCGCCTGCTGGGCGAGGCCCATGAAGAAATCGGCGTTTTCCACAGCTCCCGACCTCAATCCGTTGGGTTCGAGCCTGTCGAGAACCCGCGCGCGACGGTTCTCGACAGGCTCAAACTGAACGGATGAAGGGGCACAGGTCCGCTCATGTCGCGAACGACCCCGCCAAACTCCCCATGGTCAGCGCCCATCCGTCGACCAGCACGAACAGCAGCAGCTTGAACGGCATGGAGATAATCGTCGGCGACAACATCATCATACCCAGTGCCATCAACGTCGACGCGACGACAAGGTCGATGATGAGGAACGGCAGGAAGATCATGAAGCCGATCTGGAACGCGGTCTTGAGTTCGCTGGTGACGAAGGCCGGCAGCAGGATCGAAAAGGGTATGTCGGCGGGCGTGCGGAAAGCGGGCGCCTCCGCCAGATTGGCGAAGAGCTTCAAATCGCTCTCGCGCGTCTGCTTCGTCATGAAACCGTGCAGCACCTTGCCCGACCGGCCGACCGCTTCCTCGATGCTGATCTGACCTTTGCCATAGGGGTCGAAGGCCTGCGCGTTGATCGTGTCGATCGCCGGGCGCATCACGAACAGCGAGAGGAACAGCGCGAGCCCGACCAGCACTTGGTTTGGCGGCGTCTGTTGCAGGCCCAGCGCCTGTCTCAATAACGACAATACGATGATGATGCGGGTGAAGCTGGTCATCATGAGGATCAGCGACGGCAGCACCGTCAGCAGGCTCATGAGGATCAGGATTTGCAGAGAGAGCGACAGCGAACGCCCGTCGCCCGACACTTGACCCAGCGCCCGGCTCAGCGCGCCGCCATTGTCGACCGGCGGGGCAGCGGGAACGGCCTGCGCGAAGGCGGGAACTGCCATCATCAAAAGAAAAAGCACAGTCATTCCCGCGAAGGCGGGAATCCATCTCCCGCTCTTGCGCTGGGACGGCACGTCAGCGCAGGCGGGCATTGTCGCCTTCTGCGATCTTCTCGATCCGGCCGCGCGTGACCGCGACCAATATCTTCTTCCCCTCGAATTCCACGACGGCCAGCTTGCCGAACGCCCCCATCGGCAGCGCCTCCAGCAGTTTCAGCGACCGGTCACCCTGCCCGGCCATCATGCCGGGCTGGTACTTGCGCCACAGCCACAGCGCGCCGAACGCCATGCCGCCCACCAGCGGCAGCAGGATCAGCAGTTTGACGAAATACCAGACCATGGGGAAATCCCGCCCGCGACTATGGTTAACTTCAAACCCCTGCGATCCGCAGTTTCACGGGCAAAGGCAAGCGCAAAATCAGCGGCGCTCGATCCCCGCCAGCCGGTTCTCGGTCGCGGCGATATCGACGATACGGATGCCATAGCGGCCGTTGACCGTCACCACCTCCCCCTTGGCGATCAGCGCGCCGTTGACCATGATGTCGAGCAGGTCGTCCGCCTGCCGGTCCAGTTCCACGATGCTGCCTTCGGCCAGGTCCATCACTTCGGCTAGGCGCAGCGAGGTCGAGCCGACCTCCACCGACATGCGGACCGGGATGTCGGCCAGCAGCTTGAACTGGCGATTGCTGGTCATCCGGCTGACCGGGTCTTCGGCCCGCTCGATGCGTGGGGCTTCGCTCATGTCGCTCATTGGTCGGGTTCCTGTGCAAGCTTTTCAATCTGGAAGGCGGCGCGTCCGTCCTGTTCGCCGATCGTGCCATGGGCGACGATGCGGTTGCCCACGATCAGGGGCAGAGACCGGCCGATGGTGACGGGGATGACGTCGCCCACCTTCAATTCCATCAGGTCGGCGATCGAGAGATTGGGGCGCGCGAGCACGGTGCGCGCGGGCAGGCGGATGTCGCGCATCCGCCGCGCGATCCGCTGCTGCCAGATGGGATCGCGATGTTCGTCGTCCGTGGGGATGCTGGTCCCGGTCAGCGCCTCGACGGCGCGCAGCGCCGCCAGCGGGAACAGCACGTCGATCGGCCATTCCTGCTCGCGCGTCAGCGATACGGTGAAGCGCTGCAAGACCATCTGGTCCGCCGGCTGCCCGGCGGCGGCATAGCCCACCCCCGTCTCGCGCAGGATCAGGCCATGCTCCAGCGGCAATATGTCGGTCCAGGTATCAACCAGCTTGGCCGCGATCGTGTCGGCAAGGCGCGCGATCAGCCGGTCCTCGGTAGGCGTGAACTCGGTGCGCGCGGGCAGCGGCCGGTTGCCGATCCCGCCATAGAAGCAATCGACCAGCGTCGATATCATGCCGGCGTCCATCCGCAGCAGCATCTGTCCCTTCAGCGGCATCATGCGGTAGATGGACAGGCTGCAAAAGGCCGGCACTTCGGCCGACCATTGGCCGAATTCCAGCACGCGCGTGTCCTGCGCGGCGACATGCGGGCGCACGCCCGCGACCGGCTCGATCAGGGCACGGATGCGCCGGCCGAGCTTTTCGGCCAGCCGGTCCAGTCCCGACAGCATGATCGGCGCCTGCGCTTCCCCGCACCCGAAGGCGTAGGTCTGTACCTCGGTCATTTCAGTCCCCTGCCCCGATCGGATCAGGGGACGTCCCGATCCTTTCCAGACAGGGCCATAAATAACGAAAATGGTAAAATTCCGGTTAAACCGCCCGCGCCGGGCGGCCCCGTCACTGGATCACGAAATTGGTGAAATAGACATTGTCCACGCCGCCATAGCCGGTCTTCTGCTTCAGCACGTCGTTGACGATATCCTTGATCTTCTTCTGCAACCCCTGCTTGCCCTGTGGCGTGTCGAGCACCTGCTGGGGCTGCTGCGCCAGCATCAGAAGCACCTGGCTGCGGATCGGCGTTTCATGCTGCTTGATCGCGGCGATCACGCGATAATCATAATAGGTCGATACCGCGATGCTGATCTGGGCGAAGGCGTCGGTGTCCGACATGTTGGACGTAAAAGGCGCCTGAAGCTGGAAGTAGGTCGCCTGGTAAGCCGCCGGATTGGCCGGCGCGGGCAGATCGATGCCGTGGCCCGGCGCATGGCCCGCGAGCGCATGGGCGCTGCCGCCGCCCTCATGACCGCCACCACCACCCTCGCCGCCGCCTTCGCCGGCCCAGCCGTGGGCGGTCGCGATCGCCTGCGAGTCTTCCCCGGCAAGCACCAGCACAGGCTTGTTCGGATCTTCCTTGGGGCCTTCCTCCTTGGCGCTGAAGAAACCGGCGGCATAAAGCCCGCCGGCAGCCCCCGCGCCGCCGACGACGATGCCGACGACCAGCAGCAGGATCATCTTCATGCCCCCGCCTTTTTTCTTCTTGCCCTTCGGCTCGTCGCTCATCGGTCTTGTCCCCCGGAATTAGCGATCACGCATAGCGCGCGCGCGGCAGGTCCGTAGCGGTTGCGCCACCCTGTTCATGGTTAAGAACGGCAGCATCGCCGCCCCCTTTATGGGGAAGGACGATATTTTCCCGCGCGCGCCCGCGCCCGTGCGGATGGGATTGGGCTTGTGCCTGAGCTTGGGCTTGGCCGGAGGACTGACCCTGCCCTTGAGGGCTGGACTGCGGCCCCGCGCCATCGTTGCGCGCACTTTCGGCCGCCGGCGCGCGTTCGACCCGCACCTCGCTGATCCGCACCGCCGACAGCCCTGCATCGAGCTTCAGTCGGTCGCTGTCCTGCCGCAACGCCTGTTCGGCAAGATCGCTCGCGACCGTCAGGCTGACCGCCGCCCCGTCCGCGCTCTGGCGGATGTCGACCTGGATGGGGCCGAGCTGCGCGGCATCGATCTGGAACCGCCCCCGCGCGCCATGCGCCGACAGGCCCGCAATCTCGCGCGCCAGTCCGTCGATCCACTGTCCCGAAACGCCGATATCCACCACCTGCGCGCCAAGGCTGGCGGACAGATCGACGGTCGCCATCGGCGCGGGAACGGACTGCGCAACCTGCGGGATCGACGGGACTATAGCAGCCGGTGTCGCGGCGACTGGCAGGCTCTCGCCGCCCTGCACCGACGCCAACGGGTCATGTTCGACCGCATCGGTCCCGCCAGTTTTGACATGATCGCGCACCATTTGCAGCAACGCGGCGGCCTCCGCCGGAGGCAGCGGCTTTGCGTCGATCCTGGCTGTGTCCGCGGCTGCCGGCGATGCGAGCGAAGGCCCCGTATCGCTGGCGTGTCCCTGTGCCGCTACTGCGGCGGGTTCGGATGGAGCGCCCTCGCCTGACGCCGCATCGGGCTGCGACGATGGCGACGTGATCAGGAACGGCGAAACCGGCACCACCGTGGTCGGGGCATTGGACGATTGCGGCGCCTGGGTCCGGTCCTCGTCCAGCGCTTCGGCCCCATCGGCTTGCGCCTCGGATTTCCGATCCGCCTCGATCTCGGCAGGCGGAGCGTCGCTGGCGGAAGGGCCCGGCTCCCGCCGGATCTTTGCAGGGTGGGTGGGCTTATGAACCTTCGCCCCTGTATGCACAGGGGCGGCATCCCCTCCTTCGTCCAACGCCTGCGCCGGGCTTGGGTCAGCCGGCGCCGGTCGTTCGTCGGTCGGAACCGCAGCCACTGCGCCCTCTGCTCTCGCAACAGCCCTTTGAGGCCGAGGCGCATCCTGCGCGAGCACGGACAACGCCGCTTCACTCGAAGCTGCCGGCGCTGATGGTGCAGCCGACTGCACCGACTGTCCTTCCGGCGCCACGGGCTGCACCGCCTCCCCGCTCGGCAGCGCAGCGACTGTCCCCCCGGCCACGGACGTCGGTTCGTCCGCCGCTTTGGGTGCCGCCGCACCCTGCGCCGTCGCCATGAGCGCCGAAAAGGCCGGCCCCGCGCCGGCGTTGCGCTCGGCCGGTGTAGCGCCGCCGCGCGGCAGCCCCAGCATCGCCTTCAAGCCCGTCAGCACCGTCATGCTCATGCCTCTCCGCCCCGCTGCATCCGCCGATAGCGCGGCAGCGCGGCCAGCTTGTTCTCGCGCCATTCCTCCAGCGCCGCCCGGGCGCGGTCCTTGAGGCGTACGGCGATTTCCTTCTCGCGGTTGGCGGCCAGCGTCAGCCCCTCCTGCGCCTCCACCCGCTTGTTCGCATCATAGAGCGCGCCGTCGAGTTGCCGCCCCGCCTGCTCCAGCCGGGTCGCCAGCTCCTGCATCGCCGCAAAGGACGCGCCGGTCGCCGCCCCCTGCGTGGCGAACAGTTCGGCGCGCACCGCCCGAAGCCGCTCGATATTATGAGCGATGCCGTTCGCCTCGTCGCGCGCGCGCGCCGTGTCGGCGACCGCCATCGCGTGCTGCACATGGCGCACGCGCAGCACCCGATGCCGGCGGGAAACCAGCCCCTTCATTCGGCAAAGCCGGCGATCAGCGCGTTGGCGCTGGTGTCAAGGTCGATGCGGCTTTTCTGGTCCTGCCGGATGAAATCGAGCACTTCCTGCCGACGCCGCACCGCCTCGTCGATGACGGGATCGTTGCCGGGCCGATAAGCGCCCATCAGGATGAGGTCGCGATTTTCCTCGTAGGCGGCCCAGAGCCTGCGATAGCCCGCCGCCGCCTGCCGATGATCGTCGCCCACCACATCGGCCATGACGCGCGACAGGGACTTGCCGATGTCGATCGCCGGGAAGATCGCCTGTTCGGACAGCGACCGGGACAGCACGAAATGCCCGTCCACGATCGCGCGCGCGGCGTCCACGATCGGATCGTCGGTGTCGTCGCCGTCGGCCAGCACGGTGTAGAGCGCGGTGATCGATCCGCCGCTGCGCGTGTCCACGCCGGCCCGTTCGACCAAACGCGGGATCAGCGCCAGCGCGGAGGGCGGATAGCCCTTCATCGCGGGCGGCTCGCCCAACGCCAGACCGATCTCGCGCTGGGCATGGGCGCAGCGGGTCAGGCTGTCGATGAGGAGCAGCACCTTCTTGCCCCGCGCGCGGAAATATTCGGCGATGGCGGTCGCGCGCGCGGCGGCGCGCAGGCGCAGCACCGGCGGATGATCGGCCGGCACGGCGACCACGACGCTCTTGCCCATCGTGTGCTTGAGCTTGGTTTCAAGGAAATCGCTGACCTCGCGGCCGCGCTCGCCGATCAGGCCGACGACGACCACATCGGCTTCGGCCCCGGCGATCATCTGGCCCATCAACACCGACTTGCCGACGCCCGACCCCGCGATGATGGCGATGCGCTGGCCGCGCCCTGCGGTCAGCAGCGCGTTGACGGCACGGACGCCCAGATCGAACGGCTCGGTCACCCGGCCCCGATCGAGCACATTGCCCTTGACCCCATTGAGCGGCCAGCTTCCCCCGGCGATGATCGGCCCCTTGCGGTCGAGCGGCTGGCCCATCGCGTCTATGACCCGGCCGATGAGGCCATCGCCGACCTGCACCATGTTCGCTTGGCTGTCCGGCTCGACCCTAATGCCGCTTTCCAGCGGCGCGTCGGCGTCGAGCGGCACCAGCAGCGTGCGATCGCCGCGAAAGCCCACCACCTCGGCCCGGCAAACCGACCCGTCGCTCGCCAGCACCCGCGCGCCCGATCCGATCGGACGGCGAAAGCCGGTGACTTCCAGCATCCCCGCATCATGGCTGACGAGGCGTCCGACATGGCGCGGCGCCCTGTTCTGCACCTGCAAATGGTCGAACAGCGTTTCCGCCTGACGCAGCGCCGCCTGAATCATGCCTTGCCTTCCATGTCGTCCAGCAAGGCGCGCAGCCGTGACAGCCGCACGTCCGGCCCATCCTCGACCCATCCGTCGGCCGTTTCGAGGCGCACGCAACCGCGCTGCATCGCCTTGTCCGCCACCATCGGCACACCGATCGCCTCGTTCTTCAGCAGTTCGACGTCGTCGGGATGCAGATGCAGCGCGCTGCGATCCTGGTTGCTCTCGATAAAGGCGGCTACGGTGTCGCAGCGCTGCACCAGCCGCTCCATGTCGATCTCGACCTCGCCGACGATCTGCTCGACCAGCCGGACGACGGTGGCGGACAGCATGGTGGACAGCATCCCGCTCGGCGCGGGGGCCAGCAGCTCCAGCGCTTCGGCAAGGCGCGCCTGCGCCTCCCCCTCCTCCGCCTGGGCCTGCGCCGTGACACGGCAGCCTTCGTCAAAGCCCATGGTGAAGGCTTCGATCCGCGCCTCTTCCAGCACATCGACCGGCTCTACGGGCGTCAGTTCACCACGCAACGCAGCGGTCTGCTGCCCGGCCGGCGCAGTATAGAGGCTGCGAAAGCCCCCCTCCGCCGGTCGGAAACCGGCGACCGCCACCGGCGCGACATCCTGCACCGCTTCAGCGCCCCAAACCCTAGACATAGTCATTGCCCTTGCCGCCCAGCATGATGGTGCCGGCGTCCGCCATGCGGCGCGCGGTCGCGATGATCAGCTTCTGCGCGTCGATCACCTCGGCCAGGCGGATGGGGCCGCGTTCCTCGATCTCGTCCGCGATCGCCTGCGCCGCGCGGGCCGACATGCAGCTGAAAATCTTGGCCTTGAGCATATCGTTCGCGCCCTTGAGCGCCACGACCAGCACGCTGCTGTCGATCGTGCGCATCAGCGTGCCCAGATTCTTGTCGTCCATGTCGATCAGATTGTCGAAGACGAACATCTCCTCCTCGATCGTCTGGGCGATCATCTTGTCCCGCTTGGCGACGGCCTTCATGATCCTCTGCTCATTGTCCTTGCGGACATTGTTCATGATCGCGGCCGCCTCGACCGTGCCGCCGCGCTGCGACGCCGCGCCCTGCTTGCCCACCGGGCCGCGCAGCAGCAGCGTCTCCAGATCCTCCAGCGCCTCGTTGGAGACCGGCCCGAGCGTCGCGATGCGGTAAACGATCTCCTCCTGATAATCGACCGGCAGCAGTTGCAGCACGTCGGCCGCGACCGGCGCTTCCAGATGGGCCAGCACGATCGCCATAATCTGGGGATGCTCCGCCTCGATGAGGGCGGCGATCTCCTTTGCGTCCATCCATTTCAGCATTTCGAGCTGGGTAGAGCGGGTCGGCGGGGTGATGCGCGCCAGGATGGTCTCGGCCCGCTCCTCGCCCAGCGCCTTGGTCATCGCGCCACGGATATGGCGGGTGGCGCCATAGCCGATGGTGGTGCGCTTCTTCGCCTTGTTGACGAAATGGTCGAGCGCTTCGTTCACTTCTTCCGGCTCGACATCCTGCACGTCGTACATGGCGTAGCCCAACTGCCGCACCTCGTCGGGTTCCAGGCGGGACAGGATCTGCGCGGCTTCATCCTCGTTGAACAGCATCAGCAGGACGGCGGCGGCGGCGCTGCCCTTGAGCGCCTCGGGACGACCGGGGACGATCTCAGGCATTTTCCTTTTCCTTCTTCGCTTCCTTCAGCAGGTCGCGGACGACCAGAGCGGCGCGATCCGGGTCTTGCTTGACGAAATTGCGGATCAGCTCGGCCCGCTGGGCATAGTCGTAGGTCGAAGAGATCATGTCGAGCGTGATGGTCTGCTCGCCATTCTCCTGCGTCGACGGGACGGTCTGCTTGCGGATTTCCGACGAGATTTCCCGGCCGATCGCCTGGCCCTGCTCCGCCCGTTCGGTCGCGGCGGCCTCCTGTGCGGCGGCGCGGCGCTTGAGCAGCGGGCGGCCGATGCCGAAGATCACCAGCAGCGCGACAAGCAGCGCCGACACATTGCGCGCCAAGGGCGCGATCCAGTCGGCCTCATACCAGGGAACGACCGGCGTCTCTGCCTTCACGAAGCTGCGGGAGGACAAGGCGACCACATCGCCGCGCGCCTGATCGAAGCCGACCGCGCCCTTCACCAATGCTTCGAGCGCGGCGATCTCCTGCGCCGAACGCGGCTTGCCGTCCGCGCCATTGTCGAGCGCGACCGCGACCGACAGCCGCTTGACCGTGCCGATGGCGTCCTTGGTGACGGAGACTTCGCGGCCAAGCTCAAAGCTGCGGTTGAACGTTTCTTCGGTCTTCATCAGGGGGTTGGGCGGCGTGCCCGGCGTCTGCGCGCCATTGGCCGCTGTCTGCCCCTGCACGACGGCCTGGCCGTTGGGGTTGGTCTGGGTGACGGTCGGGTTGACCGGCGCCTGGTTGCTGAGCGCGCCCGGAATGCCGGACGCTTCGCCCGCGCCCTGCCCACGCGGATCGGACGCCCATGTGCCCTGCTCTGTGCGCAGCCGCGCCTCATCTTGAGGATAGGTTTCGCGCGTGGCCTGACGTTCGGCGAAGTTGAGTTCGGCATGAACCTCGGCGGAAAACTTGCCCTCCCCCAGTATCGGGGTCAGCAGCGCGATCACCGACTGGCGATAGCGATCCTCCATCCGCGACTGGATGGCGAGCTGGCGGTCGTCGGCGGCATTGCTGTCATTGTTGCTGATGAGCCGGCCATTCTGGTCGACCACCGAAATATCCTCGGGATTGAGTTCGGGGATGGACGACGCCACCAGATGCACGATCGCGCTCACCTGCGCGTCGGTCAGGCTGCGGCCCTGCGCCAGGCGCAGCATCACCGACGCGGAGGGCTTGGCCCGGTCGCGCAAAAAGACGCTGGGCGGCTCGACCGCCAGATGCACCTTGGCGCTCTCGACGCTGTCGATCGCCTCGATCGTGCGGGCGAGGTCGGTCTCGCGCGCGGAGCGCAGCTTCTCGCCCTCGACCGCGCGACTCGCACCCATCGGCAGGCTATCGATCATGCTGTTGCCGTCGGGCGCGCTTTTGGGCAGCCCCTGCGCGGCGAGCATCATCTTCGCCTTGAAATAATCGCCTTCGCCGACCGTCATCGCGCCGCTATTGTCGAAATCATAGGCGATGCCGTTTTGATCCAGCACCTGCGCGACAGCCGACTTGTCGGCATCCGGCAAGGCGCGGAACAGGTCGCGCTGCGGCGGTTCGCGCAGGGCGAGCCACGCCGCACCGGCCACGGCGACCGTGCCGAGCAGGCCGATCAGCGGCAGGCTCTTCGCCACGGCGGGCTGCCTGATCAGGCCGGTGAAGCGCGCCTTGATGGCGTCGAACCCCTTGGCCCCCGCGCCAAAGGGCGCGGCGGCGGCGGGAAGGGCCGGGGCGGCAGTGCCGACGGCGGTGGAGAGGGCGTTCTCGCTCATCGATTAAACCGGCATGCTCATGATGTCCTTGTAGGCGGACAGAAGTTTGTTGCGGACCTGAAGGGTCGCCTCGAAGCTGACCGACGCCTGTTGCTTGGCCAGCATGACGGCGGCGATGTCGGTGGTCTCACCCCGCTCGAACGCGGCGGCGGCTTCGCCCGCCTGGTTCTGGAGGCCGTTCACCTGATTGAGCGCGCTGTTGAGCGCTTCGGTGAAGGCGCCGGGTCGGGCGCTTTCCTGCGCGCCGCCCGCACCCGCCGCCGCGCCGGCATTGCCGGACTCGCTGATGTCGCGCAGCGTCGCATTCTTCTGCAGGATGGCGTTGCGGATCGCCATCACGCTGTCGGTCGGGGACAGGCCGTTGATCGCCATGGGTCAGCCCTCCCTTACGCCGCCGCCAGCTCGCGCATCTCGGCGAGCCGATAGCGCAGCGTGCGTTCGGAAATGCCGAGCTTGCGCGCGGCGGCGGCGCGGTGGCCGTCGGTTTCGCGCAGCGCGATGCGGATCGCCTCCAGCTTGGAATGGCGCGCGACATCGCGCAGCCGGATCGGCGCGGCAGGCGTGACCAGCGCCACCGGCGCAACGATCGGTTGAACAGCCTGGGGCGCGGCGCTGATCATCAGGTCGTCCGCCTCGATCCGGTCGCCGTCGCGCAGCACCAGAGCGCGCTGGAGCACATTGCCCAGTTCGCGGGCGTTGCCGGGCCAGCCATGGGCGCTGAGCTTGTCGACCGCCTCGGCGGTCGGCCAGACGAAGCCGGCCCTGCCCATGTCCGACAGGCGCAGCAGCATCGCGGCGGCGATGGCGCTGATGTCGCCCCGGCGCTCGACCAGCGGCCGCAGCTCCAGCGGCATGACGTTCAGGCGCCAGTAGAGGTCTTCGCGGAAACGGCCGGCGGCGACTTCCTCGGCAAGGTTGCGGTTGCACGCCGCGATCACGCGGACGTTGACCGGAACCGGGTGGGTCGCGCCGACGGGCAGCACTTCGCCCTCCTGCAACGCGCGCAGCAGCTTGGCCTGGAGCGCCAGCGGCAGCTCGGCGATCTCGTCCAGGAACAATGTGCCGCCATGGGCCGCCAGGAACAGCCCTTCGGACGCATTGGCAGCGCCCGTGAAGCTGCCCTTGCGATGGCCGAACAACATCGCCTCCATCATGGTTTCGGGCAGAGCGGCGCAATTGACCGCGATGAAGTCGTGGGTCGAGCGGCCCGACCGGGCATGGAGGAAGCGCGCCATGCCTTCCTTGCCGGTGCCGGTGTCGCCCTGGATCAGCACGGTCGCGTCGCTGCGTGCAACCCGGCCGGCGAGCGTCATCAGCCGCGCGCTGCCATTGTCGCCCACGGCCGGAACCGAAGCCGGCCGCGCGAGTTCAGCGATCAGCGCAAAGGCGAAACCCATGTCGCCCATGCCGAACGCGACTCGAGCCGGCAGGCCGTTGGCGGCCGGCAGCAGCGACGGGGCACCATTAACGATGGTGATGAGGATGTCGCGATGGGTCGCATGACCGATCTCGGTCGCCACCAATATGCGGCGGTCGTCCTTGCCGCGCGGGCTCGCGGCATCCACAATCCGAACTGCGTAAAGCGCATTTTCGAGCCAGTGCTGCAAGCCCGGAACGAGCGCACAGACGCCACGGCTCACGTCAAGCGATGACATGAGTTTCAACCCCAATATTTGGCTGGCTTGTACCCCCGTACGCCCCAAGCCCCTTCGATAATTAACTTTTACCCTGTCCGTGGTTATCAGAAGGTTAATTCGCATTGCCGCTTGCCGGCCGGCGGCAATTTATTTCCGGTGGAAACGGCAAAATATCCGGCTTCAGTCTTACGCGCGCGCGTAAGCGTTTGCCCGCCCACGCGAATCACCCCCCCTATCCGGCAAAAAAATCGCGGCGCCGCTAAAAGCCGCCGACGCCCCGCCGTTATCCCCTTCGAGGCCGCAAGCACACTGATAGCAGCGACCTGATGATGAACGGAAAGGGAAGATCATGACTGTTATCGGAACCAACTCGTCGGCGCTGCGTGCGGCCAACGCCTCCACCATGGCCGGCAAGGCTCTGTCGACCGCGATGGAGCGCCTCTCCACCGGCAAGCGCATCAACAGCGCGAAGGACGACGCCGCCGGCCTCGCCATCGCCTCCAGCATGACCGCGCAGATCCGCGGCATGACCCAGGGCGTCCGCAACGCCAACGACGGCATCAGCCTGGCGCAGACCGCGGAAGGCGCGCTCGGCGAAGTCAGCAACATGCTGCAGCGTATGCGTGAACTGACCGTCCAGACGCTGAACGGCACCAACGATGCCGATGCTCAGGCGAACATCCAGGCGGAAATGGACCAGCTGTCGACCCAGATCACCGACACGCTGACCAACACCGAATTCAACGGCACCAAGCTGTTCGACGGTTCGACCGCCTCGGTCGACATCCAGGCAGGCGCCAATGCTTCGGACGTGGTCACGATCACGCTGGACGACGTGCTGGGCGACGCCGACGTGACCGCCGCTCTCGCCGTCGACGCAACCGCTTCGACGACCGCCGACCTCACCACCTTCGACGACGCGCTGAAGGCGATCGCGACGACCCGTGCGAACCTCGGTGCGGTGCAGAACCGCCTCGAATCGACGGTCAACAACCTGACCAACAACATCACCAACCTGACCGATGCCCGCAGCCGCATCGAGGACGCGGACTTCTCGTCGGAAACCACCGCCCTCGCCAAGCAGCAGATCCTGAGCCAGGCGTCGACGGCGATGCTGGCGCAGGCCAACCAGAGCCAGCAGGGCGTGCTGAAGCTGATCGGCTAAGCCCAACGAAATTGGGCGGGTGAGGTTTTGGTCACCTGACATCCGTCCAAGTGGCCCCCGGCGCATCAACAGTCCCCACCGCGCCGGGGGCGACACCTTCGATCGAACGACCAGAGTTTGAAGCCTCCGTCCCCCCGGGCGGAGGCTTCTTCGTCTCGCCGCAAGCGAACAGATCGCATGGATACAAGGCTTGGCTTGGCCGTTTCCGCCGTCCATGATGCAATCCATGACCGAAATGAACCGGCGCGCTCTGCTGGCCGCCGCCTCCGCCGCGCTGCTGCGTCCCGACCATCTGTTCGCGCAAACAGGCGAAGGGCCGTTTTCCTGGGAACGGTTGGTCGCGCTCGCCCAGCAATCGTCCCGCGCGCCCTTTCGCGAAACCCCTGCCCATCCCGGCGCGGCGAAGGTCGATTATGACGCGCTCCACGCCGCCCGCTTCCGGGATGAGCGCACGCTCTGGGGCGACCGCCCCGGCGCGACGGGCATCCGCTTCTTCCCCCTGTCGGTCAACGCCGCCCAGCCGGTGACGATCGCCTCGGTAGAGAAGGGCCGCGCCACGCCGCTGCGTTATGATCCCGCCATGTTCGACATGCCCGCCGGCAATGCGGTCGCGGCGCTCGGAGCCGATGCGGGCTTTGCCGGCTTCCGCATCATGAACGCGGCGCGCGACGGCGACTGGCTGTCCTTCCTCGGCGCCAGCTATTTCCGCGCCCCCAGCCCGCGAAAGCAGTTCGGCCTCTCCGCCCGCGCCATCGCCATCAACACCAGCCTGCCCGGACGGGAGGAATTTCCCCGCTTCACCCATTTCTGGCTGGAGCGCGTGGGCGACGCCAGCGTCACAGTCTATGCCCTGCTCGACGGCGCATCGATCACCGGAGCCTATCGCTTCGCCAGCAGCCTCGGGCCGGACGGCGTGCGGCAGGACGTGACCGCCGCCCTCTTCCCCCGTCGCCCGATCGAGGAACTGGGGCTGATGCCGATGACCAGCATGTTCTGGTACGATCAGGCGAACCGGACCCAGGGCAGCGACTGGCGACCCGAGATACACGACAGCGATCTGCTCTCCATCGCCAGCGCGGACGGCACCGCCCATGCGCGGCCCATCATCAATCCGTCAGCCCCGCATTTCAGCGCGTTCCAGGAAACCAGCCCCAAAGGCTTCGGGCTGCTCCAGCGCGACCGCGATTTCGATCATTATCAGGATGACGGCGTCTTCTACGACCGCCGCCCTTCGCTCTGGACGACCCCGGCCCGGCCGCTGGGCACGGGGCAGGTGCGGATCTACGCCTTTCCGACCGACAGCGAATATGTCGACAATGTCGCGGCCTACTGGACGCCCGATGCGCCGGTACGGCCCGATCGGCGGGTCGACGCGGCCTACCGGCTCGACTGGAGCGCGGCCCGCGCACCCGCCGGCACCGGCACGGCGATCGTCGAAAATGTCTGGCGCGGCCGGGGAAGCCAGCCCGGCCAGGACAAGCTCGTGGTTGATTTTGCCGGCCTTCCAGCGCGCGTGAAGCCGGACCTTTGGGTGGACGCGGGCGACGCGCGCATCGTTAAAAGCGCCGGCTATCCGGTCCTCGGCCGGGACGGCCTCTTCCGCGTCGTCCTCGACATCGAACGCCCTGCCGGCAAAGCGGCCGACATCCGGGTCCAACTGCGCGCCGGCAATCGTGCGTTCAGTGAATATGTGCACTACCCGCTCGGCGCTTGATGGGAACCGACAACGCAACGATCGGTTCTGAACGCGGATCAGTCGGATCGGAACAGGCTCATGGGAAATGGAAGCGGGCCCGCGGCAACCGCCGCCGAAGATAAGCCATTGGCGCGCGCCTTCGAATCCGTGCCGGCGGAAGCACCGATCGCCATGCCGGAGCAGGATTTCCGCGCCCGCCCGCCGCTCATCGCTCCCCGGCCGCTCAACATCGACATCTGGGCGCGGCGGCTGCTGGTCGTCGCTCTCGCCATGCTGCCCGCCGCCATGGCCGCGCATGAGATGCGTCGCTCGATCGGCCTCGACGGCATCAGCGCGATGGAGGGCGTCTATCTCGCCCTCTTCGTTTCGCTCTTCGCCTGGATCGCCTTCGGCTTCGCCACCGCGACCATCGGCTTCCTCCTGCTGACGCTCGGCGGCGGGCGGAGCGTCGCCCCGCGCCCGCTCCACGCATCGGAACCGCTGCGCGGCCGCACCGCCATCCTCCTCCCCGTCTGCAACGAGGATTTTCTGGGCGTTCTCGGCCGCCTGTCGATCATGGAGCGTTCGCTATCGCAGGTGATGGGCGGCGAGCGGTTTGAATTCTTCATCCTCTCCGATTCCAACGCCGAAAATGGCGAGAGCGAGCGGCGCGCCTACCAGGAAATGCGCGGCTCCTTCTCGCGCCCCGTCCATTATCGTCGCCGCGCGCTCAACATCGGGCGCAAGCCAGGCAACATCGCCGAATGGGTTCGGCGCTTCGGCGGCGGCTATGACTATATGGTCGTGCTCGACGCCGACAGCGTAATGAGCGGTCAGACCATGGCCCGGCTCGCCGCCGACATGGCGCGGCATCCGCATGTCGGCCTGATTCAGACCGTCCCCACTGTCATGGGCGCCGCGACGCTGTTCGCGCGCTGGCAGCAATTCGCCAGCCGTCTGTTCGGCCCGATCTCGGCCGCCGGCATGATCTGGTGGGCGGGGTCAGAAGGCATGTTCTGGGGCCACAACGCGATTGTGCGCGTGCGCGCCTTCGCGGAAAGCTGCGGCCTGCCCGAACTGCCCGGCCGCGCGCCCTTTGGCGGTCACATATTGAGCCACGACATGCTGGAGGCCGCGCTGCTGCGCCGGCGCGGCTGGGACGTGCATATGGTCACGGCCGACGACAGTTTCGAGGAATTCCCGCCCTCCATGCCCGACCTCTTCACCCGCGACCGCCGCTGGTGCCAAGGCAACATCCAGCATGTCCCGTTGCTGGTGCGGATAGCGGGGCTGCATCCGGTCAGCCGCTTCCAGTTGCTGGTGGGGGCGAGCGCCTATTGCACGTCCCCCATGTGGCTGGCGCTGATCCTGGTGGTGCTGGGCGGCGCGGCCAGCGGCTTGTGGCCCGCCGCCGCGATCCTGCCGTCCGGCGGCCTGCTGGCGGTGACGGCGGTGCTGCTGTTCGGACCCAAAATCCTGGCGATCCTCTGGGCGATGGCGGACCCGGCGCGCCGCATCGGCTTTGGCGGCGCGGCGCGCATGACGCGCGGCGTGATGGCCGACATTCTCCTGTCGATCCTGATGGCCCCGGTCGCGATGCTGACCCAGACGATCAACCTCGTCACGATCCTCATGGGCAAGAAGGCGAGCTGGAACGGCCAGACCCGCGACCGCGACGGCATGGCGATCGGCAGCGCGATCTGGCTGTTCAAATGGCATATATTGTTGGGTGTCGGCTTGAGTCTGCTCGCGATCGAGGCCGGCGCGCTCGGCTGGACTCTGCCGGTCGTGATCGGCCTGTTCGCCGCCCCCCTTCTCGCCGCCGTCACCGCCCGCAAGGATCTGGGCCGCAAGGCGGAGCAACGCGGCCTCTTCCAGGTCGCCGATCCCTGGTGGCGGACCCAGAGCTACCGCCCCTTGCGCTTCCGCTGGCCGACCGGCGAACGTCGCCCGGCCATCGCCGCGAACGACGAATAAGATTATTCGACCCCGGATGTCGGGCTTCTCATCCTCTCCCTTGCAAATTGTAAGCAATACATACAATGTGGAGGGGAGAGGATGAGCCATGACCTGGATTCGCAATCGTTGGTATGTCGCCGCCTGGGATGCGGAGGTCGATCGTACGCCTACCGCCCGCATGATTTGCGGCGAACCCCTCATGCTCTATCGCAAGCTCGACCGCAGCGTCGTTGCGATGCGCGACGCATGCCCCCACCGGCTGCTGCCGCTGTCGATGGGATTCAAGGAAGGCGACTCCGTGCGCTGCCGCTATCATGGCCTGCTGGTCGGCGCGGACGGGTGCGCCACCGAAATGCCGATCAAGACCGAAAAAGTGCCCAAGGGCCTGTGCGCCACCCTCTATCCCGTGGTCGAGAAGCATCGGTTCGTCTGGATATGGATCGGCGAGGCGGAGAAGGCCGATCCCGCGCTGGTTCCCGATTTCTGGCCGTGCAGCACACCCGGATGGACGTTCGATGGCGGATATAAGCGCGTCGAATGCGATTATCGGCTGCTGATAGACAATCTCATGGACCTGACCCATGAAACCTGGGTGCACCAGGGATCGATCGGCCAGCACGAGATAACCGAAGCCGCGATCGAAACGGTGGTCGAGGGCGAACAGGTCCTTGTGCGGCGCTGGATGCCAGGTATCGAGCCGCCACCCTTCTGGCGCGACGCCCTTCGATCCACCGGCCTCGTCGATCGCTGGCAGGTGTGCCATTTCCTGCCGCCATCGTCGGTGCTGATCGACGTCGGCGTCTCCCCTGTCGAGGCGGGCGACACGATCGAGCGGCATGATTCGGGGGTGCGCGGCTTCGTGGTCGACGCCATGACGCCGGAGACCGAAAGCTCGACCCACTATTTCTGGGGCATGGCGCGCAATTTCGATATCGACGATCAGGGCTTTACCGCGCGCTTCAAGGCGCAGCAGGGCCATGTGTTCGACGAGGATGTCGAAGTGCTCGAAGCCCAGCAGCGCAGCATTGGCGCCAATCCCGACATGAAGCTGCGCGGCTATTCGATCGACGAAGGCAGCACCCGCGCGCGCCAGATCATCACGCGGCTGATCCGCGCCGAGGCGGTTTGAGCGGGCCGATCGGACGCGGCGACCTGGACCATAATCTCGGGCTGCGCCTCCGCCGCGCCCACAGCGCGGTGCAGCGCCATTTCGCCGATCATTTCGCCGATCTCGGGCTGACCCAGAAACAGGTGTCGGTTCTCTGGCTGACCGGCGACCATCCCGACCTGGCCCAGCGCGATCTGGCGCAGGCCATGGACATGGACCGCGCCACGACAATGGCGCTGGTTCACGGCCTGGAAAAGCGCGGATTGCTCTCGCGCAGCCCCTCCACGACCGACGGCCGGCGGATCGCCTTTCGCCTGACCGACGCGGGCGCGGCGCTGCTGGCGGACGCGAAGCAGGCCGTCGCAACGCATGAGGCTTGGCTCAAGGGCCGCTTTACCGCCGCCGAGCTTTCGATGCTTGAGGAAATGCTAGCGCGCATCTATCGTTAGACTGTTCTACAACATAACGATTTCTGGAGCAGGACATGGCCGCGACCGACCCGCGTGACCTGATCGATCAACAGCCTATGTCACGCTTCCAGTGGGGCGTCGTCGCGGTCATGGTGGGCCTCAACGCGCTCGACGGGTTCGACGTGCTGTCGATCAGCTTTGCCTCGCCGGGCATCGCGCAGGCATGGGGCATAGACCGGGCGGCGCTCGGCCTCGTCCTGTCGATGGAACTGGTGGGCATGGCGGCTGGGTCGCTACTGCTCGGCGGGGTCGCCGACCGGGCAGGGCGGCGGGCGACCATCCTGCTGTGCCTCGGCATCATGACCGCCGGTATGCTGGGCGCAGCGACCGCGTCGTCGGTGATGATCCTGTCCGGCTGGCGGCTGCTCACCGGGATCGGCATCGGCGGGATGCTCGCGGCCACCAACGCCGCCGTCGCCGAAGCGTCCAACGCGACACGCCGATCCTTGGCTGTGGTGCTGATGGCGGGCGGTTATCCGGTCGGCACGATCGTGGGCGGATCGATATCGGCGCTGCTGCTGGCGCATTATGACTGGCGCGCCGTGTTCCTGTTCGGCGCAGTCTGTTCGGTGCTCTTCATCCCGCTGGTGCTGTGGCGCGTGCCCGAGTCGGTCGCTTTCCTGATGCACAGGCGACCTCCCGATGCGCTGCCCCGGATCAACGCGATCCTGGCGCGCATGGGCCGCCCGCCAGTCGATGCGCTGCCCTCCGCCGAACCCGTCCACCGCAAGCTGCCGATGGCGGCGCTGTTCGGCCCCGATCTGCTTCGCCCCACACTGGCGCTGACGATCGCCTATCTCGCCCACATCATGACCTTCTATTTTATCCTCAAATGGATTCCCAAGATCGTGGTCGATATGGGCTTTCCCGCGCCACAGGCCGCCGGCGTGCTGGTGTGGGCGAGCGTCGGCGGCGCGACCGGATCGGTGCTGCTGGGGCTGATGAGCGGGCGCATCCGGCTGCTGCCGCTGACCGCCTTCGCGATGCTGCTCTCGACCCTGCTGGTCATCCTGTTCGGCCGGGGCCAGGCGGACCTGACCGCTCTCTCCACCATCGCGGCGCTCGCGGGCTTCGCCACCAATGCCGGCGTGGTCGGTCTATATGCCCTCATTGCCCAGGCGTTCCCGACCCAGGTGCGGGCGACGGCCACGGGGTTCGTGATCGGCGTCGGGCGCGGCGGATCGGCGCTCGCCCCTGCCCTTGCCGGTTTCCTGTTCGCGGCAGGCCATGGGTTGCAGACAGTGGCCATCCTGATGGGGCTGGGGTCGCTGGTCGCAGCGCTCACCCTGTTTGCGCTGCGCCGGTCGGTCGCGGCGTGAGTCAGGAACCCACCAGAGATGTCCGCTTCATATAGGCGCGCAACGCCGGATCGGCGACGCATTGATAGGAAGTGGCGTCCTTCGTCGGTCCCTTGCCATCGTACCGCGCCGCCTGCGGATAGGGGCAGAGCTTGCGCGTGAACGCCTCGCGCCCGTCCTCGATCTTCGCGGCGACAAGCGATGCGGGCGCCTTGCCCTTCTCCACCCAGCCGATCAGCGCCCAGAGCATGTCGCGCGACGCATCGCCCGGCACAGTGCGCTGGCCCGATCCGCCGACCTGGTCCGCGCCCGCCCCCCCGCCGCAATGATAGACGCCCGGCGCCATGAACAGCCGCACCGATTGGCCGAGCGCGTCCACCCCGCCCTGCGCGCGGGCGAGCGCGGCATAATAGTCGATCGTCGGCCCGGCATTGGTCGACGGGTCGGCCCAGCCTTGCCACAGGATCGTCTTGCCGCCGCGCCGCACGAACGGCGCGATGGAGACCCTGTCGGCGCGCAGTTCGGGCATGACGCGATTGGCCTGCGCCAGATCGCGCGCTTGTCGGAAGCTCTCCTCGTTCCAGTCCGGGTCGTTATAGACCCCGTCCGCCCACATCGCGCGCAGCAGCGGCGATGGCGGGCCGGGGCGCGTCCGCACGCCGGGGAAGAGGCCGTCGTCCATCAACCACCCCTTCTCGTCCCGCATCGGCGCGACGATGCTTGCCAGCATCGCCAACTTGGGCGCTGTGAGGCAGCCGTCCGCCTGACCGGGCTTGCAGAGCAGCGCCTTGGGCTTGAACCGGCAGGCGAGCGGGCTGGAAATGATGCCATCCTTTACCCCATCGTCGCCGTCGCAGGCCGCGACGGCCGCCTTCTCATAAAGTGACCAGTCGGCATCGGTCGGCGCCGCGTCGGGCTTGCCCTTCTGCGCCAGCGCGAACCAGAGCATCCGCACCGATTGCAGTGGCATGTAGGGGCCGGGCGCGCCGGCGATCACCCCGTCATAGTCGGCAGGGTAGTTCTGCATTTCCTTGAGCGCCTGCCGGCCGCCCCCCGAACAGCCCACGAAATAGCTGCGGTCCACATCGCGACCGTAGAAGCGCGCCGCGAGCACCTTGGCCGCCGTCGCGGTCAGGTGGACGGCGCGATGCTCGTAATCGACGCGCGCCTTGCTGTCGGCCATCCAGCGCGCCTGCGTCGCCTTGTGCCCGCTGTCGGTGGTGACAGTGGCGAAGCCCTCGGCGATGCGGCGGCTCATGTCGACATAGTTATAGATGCCGGCGTCGCCGCCCACGCCGGCCCCCAGCAGCCGCCCGTTCCACTCGGCGGGCAACCACAGCTCGAACCCGATATTACCCTCGATCGTCCCTTCGACCCGGCAGAAGGGGCGCGACAACGGCTCGGGGCGATAGCCCTTCTGCTCGGTCGGGGCGATCCACCCCTTCTCTTCGATCGGCGTCGCGCGCACGACCACGCCGCGCGGATGCGCGCCAGACAGCGCCGCACACCCCGCCAGCGCGGCAGCGATCGCCGCCGCCATCAGAATTTGACCAGCGCGGTCAGCGCGAACATGCGCGGGATCGGGTTGGCCGACTGCGGGTCATAGCCGTTGGTCGTATTCACGAAGGGCGGGTCTTCGTTGAACAGGTTCCGCACGTCGAACGACAAAGTGACATTCTTCGTGACGTCATAGCCCAGCAGCAGGTCGAACGTGTCGTAATTGCTGACCTGCTGCACCGGCGTCACCGTATTGTTCACATAACCGGCAAGATGGTTCCAGGTCAGGCGCGAGCGCAGCCCGCCGATCTTCGCGCCGATGTCCGCCTGGGTGCGGAACTTCTGGGTGAAGCCGAACGTGTCGAGCACATTCCGAAGCCCCGCGCCCGGCACCGCCTCGAACCGATAATCGAGCAGATAGGTGCCCTGGATGCTGCTGTCGAGTTCCACCCCGCCCCAGTTCCAGCGATAGCTGGCCGCGAAATCCAGCCCGCGCATCAGCGACGTGCCCAGATTCTGCCGCCGCCCGTCCTGGATGTAGGTGACGAGCGCCGGGTTGATCTGCGCGTTGATCGGCAGGCCCGATGCGATCAGCGCATCGACCTCCGCGCGGGTCGGATTGAACTGCACGAAGGGCGCGTAGATCGGGTTGGTCAGCAGCCCCGGCGTACCGCGCAGCGCCTGGATCTGGTCGCGATAGTCGATGCGGAAATAATTGAGCGAGGCGGTGAACCCCGGGATCTTGGGCGGCGTCACCTCCACGCCGAGGGACCAGGTGGTCGCCTTCTCCGGCGTCAGGTCGGGATTGCCGCCGGCGATGCCGATGCCCTGAAGATTGCCGTTGGGACCGGGCAGCGTGTCGAAATAAAGTCCCGCTCCGCCGCCCACGGTCGATACTTCGGTGAAGGTCGGCGCGCGGAAGGATGTGCCATATGTGCCCTTGAGCACCAGCCCTTCCCAAGGCGAATAGGTGACGCCGATCTTGGGATTGGTGGTGCTGCCGAAATCGCTGTAATTCTCATGCCGGGCGGCGATGCTGAGCGACAGCCGCTCCAGACCCGGCCCGCCATTGCCGCTGCCCACCAGGGGCACGAACAATTCGGTGAAGATCGCGTCGACGTTTCGACTGCCATCGTCGGTCACATGGTTGGCGGCGGTCGACTGGCCGATGAACAGGTCGGTATAGGTATATTCGACCCGATGCTCCGCGCCGATCGCGATGCGGACATTGCCGCCCGGCAGGGTGAAGAGCGTGCCGTCCATCTGGCCGTTCAGCACCTCCAGCCGCGTGCGGCCGGTGATGACGAAATAATTGTCGGTGATGCGCGCCAGCGTGGCGGGATTGTTCGGCCCGCCGAACACGTTGAGCGCGGTCGCCGGGTTGGTGTCGGCCAGCGCCGCGTTGAGCGCCGCGCCGTTGACGCCCGACCGGCGGCGATCGGCCACTTCGCTCGATTTGCCATAGGCGTAATAGACCGTGCCCTTGAAGTCGCCGAACAGGTCGGCCTCCACCCCGCCGCTGAGGTTCCAGGTGCTGGCGCGATAGGGGTTGGGCAGCGTGCCGAGATCACCCAGGAAATTGGTCTGCACCGTCACCGACTGCGCGCCCGCTACCGGCGAGACGAAGAAGGGATTGGTGCGCGGCACCGTCGCGTTGACGGTCGAATTGAACAGCAATGTGCCGCTGCGCCGCGACCAGAAGCCGTCGGCGAACAGGCGGATGCCATCGGTGATGTCCTGGCTCGCCGCCGCGACCACGCTCCAGCGCTCCTGCTCCGGGATCACCTGCTCGATGTCGCGGAATTCGCAGCGGTTGCTGGTGCCGGGGACGAGCGCTCCGACATTGGCGGCCGTGACCCCACCAGCCGGTATCGCATAGGTCCGCCCTCCGGCGGTCAGCGTGCCCGGCGCGCAGTTCATGCTGCGAAGGTCGCGCCCGCCCCGGTCGCGATTATCCTGCCGATAGAAATCGAGGTCCGATCCCATGAGGTTGTTGTTCCGGGCATATTCGCCCGCGGCCATGATCCAGCCGGTCGACCATTTGCGGCCGGCGAGCAGCGAAATCTGCTGCTCATTATAGCCTTCTTCGGTGAAGCCGGCGCGAGCGCGCGCCTCTAGCCCGTTGAAATCCTTGCGCAGGATGAAGTTGACGACGCCCGCGACCGCGTCCGACCCATAGACGGCGGAGGTGCCGTCGGCGACCACCTCGATCCGGCTGAGCGCGATCGAGGGGATGGCGGACGGATCGGTGAACTGGCCCTGCGTCCCCTGCGGCGGCAGGCGCTTGCCGTTATACAGCAGCAGCGTCGCGTTGGTCGACAGGCCGCGCAGGTTGATGCCCGCGCCGCGCGTGGCGTTCGCCGCGCCGTTCTGTGCCGTGCCGCCCGCGCGGTTCGCGCCCAGCGAGACGACCTGCGGCACGCGGCGCAGCAGGTCGTTGGTGGAGACGACCGGCTCTTCGAGAATTTTCTGCGAATCGATCGCGATCACATTCGATCCCACCGGGTCGATGCCGCGAATGCGGCTGCCGGTGACGATGATGTCCTCGGTCGTGGGCGCTGCCGCCGCATCCTGCGCCGCAGCCGGCACGGCGATCCCCATCGCCAGGCTGCCAAGGGCGGAACAGGCGAGCCATTTGCTCGCCGGACGGGTGACGAACCTCTTCATATTTCCCTCTCCTTTGGCCCATCCCGCCTTGTCATGCGGTTCGAGGGCGTGCGTGTTGAAATCTTAGCTTGTCTCCGCGCGGGCGGCACGGGCCGGTCGGTCGGCGAAGCGCGGCGCGAGCGACAGCAGCACGATCGCGCCGATCAATATGGCGGCGCCCACCAGTTCGGCCGGGCGGGGTGTCTTCAGCCCCCAGACCCAGGACAGGATCAGCGCCCCGCCGACCCCGGCGATCAGGCTCGCCGCGCGCTCCAGCGGCACGCAATAGGCGTTCTCGCGCGGGTCGAGCAGGATGATGATGGCGAACACCGAGACGATCGTCAGGGTGAGGCCGATGCCCAGCAGCGGCCAGATCACCGGGTCGGTCCAGACCTCGACGAAGCCCCAGCCCAGTTCGCCCGACTGGCCGCCGATGCCTGACGCTGAAATGGCGGCCAGAATCGCGACCGACAGCGGCAGCGCGAACACCTTCTCCTCGACGAAATAGCGCCGCACCGACGCGGGATCGCCCGACTTCGACACTTTGGTCATGACGGCGAGGCGGATGAAATAGCCCAGCGTGTAGAGAATGACGGTCAGTATGGCGAGCGGCGGAAGATGCAGCCCGCCCCGATCGCTGAGCGTTATGATCAGCGCCAGCATCACCAGGGCCAGCGCGACCCAGCTCCACCAACGCACCCGCCGCCCGAACGCCAGATCGACCAGCGGCGCGATCAGCAATATGTCGCCGCGCATCAGCAGCTGGATGAAGGGGATGCTGACCCCCTGGAAAGTGAAGGACAGGGGTACGGTGAACAGCACCAGCGCGGTGCCGATCCCCGACAGCAGCGTCCAGCGCGTCGGCACCGGCACCCGCCGCCCCAGGATCATCACGCCATGCGCGTCGCGATGCCAGCCCGATCCCCAGATGAAGAGATAGGTGAGCAGAGTGCTAATGATGAGCGACGCGGGCAACGTCTCCAGCCCCGTCAGCGGCCGGCCTAGCCCCGGATGCGGCGTGCTCGTCACCAGCTTGGTGATGATGACGTTGGGCAGATAGGCGAGCAGATAGAGGGCCACATAGCCCTCCAGCGGGAAAGCCGATGCGGCGGCCTTGCTCATGCCGCTGCCTCCAGCTCGACCATCGCCTCACCCGTGTGATAGCGCGCGTTGAGGCCCGCTTCCTGCGTGACGGCGCTCATATAATCGACCACTTCGGCATGGCGCGCGCTGCCCGGCTCGACGAAGCGGGGCACGGCGTCGCGGTCGATATAGAGCGGCAGGAAACCGCTACGGACGATCCGCCCTCCCGCAATTTCCAGCCGCGCGACCATCGACAGGCGCGACGCTTTGGGGAAATTATAGAGGCTCTGGAAATCCGGCTCCCATTCCTCGGCAAGCACCCGGATTTCGTTGAAACTGCGCGATGCGGCATGGATCGGGTCCATCCGCAGGTCGGTCGCGAAATTGCAGAGCGAATAATAGACCGGCTTGCCGTCGAGCAGCTCGCAGCCCTTGAGGATATGGGCGTGCCCGCCGAGGATCGCGTCGGCCCCGGCGGCGATGGCGGCGCGGGCGACATCGCGCTGATAGTCGGCGATGGACGCGCGCACGAAATGGATGCCCCAGTGGAGCGATACCAACACCACATCCGCCTGTTGCTTGGCGGCGCGGATATCCTCCTCCAGCGCGGCCAAATCCTCGCGATGGGGGTAGCTATGGATGCGCGCGGGCGTGCCTGGCTGGTCATGCTCGATCTGCTCGTAGAGCGTATGCGCGCGCATCGGCGCGCAGCCGGGACGGCGCTCGTCGGCCCAATAACTGTGCGGCAGGATGCTCGAATAAGCGAGCATCGCGACCCGCGTGCCGTCGCCCAGCACGGTGATGACGGGCCGGCGCGCTTCGACGATGTTCGCGCCCGCGCCCACCACTTTCAAGCCGGCGCGCTCCAGATTGGCCTTGGTCTCGAAAAAGGCGTCATTGCCCCAGTCGAGCACATGGTTGCCGGCCATCGAGATGATGTCGAACCCCGCCCGCGCCAGCGCATCCGCGCCCTCGGGCCGGGCCAGCACCGCATGGCGCGCCTGGGGCAGGCGCACGCCCTTGGCTGCAAAGCTGGTTTCGAGCTGGCCGAAAGCGATGTCGGCGGCGCGCAGCACGTCGCGGGTCGCGACATAGCTTTCGTCATAATCGTTGCGATCGGGCGCAAGATCGCCGGCGGCCAGCACGATATGGGTCATGCCGTCGGTCCCTCGAACCGCACCGGCACCGACAGCGCGCCGATTTCGGGGAAGCGGGTCTGGCGCGGTTCGCCTGCCAGCACGAAGGGCGGCGCGGACAGCAGCATGTCGAGCGCGACCTGAAGCTCCAGCCGGGCGAGCGCCGCGCCGACGCACATATGCGGCCCGCGCCCGAAAGCCAGCGAATCCTTCATGTTCGGCCGGTCGATCCGGAAGCTGTCCGCATCCTCGAACACGCTTTCATCGCGATTGGCGGACGCATAGACCAGCGCGATCGGATCGTCCTTCGGGATCACCTTCCCGCGCACCGTCACATCCTCCACCGCCGTCCGCGCAAAGCCGCGATAGGGGGTGTAAAGGCGCAGAAATTCCTCGATCGCGGCCGGCACCAGCGAACGGTTCGCGCGCAATTGGTCCTGCAACGCGCGATCACGGCCCAGATGGACGGCGATCGACCCGATCATGACGCTCGGGGCGATGATGCCGACCACCAGCACTTGGCGGATGGTGCCGACGATCATCTCCTCGGGCAGCGGCGCGCCATCGACCCGCGTCGCCAGCAGCGCGCTGGTCGCGTCCTCGTCCGCCGGCATCGGATTGGCCTTGCGATCCGCCACGATATCGCGCGCCATGTCGTAGAGCAGCAGGCTCGACTCCTTGGTCGCGTCGATATCGTTGGACTGGACTGCGATATTGTAGCGCTGGCCCACGCGGGTCAGTTCCGCGACGGCGTCGGCAGGCAGGTTCATCCAGTGGGCGAACACCGCGATCGGGATATGCGCGGAATAGTCCGCGACGATGTCACCGCCCCCCGCCGCAATCATGGGGCCAAGCAAATCCTGGCAGATGGTGCGGATCACCGGCTCCAGCCGCGCCACCTTCCGCTCGGTCAGCAACGGTGCGAGAGCGCGGCGATAGGGCGTATGTTCGGGCGGGTCGAGGTGCAGCGGCGGCCGCCGTCCGGTGAAGGCGACCTTGGGAATGACATTCTGCCGCGACGTGACGAAGGTCTGCCAGTCGGCCGCCGCCATGGCGACATCCTCATGCCGGGTCAGCGCCCAGAAGCCGCCCCAGCTGTCGCTGTGCGCCACCGGACATCCCGCCCGCAGCGCCGCATAGTCGGCATAGGGACTGTCGAACGTTTCCGGCAGGGTCGGATCATAGTCATGTGCCATAACTAATTTCTAAGAGGATTTGAAAGCGCTTGCAACTGCTTTTCTGACGGTATTCTCCGTATGGTTCCCGCCCCCATTTATATGGTTGAAATCCAGCGCACTTAGCCGCTTCTGTCTGTATTCCCGGCGCGGAAACAAGCGGGATAGTGGCGGCGCAAATCCGGGGCTGCGGGCGGCCTCCAATGAAAACGCTTGTGTCCCGCACGGGCCGATGTAGTTTTACGACATAACCAAACGGGAGATGATGGATGCGGACAAGCCTGATCGCGCTGGCGATGATCACGGGAGCCTTGCCTTTGGCCGCGGCGGCGCAGCAGCAACCCCGGCCCACCGCCGAAGCGGAACGGCGCGCGGCCGACGCCAACCGCCCCGATACGCCCGGCACCGGCGCCTATCCCGCGCTCAAGGAAATGGTCCCCGGCCTCCCCGACCATGTCGTCTATCGCCCCGCCAATCTCGCCGCGCTCGGCGGCAAGAAGCTCGGCGTGTTGCTCTGGGGCAATGGCGGATGCGCCGCCGACGGGGCGAGCGCGCGCTTCCACCTCGCCGAAATCGCGTCGCACGGCTATGTCGTGATCGCACCGGGCCGCATCCGCAGCGGGCCGGGCGCTGAGCCTTCGGCCACCCCGCCCGCTCCCCGCCAGCCCGAAGGCACGCCCCGCCGCCTGCCCCCCGTCGCCACCACCGCGCAGGATGTGACGAAGGGCCTGGACTGGATCCTCGCGGAAAACGCCCGCGCCGGCAGCCCTTACAAAGGACTGATCGACCCCGCCCAGGTCGCGGTCGCGGGGCATAGCTGCGGCGGGCTCCAGGCGATCCAGGTCGCGCCCGATCCGCGCATCAGGACCGTCATCGTCAACAATAGCGGCGTCTTCACCGATGGCACCAATCCGATCCAGGGGCTGGTGGTCGACAAATCCATGCTGCGCGGCATTCACACCCCCGTCCTCTACGTGCTGGGCGGAAAGGGCGACATCGCCTGGCCCAACGGCACCGACGATTTCGCCCGCATCGACCATGTACCGGCCGTTCTGGTCGATGGCGACGTCGGCCATGGCGGCACCTTCGGCGAAGAGAATGGCGGCGATGTCGCGCGCTTCACCGTCGCCTGGCTGAACTGGCAACTGCGTGGCGACGAGACAGCCGGCCACCTGTTCAAGGGCGCGGATTGCGGCCTCTGCACCGACGCCAAATGGCGCATCCAGCGCAAGGGGCTGTGACGGCGGAGGCCGGCCTGTCGCGCCGGATCGCGGCGCATATGGCCGGCCTTACCTTGGACGCCGTGCTACCGGCGACACACCATGCCACGCGGCGCGCACTGCTGGACGCGATCGGCGTGATGCTGGGCGCAAGCGGCCTCAGCGACGATGCCCTCCCCTACCGTGCCCATGCCGCCGCCACGCCCGGCCCCGCCCGGCTGATCGGCACCGACGCGCGCAGCACCCCGCCCCTCGCCGCGCTCGCCAATGGCGCGCTCGCTCATGCGCTGGACTATGGCGACACGTTCGACGCCGGGCCGGCGCATCCGCATGCGGCGCTGGTGCCCGCGCTGCTGGCTCTGGCCGACACGCGGCCGGAGATCGATGTCGGAACGTTGCTGACCGCGCTGGCGGCCGGCGGCGACCTCGCCTGCCGCCTGTCGCTCGCCCCCGCCCGCCCCTATGAGGAAGGGGGCTGGTATCCGCCCCCGCTCGTCAACCTGATCGCCAGCGCGGCGGCCTGCGCCCGCCTGCTGGGCCTCGACGCGGACGGGGTGCGGCAGGCCATGGGGCTGGCGCTGGTGCAGGGCGCCTTTCCCGGCATCATCAAATATGATCCCACCTCGCCGATGCGGGGAATGCGCGAAGCCTTCGTCGCCCGCGCCAGCGTAGAGGCGGCGCTGCTGGCCGAAGCCGGCGCGCGCGGCTTCGATGCGCCACTGGAGGGCAAGGCAGGCTTTTTCGAGGTCTATGGCGGCGGCGCGCCTGGCGCGGCCTTGACCAACGGGCTGGGGGAGCGCTTCCTCGGCGCGGAGGTCAGCTTCAAACCCTGGCCCGCCTGTCGCGGCACCCATCCCTATATCGAGGCGGCGCTGGCACTGCGCGACCGGATCGACCGCGCCGCGATCGACCGGATCGAGGCGGAGACCGGGCCGATCCAGGAAATGCTGATCCGGCCCCTTGACATAAAGGCCGCGCCGACCCGCCCTGTCGAAGCCAAATTCTCGATTCCGTGGACGGTAGGCGTGGCGCTGGTTCATGGCGTGGTGACGCTGGACAGCTTTTCGTTGGAAGCGCTGGACGATCCGCAAGTGCGCGCCGTCGCCGCGCGCGTGGTCGAGTGGCGCAACCCCGGCTGGGGCCGCGCGCAGGCGGCGAGCGGATCGCTGACGATCCATCTGCGCGACGGCACGATGTTTACACACACCGTGTCGCAGGCAGCGGGCCATCCCGACCGGCCGATGACCGATTCGGACCTGATCGCCAAATTCGCCCGGTGCGCCGCTCATGCCGCGACACCCATTGCCGGGCCGGAAGCGGAGGCGCTTGCCGCACACATATTGGGTTTTCCGGCCAACAACCCAGCGCACGGCCTGCTGCAACATCCGGCTTGCGCGACCGCGATTTAAGTTATATCGCATAACAATAAAGGAGAGAGGCATGGCTACCATCGCACCCCCGGCACCCGCCACCTTCGATCGCCTGAACCCCGTCACCGGCGCTATCGCCACCACCGCGCGCGCCTTCAGCACTGAAGACGCCAATGCCGCCGTCGAAGCGGCCGCCGCCGCTTTCCCCGCCTGGTCGGCGCTCGGCCCCAATGCCCGCCGCGCCGCGCTCAATCAGGCCGCCGATGCGCTCGCGGCCAAGGCCGACCAGTTCGTCGACGCGATGATGGGCGAGATCGGCGCGACCGAGGGCTGGGCGCGCTTCAACCTGATGCTGGCGGTCGGCATGGTGCGTGAAGCCGCCGCCCTCACCACCCAGATCGGCGGCGAGGTCATCCCGTCCGACAAGCCCGGCTGCATCGCCATGGCGATCCGCGAGCCGGTGGGCGTGCTGCTCGGCATCGCCCCTTGGAACGCGCCGATCATCCTCGGCGTCCGCGCCGTCGCCGTGCCGCTCGCCTGCGGCAACACGGTGGTCCTCAAAGCCAGCGAGCTATGCCCCCGCACCCACAGCCTGATCGCCGAAGCGTTCGACGAAGCGCTGCCCAAGGGCGCGGTGTCGATCGTCACCAACGCGCCCGCCGACGCCGCCGAGATCGTCGGCGCGCTGATCGACCATCCTGCGGTCAAGCGCATCAACTTCACCGGATCGACCGCCGTCGGCCGCATCATCGCGCAGCGCGCCGCCGGGCATCTGAAGCCCGCGCTGCTGGAGTTGGGGGGCAAGGCACCGCTGATCATATTGGAGGACGCGGACCTCGACGAAGCGGTCAAGGCCGCCGCCTTCGGTGCGTTCATGAACCAGGGGCAAATCTGCATGTCGACCGAGCGGATCATCGTGGTCGATGCTGTCGCCGACGCCTTCGTCGCGAAGTTCGGCGCGAAGGTCGGATCGATGGCGGTCGGCGATCCCCGCGAAGGCAAGACGCCGCTGGGCGCGGTGGTCGACCGCAAGACGGTCGATCATGTCCAATCGCTCATCGCCGACGCGCTTGCCGCCGGGGCGACCCAGGTGACGGGCGGCGCGGCGGACGGCGTGCTGATGCCCGCGCATGTTATCGACCGCGTGACCCCCGACATGAAGCTGTTCCGCGACGAAAGCTTCGGTCCGGTCGTCGGCGTGATCCGCGCGCGCGACGAAGCCCATGCGATCGCGCTTGCCAATGACACCGATTATGGCCTGTCCGCGTCGGTCTTCACCCGCGACACGGCGCGCGGGTTGAAGGTCGCGCGGCAGGTCAAGTCGGGCATCTGCCATGTCAACGGCCCGACCGTACACGACGAGGCGCAGATGCCATTCGGCGGGGTCAAGGCGTCGGGCTATGGCCGCTTCGGTGGCAAGGCCGGGATCGACAGCTTCACCGAATTGCGGTGGATCACGATCGAGACCGAACCCGGCCATTATCCGATCTGAGGCCCGCCATGACCCGCACCGCCCTCTCCTCGACGATCGCCGCGCTGGCGGTGGCTGGAAGCGCGCAGGCGCAAGGGCCTGCCGCCCCCGCGCCAACCCTCGCTTACGCCTTCTCGGCACGGGTCGAGGTTGCCGCCCCGATCGAGCAGGGCGAGATCGACGGCGGGCGCAAGCGCTTCGTGCCGATCACCGGCGGCACGATCGCCGGCCCGCGCCTCACCGGCGCGGTGCTGCCGGGCGGGGGCGACTGGCAGACCATCTTCCCCGGCGGCCTGACCCGCGTCGAGGCACGCTATTTCCTGAAGGCGGCCGACGGCGCGGTCATCGGCATCCACAATGAAGGCGTCCGCGTCGCGACGCCCGAGATCACCGAGAAGCTGGCGAAGGGAGAGCGGGTCGATCCCGGCCGCTATTATTTCCGCACCAGCACCCGCTTCGATCCCCCGCCCGGCCCCCATGCCTGGCTGCGGGGCAAGGTCTTCGTCGGTCGCGGCGTGCGGATGCCCGACCATGTCATCATCGATTTCTACATCGTCGAATGAGGCGCGCGAGCGCCCCCAGCCCAAGGACAAGACCATGAGTGAACTCAGCAGCAACGGCGTCGTCGCCTATGATGTCGAAGACGGCATCGCATGGGTGCGGTTCAATCGCCCCGACAAGCGCAACGCGATGAGCCCCACGCTCAACCGCGACATGATGGAAGTGCTGGACGCCCTCGAATTTCGCGACGATGTCGGCGTGCTGGTGCTGTCGGGCGAAGGCGCGTCCTGGACCGCCGGCATGGACCTCAAGGAATATTTCCGCGAGACCGAAGCGCAGGGACTGGCCGGCACGCGCAAGGCGCAGCGCGAAAGCTATGGCTGGTGGCGGCGGCTGCGCTGGTATCAGAAGCCGACGATCGCGATGGTCAATGGCTGGTGTTTCGGCGGCGGCTACGGCCCGCTCTTCGCCTGCGACCTCGCCTTTGCGGCGGAGGAAGCGACGTTCGGCCTCTCGGAAATCAACTGGGGCATCCTGCCGGGCGGCGGCGCGACCAAGGTGGCGCAGGAACTCATGCCGTTCCGCAAGGCCATGTATCACGCGATGATGGGCGAGAATATCGACGGCAAGACCGCGGTCGAATGGGGCCTGGTCAACGAGGCGCTGCCCCTGGCGCAGCTCAAGGACCGGGTGACTGAAGTGGCGCAGGTGCTTCTCAGGAAAAACCCGGTGGCGCTCAAAGCCACCAAGGACGCGATGAAGCGCGTCGGCGTGATGAGCTATGACGATGCCGAGGATTATCTGGTCCGCGCGCAGGAAGCCGCCAACAGCTACGACAATCAGGGCCGCAAGGAAGGCATCCGCCAGTTCATCGACGAGAAGAGCTACAAGCCGGGCCTTGGCGCCTATGACAAGGACCGGGTGAAAGCGTAATCAAGCCCCTCCCCTTTAGGGGAGGGGCCAAGAGAGAGACGACATGCCCGACCTTTCCCGCCTCCTTACCCCGCGCTCGGTCGCCATCGTGGGCGCATCGCCCACGCCCGGCGCGCTCGGCAACAGCGTGCTGCGGAACCTCGACCGGCACGGCTATGCGGGCGCGATCCACCTCATCAACCCGAAGCGCGACGCGATCGACGGGCGACGGTGCCTGAAGTCCATCGACGACCTCCCCCACGGCGTCGACGCGGCAGTGCTGGCGATCCCCGGCCCGGCGGTGCTGCCGGCGATCCGGGCGCTGGCCGAACGCGGGGTGGGCGCGGCGATCATCTTTTCCGCCGGCTTCGCCGAGGGCGGCGAGGAAGGACTGGCGGCGCAGGCGAAGGTCGCCCGCATCGCCCGCGACAGCAACATGGTGGTCGAAGGCCCCAACTGCCTGGGGATGGTCAATTATGCCGCCAGCGTGCCGCTGACCTTCGTGGAAGCGCCCGTGCTCGACCTTACGGGCAAGCCTGCGGTCGGCATCGTCAGCCAGTCTGGCGCGATGGCGGTGGTGCTGGGCACGACCCTGATAGCCAAGGATCTCGGCATCACCCTCTCGGTCTCCACCGGCAACGAGGCCGCTTCGGGCGTGGAGGATTATCTCGAGCATCTGCTGGACGATCCCGCCACACCCGCGATCGCGATGATCGTCGAGCAGTTCCGCCAGCCCGCCCGCTTCCTCGCGCTGGCCGACAAAGCGCGCGCGTCGGGCAAGCCCATCGTCCTCCTCCACCCCGGCACGTCGAGCGCCGCGCGCGAATCCGCCGCCACACATACCGGCGCGATGGCCGGCGACTGGCAGCTGATGCGCGCGAAGGTGGAGCGCGCCGGCGTCATTCTGGTCGACAGCCTGGAGGCGCTGGGCGATGTGATCGAACTCGCCGTGCGCTGCGGCGTCCCGAAGGCGGGCGGCACGGCAGTCCTCACCGAATCGGGCGCGTTCAAGGCGCTGACGCTGGACCTCGCCGAAAGCATCGGCCTGCCCCTGCCGGCGATGGACGGGGCGACGGCCGCCGCGATGCGCGCCGCCATCCCCGATTTCATCCCTGTCTCCAACCCGATGGACCTGACGGCGCAGGCGCTGGTCGATCCCGACCTCTACCGCCGCACGTTGATCCCGCTGCTGACCGACGACAATTATGCCGCTTTGGTCTTCGGCATCATCCAGACCGATGAAGCCACCAGCGCCCGCAAATTCCCCGCCATCATCGACGCGGTAAAGGCGCTCGCTCCCAAAAAGCCCGTGATCTTCGCGGGGCTGGACGATGGCGCGCCGGTCCCGGCGGAGTATATCAAGGGCCTGCGCGAGATCGGCGTAGCCTATTTCCCCAGCCCCGATCGTGCCTTCCGCGCGCTGCGGCATCTCGGCCGCCTCGCCGATCGCGACTTCGCCCGCAGCGACGCCGCGCCGATAACGCTCAACTTGCCCTCAGGCGTCATTCCCGAATATCGCGCCAAGCAACTGCTCGCGCCGGTCGGCATCCCCTTTCCCGCCGGTGGCTTCGCCGCCGATGTGGCTGAAGCCAAAGCCATCGCCGCGCGGATCGGCTATCCGGTCGCCCTGAAAGCGCAGGCCGCCGCCCTCAGCCACAAGAGCGACGCCGGCGGCGTGATCCTCAACATCACCGACGACGCGGCGCTCGACGCTGCCTGGGAGCGGCTCTACGCCAATGTCGCGGCCTATGACCCCACGATCGCGCTCGACGGCGCTCAGGTCGAGGCGATGGGCAAGCGCGGGGTCGAACTGATCGTGGGCGCGCGCACCGATCCCGACTGGGGGCCGGTCATTCTCGTCGGCTTCGGTGGCGTAACGGCCGAACTGCTCCATGACGTTCGCCTGCTCCCGCCCGACCTGACCCGGGACGCGATCAAGGCGGAATTGCGCGCGCTGAAGCAGGGCGCTCTGCTCGACGGCTATCGCGGATCGCCCGCGCTGGACGTGGACGCGGTGGCGCGGCTGATCGGGACGCTGGGCCAAGTCCTGATCGGCACCCCGTCGATCCGCGAGATCGATCTCAACCCGATTGTCGTCCATCCTGCGGGCGAAGGCGCGGTTGCGCTCGACGCGCTGATCCTGGCGCGATAGGCGGCGTCAGGCGACCGTCGGCGCGCGCCGCTCGATCCGCCCGAGAAGCTCCAGCAGCGTCGCCTTTTCCGCGTCGGTGAAGCCGGCGAGCATCCGTTGCTCATGCGCGGTGATGCGGGCGATGCACTCGTCCAGCATCGCTCGCCCGGCATCGGTGATGTGCAGCGCCACCACCCGCTTGTCGGCCGGATTGGCCTCCCGCGTCAGATAGCCCGCTTCGGTCAGTTCGGTGATCAGCGACACCATGTTCGCCCGCTTGATCCCCAGGATCGCGCCCACTTCCCCCTGTTTGATGCCGCGATTGCCCGATACCACCGCCAGCACGCCGACCAGCACCTGCCGCATCCCCGTGCCCTCGACCGCCGCGGCAAAGTCCGCCGCGAACGCGCCCGACGCCCGGCGAAGATGATAGCCCATGAGGGGCGCCAAAGGCCCTATTTCGTCGATCTGCTGCGCCATGTGTCGCCGACAAACAAGTTTTTCGTTCCGCCGTCAACCGCGCCGGCATGGACGGCCCGGCCCCATGAAACGGCTTTCAAGCGCCGCCGCGATACGGCATAGCGACGCCATGGCATTGCCCCGTGCTCCCCGGCTCGATGAAGTGGCCCGTCTGGCCGGCGTTTCGGCAGCGACCGTATCGCGCTACCTCAATAATCCCGGCATGGTCGCGGCGGCGACGGCGCGGCGTATCCAGCAGGCGGTGGAAGAAACCGGCTATCTCCCCAACCTCAATGCCGGGGCGCTGGCCTCCAGCCGGTCGCGGCTGATCGCGGTGCTGGTGCCCGAAATCGCCCAATCGATCTTCAACGACACGGTCGAGGCGATGATCGAGGAACTGGCCGCCGACGGCAACAGCGTGATGCTGGCGCTGACCGGGGCGGATAACCGTCTGCTTGACCAGCAGATCAACGCCGCGCTGTCGCGCCGGGTGGACGCCATCATCCTGACCGGCATATTGACCGATGCGGATGCGCGGCGGCGGCTGCGCGAACAGCCCGCGACCGTGATCGAGACCTGGGCGCTGCCGGACGATCCGATCGACGTCGCCATCGGCTTTTCCCACCGCGCCGTGGGGCATGAGATCGCCCACTTCCTCCGTAGCCGGGGCTATCGCCAGCCCCATCTGGTCGTCCCGCGATCGCCCCGCGCGCAGGAACGCGCCAGCGGCTTCATCGAGCGATGGACGGCCGAAGGGGGGATCGCGCCGAGCCAGATCGACGTGCCGGTCCCCAGCCATTTCGGGCAGGGCCGGCTCGCCTTTCGCGGCATGGCGGATCTGGCGACGCCGCCCGATGTGGTCGTCTGCGGCTCCGACTGGATCGCCCAGGGGCTGATCGTGGAAGCGCAATGTGCCGGGGTGCGCGTACCCGATCAGCTGGCCGTCATCGGCTTCGGCAACCTGCGGCTGGCGGGCGACATGCGCCCCACCATCACCTCGGTCGATATCGACGGCCGCCACATCGCGCGCGAGGCGATCCGCGTGCTCAAGGGCCGCGCCGCCGGCGATCCGCCACAACCAGCGTCGATCGACGTGCATTTCCGCGTCATCGCCCGCGAAAGCGCCTGAAAGCTCGATGAAAACGCTTGCATGAATTCTGGTGGGGCGGCACTTTCTGCTCAAATCAGCAGAAAGGACAAGCGGATGAGGGCGATGGCGCGGCATAGGCTGGCAGCTGTTTTGGCAGGAGCGGGCGCGATCTGGCTCACCCTGTTAAGCGCTGCCGCGCAGGAGGTGCGCCCCCTCTATGCCGGCCCCGCGCCCGGCTCCGAAAACTGGACCTTGCCGGAGGAAGCCCGCAACACCCCGGATGGCACCACCTATTTCAACGTCAGCGCGCCCTCCTTCACCGCCTATCTGCCGGCCAGGGACAAGGCCAATGGCATGGCCGTCATCATCCTGCCGGGCGGCGGCCTGCGCCTTCTGGGCGTGGACAAGGACACGCACAGCGTCATCCGCCGGCTGAACGACGCCGGCATCGCCGCCTTCATCCTCAAATATCGCATTCTCCAAATGCCGCCACCGACGCCCACCCCGCCGCGCGCCGATCCCATGCCCGCGCCCAAATTCCCGCGCATGGACATCCGCAACGCCAACGCCAACCCCGCCCCCGGCAACGCCCAGCTGACGCAGGTGCTGGAAATGGCGGTCGCCGACACGCGCCGCGCCATGGCGATGATCCGGCAGGATGCCGCGCATTGGCGCATCGATCCCCAGCGTATCGGGCTTATGGGCACCTCGGCCGGCGGCGGCGTCGCGATCGGCACGCTGCTGGCGCAAGCGCCGACGGACCGCCCGATCTTCATCGCCTCGCTCTACGGCCCCGCCTTGCAGGATGTGACCGTGCCGACGGACGCCCCGCCCCTGTTCCTCGCTACCGACAGCAACCATGGCGCGGTCACCGATGGCCTCGTCGCGCTCTTTTCGATGTGGAAGCGGGCCGACCGACCGGCCGAACTGCACAGCTACGAAGTGCCCGCCTTCGACTTCCCGTCGTCGCTCTGGCTCGACCGCTTCATGGCCTGGCTCGGCCGGACCTTTCCCGCCGCCAAGCGTTAAGGCGCCGCCTCGTCCAGCCAGGCCAATATCTCGTCGCGATGCTGGTCGAGGCGCGGCGGGGCGTCGGTCGCGACATGACCCGGCTCCATATGGAATCCCGTGCCGGGCAGGCGCACGGGCGCATCGTTGGGCAGGCCCTCCACCATGACGGAGAGCAGCGCGTCCTCGCCCGCCAGCGCCGCCGCTTCGTCCACGCGGCGCACCATGCCGCACGGGATGCCCGCCGCGCTGAGGCCGCTTTCCCATTCCTGCGCCGTGCGCGTCGCCATGACCGCTTCCAGCTCCACCTTCATCGCGTCGAAATTGGCGCGGCGCGCCTCGGGCGTCGCGAACAGCGGGTTCTCCAGCCAGTCCTGCCGCCCCACATAGCGGGCGAGCGCGTCGAACTGGTTGGGCTGCACCACGCCCAGCGACACCTGCCGCCCGTCCAGCGTGGTGAAGAGCGAGGCGGTGGGCAGGCCGCTATAGCCGGTATTGCCCATGCGCGACATGGCCTGCCCCGTCACCAGGTAGGGCGTCAGCGCCGATGTCATGAAGGCAAGGCTCGCGTCGAACATCGACACGTCGATGAAGCTCCCCCCCGCCCCCTGCATCCGCCGCACCAGCGCGGACAGGATGGCGAGCGCCGCCGTCTGCCCGGTCAGCGTGTCGACGATCGGAAATCCCACCCGCACCGGCGGGTCGCCCTCCTCGCCGCTCAGCATCATCATGCCGCTGGTCGCCTGCACGATATTGTCGATCGCCGGCCAGTCGCGCTGCGGGCTTTTCTGCCCATAGCCCGATACGGAGCAATAGATGATGTCGGGCCGCAGGTCGCAGGCGGCCGCGTAGCTCAGGCCCAGCCGGGCGATGACGCCGGGCCGGAAATTTTCCAGCAGCACGTCGCTGCGCGCCACGATCCGCCGCGCCACGTCCAGGTCGGCGGCGTCCTTCAGGTCCAGCACGATCGACTTCTTGCCCGCATTGGCGGCCATGAAGGCGGGCGACAGGCCGTCATAGCGCCGGTCCGCGCCGTAGGATCGGAACGCGTCGCCGCGCGGCGATTCGATCTTGATCACTTCCGCCCCCATCAGCTGCAACAGGTGGGACGCATAGGGGCCGGCCATCACATGGCTGAAGTCGGCGATGCGGATGCCGGCGAGCGGCTGGGTCATAAATTCTCCGAAGCGGTATTGCGATGCGCGCACTGAATGTCGTTCTTCCCGCGTACCGAAGCACGCGCGGATCGGAACGCCGCCATGCCGTCGATTCCGAACCGGTCAAGCGCCCGCGCATTGGCGGCGGCATCGCGCAGGTAGAGCGCATCGAAGCGCGTCTGCTCGGCGGGGGCCACGCCGCTGATGACGACGCCGCTCTTGCGCGCCTCTTCCATCCCCTTGTCGAAGGCAGCGACGATCTCGCGGCTAAGCGCCGCTTCCCAAACGCCCTGCGATTCTGTCAGGATCGCGCGCTGCTCCGGGGTCAGCCGGTTCCACCGCTCGACCCCCATCGCTCGCGCCGGATAGGCCCCGCGCGGGATGGCGAGCCTGTTGTAGTAACGCGCGACCTCGGCGAAATGCAGCGACCGGAACGTATCGCCCGGCGCGATCACCCCGTCGATCACCCCCTTCGCCATCGCCGAATAGACGTCCGCCATGGGCATGTTCACCGGGTCCGCCCCCAGCGATTCCAGCACCGTCAGCAATTCGGTCGGCGCGCGCAGGCGCAGCCCGCGCAAATCGGCAAGGCTCCGCACCGGCCGCCCGGTCGTGACAACTCCCGCCAGCGACCCGCCCTGCACCGCCAGCACCTTCAGCCCCTCCAACTCATGCCCGATCTCGGGATTGGCCCCCGCAATGCAGCGGTACAGCGCCAGCTGCGCCTCGATACTGTCCGCGCCGCTGTAGAAGCCGGTCTGGATACGCAGCAGATGCGTGCCCCCGCGCGCATAGATGGGGGTGATGAGACCCACATCCGCGACCCCGTGGCGCAATTCCTCCATCGACATGTCGGACGACAACAGCGCGCCCGACCAGCTCGGCCGGATACGCAGCCGCCCGCCCGATCGCTGCTCGACGAACTGCATCCACGCCTGGTCGGCCTTGCTGAACGGATGATTGGGGCTGTAGGGCGACGCATAAGTCAGTTCGGTCACCCCCGGCGGCGCGGGCCGCGCACAGGCGGCGACCAGCAACAGGCCAAGGAACGCGGCAAACCTCACGCCAGCCCTCGCGCGACCAGAAAGTCCGCGACCATGCCGACCATCCGCTCATGGTCCCAATATTTCGCGTCCACCATGTCGGCGTCGATCGACAGCACTGGCACCCCCGCCGCCTCCAGCGACAGGGCGGTCAGCTTCGTTCCCGATTGCGACAGGCGATTGTCCGGCGGCAGCAGCACGATGCAGGCGTCGATCCCGCACCGGCCCGCCTCGCTCGTCATCCACCCGTTCATCCACGGCGGCAGGTGCAGCACCTCGTTCATCGAACAGATGCGGCTCGCCAGCGCGTCCATCGGCTGGCCCTGCAAATCGCGAATATATTGCGGCCCGGCAAAGGGCATATACATCGACCAGACGAACACCGCGCCCAGCCTTTCCTCCAGCGCCTGGTAGAAGCCGGGATCGTGCCACACCCCCGCGCCGATCCACATGAGGCGCAGCTTCTCATGTTCCGCCGCGCCCGCGCCGTTCGCCACCCGCTCCATTACCTCGTCGCGGAAGCGCTTCGCGTGCGCGACCGCCCAGTCAGAGCCGCGATGCCATTGCGGGATCATCGTGTTGGGCATCTGCTCGGCGATCGAGACCGGGCAGGGCCGCGCCGTGCCGATCGCCTGCGCCGCCTCCCAGATATAGCCCTCCTGCTCGTTTATCCGCTCCATCAGATGATGCAGCTTCGCCTCGTCGAACCGCCGCCCCGTCCGGTTCTCCAGAAGCGTGATGAGGCCGCGCATCTCCTCGACCATCAGCGCGATGCGATCGGCGTCATAGACCGTCCGCCAGTCGGTCCGGCTATGCGCGAACCAGCGCGGGTCTTTATGCTCCCACGCGGGCGCTTCCATCGGAAAGAATTCGGTCCCCAGCGCCTTCGCCCATTGGCCGAACACATGCTGGATGCAGTCGCAGGTCAGCCGCGCGACCAGCACCGTCGGCTTGGGAAGGCCGCCCCAGGGGGCGGTCGCGGGGTCGTTCGCCAGCGTGCAGGCGAGGCCAAGCGAGCAATATTTGCAGCCATTTTCGGGATAGCCATGCTGCGCCATCACCTCGAAATAGCGGTTCGACAGCTGCTTGGCGGAAATATAGGCCGACCACCACTGGTTGGTGATGATGGGTATGTCCATCACATGGAAAATCTCGTGCGGCGTATCGGCCTGCACGATGGCGAAGGGTTCGCCCTCGTCCACCACCCGGCGCTTCAGATCCGCGCCGAACTGCTTCTGGTAGGCGGATGCAGCGGCGGTGCAGGCCAGATGCTTGCGGCTGCGCTGGCCCGAGGGCGCGGTGACGGTGTCGCTCATTCAAATACTCCTGCCGCGTCCAACTCGGCGATGCGCGCGTCCGAAAGGCCGCACAGGTCGCGGGCGATCTCCCGCACATGCTCGCCCATGCGCGGCGCGCGATAGGGCTGGAAGGCGTCGCGCGAAAACCGGATCGGCGTGGCGATATGGCCGAAGGGGCCGAGCAGCGGATGGTCCAGCGTCACCAGCGCGCCGCGTGCCGCAAGCTGCGGATCGCGCTCGATCATGTCCTCGCTATCCTGCACCACGCCGCAGGCGATCCCCGCCGCCTGTAGCTCCGCCGCAATGGCATGATCCTCACGCGCCGCCGTCCAGGCGGCAGTGTCCGGGCCGATAATCGCCTCCAGCCGCGCCCGATCGTCCCGCCCGAACAGGCTGATCGCCACCCAGCGATCCTCCCCCGCGGCCGGGAGCACATCCTGAAAGAACAGGCCCGGATCGGCATTGCCCGTCCGCCGCGGCAGCTCGCCGCGCCGTGCCGCCGCGAGCGTATCGCGCATCTGCTGCACGCAGATTTCGTACATGGAGGCGTCGATATGGCATCCCCGCCCGGTCTCGCGCCGATGCTGGAGCGCCGCCGCCACCGTGCCGGCCATGACAAAGGGCACGATCACGTCGCCATAAGGCACAGCGCCGGGGATCACCGGATCGCGATCGGGATAGCCGGTCAGGAAGGTCCGCCCCGATAGCGCGCCGCCGGTCCCGTCCACGCCCCACTCCTGCGCCATCGGCCCGGTCTGGCCAAAGACGCTGCCCGATACCATGACGATCCCCGGATTGCGCGCGGCCAGCGCGTCATAGTCCAGCCCCAGCTTCTTCATCGTGCCGGGCGAAAAATTCTCCACCACCACGTCCGCCCATTCGATCAGGGGATCGATCAGCTCTCGCGCCTCCGCCTTCTTCATATTGAGCGACAGGCTGCGCTTGGAGCTGTTCAAATGCGCGAACCAGGGCTTGTCGTCCCACTCGCCCGCCTTCGAGGCCGCAACCTGAACGTCCAGCCGCGCAAGGTCGGGCCGCGTCCGGCTCTCGATCTTCACGATCTCCGCGCCCAGGTCGCCCAGCGTCTTGGTGGTGATCGACCCGACCAGCGCCCAGGCGAAGTCAAGCACCTTGACGCCCGCCAGCGGCCCCGGCCGATCGCCGGTATGAACCGCCGGCGCGGCGACCCCCGCCCCTTCCCGGATCGCCGCGAACCGCTCCGGCAGGCCCGACGCCGTATCGAAAAAGCCGCGCGCCGCCAGATGCGGGTCGGCCAGCACATCGGCCGGCTCATTGGCGACGCAGGCATTGATCCCCCGCCGCAAGCCTTCGGTCGCGATCTCCGCCTTGGTGCGCGATGCGAAGAAAGCCGCGATCGCCGCCTCCCACAGCGCCCGCGTCTCGGCCGGGAGGGTGGAGCGATTATATTTTAGCCAATCGGTGCCCTGGAGCGGATTGGGCACCCCCACCTCGTCCATCCAGTCCGACAGCGCCTGATTGGCCGGCGCGCCTAGCCGCCCGGTCATCAGCGAATGAAAGCACCAGCCGTCGGCCAGACGCCAGATCGCCCGCACCGTCGCCTTGCCATAGGCGAGCGCCCCGCCGACCCGCGCCAGCTTGCGCCGGTCAAATTGCCAGCAGAGGATACCGTTGAAGTTGCGGCTGAAGGCGACCTGCTGGATCGACACGTCGACATGCTGCCCTTTCCCATGCGTCCCGCGCGCATAATGGGCTGCCATCGCCCCGCTCGCCGCGACCATGTCGGCGTGGAAGGTGCAGGCGTCGCCTGCTTCCTTGACCGGCGGCCGGTCCGGCTCGCCCGTCACGCGCAGCGCGCCGCCCATGGCGGAGGCGACGAACTCGCCGCCCTTCCAGCCCGATCGCGGCCCGCCCGACCCGAAGGTCGTGACCGACACATGCACGGCGGTCTCGGGAACGGCGACGTCGCTCAGCCCCTCCAGCCCGATATCGTCGATGGCGAAGGAGGCGCCTTCGACCGGCCCGCCCAGTTCCGCGCCGAGCGACGCCAGATAGCGCGCCAGCGGCCGCTCCATCATGCCGCCCAGCACCGCGACCCGATGACCCTCAAGCGGCCTCATGCCGCAACCCCTTCCAGAAATCGTCCAATATCCTCTGCTTCGCCACTGTTCGCGCGCCAGTCGCGCCGCGTCATCACCAGCGCCGGAATGCCTTCCGCCGCCAGCGCCGCGCGCTGCGCCGGCAAGTCCCAGAGCCGCGCCTCATCCTCCTCGGCAAACCACAGCAGCACCCGCCGTGCGCCGATCCGACGCACCTCCGCGATCAGCGCCGCCGCCCGATCATGGAAAGCCCGACTGCCCCGGACGTTATCATGCAATTGCGCCGCAATAGCGACAAAGGGATCCCCCTCCTCGTCCACCGCCGGCCCCAGCGCCGCCCAGCTCTCCGCCAGAGTCGCCCCGGCGGCGCGCCAGCCCGTTGCCTCGATCATCGCGTGCAACCGTCGATCCGGCGGCGGCGTCCCCGCGATCAGGCAGACCGGCCCCTCGGCCCGTTCCGCCAAGACAGCCGCCCGCCGCGCATTGGTCTCCCTTATGCCCCGCGCCAATGCCGCCGCATCCACGCCCAGCCGCTCCGCCAGCGCCCGCACCGCCGCCGCCATCCGCCGCGCGCTGCTCGCCCTCGGGATCGTCGCCGCGTCGAAGATCGACGGCTCCGGCCCCTTGACCACCCCCTGCCGCCGCAACTCGCAGAGATAATAATAAAGCCGCTGCGCCGCATCGTCAGCCCGCGAGAAAATAACCGCCTCACAGCTGTCCAACTCGCTGTCCAAATAATCCTCAAGGACCGACCGCGCCCACAGCGGAAACTTGCTTTCCAGCCACTTGTCGGCCGCCGGCATGGCTCGATCGATCCGCCAGGGCAACGGCCCGCCGCAGCGTCCAGTCGCGGCCAGAAGATCATGGGGAAGGTCGGGTCCGACATAAAGGATCATGGTCATTGTCCGAACATCGATGGCAGCCACAGCGCCATCGCGGGGAAGAGGATCAGCAGCAGCAGGTGAATAAGGTCGCTCGCCAGAAACGGCAGCACGCCCCGGAAGATGCGACCCAGCGGCACGTCCTTCGCCACGCCCTGGATGACATAGAGGTTCATGCCGAGCGGCGGATGGACAAAGCCGATCTCCATCGCGCGGGTGATGAAGATGCCGAACCAGATCGGCGACATCCCCACCCCCTCGACCACCGGCAGCAGGATCGGCGTCGTCAGCAGCATCAGCGCCAGGCCATCGAGCACCGACCCCAGCAGCAGCAGGATCGCCGCAACCACCAGCAAGGTCGGGATTGTGCCCATCCCCAGTTCGGTGACGCCGCTGCCGACCGCTTCGGTGATGCCCGTCACGCTGATGAAGATCGAAAAGCTCAATGCCCCGATGATGACCAGGAAGATGAGGCCACTCGTCCGCAGCGTCTCGGAAAAAGCGCGGAATAGCACCTCCTTCGTCAACCGTCGCCGCCATGCGGTGATGAGCAAAGCCCCCGCCGTGCCGATGGACGAAGCTTCGGACGGGCTGAACCAGCCGAGCACGATCCCGCCGAGTACGATGCCCAGCAACAGCAGCATGTCGGCGATCCGCATCAGCGCCCGCCCCCGCTCGCCCCAGCTCGCCCGCTCGCCCACCGGCGCGATCGACGGCTTCCAGCGGACCAGCAGCCAGACGACGAGGCAGTAGAACAACATCTGCGAGATGCCGGGAATCAGCGTCGCGGTGAAGAGCTTGCCGATCGACTGCTCCGCGATGATGCCATACACGATCAGCGCGCCCGACGGCGGCAGCATCTGCCCCAGCGTGCCGCCCGCCGCCACAGTGCCGGTCGCCAGCGCATCGGAATAGCCGCGCTTGCGCATCTCCGGCAGCGCAACGAGGCCGATCGTCGCCGCCGTCGCCAGGCTCGACCCATTGATCGACCCGAAGCCGGCGCAGCCCGCGACGGAAGCATAAGCGAGGCCACCACGCCGATGGCCCATCAGCTTGGCCGCCGCATCGAACAGGTCGCGGCTCGCATTGGCGGAAAAGAAGAGATGCGCCATCAGCATGAACAGCGGCAAGGTGCCGAGTTCATAGCGGGTCAGCGTCTCGACGATGACGACTCCGCCCTTGATGATCGCCGCCTCGAACCCCAGCGCGACGACAAGCCCGCCGATCCCGACGAGCCCGAGCGACACGCCGATGGGCACCCCGCCCAGCAGCAGCGCGAAAAGAATGACAAGGCCGATAAGGCCGGTTCCCGGCGTCGCCAGCGTCATGGCTCCCGGCGCTCCACAAGCTGCCGCGCCAACAGGATCAGGATCATCACCAGCGAGACGTTGAGGAACAGCCGCATGAACCGCCACGGCACCCCCACCAGTTCGCTCACCTCCTGCGCGTCCCACAGGTCGACCGCCAGCCAGACCGATCCGGTCAGCAGCAGCAGGTAGAGAAGCATCGTCAAGGCGGTGCAGATGCGCTCGGCCCAATCGCGCGGCGCGCCGCTCAACCTGTCGAGCAGCAGGTGAACCCGCGCATGGCTGTGCGCCAGCGTCGCGGCGATCAGCGCCAGCGATCCCGCCACCAGCACGGCAAGCTGGATGACCTCGATCGCGCCCTTCAACGGCAACCCGGTATGTCGCCCCACGACCGCCAGCACATTGAGCAAGGCCGCGGCTATCAACGCCGCGCCCGCCGCCCATGTCATCGCCTGCCGCGCGGCGTTCATGCCGCTTCCTCGCTCACCCAACCATCCGCTCCGATCCGGATCGCCGGCAATCCGGCATCGCGCGTGATGCCCTCAACATAGGCCCTGATCTCCTCGGCCCGTTCGGGCGACGCCAGCACCGGGCGTCCGGGCGGCTCGACATGGACGGGCAGGATGCCCGCCCGGGTTGATCCGTCAGGCTCCACCAAAAGGCGGCCGATAAAGGCATTGATCGCATCCGGATGGAAGGGCGCCAGCACATAGGCGGGGTCCGGCTCGAACCCGAACATCGCCTTGCGCCGCTGCGCCCAGGCGGCGCGCGCCGGATGGTCCTGCGCCGGGCTCAAGGCCCGCGTTACGACGCAGCCATTGCCGAGGCCATGGAAGATCGGCTTGCCGCGATGAAATTCGATCCCCCGCACGATATGCGCGTGATGCCCGATCACCGCATCCGCCCCCGCCTCGATCGCCGCATGGGACAAGGCCCGTTCATAGGGGGCAAGCCGCGCGGGCGTATGGACGATGCCCTTGTGCAGCGCGACCAGCACCAGATCGGCCATTTCCCGCACCGCCGCTATGTCGGCGCGCAATGTCTCGACCGCCTCGTCAGTCAGGATGGCAAGGTCCGCCGCCGGCGCGATCGGCGCGCCATCGGCCGTCTCGATCCTCAGATACGCGCATCCCGCCCGGTCTTCGCCGGCCCAGCTTATCTTCGGCCCGACGCAGTTATAGCTGAGCAGCGCGACCGCCATCCCGCCGACCACCGTCACCGCCGGTCGACGCGCCGCCGCCAGCGTCGGTCCCGCGCCCGTATGCGCCACCCCGTGCGCTTCCAGACCAGCGATCGTGTCGGCGATCCCCTCCGCCCCGCAATCGGCGATATGGTTGCCGGCCAAGCTCAGCATCGCGAACCCCGCCTGGGCGATTGCCGCCAGATTTTCGGGCGGTGCGCCGGGCGCGGGCACGTCGCCCTTCAGTTCCGCGCCCCTGTCGGTATGCGGCACCTCCAGATGCCCGACCGCCACATCGGCGGACCGGAGCGCGGGCGCGATACCCTCCAGCCACCAGGCGCCATCCGGCTCGTCCAGAACCAGATCGCCCGTCAGCAGGATCGAGATCGCTTGTCGTGCCACGCTCCGTTCGCTCAGAAGGACTTGCGGACGCTGACCGCGAACAGGCGGCCGATGGGGTCGCTCGCCGTCGCGTCATAGCCGCCGCTGCCATTGCCGCTTGGCGCCAGATTGACGTAGGGCGGATCGGTATCGAACAGGTTTCGCACCTCGAAGCCCAAGGTCATGCCCTTCGCTAAGAAGCCGTCCGCGCCTGGATCGCCGATCCGCCACGTCAGCGACAGGTCTATCGGGGTATAGCTATCCACTTTCTGCCCCGGGTTGGACAGGTTGTTGTAATAGCCGCCGACATGCGTCGCCAGCACCCGCGCGCTCAGCGGGCCATGGTCCCAGGTCACGCTGGCGCGCGCCTTGAACTTCAGCGGATTGAAGATGTAGTTCTTGCGGTCGATCAGCGGCGCGACCGGGGTCACGGCCACCACATATTTGGTGAGGTAGGTGCCCGACACATTGACGGTCAGCTTGTCGGATGCGCCCAGGTCGGCGTTCCAGGTGCCGGTGAAGTCGATGCCGCGCGTCACCGACACGCCCAGATTCTGCGACCGCCCGTCGACGAAGAGGGTGACATTGTTCGGATCGCCGCCGGGGAATGAGCCGCCCGCCAGCGTCACCCCCTGCGCCACCAGTTCGCGCACCCGCGCCGCCGCCTCCGCGCCGCGCAGGATGATGCCGGTGCCGGCATATTGCGCCTCATTGCCCAGGATCGCGAGGTTGGAGAGGTTGGCGAGCACCTGATTCTCATATTTGACGTCCCAGTAGGTGACGCCAAAGCGCAGGTTCGGCAGCGGCTCGAAATCCGCGCCGACCGACCAGGTCGTCGCCGTTTCCGGCTGGAGATCAAGGTTCGGCCCCGACAGCGCATAGCTCTGAAGCGGCGCGCCGCCCGCCGGGTTTTGATAACTCTGGCCGAAGAGGTTGTTCGAGTTGCCGTAAATCTCCGGGATCGTCGGCGCCCGGAAGGACGTGCCATAGCTCGCCCGCAGCTTCAGCGCCCGGAAGGGCTGCCAGTTGATGCCGAACTTGGGATTGGTGGTGGTGCCGACATCGCTATATTTGTCGTGCCGCACCGCCGCGTTCAGCTCCAGCCGCTGGAACCCGCCCGTCGCATTGTCCGCCCCGAAGATCGGCACGTAAAGTTCGGCATAGAGCGAATCCACCTTGCGACCGAAGTGGCGGAACGTGATCGGCACGGTCGGATTGCCGCGCGCCGATCCCAGCGCAACGGTAAAATCCTGCCGCTCATAGCCCGCCGCCAGCTTCACCTCGCCGCCCGGCAGACGGAACAACGGCCCGTTGAGCCGCGCCTCATAGGTTTTCAGTCGGCCGTTGGTGGGGGCAAGGAAAATCTGGTTCGCCAGCGTCGAAAGCACCGCGTCGCTGGTGCGGCCCAGGCCATAGGGATCGAACGCCGTCGCCGGATTGCTGCTCGCCAGCGCGGCGTTCAGCGCGGCATTGTTGATGCCGAAATAGGAACCCGAAAAATCATTGGTCTTGCCATAGCCGAACAACGCCTCGGCTTCCCATCCATAGGGCAGCTTGGCCCGCACGCCCGGCGTGATCTGCCAGCTCTTGGCATAGCCGAAACTGTCGTTCACCGGCACATCGTCGCGGAAATTATAGTCGAGCGTATAGCTCGTGCCCGCAAAACCCGCCGGGCGCACGAAGAAGGCATTGGTCTGCGGCACCGTCAGGCGCGCATTGGAAAAGGCCGAATTGCGGTAGAATTCGCGCTTGGAATAAAAGCCGTCGTAAAAGACGCTCAGCCAGTCGGTGACATCGAACCGCCCGGTGCTGTTGACCGAGTCATAATTTTGCTCCGGCATCAGATCCTGGTTGGTCAGTTCGTCGCAGCGGTTGATCGTCCCCGCCGTCAGCGAGCCCGCCGTCGCCTGCGTCACGCCCCCCGGCGGGATCGCATAGGTGGTACCGTTTGCGTTGATATTGCCCGGCGCGCAACGGGCGATGCGATAATCGCCGCCGCCGAACCGCCTCTGGTCGCTGGTGAAGAAGTCGCGGTCGTCGCCGCTCAGGTTCGATCGCTCGACATGTTCATAGGCGACCATGATCTGGCCGCGGTCGAACACCTTGCCGATCGCCGCGCCGAGTGTCTTCTCGTTGAAATCGCCCCGATCGGAAATGCCCGACCGCGCGAAGACCTCGCCGCCGTCCAGCGACCGGCGCGGTATCAGGTTGACGACGCCCGCGACCGCGTCCGACCCGTAAATGGCCGATGCGCCGTCCGCCACCACCTCGACCCGCTCGACGCCCAGCGAAGGCAGCACGGACGGGTCGATCGATCGGCTGTTGTTGGTGACGCGGTGCCCATCGATCATCACCAGCGTCGCATAAGGGCCGATGCCGCGCAGATTGACCGAGTTGCCATAGGTGATGTTGCCGCTGCCGCCCGACTGGCCGCGCGAATTTTCGGACACGCCAAGGTCGAAGACCTGCGGAATTTCCTTGATCATGCGATCGACCGTGACGGCACTCGACGCCTCCATCTCGGCCCGGCCTAGCGTCGTGACGGTGGAGCCGACCGGGGTCGCACCGCGCACCCGGCTGCCGGTCACCACGATGTCGGCGGCGCTCGTCGCTTCCTGGGGCACGTCCTGCGCCATCGCCGGCCAGGCCAGCGCCATCAGGCTCGTCCCCATCGCCAGCACGCTCAGCGCCCGGCCTCCTTCGCTCTTACTCATGCTGTTCATCCTTCCCCTGGAGTTAGCGCGGCGTCCTTTGTTCTGGCCGCTTACTTGGTCGTCGGTTGCGCCATCGGCAGGTCGATCCACGACCCGCCGCCCGCCCCGTGCCGGACGCTGATGGTCGGCGGGGGCGTCTGCTGAATGTCCTTCAGGTTGCGCTGGCGCGGATCGGCGCCAGCGATCGTCACGCGCAGCCGCGCGCCGGCGGGCACGACCCGCGACACCGGCGTCAGGTCGATCGCGAGATCCGCTTCAGTCCCCGGCGGCAGCGGCGCGACGTCGACTTGCAACCCGGAATGATAGGGCAGGCCCCAGGTTGCGTAGGGCGCCTGGCCCTCCTTGCGATGCGACAGAGCGAGGCGGCCGAAGGCCACGACCTCCGCCTTCCCGTCCGCGCCGACCTGATCCAGATAGGCGAAGATGGTGTCGGGCTTGTCGGCGGACAGGCGCAGATGCACCACCGGATAGCCGATCAGGGTCATCGGCCGGGCGAGCGGCGCGCTGGTATAGCTCAGCCCCTTGTCGTCCATCGGCTTTGCCCAGAAGGCGAAATAGTCGGCAGGCGGAAGGTCATAGCGAACGGTGAAGCGATCGACGCCCTTGCCTTGTGACTGCATCGCCAGCAGCCCGTCATTGACCGACCGCGCCGTGCCGCTCCGGCCGCCGTTCAGATGCCACCGCGCCGGCCTTGCCTTCTCGCCCGGCAGATCGGCGGAGCGGACATAGCCGCCTTTTCCGTCCAGCCCCTCGACCCAGTAGGTGGCGCGCGGCGCTGTATCGACGCCATTGTCGGCGCCCTTCAGATGATGATCGAAATAGCGCTGTACCTCGCCGGTGAAGTCGAAGCCCGGCGGCGGCAGGCAATGGCTGCCCGGCCCCGCCAGGAATTTGGAGCCCGGCAGGTTGGCCGCGCTCAGGATCGACTGGGCGGTGGGCTCGTCCTGCCAGTTGCCCCAGAAATAGGTGGCGATGCCCGCCTTCCGGATCGCGTCGAGATAGTTATAGACGCCGACCTCCTGCCAGAAGGCGTTGCCGGTCAGCGGCGACACGCTGTCGCGATAGGGCATCCCATACCAGAGCGCCGCCATCGGCGTGTTGCGGGCATGCGCCTCGACGGCAGCTTTCAGTTCGGCCCCGTCCTTGTCGGCATCCACCGGCAGGCTGGCAAGGTCGACGCTGGCCGGCTCGTCGGGCCGGGTGTTGAACTGGGCCGTGATGCCGCCGCGCCGCACGAACGCATATTTGTCGAGGTCCGACGCGCCGATGAACACGGCCTTGAGCGACGGCGGCGCGGTCGTCGCGGTGTGGAACGTCGTGCCGCCGAGATAGGAGCAGCCGATCATCCCGACCTTGCCGCTGGCGAAGGGCTGGCGCGCCAGCCATTCGACCAGATCATACCCATCCAGCGCCTCGGTCCGATCCTGAAAGCCGCGCCGCGTGCCATAGGACGCGCCCTTGCCGCGAATATCGGCCACCGCCACGATATAGCCGGCAGCGATCAGCGACCGCAGCGCCATGTCGTCCCTTAGCGCCACCTCATTTATCGTGCCGTCCTCGGCCCGGAATCGCGCGCGATAGGGGGTAAAGACGAAGATTACCGGCAGCGGCTTGGCCTCGACCTGCTCGCCGGTCGCGGGGCGGTAAATGTTGACCGCCAGCCGCGTGCCATCCCGCACCGAAACATAGAGCGACTGGCGTTGCACATCGGGGTAGCTTCCCGACGCGCTCTCGGCTGCCACGCTCGCCGACAATGCAATCAACGCCGCCGCGACGATGGCCCATCTGGCTCGCATCGCCCCCTCCATTTTGTCGACGATTTCATCGGCGATAGGCAGCAACGGCGCAATCGAAAAGTGGCTGACGATATTGTTGACAATATTGTTTGGACTGTAGAAGGTTAGGCGCATGGCTGAAACCCTACCCCTCCTCACCGGCAGTGAAGTCGCCGATTGGATCCGCGAACGCATCCGCGTCGGCCGGTTCGTGCCGGGTCAGCGGCTGGTCGAGGTCGACATCATCCGCCAGACTGGCACCAGCCGCTCCAAGGTGCGCGAGGCGCTTCAGCGGCTGGAAGGCGAGGGGCTCGTCCAGATCGAGGAATTTCGCGGCGCATCGGTGAAAAGCACCAGCCTGGACGAGGTGCGCCAGATCTACCGCGCGCGTGTCGCGCTGGAGGGGATATGCGCCGCCGATTTCGCCCGGCACGGATCAGCCGAGCACAAGGCGTCGCTGCGCGATCTTCAGTCACAACTCGACCAGTGCGTGGACGAACGCTCGCCCGAACGCTTCGGCCGGCTCAATCTGGAATGGCATCGCCTGGTGGTGGAAGGATCAGGCAACCGGACCATCGCGGAGTTGCTCAAGCGCCTCAACGTGCCGATCCACCGGCTGCTGTTCGAGAGTTTTTACGACGAAGCCCGCCTGCGCCGCGCCAATGCCGACCACCAGCGGATGGTCGCGCTGTTCCTGGCCGGCGATGCCGATGGCGCCGAGGCCGCGATGCGCGACCATATCGGCGACGGCTTTGAAACCCTTTCGAAGATCGAGAGCGAATTTTACCGCTGATCGTTCATCAGGTCGGCGATCGTTGCCTGCAGCTTGGAGGGCGAGCAGGGTTTACCACACACCATGGCCCGTGGATAGCGATCGCGCAGCGAGATCGCGTCGGCGTGGCCCGAATGAAAGATAATCGGCACCCCAGCCTCATGCAGCAGGTCGGCGGCGGGAAACACCTCCCCGTCCGACAATTGCACATCCAGGATCGCGCATGCCGGCAAGTGCTTGCCGACCGCCGCCACCGCCTCGGCCACCGACACATAGGGGCCGTCCACCGCGAACCCAGCCGCCTCGATGATGTCCTGCACGTCGAACGCGACGAGCAGTTCATCCTCCACCAGCATCACCGTCTTAGTCATCGGCCAATACCTTCGATGGCAAATGGATGCGGATGAGGAAGGTGTCGCCTTCGACCACCCGCGTCACCTGCGCGCCCAATTGGCGCGAGGAGGTGTCGACCAGGATGGTGCCAAAGCCCGTTCCCTGCGCGATTCTCACCTCACGCCCGCTTTCTTCGCGCCAGACCAGATCCAGCCCATCCCCATCCCGCGCCCAGCTGACCGCCAACATGCCGCCCGGAGCGCCCAGAGCGCCATATTTGACCGAATTGGTCGCCCATTCATGCAGCATCAGCGCCAGCGGCGACAGACAGGCGCGCTCGATCCGCGCCTTTGGCCCGTCGATGGAAATCGCGGCATGATCGCGATAAGGGGCGATGGTCGCATCGACCAGCTCGCCTAAGTCGATCGCCTGCATCTCCCCGGTGGGGGACGCCAGCGAATGAGCGCGACCCAGCGCCGCGATGCGTTCGCGAAGATCGGCGGCAAAGCCACGCACATCCTCATGCGAGCGCGCGCCCGCCGAAATCATGCCGCCGACGATCGCGAACAGATTCTTCACGCGATGATTCATCTCGCGCAGCATCAGCTCGCGGGTTTCAGCCAGCCGATATTCGGGCGTGATGTCGATCGATACGCCGACCAGCCGGCGCGGGCCATCGTCCACGATCATCCGGCCAAAGCTCTTGATCCGGCGCGTTTCGTCATTCTGGACCACGCGATAGCTGCACTCGAAATCGCCGCCCTCGGCGGTCACCTGAGCCAGCGCCGCGTCGAAGACCGATCGGTCGTCGGGGTGGAGCCGCGACAGCCGACCGGCTGGGTCATCCGCAGACACGGCGGGATCGATGCCCAATATCGCGCGCGCATGATCGTCGATCACCGCCTCGCGCGTATCGACGCGATACTCCCACACGGCGACGCCGCCCGCGCGGATCGCCATGTCCAGCCGCTCGCGCTCGGCGGCGAGATCGCGCTCCATCGACAGCGCCTCGGTAATGTCGGTCAGCACCAATGTCGCGCCGTCAACCAACCCGTTCTGCGTGCGATAGGGCAGAGTGCGGAGCGACAACGTCCGCCCGCCGTCGCGGGTCGTCACCCGCCGCTGCATCGCCGCCTGCCCGCCTGCGACCGCGCGGGCATCGTCCAGATATTCGCTCCCCGCAAGGCGCGTGGACACATCCTCCAGCGGCCGTCCCCGATCGCTCGGCTGCAGCGGGAAGAGCGCAGTCGCCGCTTCGGTAAAGCTCCGCACGCGCAGTTCGGCGTCGAGCACGATCACCGCCAGCTCGGTCGATTCGAAGAAATTCCTCAAGTCCGAATTGGCGACAGTCAGCTGATCAACCTTCGATTTCAACTCGTCATTGACCGTCGAAAGCTCTTCGTTAGTCGACTGAAGCTCCTCGTTCATCGACATCATTTCTTCGTTGGAGCTTTTCAGCTCCTCGTTCGCCGTCTCCAGTTCCTCGACGGTCGAACGCAGCCGGTGCCGCGTCACCCGCAGTTCGTCCTCCAGCGCGTCGAGATGATCGTCGCTCGCGTCCAGTTCGACGATATCCTCGTCGAGCGCGGGGCGGAACGGCGCGGTCTCGCGGAACACGAAGAGCAGGGTGCCGTCGGGCAACGGATCGCACACGACATCGATCTGCTGCTGCCCATATTCCGACGCGACCAGCACGTCGCGCGCCACCACCCGCTTGCGGCCGTCGCGCCCCTCACGCAGCAGCGGACCCATCACGTTGCGAAGGCCGCCGCGCGCCAGGCTGATCGCGCTCGATCCGCCGGTGCGACTAACGGGAAAGTCGAAATAGCGACCGAGCCGGCCATAGGCGGCTATGATGCCCCCATCCTGGTCCAGCACCAGGGCGGGCGGCGCGTAGCGATCGACCATGCGACGGACCGCCGCTGTCTCGTCACTCGCCGTCCGTCCGCCACCGCGGTCGCTGCGCCCATCGCCCCGTGCATCGCGCTGGCGGGTCTGGCCGGGCAGGTCGATCGGATAATTGGGTTGCCCTGGCGCGCGCTGGAACAGTCGGGCCTGCTGGTCGATGGTGGGGAACAGATGCTCGAACCGTCCTACGCTCTCGGACGGACCCAAGAACAGATAGCCATCGGGCCGGATCGCATAATGGAGCAGCGGCATGACCGATTGCTGCAATCGGTCGTCGAAATAGATCAGCAGGTTGCGGCACGACACCAGGTCGATGCGCGAAAAGGGCGGATCCTTGACGATGCTGTGGTTGGAAAAACGGATCATGTCGCGGATCTGCGGCGCAATGGTGAACCGTTCGGCGTGGGGGATGGCGAACAGTTCGCGCAGAGCCGGCGGCATATCCGCCAGCGCCGATGCCGGATAGGTGCCCTCCCGCGCAATCTGCAGCATCTGCTCGTCGATGTCGGTCGCGAATATCTGCACCGTGGCGGGCGAAACACCGCGCGCCCGCGCCGCCTCCGCAAAGAGCATTGCAATACTGTAGGCTTCCTCGCCCGAGGAGCATCCGGGCACCCAGACGCGGATATCCTCCCCCTCCGCCTGCCGCACCAGCGGCTCGATCACCTTGTCGCGCAACCGATCGAACAGTTCGGCGTCGCGAAAGAAGCGGGTGACGTTGATGAGAAGGTCGCGAAACAGCGCCTCGCATTCGTCGGAATCGGACTTTATGCGTGCCAGATAGCTGCGCCCCGTTCCGATCCCCAGAACATGCATCCGCCGCTCGACCCGGCGGATCAGGGTGGTGCGCTTGTAGCCCGCAAAATCATGGCCCACCGCAGCCCGCAGCACCCTGCAAAGGTCATCGACATGGTCTGCGACCAGCGCCGCTTCCTGCTCGGGCGCTTCGGCCGAGGCGCGGTGATTGAAGAAGCCGAACAGGCAATCGAGCATCTCGCCTGGTTGTCTGACATAGTCGACAAGCCCGGTGCCCACCGCTGACAGCGGCATGCCGTCATAGCGCGCGCTTTCGGGCTGCTGCACCAGGCAGACGCCGCCATGCTCCTTCACCGCGCGCAGGCCCGTCGTCCCGTCCGCCCCGGTGCCCGACAGGATGACGCAGGCAGCGTCGGCCTGCTGGTCGATGGCGAGCGAGACGAAGAAGTCGTCGATCGGGCGGCGCAGCCCGCGCGGCTGCGCGAACTCGGTCAGTTCCAGCACACCGTTGCGGATCGCGAGGCCATGGCCGGGCGGAATGATATAGACCTTGTCCGCCGCAATCTTTTCCCCACCCTCGCATTGCAGCACGTCCAGCACCGTGTGCCGATCGAGCAGCTGCGCCATCATGCTTTCATGATTAGGGTCGAGATGCTGAACGATGACGAAGGCCATGCCCGTGGGCGCGCGCGCGGGTGCGAGCATCTCGCGCAGCGCCTCCAGCCCACCGGCGGACGCACCGATGCCGACCACGGGAAGCCGCGCTTCGCTCACAATAGGCTGCCGCTATCGAGATCGGCCAGGGTCAGTTTCGCCTGGGCGATGGTGGCCGCCGCATTGGCTATGGTCATCAGCGACCCTTCGACCACGATCCCGCTTTCGGCCAGCACCGGGCTCAGCCGCGCCAGCGTCCCCGACAATTTGTCGTCATAGTCGCTGAGCCGCTCGGGCTGGGACCGGCTAACGTCGAACTGGGAGGCAAAAATGTATCGCACCTCACCCGATTGCGCGCGCAGCTTTGACATATAGAGCAGGTTGACGAAAGGCTGGCCATCCTTGCGGAAGTTGACGATCGGCGTGCGGACATTGGCATGCCGGTCATGGCGCAGGAATGCGTGGATGGCCTCGCGCGCCTCGTCGTTGCGGCTGTTCCCCTGAAGGAAGCGGCAATTCTGGCCGACGATTTCGCCGGTGGCATAGCCGGTCAGATCGCGAAAGCGCCGGTTGGTCAGCAGCAAGGGATTGTCGCCATCGGCGGCACCCAGCGAGAGGGCGATCGGCGAAGCATCGAAATAGTCCCGAAGCTCCGTCGGCAATTCAACATCAGGCATTGATGCTCCAGTGACTCCCGGATGTCAGCACTCGGCAAAGCCACCCGCATCGACCGATACCGACGACCGCCCAAAGAGACAAGCCAGCCCGAATTGATCTGGATTGCGGAGCATTAAACTGTTGCGGCGGCGATTCGATCCCTGCGCCTGGGCCGCCGCGCAACGACGAAGGGCGCCCGGTCGCCCGGACGCCCCCGCCCCTTCGTAAAGCGCGGATAAGCTTACGCCTTGTACACCTTGTCCACTGCCGCGCGGAATTTCGCCATGTCGTCCGACGAGCCGACGGTGACGCGCGAAACCGTGGGCCAGATCGCCCAGCTGCGACCGATCTGCACCTTTTCCGGCGCGGCCAGCAGCGCAGCCTGCACATCCTTGGCCGGCTTTTTCCAATTGACCATGAACATGTTGGCCTGGCTGCCGGACTGTACTTCGATCCCCTTCTTGGCCAGATAGGCGATCGTTTCCTCCCGGTTGCCGATCATCTCGGCGCGGCGCGCCTTGATCAGCGCGGCTTCGGTATAGACGGCGTTGCCGCAATGCATGGCGGTGATGGCAAGCCCGCCTGCCGACGGGCCGAACAGCATGATCCGCTTCTGCACTTCTGGGTCGGCGAAGGTGAGGCCCAGGCGCACGCCCGCCATGCCGAACAGCTTGGAGAAGGTCCGCATGACGATGATGTCCTTGCGGTTGCCGATCAGGCTGGCGGCGCTCGGCGCTTCGGAAAAGTGGATATAGGCTTCGTCCACCAGCAGCATCGCATCGGCCGGCTTGTTGTCCAGCAGCCATTGGATGTCGGCGAGCGGCGTGACGGTGCCGGTCGGATTGTTGGGGGTGCAGATATAATAGAGGCCGGCGTTCGGATTGGCGGCCAGCATCGCCTTCACGTCATGGCCCTTGCCGATCGCCTGGGGAGCCTTGGCGATCGGCGCCTTCATGTAATCGGCTGTGCGCCAGGCAGACTCGAACGTCGGGTCGGCGGTCACCAGCCCTTTGGTCGGCGAGCAATAGGCCGCGACGATGCTGACCAGGGGGCCGCCGGAACCGGGCCAGGGCATGATGCTGGCTTCGGGCAGTCCCTCGACCGATGCCACCGTCTTGATCAGGCTGTCGCGATAATTGTCGGGATCATACCAGTTGCCGAACGAGGCAGCCTCGGCCGCCGCCTGAACGCCTGAGGGAAACGGGCCGGTCCAGCATTCGTTCGCGCCGATCCGCACTGCGCCCTTGATGCCGCGCCCGGCCTGCTGCTGCGCCAGCGCGACGGCGGGGAGCAACGAACTCGCCGCAACGCCCGCACCCACCAGCGCCGTGATCTCCGCCAGCTGGCGGCGCGAATAGCCCCGGTCCATCAAGTCATCGCGGGCATCCTTGTTCAGCATCAGTGTCATGGCGCTCATTTCCCTGTCTGCGATCATCATCTGGTGTCGCAACGGAAAACGAAGCGGCGGCGCATGTCCGCCATGCGCCGCCGCCTGATCGAGAAAAGAATCTTCGTTACGAAGCCGTTATTCGGCCTATGCTTTCCACACCTTGTCGATGGCGGCGTTAAACGCCTCCATTTCGCTCATCGATCCCACCGAGATGCGCGAGACATTGGGCCAGATCGGCCAGCTGCGGCCAATCTGCACATTCTGCGCCATCAGCGCGTCCATCATCGGCTTGGCGGGCTTGCCCCAGTCGACCATGAACATGTTGGCCTGGCTGCCAGGGATGACCTTGATCCCCTTGCTCTGGAGGTGGCGCACCGCTTTGTCGCGCGCCGCAACCATTTCGGCGCGGCGCTGCTTGATCAGCTCGGCTTCGGTGACCGACGCCGTGCCGCAGGCGACGGCGGTCATGGGCAGCATCGCGCTCACCTGCCCACCGTCATAGCGCATCATCTTCTCCATGAGCGTGGGACTGGCAAAGGTGAGGCCCAGGCGCATTCCCGCCATCCCGAACAGCTTGGAGAAGGTCCGCAGGATCAGCACATCGTCGCGCGTCGCGGCCAGCTTCGCGGCATTGGGGCCGTCGACCCAGTGGATATAGGCTTCGTCCACCACCAGGATAGCGTCCTTGGGCTTGTTGTTCGCCAGCCATTCGATGTCGGCGATCGGCGTCACCGTGCCGGTCGGGTTGTTGGGCGAACAGATGTAATAGACGCCGGCATTGGGATCGGCCGCCAGCATCGCCTTCACGTCATGGGCGTAATCCTTGGTCAGCGGCACCTTCGTCACCTTTGCGCCGAGCCAGTCGCCGGTGCGCCAGATCGCTTCATAGGTGGGATTCGCCGTCACGATCCCCCGGCTTGGCGAGGCATAGGCCACCGCGACGCGGCTCAGCGGATCGGACGATCCGGGCCAGGCGACGATCCGATCGGCGGGAATGCCTTCGACCGAAGCGACCGCGCGGAATAGCTTTTCATGCTCATTGTCGGGCTCGTAGCGATTGCCTTCGTTGACCAGCTTGTAGGCCGCCTCCGCCGCGACCGGAAAAGGGCCGGTCCAGCATTCATTCGCGCCGATCCGCACCGCGCCTGCGACCGCCTTCGCCGCCTGCTGCGCCTCCACGCTGCCGACGCGCACGGTGGCGGCGGCCGCGCCCAAAAGCGCGGCGACCTTCGCCATTTGTCGGCGCGAATAGCCGCGATCCAAAAGATCCTGTTCCATTTGGGGTTCGAGTTGCGTCGCCATGGTCCCTGTCCCTCTCAAAAAGTCCGTGCGAGGCAGCCGGCCCCGTCGATCTGCTTGACGATTGTACAGAATGTTTCCGCCATGCAAACGGCGAAAGAGGTGCGATCGGCCTCTTACCGTAGCGTTCAGCGGAATCGCCTTGGTAAGCGCGGCATCTATCTGATAGCGCAACAACATGCCCAGCACGCCCGCCGCCGCCGCCCGCCAGATTCTCACCCGGCTTCAGGAGGTCATGGCCGCGCGCACCAGCGCCCAGGCGAAGCTCAACAAGGTGGTCGAGATCATCGGCGAGTCGCTGTCGAGCGAGGTCTGTTCCATCTATCTGGTCCGCGAAGGCGTGCTGGAACTGTTCGCTACCCGCGGCCTCAAGCAGGAGGCGGTCCATGTGACCCGGATGGCGATGGGCGAAGGTCTGGTCGGCCTCATCGCAACCAATGTCGAGACGCTCAACCTGGACGAGGCGGCCGCCCACCCCGACTTCTCCTACCGCCCGGAAACCGGCGAGGATCGTTTCCACAGCTTTGCGGGCGTCCCGATCGTGCGCCGCGAACGCGCCATCGGCGTCCTGTGCGTTCAGCATGTCGAGCCGCGCCGTTACGAGGAAGTCGAAATCGAGGCGTTGCAGACGGTCGCCATGGTGCTCGCCGAGCTGATCGCGAACGCCGAACTTGCCGATGACGGCCCCATGGACCTGCGCCCGGCCGATACCGGCACGACGATGCTGCACGGGCTTCAACTCGTCATGGGCATGGCGCGCGGCCATGCCGTGTTCCACCAGCCGCGCGTTCATATCGAACATACGGTTGCGGAGGATACCGAGGCCGAGCGCGCCCGCGTCATTTCGGCCTTCGCCAAGATGCGCGAGCAGATCGATCGCATGACTGGCGCGGCCGAATTCGGCACCGAAGGCGAGCATCAGGAGGTGCTCGAAACCTACAAGATGTTCGCCTATGACGAAGGCTGGATCCGCCGCATCAACGAGGCGATCGACAGCGGCCTCACTGCCGAGGCCGCGATCGAGCGGGTGCAGCAACGCACCCGGATGCGGATGCGCCAGATCGACGATCCGCTGCTGTCGGACCGGATGCACGATCTGGAGGATATGGCGAATCGCCTGCTGCGGATCGTGTCGGGGCAGTTGGGCACGGCGGCGCAGATGGGCCTGCGGCAAGACGCGATCCTGATCGCGCGCAATCTGGGTCCGGCCGAATTGCTCGAATATGACCGCCGGCGCCTGAAGGGCGTTATTCTGGAAGAAGGATCGCTGACCGCCCATGTCACCATCGTCGCGCGCGCCATGGGCGTGCCGGTGCTGGGCCGGGTGCGCGACGTGCGCCATCAGGTGAGCGAGGGCGACCTCATCCTGATGGACGTCAACGAAAATGCCCTGCTCCTGCGCCCGAGCGCCGATATGGAGGAGGCGTTCGAGAACAAGCTGCATGTAACGCAGAAACGCCGCGCCGAATTCGCCGCGATGCGCGACCTGCCGTCCGTGACCGCCGACGGGCAACGGGTGGAGCTGATGGTCAATGCCGGCCTGCGCGAAGACGCGCAGGCGCTCGATCTGGTTGGGGCGGACGGCATCGGCCTCTTCCGCACCGAGTTCCAGTTCCTCGTGTCCGCCACCCTGCCCCAGCGCGAAAAGCAGCAGCGGCTCTACAAGGATGTGCTCGACGCCGCCGGCGACCGGCCCGTCATCTTCCGTACCGTCGACATCGGCGGCGACAAGGCGCTGCCCTACATGCAGCGGGACGATGAGGAACATGAAGACAATCCGGCGATGGGCTGGCGCGCGCTGCGGCTGGCGCTCGACCGCGACGGCCTGATGAAGGCGCAGGCGCGAGCCCTGCTGGAAGCCAGCGCGGGCAAGATACTGCACATCATGTTCCCGATGGTGTCGGAGCCCTGGGAATATGAGGAAGCCCGCGCGCTGGTGGAACATCAGCGCGACTGGCTGCAATCACACAAGAAGAAGCTGCCCATCGCGGTGCGCTACGGCGCGATGCTGGAGGTGCCGGCGCTCGCCGAGGTGCTCGACATATTGCTTCCCCGTCTCGATTTTCTGTCGATCGGCACCAATGACCTTACCCAGTTCCTGTTCGCCGCCGACCGCGCCCATCCGCGGCTCGCAGAGCGCTACGACTGGCTCAGCATCGCCATATTGCGCTTCCTCGACCGGGTCGTGCGCGCCTGCATCGCCCATCAGGTGCCGGTGGGCGTCTGCGGCGAAATGGGCGGACGGACACTGGAGGCGATGGCGCTGATCGCGCTCGGCATCCGCCGCCTGTCGATCACGCCTGCGTCGGTCGGCCCGGTTAAGGCGATGATCCGCGCGATCGACGCGGCGCAATTGCAAGAAGCGATGCGCGGCTGGCTGGATAGCGGCGCGACCGACATCCGCGCGCGGCTGACCGGCTGGGCGGTCGAACGGGGCATCGAACCGGGCTGAATTGCACAGCGATGGCGTTGACAAGCGCCGTACTGCGGTGAGACAAGGCCGGGCCTAAACGGTCGCGGAGCAGCATGACAGAAGACGTTCACCCGGAATCCGGTGCGATCGGCGCATCGGCGGCGCAGCCCACTACCCCCGGCGCGACGCTACGCGCTGCGCGGGAAGCACAGGGCCTTTCGCTTTCCGACGTCGCCACCCGCACCCGCATCGCGCAGCGCCAGCTCGAAGCCATAGAGCGCGACGATTATGCCGCCTTGCCGGGCATCCCCTATGCCGTCGGCTTCGCACGCGCCTATGCCCGCACCATCGGCATGGACGAAGTCGCGATCGCCGCCGACGTGCGCCGGGCGGTCAATGACAGCGATCTGGGCACGACCCGCTACGAGGCCTTCGAGCCGGTCGATCCCGCCCGCGTGCCGCCGCGCAAGCTTGCCTGGGTGGTCGCGATCGTGGTCGTGGCGCTGGTCGCCGGTTACACCATCTGGCGGACCCAGTTGCTCACGCCCCCCACTGGCGAGGAAATCGCGCAGGGCGAAACCCGTGCGGCGCCTTCACCCGCCGCCGGCCCCCGCCCGGTCCCGCCCGCCGCGCAGCCGGTGGTTTTCACTGCGGTCGACGACGTTTGGCTTCGCATCTATGACGAAGCGGGCGAGCGGTTGAAGGACGGCCTGCTGAAGAAAAGCGAGCAGTTCACCCTTCCCCCTGGCGCCAAGAACCCGATGATCCTGACCGGCCGGCCTCAAGCCTTGTCGGTGACCGTCGGCGGCAAGCCGATCCCGCCGCTTGGCGAGGCGGACCGTACCATCGCCGACGTGCCGGTAAGCGCCGAAGCGCTACTGGCGCGGGGGGCTGCGCCCCCCGTGAACGCCGCGCCGCCCCCTGTCCCGGCGCCCACCCGGCGCGCAACGCCGCGCCGCGCCGCTCCTTCGGCCGTCCCGACCGAAACCGCCGCGCCGGCATCGCCTGCTCTGGAACCCGCCCCCGCCGCGCCGGCCGCCGCCGAACCCCAGACCTGACGGACGCCTGAAGGCGCAACGTCGTGCTTTACCGCGCGGAATAACGCCTTATGGTTAAGCGCAGAACGTCAGTCGGGGATCATCATGCGTAACGCCCTTTTCGCCACCACGGCCCTCGTGCTGGCCGTCTCAGCGCCCGCGTCGGCGCAGACCACGGTCGAAGGGCGGGTCGATCGCCTGGAGAAGGAAATGCGTGCGGTCCAGCGGAAGGTCTTTCCCGCCGGCACCCCGCTGGAGGCGGAGATCACCCGTCCCGCCACCCCCGCGCCGACACCCGGCACCCCCGCCAGCACCCCGATCGCGGACCTGACCGCGCGGGTCGGTGCGCTCGAAACCCAGCTTGCTTCGATCACCGGCCAGGTCGAGGAGAATAGCTACAAGCTGCGCCAGCTCGAAGCCGCCTTTGCCAAATATAAGGCTGAAACCGACGCTAAGCTCCCGCCCCCGCCGCCGGCGGCCGAACCGAGCGTCGCCGCGCCGGTCGCGGTGGAACCCGCCCCCGTCGCCACAAAACCCGCACGGGCTAAGCCATCTCCGGTCGTCGCCAAGCCCCCCAGCGCCCCCGCGCCGGCCCCGGCCAGCGAGGAGCGCAAGACCGCCGTTGCCGCGATCGAGCGGCCCAGCACCGGCGACGCGGCGAACGATGCCTACACCTACGGCTTCCGCCTGTGGGACGCCAAATTCTTCCCCGAGGCGCAGGCCCAGCTCAAGGCCACGGTCGACAAGTTCGGCACCAGCCCGGTGGCCAGCAAGGCGCAGAACCTGCTCGGCCGCGCCTATCTGGACGACGGCAAGCCGGCGCTCGCCTCGGTCGCGTTCTACGAAAATTACCAGAAGCGCCCGCGCGGCGAGCGCGCGCCCGACAGCCTCGCCTATCTTGGCGAAGCGCTGATCCAGCTCAAGAAGCCCGCTGACGCCTGCAAGGTCTATGAGGAGCTGGAGCAGGTCTATGGGCAAAGCCTGTCGGGTACGCTGCGCGGCATGATGACCGCCGGCCGTGCGAAGGCGAAGTGCAGCTGACGATCGACCGGGCGGCGCTCACGGCGCGGCTGCGCGCCGCCATCTCGTCCCTGATCGGCGACGATCCCACTGCGCGGTTGGGCGTCGCCGTGTCGGGCGGGCCGGACTCGATGGCCTTGCTGTTCCTCGCGATTGAGGGCTTTTCTGGCCGGGTCGCCGCCGTCACCGTCGATCACGGCCTGCGCGCAGCTTCCGCCAACGAAGCCGCGATGGTCGCGCGCTGGTGCGCGGATCGGGGCATCGCCCACAGCATCCTCACACCCGATCGCCCGGTGGAGGGCAATGTCCAGGCATGGGCGCGCACGACCCGATACCGGCTGATCGAACATTGGCGCGTGGCAGCGGGCATCGACTGGGTCATGACCGCTCACCATGCCGACGACCAGCTCGAAACGCTGCTGATGCGGCTCAACCGAGGATCGGGCGTCGGGGGATTGGCGGGGGTGCGTGCGCGATCCGACCATATCCTCCGCCCGCTGCTCGACGTCAGCAAGGCCACGCTTCTCGCGCTGGCGGAGGCGGAAAACCTCCCTTTCGTCCATGATCCCAGCAATGCCGATCCTCGGTTCGACCGCGCCGCCTTGCGTGCTGCCCTGGCTGACGCGCCCTGGCTTGACGCACGTGCCGCGGCCCGCAGTGCGGCGGCGCTGGCGGAGGCCGATGCCGCGCTAGACTGGAGCGTTGCGGCGCTCGTACGGACCCACGTCCAGAAACATGGAGCGGGATGGCGGCTTGATCGCACCGACCTGCCGCGCGAATATCTCCGCCGCTTGCTGCTCGCCATGCTGGCCCGCGCCGACGCGCCTGCCCCGCGCGGCGAAACGCTCGACCGCGCCATTGCCCAAGCGCTCGACGGCGGGCAATCGAGTCTGGGCGACTGGCTGCTGAAAGGCGGCCCTGTCTGGACCCTCACCCCCGCGCCACCCCGCCGTTGATGAGCATCCTTGGGATGGTTCCACGGCCCATCGCATAAGTTCAACGGCTTGCCGCTTGGTTGCAGTGCAGTAGCCTTTCCTTAAGGCGCCTCATGGCTATCCTGCGCGCATCGAGCGGGGATAAAGCGTCTATGATGGAATTTGCAGCACTTACCTACGGCCTGTTGGCCAGCGTCATCCTTTCGGCGGCGCAACGTAACCGCAAACTGGCGCAGCCGCACCCGCCGCTTCTGCTCTATGCCGGCTATCTCGTCTGCGGCCTCTCCGCCGGCCTCGCGCTCGCGCTCGCCTATGTGGCGCTCACGCTCTCCGGCATTCTCTGACCCGTCTTCAGCATCGGTAAAGCCGGCAGGCGGCATAGCCCCATGCTGCTTGCGCTTTTGCCGGCGCGCCCTATCTTGACGGGCGAAAGAGAGTGATGATGAACGACGAGAAAGACCCGCAGGGCAACCCCTGGATCAAGAGCGCGATGATTTGGGCCGGCGTGATCGTCGCCCTGCTGCTGTTCGTGTCGATCTTCGACAGCCGCTCCGCCTCCACAGCCGGCTCTGGCATCGCCTATTCGGAATTCCGCTCCAAGGTCGCCGAGGGGCAGGTCAAGGATGTCGCGATCGCGCCCGACCGCATCACCGGCACCTTGTCGAGCGGGCAGAAATTCTCGACCGTTCCCGTCAACGATCCGGGCCTCACCGGCCTTCTGGACGACTATAACGTCAAATATTCGGGCCAGGCGCAGGAGCAGCCGAGCTTCTGGCAATATCTGCTGTTCCAGTCGCTCCCCTTCCTCCTGATCCTGGGCATCGCCTTCTTCGTGCTGCGCCAGATGCAGAAGGGCGGCGGCGCGGGCGGGGCCATGGGCTTCGGCAAGTCCAAAGCGAAGCTGCTGACCGAAAAGCATGGCAAGGTGACGTTCGACGATGTCGCCGGCATCGACGAAGCGCGCGAAGAATTGCAGGAGATCGTCGAGTTCCTGAAAGACCCGAGCAAGTTCGCGCGGCTGGGCGGCAAGATTCCCAAGGGCGCGCTGCTGGTCGGTTCGCCGGGCACCGGCAAAACGCTGCTGGCCCGCGCCATTGCGGGTGAGGCGGGCGTGCCCTTCTTCACCATTTCCGGCTCGGACTTCGTCGAGATGTTCGTGGGCGTCGGTGCCAGCCGCGTGCGCGACATGTTCGAGCAAGCGAAGAAGAACGCGCCCTGCATCGTCTTCATCGACGAGATCGACGCGGTCGGCCGCCATCGCGGCGCGGGCCTCGGCAATGGCAATGACGAGCGCGAGCAGACGCTGAACCAGCTTCTGGTCGAAATGGACGGGTTCGAGGCGAACGAGGGCATCATCATCGTCGCAGCCACGAACCGTCCCGACGTGCTCGACCCCGCGCTGCTGCGTCCAGGCCGCTTCGACCGGCAGGTCGTGGTGCCGCGCCCCGACATTGAGGGCCGCGAGAAGATTCTCGCCGTCCACATGAAGAAGGTGCCGTTGGCCCCTGACGTCAACCCGCGCACCATCGCGCGCGGCACGCCGGGCTTCTCCGGCGCGGACCTCGCCAACCTGGTCAACGAAGCCGCGTTGATGGCCGCGCGTCGCGGCAAGCGCCTCGTCGCCATGGACGAGTTCGAGGCGGCCAAGGACAAGGTCATGATGGGCAGCGAGCGCCGCTCGATGGTCATGACCGACGACGAAAAGAAGATGACCGCCTATCATGAGGCCGGCCATGCCATCATCGCCGTTCACGAGCCCGCATCCGATCCGATCCACAAGGCGACGATCATTCCGCGTGGCCGCGCGCTGGGCATGGTGATGCGCCTGCCGGAGCGGGACAGCTACAGCTATCATCGCGACAAGATGCACGCCAACATGGCCGTGGCCATGGGCGGGCGCGTGGCCGAGGAGATCATCTTCGGCTACGACAAGGTATCGAGCGGCGCATCGGGCGATATCCAATATGCTACCCGCCTGGCGCGCGACATGGTCACGCAATGGGGTATGTCGGACGAGCTCGGCCCGCTCCAATATGAGGAGCAGCAGGGCGAGACCTTCCTTGGCTATTCGCAGAGCCAGCGCGTCCATATGTCGGACGAGACAGCCAAGCTGATCGACAAGGAAATCCGCAGCCTGGTCGAAAAGGGCTATACCCGCGCGCAGGACGTGCTGAAGGGTCATGAGGATCAGCTCCACCTGCTCGCCAATGCCCTGCTCGAATATGAGACGCTGTCCGGCGAGGAGATAAAGACGCTGCTCGACAAGGGCGAGATCACCCGTGACGACGGCACGACGATCAAGCCCTCCACCATCCCGGCGGCGGGCAGCTCGATCCCCCGCAGCCGCAAGCGCAAGGGACCGTTCGGCGATCCCGCCCCTCTCGGAACCTGACGAAAGCGCATCCACATGAGGGGCGCCGCCGCAAGGCCGCGCCCCTTTTTTGCTCGCCCATCGGTGAGGATCAGGGTTAATCCCCTCCCCTCGCTGCTCAAATCGCTTTAGGCAGGCGCAATGACCCGCTTCGCCGCCCTGTTCGCCCTTGCCCTCGCCGCCTGCGCCAGTCAGCCACCCGCAGACAACGCCGCCCAACCTGAAGCGCGCGCCGAGGCCCCGACGAACACCATCCCGCTCGTCATCCGCACGGCGAAGAGCACGCACCGCTTCGACGTGGAGGTCGCCCGCACGCCGCAGCAGCAGGAGCAGGGGTTGATGTTCCGCAAGAGCCTCGGCCCCGACACCGGCATGCTCTTCCCCATGGACCCGCCCCGCACCGCGAGCTTCTGGATGAAGGACACGCTGATCCCGCTCGACATGCTGTTCATCCATACCGACGGGACGATCGCCTTCCTCAAGGCCAACGCCGAACCCTATTCACGCATTCCGGTGTCGGCCGGCGTGCCTGTCGCCGCCGTGCTTGAACTGGCAGGTGGGCGGGCGGCGGCGCTCGGGATCGGGGAAGGCGACAGCGTTGCCTGGGGCGGGTGCGCCGTGCCGCAGGAGAAGCGGACCACCGACCTCAATTTCTGTCCGCCCCCGCCGCGCTGACGCCCGGTGCCTCTTGCCCGCGTCCGCCGCAGCGGCTAAGCGCTGGAGCCATGGGCATCCTCGGCAAGATCTTCACCTGGTGGGATGGCGCGACCATCGGCACTTCGCTCTTCACCGCTCGCAAGGGCAGCAAGGTGGGCGAGGATCATATGGGCAATCTCTATTATGAGGGCGGGACCGGCATCGACGGCCGCCCGCGCCGCTGGGTGATCTACAACGGCGCGAACGACGCCAGCCGCGTGCCCGCCGAATGGCATGGCTGGCTGCACCACACGATCGAGGGCACGCCCGAAAGCTTCCTGCCGCCCGCTCGCATCTGGGAACGGGACTATACGCCCAACGCCACCGGCACGGCCAATGCCTATCGCCCGTCCGGCGCTCTGGAAAAGGGCGGCCTCCGCCAGAAGGCGACCGGCGATTACGAAGCCTGGAGCCCCGACGCGGCATGACCCGGCCTGCGGCGGGCCTTTTCCCGCCGATCCTGCGCGCAATGCCCGCCCTCTGCTGCCTCGCGGCGCTCGGTGCCTGTGGCGGGGACGACATGCCGACGGCGAATCGCACCGGCCCGGTGAAGGTGGAGGGCAGCCCGATCCGCACCGTGGGCGCGGGCGCGCTCTCGGGTACGCCGATGGCGCAGCGGACCGCCGTCGTTGGCCTGCTCAACAAGCGCAATGGCCTTACCCGCGACCTCAGCATGAAACCCGGCGAGGCGCTGCGCGTCGGTGACGCGATCGTCCGGCTCCAGGCGTGCGAGACCACCGCGCCCTGGGAGAATGTTCAGGAAACCGGCGCTTTCGTGCAGCTGGACGTGCGGTCGACCGCCGACAATAAATGGCGGCGGGCCTTTTCCGGCTGGCTCTTCCGCGACCGGCCCGACCGCAATGTCGTGCAGCACCCCGTCTATGACGTCTGGGTCAAGAGTTGCGCGATGGAATGGCCCGAAAGCGGCCCGGCGACCGTCAAGCTCGGCGGCAAGGGCGAGCCCGTCGCCGCCTCGTCGCGGACAAGCGGATCGAACGCCAGCGACGCCGCCTCGCCCGACCCCGCCAGCAACGCGCCCGCGCCCAGCGGCACCCCGCCGACCGCGGCGCCCAGCAACTGAAGATAATCCCGCTGGCTGATCTCCACCGCCCCCATGGTGCGGAGGTGATCGGTCATGAACTGGCAATCGAGCAGCGCAAAACCGGCAAAGCGCAGCCGCGCCGCCAGCCAGGCCAGCGCGACCTTCGACGCATCGGTGCGGCGCGACACCATCGATTCGCCGAAGAAGGCGCGGCCGAGAGCCACGCCATAAAGCCCGCCGACCAGTTCCCTGCCGTCCCATACCTCGATCGAATGGGCGTAGCCCATGGCGTGCAGCTGCCGATAGGCGCGTTCGATCGCATGGTTGATCCAGGTCGACGGCCGGTCCGCCGCGCTCTGCGCGCACAAGGCGACGATGCCGGCGAAATCCCGATTGGCGGTCACGCGGAACCGATCCCGCCGGATGACTTTGGACAGCGAGTTGGACAGGTGAAACGCATCCAGCGGCAGGATCGCCCGGCGCTTTGGCTCGACCCAATAGACGTCCGGCGCGTCCCGATCGTCGGCCATGGGGAACACGCCGATCGAATAGGCTTGTAGCAGGATGAGCGGTTCGATGCTGGTCACGGGCAGCCACGTTAGCAGAGCCGGCGTGCGCGAACAGCCCGGATGATGCGGCCGATTGACAGCGCCCGTCGCGCTCCTACGCTTGCCGCCATGAAGACACGCCTGATCCTGCTCGCCCTCTGCCTCGCCGCGCCCGTTGCCCAGGCTGCCGACGATCCCTACGCCGCCCGCATCGCGCGCCTCCTCAAGGCCACGCCGCTGATCGACGGGCATAATGACTGGCCGGAGGCGCTCACCGAAAAGGCGAAGGACGCGCGCTGGACGATGGACCTCACCCGGCTCGACCCGGCCGTCTATCATACCGACATCACCCGCCTGCGCGCCGGCGGCGTGGGCGGGCAATTCTGGTCGGTCTGGGTGTCCGCCGACAAGCCCGAGCTGCAACAGGTGCAGGACACGCTGGAGCAGATCGACCTCGCCCACAGTTTCGCGCGGCGCTACCCTGGTAGTTTCGCTTTCGTAACGACTTCGGCGGAGGTGCGGGCCGCGCACAAGGCGGGGAAGATCGCGTCGATGATCGGGGTCGAGGGCGGCGGGCAGATCGACGGCAACCTCGCGGTGCTGCGCGCCTATCGCGACCTTGGCGCATCCTACCTGACGCTGACCCACAGCCGCACCATCGCCTGGGCCGACAGCGCCACCGACAATCCCCAGCATGACGGCCTCACCCCCTTCGGCGAGAGCGTGGTGGCCGAACTCAATCGCCTGGGGATGCTCGTGGACCTGAGCCATGTCAGCGAAGCGACAATGCTCGACGCGCTGCGCGTCAGCAAGGCGCCCGTCATCTTCTCCCACTCCAGCGCCCGCGCGCTCTGCGACACGCCGCGCAACGTGTCGGACGCGGTGCTGCGCGAAGTGGCGAAGAATGGCGGCGTGGTGATGGTCAACTACGCCCCGCAATATGTCTCCGAAGCGCGGCGTGTATGGGGAGCCAACCGCAGCGCCGAGATCGCGCGCTACAACGCCCCGCCCTTCGGCGGTCTCTACATCGGCGACCCGGAAGCCGCCAAGGCGGCGCTCGCCGCATGGGAGAAGGCCAATCCCGAGCCGGTCGTCACCTTGAGCGAGGTCGCCGACCATATCGACCATATCGCCAAGGTCGCGGGCGTGGATCATGTCGGCATCGGCAGCGACTATGACGGCGTGGGGTCATTGCCGCAGGGTCTGGGCGGGGTGGAGACCTACCCCGCCCTCCTCGCCGAACTGATGCGCCGCGGCTGGACCGACCGCAACCTCGCCAAACTGGCGGGCGAAAATGTGCTGCGGGTGATGGCGGCGGCGGAGACAGTGGCGTCGGGGGTGAGGCGGTAGGGCTATTGGTGTGCTGACGACAACCAACAGATACTTTTTACGAAATAGGCCGCCGCTTTTTACGTCGATTTCGCCTGCCATCATCCCCTGCCCACCATCGGATTGGTTGAGTGTTAGCTCCGAATATTAGGCAAGCCATGTTCTGCACCATTTGTAGCGCGATCATCGACAGCCAAACAGATACGATGATTGAAATTGCGACTACGGCACAGGCGACCGTTTTGCTCAAGTCGCCCGTCAAGTGGCCAATGATTAGTCCAAAACCCGTTGGGCCAAGTAGTAGTGGCATCCGCATCGCCAAGATGGGTACAGCTATCCAGCCTGACCTCGGTCCGCTCGGCAGGCTTGCCAAGTACCCGCCAATCAACCCACTTCCTAGCAAGCCAACTACCCAGAGTAAGCCAGCACGGACGGCAATGATTTCTGTCGTTAACTCTGTCACGCTTCCTGCCCATATCGCGAATGTTGACCGAGCGTTCGCCTTCCACCCTCGTCATGCCAGCGAAGGCTGGCATCTCTCTTCTTGTGGCGGTGCGCCTGAAAGAAAAGAGAGATCCCAGCCTGCGCTGGCATGACGGATGAAGACCAACCCTAGCCAACCGCCGCCTCCAGCAGCCGGATCGTCCCCGCGCCCGCATCCATCTCCGCCATCACCCCCATGGGCAGGCTATACTGGTTGGCGACATGGCCGAACTGCGCGCCTTGGAACGCCGGCACGCCGAGCGGCTCCAAATGCTGTTGCAGCACTTCCGACAAGGTAAAGCCGCCATAGCTCGCCCCCGCTGGTCCGCAGTCGGTGCACTGGCCGAACGCAACGCCCGCGACCTTCCCCAGCACGCCGGCCAGCGCCAACTGGGTCATCATCCGGTCGATGCTGTAGGGCTGTTCGCTGATGTCCTCCAAGAACAGGATCGCGCCGCTGAAGTCGGGCACATAGGGGGTGCCGATCAGGGCCGTAAGGACGCTCAGGTTTCCGCCGATCAGCCGCCCGCGCGCCATGCCGGGGCGGAAGGTGCGGATGCGGCCCGCGCGCTGCGCCAGCCGGTCCTCCTGCCCCAGGGGCGTTGAGAGCGTCGGCGTCGCGCCATCGAAGGCCACCGCGCGAAAGGCGTCCCAGCTGAAGCGGCTCCAGCCGCTCGCCGCGACCGGGCCATGGATCGTCACGAACCCCGCCTTCGCCGCGATCGCCAAGTGCAGCGCGGTGATGTCCGAAAAACCGACCAGCAGCTTGGGATTGCGCCGGATCATCGCGAAATCGAGCAAGGGCAGGATACGCGCGCAGCCCCATCCGCCGCGCACCGCGAAGATCGCGCGCACTTGGGGATCGGCGAACATCGCGTTGACGTCCGCCGCGCGATCCTTGTCGGTGCCGGCGAGATAGCCGTAGCGCCCCGCCAGATGCGGCGCGGCCCTGGGCTTGAGGCCCATGGCGACGATCGTTTCCTTGACCACCTCAAGGTCGAACGTGTCGTCGGTGAAGCCCGCCGGCTCAATCAGTCCGACCGTGTCGCCGGGGCGCAGCCGGGCAGGCTTCACCGGCCTCGCATCCGCCGCCTCAACCCGCGTCGCGCCCAGCAACGCGCCCGCGCCCGCCATCCAGGACCGCCGGCTCACCTGCATCAATAGAGGCTCCCGTCCCGCCGCCGGTAGCGCCCGCCCGAATAGAGCATGTCGATATCCGAATAATGGCAATCGCCCGCCGGCGGGCGCCCGACCGCCAGGAACACGCAATCCTCCTGCCCTTCATTGACCAGATGATGACCGTTGGGCTCGCCCTTCGGAAAAGCGGCCATATCGCCCGCGCGCATCGGCGTGCGCGTGTCGTCCTCCACCAGCACCGCCTCGCCCGACAGCAGGATGACGAACTCGTCCTCATCCTCATGCCAGTGGCGGTGCGAGGAACCCGCGCCGGGCTTCAGCACGACATGGCTGATCCCGAAATCGGCGAGCCCGCTCGCCGGCCCCAGCCGACGCGCCCAGCGGCCCGCCACCATCGCGGCATGTTCGGCGGGATAGCCGGTCATGTTGGTCTGCGCGACCTGTTCCAGTTCGATCCGTGGCACGGTGCGTGTCTCCTGCCGCTGGTCAACCCTCGCTGTGTTCGCTAACGCGGCGGGATGCACATGACCAGCACCAATGACGATGTCGTGGCCCTTGCGCAGCGGTTGATCGCCTGCCCGTCCGTCACCCCGGCCACCGGCGCTGTGTTCGATACGCTGGAGGCGATGCTGGTCCCGCTCGGCTTTACCGTCGACCGCTTCATCGCCGGGGAAGCGCCGGACGGGCCGGTCGAGAACCTCCTCGCCTGGCGCACGGTGGGCGCGGGGCCGCATCTCGCCTTTGCCGGCCATCTCGACGTGGTGCCGCCGGGCGCGGGCTGGGCCAGCGATCCCTTCGCGCCGGAGCTGCGCGGCGACCTGCTCTACGGGCGAGGCGCGGTCGACATGAAGGGTTCGATCGCGGCCTTCGTCGCGGCACTTGGCGCTCTGCCCGACGACCTGCCCGGCACGATCAGCCTGATCATCACCGGCGACGAGGAGGGGCCGGCGACCTATGGCACGCTCGCGCTGATGGACCGGATGGCGGCGCGCGCGTTGAAGCCGGACCTTTGCATCGTCGGCGAGCCGACATCCTCGGCCCGGCTGGGCGACGTCATGAAGATCGGCCGGCGCGGATCGGTCAATATGTGGGTCAGCGTCGCGGGCAGCCAGGGCCATGTCGCCTACCCCCACCTCGCTGACAATCCCATCCCGCGCCTGCTCCGCATCCTGAACGCGGTCGAGGCCGAAGTGCTGGACGAAGGCACCGACTGGTTCCAGCCGAGCAATATCGAGATCACCGACCTGGAGGTCGGCAACCCCGCGCACAATGTCATCCCGGCGAAAGCCACAGCGCGCATCTCGATCCGCTTCAACGACCGGCACAGTGGGGCGTCATTGATCGAACGCATCCGCACGCTCGCCGCGATCGAGGGCGGAATGGTGGAGGCGAAGATCAGCGGCGAGGCGTTTCTGACCCAGCCGGGCGCGTTGTCCGACCTGCTGGCCGGTGCGATCCGCGACGTGACGGGCACGGAGGCTGAACTTTCCACCAGCGGCGGCACCTCCGACGCGCGCTTCCTCTCGCGCCTCTGCCCGGTGGTGGAATTCGGCCTTTGCAACGCGACCATGCACAAGCTGGACGAGGCGGTCGCGGTGCAGGATCTGCGCGACCTGACCCGGATTTACGCGCTGGCGGTGGAACGGGCGTTGGGGTGAACCTATTGCTCCCCTCCCGCTGCCCTTCAAACGAGTCACGTGCCTCGTTTGAACGCGAGCGGGAGGGGAACTCATGATTTGCTACCCCGCATCCCTCAGCGCCATCGCGCCCTGACCGCCAAATTGCGCCAGGTACGCGCGCTCTCCGATCGGATGCGCGAGATGATAGCCCTGGAACAGGGTGCAGCCGATCACGCGCAGCACGTCCATCTGCGCCTGGGTTTCGACCCCCTCGACCACCACTTCCATGCCGAGCCCCTGGATCAGGCCGACGACGGCAGAACAGATGGTCCGCGCTTCGGCGGAGGCAGCGATGTCGCGCACCAGGCTGCGGTCGATCTTCACCCGGTCGACCGGCAATTCCTTCAACCGCGACAGGTTGGAATAGCCAGTGCCGAAATCGTCGATGGCCACGCGCACCCCGTCCTGCCGCAGCGCCGCCAGTTGTTGGAGGACGCGCGGGTCTATTTCCATCGCCAGCGACTCGGTGATTTCCAGCTCCAGCATCGTCGCCGGCGCGCCATGACTGGCGATGGCGTGGCGCAGGCGCAGGAAGAAATCGGGCTGGCTCAGTTCGCGCGTGGAAATGTTGATCGCGATGCGCTGATCGACCCCCGCCGCCGCCCAACGCGCCGCCGTCTCGCACACCTGGCTCATTACCCAGTCGCCCAGCGCGACGATCGCCCCGCTTTCCTCCGCCAATGGCACGAACGCGCCGGGCATGACGAGGTCGCGCTCGGGATGCGCCCAGCGGACCAGCGCCTCGGCCGCGACGACGCGGCCCCGGCCGACATCGATCTGCGGCTGGAACTCCAGCAGGAACTCGTCGCGTTGCAGGCCGGTCAGCAGATCGCGCTCCAGCTCGGCCCGGTCCTGAGCCTCCAGCGCGAGGGCATCGGTGTAGATTTCCGCGCGCCCCCGCCCTTCATGCTTGGCATGATACATGGCGATGTCGGCGGCGCGCAGCAACCCGGTGAGCGTGTCCCCATGATCAGGGTAGCAGGCGATGCCGATGGAGGCGCCCAGCTCGACATGCTGGCTGCCAAGGTCGAACCGTTCCCCGAGCGCGAACTGGATCGCGCGCGCGATCCGCTGCGCCGCGGCCGGGCCGGTCAGATGGGGGAAGAAGAGGGTGAACTCGTCGCCCGCCAGCCGGCCGATGACGGCGTCGCCGCCGCCGGTGCTGACCTGCGCCATCACCACTTCGCGCAGCCGCCCCGCGACCCGGCCGAGCAGCTGGTCGCCCGCCGCATGGCCCAGCGTGTCGTTGACGCCCTTGAACCCGTCGAGATCGATGAAGAAGAGGGTCGGCTGGCCATTGTCGTCATGTTCGGCCAGCAGCCGTTCGACCTGACGACAGAAGCTCGTGCGGTTGGCAAGGCCAGTGATCTGGTCGAACAGGGCCAGCGCCTGCACATGGTCAAGATTGGTGCGGACCTGGCTGAACAGGCTTTCCAGAGCGACCGAAAGGTCAGGCAGCTCTTGCCCGATTTCGGGCGCGACGGGCGACTGTAGATCGCCGAGGGCGGCAGCGAGAAGCCGCTCGGTCGCCGCGTCGATGGCGCTCGCGGTGGTCGCCGTCGATCGCGCGGCCGAGGCCCAGCTCATCGTGCCGCACAGGATCGCGATGATGAGCGAGCGGCCAATCGCGACCGCGTCGTCCTGCTCCCCGGCGGTATAGGCAAGCACGAGCGACAGGGTGAACACCAGCGCCCCCGCGGCGCAGGCGAAGGCAGCAGCGCGGCTTTTCAACGTCACGCCCTGCATGTGCCTCCTTGCCCCGATGCTCCTGCCCCGCCCATGGAGCGCTCAATCCGGCCGGTATGAAGGAGACTGGTTAAGAAAGGATCAGCGAGAGCCGCCGGAATGCGTCATTTCTTGCGGCGCAAGATCAGGTAGAGGGCGCCGTCGCCCCCATGGCGCGGATGGGCGACGCGAACGCTGGCGATGCGGTCGGCATGGCGGCTGGTTTCGAGCCAGTGGCCGATTTCCCCCCGGATCGCGCCGCGTCGTGACGACCCTGCAACCATCGCGCTTTTGGGCGGCTTGCCGGTCACCACCAGCAGCACCCGCGCGTCGCGCGCGAGCGCGGCGGCGATCGCCTGGTCGAGCCGGGCATGGGCTGCCGCTAGCGTATGGCCGTGCAGGTCGATGCTCATGTCCGGGCTGATCGTGCCGCCCCGGATGCGGCGTTCCCAGCTGCTGTCCAGCACCGGCGCAGGGGTCCGCGCGGGCGGCGCAACAAAGGTCGGCTGTGGCGCAATAGTTAACCTATGTGGCAGATCGGCGATCGGCTCGCCCTGCGCGGCCGGTGACGCCTCCGCGATCTTCGACAGGCGCGCGCCGGGGCGGAGCGGCCGCACACTGCGCGTGAGCGCGGTCCAGAGCGCCTCCTCCTCCGCCGACAGCCGCCGCCGGGCCATGGATCAGGGCTGGGTCAGGCGCGCGAGCGAGCCGATCGGCAGCAGCAGCAGCGCGCTGCCCCGCGCCGACATGCCCCCGGCAATCCCCCGCGCCCGCGCGCCCGCGCCCCAGAAGCTGTCGAACCGGTTGGCGCCCTTGATCGCGCCGCCCGTATCCTGCGCGATCCAGACGCCGTTGGGTTCGGCGCGATCGAGGCTGAGCAGCACGGGCGCGCCCAGAGGCACGAATTTGGGATCGGCGGCCACGGTAGCCTCGGGCGTTACCGCGACGCCCAGCGCGCCGAGCGGCCCGGCGCCGGTCAGTTCGCGGAAGAAGACGAAGCTCTTATTCTCGTTCATGATCGCCGCGCCCTCCACCGGGTTGGCGCGCAGATAAGCCATGATGTCCTGCATGGAGCCGGCCTGGATCAGCCCGCGATCCTTCATCAGCTTGCCGATGCCGGTATAGTCGCGGCCGTTCTGCCCGTCATAGCCGATCCGCATGACGCCGCCGTCGGGCAGCAGCAGCCGGCCCGATCCCTGCACCTGGAGGAAGAAGAACTCCACAGGGTCGGCCGCCCAGGCCAGTTCCAGCCCACGCCCGGCAAGCGACCCGCCGACGATCTGGCTGCGCTCGTCATAGGGGACGAACTTGGTGCCATTCACCTTGCCCCGGATGATGCGGCCTTTCAGGCTGTCGCTGAACTGGCCGAGATCGACGTCGATCAAGTCCGTCGGGCGGCGGTAGATCGGCACCGCATATCCGGGCTGGCGAGTGCGCGATCCGGCAATCTCCGGCTCGTAATAGCCAGTGACGAAGGCCGCGCCGTCGCCCACCTGAACCGCCTCGAAATAGCGGGCGAAAAATTCGCTGGCGGATGTTTCGGGCCAGCTAGAGGCGGCGGCGCAGGCATTGTTCCAGTCGGCCCCGCGGGTCAGGCCGCTCTGGTCGGCGCGGCGCATCAGCGTGGGGCAGGACAGGCGGAAGGCGGCGAGCGCGAGCCGCGAGCGTTCGCCCGAGGGAATGAGAGTGGCGATGTCAGGTCCGCGCGTGACGCCAAGGCCGGCGGCGCTGCTCTTGTCGAGCGCGGGCTCGGCGGGCAGATCGACCGGCAGGGTGGGGCGCGGCGTGGCGGGAATGGGGCGGGTCGCCTGCCCCCCGGTCGAGGGCGGTGAAGGAGCGGGGCGCGTCGGCGCACCGCCCGCCGATGGCGGGATCATACCGCCCGCGCAGGCGGACAGAGCCAGTGCCACGAGCAGCGCGCCCGCCGACTTGAAGCCGATCATGCGATCAGCCTTCGTCGGTTTCGCTGAGCTTCCAGTTGGGGTCCGCGCTGCGAATGTCGCGGGTGAAGGTCCACACGTCGCGGGTGCCGACGGCGTCGGTCATCGAGCCGGCCACGACATGGCCGTCCTTGTCCCGGGTGACGGCGGCGATATCCGCCTCGAACCGCAGGGCGACTTCGGCGACGCGATCCTTGACCGACGCCTCGATGATCTGCGCCTTTTCGATGCGGACCAACCGATTGTCGAGCACATGCCCTTCCGCCTCGCGCGCGGCGATGGCGGCTTCGAACGAGGCGAGCACGTCCGCATCGCACAGCCAGGCGAGTTCGTCGCGATCGCCGCGCCAGAAAGCTTCGAGCACCATCTTGTAGGCGCTCTTCGCCCCGTCCACGAATTGCGGCACGTCGAAGCCACGGTCGGCGGCAATCAAGGCGCGCACGCCGTTTTCCGCGCCAGGCGCGATCAGCCCTTCGGCCAGCCGCACCGAATCGCCCATATTCTGCGGCACCGGGCCCGGTTGAAGCACCGTCACCTTCGCGCGGTCCTCGGCCGGGCGAAGCGCGGGCTCCTGCTCATGGCCCGTGCGCTTGCCGAGCACGGAATAGAGCCGCAGCGCCAGAAAGCCGGCGATCATGGCGAGGATGACGATCACATACACGGGGGCTAATACCCTTTGCTCGAAATCAGGTTCCAACGCGCAACATAGGCATGTTTGCACGAGACTTCAAATAGCGCTTGGCCGCGCGCCATTGCTCCTGTCTGCGCCCCCTGCTAAGCGCGCGGGTCATCGTCATCGGGGGCCGCCGCGCCGCCAGTATAACAGGGAAAGCCAGGACCACTTATGGCCGACGAAACGGACCACATCACCAGCAGCATCGGCAACGGCATCGACACCGCGCCGCAGATCGCGCTCATCAGCCAGTATGTGAAGGATCTGTCGTTCGAGAACCCGAACGCGCCCGCCGTCTATCAGTGGCAGGACCAGCCGCAGATCGACGTGCAGTTCAACATCGGCGCGGACAAGGTCGGCGAGGAAGTGGTCGAAGTGTCGCTGAAGGTCGAGGTAAAGGCCACCGCGCCGCAGGGCACGGCCTTCGCGGTCGAGCTGCTCTATGCCGGGCTGTTCGGGATGCGGAATGTGCCCGAGGATCAGGCCCAGCCCTTCCTGCTCGCGGAAGCCCCGCGCCTGCTCTTCCCCTTCGCCCGCCGCGTGCTGGCCGACGCGATCCGCGACGGGGGCTTCCCGCCGCTGCTCCTGGAGCCGATCGATTTCGGCGGCCTGTATCTCCAGCAGGCGCAGCAGATGGAAGCGACCGCGGGCGAACCGGCCGGCCACGCCTAATTTCGAATGATGGCCTTGCGCGTCTTTAAGCCTCTCCCCTTCAGGCGAGGGGTTGGGGGTGGGGTCCATCCTTTAGGCGGAGCGCGTGGGGCGATACCCCACCCCAACCCCTCCCCTGAAGGGGAGGGGCTTTTGAGCGCAGCATGAAACTGGCGCGCGCCCTCGGTTCGGTCGGCGGGCTGACGCTCGCCAGCCGTATCCTGGCGCTGGTGCGCGATTCGCTCGCCGCGCGCTATGTCGGCGCGGGGTTCGCGTCGGACGCGTTCAATGGCGTCGCCTTCCGCCTGCCCAACATGTTTCGCGCGCTGTTCGCGGAAGGCGCCTTTTCCGCCGCCTTCATCCCGCTGTTCAACCGGAAGGCGGCGGGCGACGGCGGATTGCCCGCCGGCTATGATTTCGCGCAGCGGGCGCTTGCCGTGCTGCTGCCGGTGCTGATCGCCTTCACGGGCGTCCTGATCGCCGCTGCCTGGCCGATTACCTGGGCGCTGTCGGGCGGGTTTTCGCGCCAGAATCCGACGCCTGAGCAGTTCGCCTTCGCGGTCATGCTCTCGCGCATCACGCTGCCTTATCTGGCGCTCATCAGCCTTGCCTCCTTGTTGGGCGGCATCCTCAATTCGCTGGACAAATTCTGGGTCAATGCCGCAGCCCCCATCCTGCTGAACCTCAGCATGATCGCCGGGCTGTGGCTGTTCCACGGGGCCGACGAATATGAGACGGCGCGGGTGCAGGCGATTTCGGTCACGGTGGGCGGCGCGCTCCAACTGCTGTGGCTGATGTGGGCGTGCCGCCGCGCGGGCGTGTCGCTGAAGCTGCGGCGGCCGAGGTTCGACGCGGACGTGAAGGAACTGCTGCGCCTGATCGTCCCCGCCGCCGCAGGCGCTGGCGCGTCGCAGATCAACCTGCTCGTCTCCACCGCCCTGTCCGGCTGGCTGCTCGCATCGGGGTCGATCACCTATATCTATTATGCCGACCGGCTGAACCAGTTGCCGCTGGGCCTCATCGGCATCGGCCTTGGCACCATCCTCCTCCCCACCGTCTCGCGGATGCTGTCCAAAGGGCAGGAAGCGGAGGCGATGGAGACCCAGAACCGGGGGATCGAACTCGCCCTGTTCCTGACGCTGCCCGCGACCGTCGCGTTCCTGACCGTTGCTGAACCGATCGTGCGCGGGCTGTTCCAATATGGCCGCTTCACCGCCGAGGATGCGATGCGGTGCGGATGGGCGCTGTCGGCCTTCTCGATCGGCCTGCCCTCCTATGTGCTGGTGAAGGTGCTGACGCCCGGTTATTATGCGCGCGGCGACACGAAAACCCCGGTGCGCTACGCCATGCTCTCGATCCTCATCAACATCGCGGGCAATATGGCGATGATCCCGACGCTTGGGCATATCGGCCCGCCGCTCGCTACCGCGTTGTCCTCGACCGTCAATGTCGCGATGCTGTATCACACGCTGGTCAAGCGCGGCCATTTTCATGCCGACGCTGGGCTGCGGCGACGGCTGCCACGGCTGGCGCTCGCGGCGATCCTCATGGGCGCGGCCTTGCTGGCGGGGGAGCATCTGCTCGATCCCTGGCTGACCGGGGCGATGCTCCAGCGCTATGTCGCCCTGTCCCTGCTTGTCGGCGCGGGCGTTGCGCTATACGGGGCTGCGAGCGTGGCGGTGGGCGCCTACCGCCTGTCCGACATCCGGGCGCTGCTGCGCCGCAAGTCCGCAACCCAATAAGCAACGGATCACATCATGCGCGTCCTTTCCGGCATCCAGCCGACCGGCAATCTGCACCTGGGCAATTATCTCGGCGCGATCCGCAACTGGGTGCGGATGCAGGACGAGATGGATGCGCAGTCGCAGTGCTTCTTCTTCCTGGCCGACATGCATTCGATCACCGTGCATGAGGGGCGCGAGGCGCGCATCCGCAACGTGCGCGACATGGCCGCCGCGCTGGTCGCCGCCGGGATCGACCCGGACCGGTCCGTGCTGTTCAACCAGGCGCGGGTGCCGGCCCATGCCGAGCTGTGCTGGCTGCTCAACGGCACCGCGCGGATCGGCTGGCTCAATCGCATGACCCAGTTCAAGGACAAGGCGGGCAAGGACCGCGAGGGCGCGTCGGTGGGGCTGTTCGTCTATCCGGTGCTCCAGGCCGCCGACATCCTCGCCTACCAGGCGACCCATGTGCCGGTGGGCGAGGACCAGAAGCAGCATCTGGAACTGGCGCGCGACATCGCCGCCAAGTTCAACACCGATTTCGGCGTGGACCTCTTCACCCTGCCCGACCCGATCATTCCGAAGGAGTCGGCGCGGATCATGTCCTTCCGCGACGGCACCGCCAAGATGTCGAAGTCCGACCCCAGCGACATGAGCCGGATCAACCTGACCGACGACGATGACGCGATCATGACGAAGGTCCGCAAGGCCAAGACCGATCCCGAGCCGCTGCCCGAAACCGCCGAGGGGCTGGCGGGGCGGCCGGAGGCGGGCAATCTGGTCGGCATCTTCGCCACTTTGTCGGGTGCGACGACCGACGCCGTGTGCGCGGATTTCGCCGGCAAGGGCTTCGGCGCGTTCAAGCCGGCGCTGGGCGAATTGCTGGTCGAAACGCTGCGCCCGATCCGCGAACGCTTCCTGGAGTTGCGGACCGACGACGCGGCGCTCGACGCGATCCTCGACAAGGGCGCGGCCAAGGCGGCGGCGGCGGCGGAGCCGACCTTGCGGGCTGCGTATGACGCGATGGGGCTGATGCGCTGACAGGATACGGCTTTGCCCGTCGCATGCCGTCTCTTGCCTGACGGAACATGGTTTGCGCCCATTCGGTCGGTTCGCGCGTTCAATCGATGTTCAGTTGCGTTTTGCTATGGCCAAGCGCAGAAGATCAGCAGGCATCTGGCCTGATACAGGACATGAGAAAATGAGCCGTTTCAAGAAAATCGGTCTGGTCGCGGCGCCCGCTCTGGCGCTGATGGCGCTGTCGGGCTGCGCCACCGGATTCAAGGCCGACGTTGCCCGTTTCCAGCAGCTTCCCGCCCCCGCCGGGCAGACCTACATTGTCGTGGCAGACGATCCGCGCCTTGCCGGCGGACTGGAGTTCGCCCATTACGCCGACCTGGTGGGGCAGCGCCTCAGCCAGACCGGCTATGTCGCGGCGAGCGACCCGGCCCGCGCGGACCTCATCGTGCGCGTCGCCTATGATGTCGACAATGGCCGCGAGAAGGTGCGTTCGACCGGCTTTGGTGGTCCTTATGGCGGTTTTGGCGGTGGCTTCGGTCCCGGCTGGGGCGGTCGGTTCGGTTATGGCGGCTATTGGGGCCGGCCATGGGGCTATGGCTTCTACGATCCGTGGCTGTTCGGCGGCCCCGGTTATAACGACGTGTCGAGCTACACCGTCTATACCAGCGACCTGAGCCTCAAGATCGACCGCGCGGCCGACAATCGCCGCCTGTTCGAGGGCAAGGCGCAGGCCCAGTCGCTCTCGAACAAGCTGACCTATCTGGTGCCGAACCTGATCGACGCGATGTTCGTGAACTTCCCCGGCCAGAATGGCGAAAGCGTGAAGATCACCCTGCCGCCCGAAAAGCGCGGCTGAGCCGGCCGCCCGTCCCGCGAGGGGCGGGCGAGGCCTTACCCGTCGAACCGCGCCGGGTCGGCCCAGTCTGGGTGGGTCCAGGCCATCACCTTGAACAGGGTGCCCATCGCCGCGTCATCGGTCAGCCGGGCGCGGGCGGCGTCGACCTCGGCTGCGCGGGCGGGCGCGGTCTGGACGAGTTGCGCGGCGCGCGCGTCAATGCCCAGATGGCGGAGATAGTCGCCCTGCCCCACAGGGCCATGGACGCGCAAGCCGGCCTGCCGCGCCATGTTGCCCAGCACCGCGAAATCGACATGGGTGGTCAGGTCCACTTCGCCCGGATCGGCGAAGGGGTCGGCGAATGTGTGCGCCTTCACCGCCTGAAGCGTGTCGCCGAAGGCCGGCCCTTCATAGCCATAGTCGATCAGGATCGCCGCCCCGCCCTGCCGCGCGATCCGCTGCGCGAGCGCATAGGCGATGCCGGCGCCGACGATCGGCACTTCCAGGATCGCGCCGTCCTCGCCCTGGGCAGCGATCGGCGGCAGGCCCGATTCGATGCGGCGATAGCCGGGAACGGCGAGGAAGCGCCCCTCGGCCTCGCGCCGGATCACCACCCGCTCGCGCCATTCTTCGCCGACGCGGATGCACTGGCGCACCGGCAGGGCGTCGAAAAATTCGTTGGCGACGACCAGCAATGGTCCCTTGTCGGGAAGCCCGTCGACGCTGTCATGATGGATGACATGGGGCAGCAGCGCCTTCTGCCGGTCGCGCAGCGTGGGGCTGGTTTCCACAAGATGCAGCTTGGGGGCGAGCGCGGCGCGTTCCATCGCGCGCAGGGCGTCGGCGGCGAGCGTGCCGCGCCCCGGCCCGAGTTCGACATAGGCGGGATCGGGGCGACGGCCCGATCGCAGCCAGACGTCAGCCAGAGCGAGACCGATCAGTTCGCCGAACATCTGGCTGATTTCGGGTGCGGTGGTGAAGTCCCCGTTGGCCCCCAAGGGATCGCGGGTGGCGTAATAATGCTGGTTCGCCTCGCCGATATAATGGGCGACCGAGATCGGCCCGCCCGAGGCGATCTGCCGCGCCAGCCTTTCGGCCAACGGCAGCGTCTCAGGCGACACTCTGGCCCCCGGCAACCGGCTCGACGCGCAGGCGGCGGCGCTTGGCGGTGGCGATCAGGTAGAGACCGCCGACGATCATGGGCACGCAGAGCCATTGGCCCATGTGGAGGCCGGTGCGCGCGGCGAATTCCATGAGCTGGGCGTCGGCCTCGCGAAAATACTCCACGCCGAAGCGGAAGACGCCGTAGCCGAGCAGGAAGAGACCGACCAGCTTGCCCGGTTCGTAGCGCGCTTTCGTCCGCCAGAAGGCGTAAGCGAGGATCAGGAACAGCAGGACACCCTCCAGCACGGCTTCGTAGAGCTGGCTCGGGTGGCGCGGAAACGGCCCGCCGGTGGGGAAGATGATGGCCCAGGGGACGTCGGTCTCCTTGCCCCAAAGCTCCCCGTTCACGAAGTTGGCGAGCCGGCCGAAGAACAGGCCGAAGGGCACGACACAGGCGACATAGTCGTGGATGCGCAGCCAGCTGAGCTTTTCCTTCCACGCCATGTAGAGGATGCCGAGCGATACGCCGATCGCCCCGCCATGGAAGGACATGCCGCCTTCCCACAGCTTGAAGATGTCGAGCGGGTGAAGGAGGATGTCGGGCTTGTAGAAGATCACATAGGCGAGCCGGCCACCCAGGATGATGCCCAGCGTCGCGTAGAAGATCATGTCGTCGGCATGGCGGCGCGCCATCGGCGATCCGGGCTGCGCCACCAGTTTCAGCAGATACCAGTAGCCGATGAGGATGCCGGCAAGATAGGCGAGGCTGTACCATTTGAGCGTGAAGAAGCCGAGGTTCAGGGCAACGGGATCGAGCCCCAGGTCTTCAAAGCGGATGGCGCCCGAAGCGGCGGCGGCAATGTCCAGGATCAAATCGGCGTCCCTCCGGCGAATGGGATTGCCCCATAGATCATGCGCGGCCCGATATGAAGGGCGTTTCGGGCGGCGGCGTTCAGTGCGCTTCCGCGCTGTTCTGCGCGGTCGGCGCGCGCACGCCCTGGCGACCGCGATTGGCGAGTTCCTGCTTGAGCGACGCGGGGCTGGGGGCGACGAGGAAGCCGAAGCTGACCGTGCCGTCCTTCGTTTCGACCGCATGGTGGAGGCGATGGGCCTGGACGATGCGCTTCATGTAGCGCGAGCGGGCGACATAGCGGTTCTTCACCCGCTGGTGCACGATGATGTCGTGGAACCCCAGATAGATGGCGCCATAGGCGGCGATGCCCGCCCCCATCGCGGTCGCCCAGCCGCCCCAGCCCCATTGCACCCCGCCGAGCAGGAGCAGGATGGAGGGCAGCGCGAAGATGACGAAATAAAGGTCGTTCGCTTCCCAGTTGCCGGTGCGCGGACGGTGATGGCTGGCGTGCAGGAACCAGCCCGGCCCGTGCATCACCCAGCGGTGCATGACATAGGCGAAAGCCTCCATCGCGGCGACGGTGGCGACGAAGATCAGCAGGAGCGAGACCGGTGGCATGGCATCCATATAGTCGCCTCCGCGCTCAGGCGCGACCCCCATCGCGCACGGCGCGGAAGCGGGCGAGGCCGGCGGCGAGATCGGCGATCAGGTCGGCGGGGTCTTCGAGGCCAATATGGAGGCGGACGGCCGGACCTTCGGCTTGCCAGACCGTCGCGCTGCGGTAGCGGGCGGGATCGACCGGCAAGGCGAGGCTTTCGAAACCGCCCCAGCTGTAGCCGATGCCGAAATGGGCGAGCCCGTCGATCAGCGCGGCGCGGGCGGCTTCGTCGCCGCCATCAAGCACGAAGGAGAAGAGGCCGGTCGAGCCGCTGAAATCGCGCGCCCAATATTCGTGGCCGGGGCAATCGGGGAGCGCCGGGTGGAGGACGCGGGCGACCTCCGGCTGGTCCTTAAGCCAGCGGGCGACGGCCAGCGCCCCATGCTGATGCTGGGCAAGGCGGATGCCGAGGGTGCGGAGACCGCGCGAGGCGAGCCAGGCGTCGTCCGGGCTGACCATCTGGCCGAAGAGATAGGCGGTCTGGCGGATTTTCGCGAACCAGTCGGCATTGGCGGTGACGCTGCCCATCATCACGTCGCTGTGGCCGACGATATATTTGGTGCAGGCAAGGATCGAGATGTCGACGCCGTGGGACAGGGCCGGGAAATAGAGCGGGGTCGCCCAGGTATTGTCCATGAGGGTGACGATGTTGTTCGCCCGCGCCCAGGCGGTGAGCGCCGGCACATCCTGCACCTCGAAGGTCAGGCTGCCGGGGCTTTCGAGGAACAGGGCGCGGATCGGGCGGTCGGCAAGTTGTACAGCGAGTTGTACACCCGTGGGCGCATAGAATATCGTTTCGATACCGAAACTATCCAGGATTTGCTGGCAGAAGGCGCGGGTCGGATCATAGGCGCTGTCCGGCATCAAAAGCGTGTCGCCAGGCTTCAAAACCGCCATCAGCGCGCAGGCGATCGCCGCCACGCCCGAGGGGAAGAGCATCGTCCCTTCCGCCCCCGGCTCCATTTCCGTGAGGGCGTCGGCGAGGGACCAGGCGGTCGGCGTGCCCTTTCGCCCGTAGAAGAGCCGTTCATGGGTGCTGCTGGCGGCGGCCTTCCGCAGATGCGCGACATCGTCGTAGAGGATGGTGGAGGCGCGCCAGACCGGGGGGCTGACGATCGCGCCGGGCTGGCCGGGCATTCCGGTCCATTCGGGCTTGCGCCCCGCCTGGGCGAGGCGGGTCAGCGGCTTGCGACCGTCCTTGTCCGGAGCCTTGTCGCTCATGCGTCGCCCGTCGCCTTGGGCGTGGCGGGGTCGATGCCCCATTCCGACCAGCTGCCGTCATAGAGGGCGACGTCAGTCTTGCCGAGCGATTGAAGGCCGGCGAGCAGGATGGCGGCGGTAACGCCGCTGCCGCAGGTGGTGACGACCGGACGGTCGAGGTCGATGCCGGCCGACTCGTAGAGCGCGCGCAGCTCCGCGCCCTGCTTCACGCTGTTGTCGGGGGCGAAGAGCGCGGCATAGGGCAGGTTGCGCGATCCGGGGATGTGGCCCGAGGCCATGCCGGGGCGCGGCTCGGCCTCCGCGCCGGTAAAACGCCCTGCCCCGCGCGCGTCGAGCAGTTGCGCCGCGCCGCTGCCCAGATTGGCGAGGATGTCGGCCTTGGACCGGACCTGCGCGCGGTCGAGCCGCGCGATGGCGGTGCCGGGGGCGGGCCGCGCCGCGCCGCCCTTCGTCGGGCGGCCCTCCGCCAGCCATTTGGGCATGCCGCCGTCGAGGATCGCGGCCGATGCGCCCAGGCCATAGGCGCGCATCATCCACCAGGCGCGCGCGGCGCTGCGGATCGGGCTGTTGTCGTAGAGGATGATGCGGCTGTCGGGATCGATGCCCACCGCCTGCGCGCGCTCCGTCATCATGGCGTCGGGCGGCAGCATGTGGGGGGCGGGATCGTCCGGGTCGGCGAGCGTGTCGAGATCGAGAAAGGCCGCGCCGGGAATGTGGGCGGCTTCAAATTCGGCGCGGGCGTCGCGCGGGGTGCCGGGCAGGAACAGGGTCGCGTCGAGGATGACGAGGCCAGGGCTGCCCAGTTGCCCCGCCAGTTCGTCCGTGGAAATGAAGATGGTCATGCCTGTCCCGATCTGCTGACGATGGCCTGTCTTAGGCGCAAGGCGCAGGGCGGGACAAGCCGCAGCGGATTTCAGGCCGGCGTCAGCTCGACGGCGGCGCGGGCGGCGGGGCGGCGATATTGGCGCGGCCCCTGGTCGAGGCGGAGCGGCGCGAGCCGGTCGGTCGGCGGTTCCTGTTCCTGCCCGACGATGAAGGCGCGGGCGGTGCGGCCCTGCCCTGCTGGATAATGGCCTGCGGGATCATCCCCCTCCCCGCCCCAGCGATAGGCGACGTCGAAGGCGGCGATGGGGATGAGCAGGCTGCGCTGGCCCATCTGGACGGGCTGGATCGCGTCGGCGGCAAGGCGCAGTTCGCCGGTGAGCGTGCGCGTCTCGCCGGGTTCGATGGCGACGCTGTGATGCAGCGGCATGCCATCGTCGCCCCCGAAAAAGCCCTGGAGCAGCGCCTGCTGCTGCGCGCCGGCATTGCCGATAAGGCCGCGCACGAGGACGTCCTGCGCCGGGCGCTCGCCGCGATTGTGGAGGATGAGGCTGTAGGCGATGGTGACGCCGAGCAGCGAGAAGCGCGCCTGGGTGACGGCCATGTCCATGTCGAGCCTGGGGCGTTCAGCGCCGGGTGCGGGCGACGGCGGGGCGGCGGCGGGCGCGAGCGGAGGCTGCACCGGCGATGGAGGTGCGGGCGGTGCCGGCGGCGGTGACGCGGGAACGTCCGGCGCGGTGGCGGGGAGCGGTTCGGGCCGGCTTTCCTCGACCGGGCGGCGGCGGCGCAGCAGCAGGACCGCCGCGAGCGCCAGCAGCGCCAGCGCGCCGCCGATGATCCAGGGGAGGACGCTGGCTTCCGGCTTGTCGTCGGGCGCGGTCGGGGATGTCGCGGGCGCGGGTTCGGCCGCGTTGGCGACAGGCGGGGGCTCGGGCACCGGGGCGACCGGCGCGGATGCGGCTTCGTTCTGGCGGGCGGGCGCTTCCGGCGCGGGCGTCGTGGCCGGTCGCTCTGCCGGACGAGTGGCGCGGGGCTGCTCCGGCCCGGGTTGAGTCGGAGCTGGCCGAGTCGGGGTTGGCCGGGTCGGGATTGGCTGGGCCGGCTGCGCGGCCACCGGCGGCGGGGCGATGGTCGGCGTCACCGCCGGCGGCGGCGCGCTGGTCGTCGCTCTGGGAGTCGGCGAGTCGCGATAGACGTCGAGTTCCGGCCCCTGCCGGTTGGGGTTGGGCGCGGGGGCGGAGCCAGCGGGGGGCAGAGAAAAGGTCGGCGCGGGCTGATCCGCCTGCTGCGCCTGTGCGGCGGCAGATAGCGCGACCGGCAACAGCGGCGCGGCGGCAAGCATCAGACAGCGACGAAACCCCATTCGCCATGCCAAGGCACAAGCGCCGCTGAACCGCAAGTGAACAATCGCTTTGCCGGCGGACCCGATGACATCGGCCGTGCGATCCATTAGATGGCGCGCATGACAGAGCTTCCCACCACCCCGCTGCATCTGGGCCGGACCAGCGCCCTCCCCGCCTCGCCGGAAGAGGCGGTGCTCGACTATGTGCCCAATCCGCGCCCCGGCAAACCCTATCTGGTGCGTTTCACCGCGCCGGAGTTCACATCGCTCTGCCCGGTGACGGGGCAGCCCGACTTCGCGCATCTGGTGATCGACTATGCGCCGGGCGAGACGATCGTCGAATCCAAGTCCTTAAAGCTGTTCCTGGGCGCGTTCCGCAACCATGCCGCCTTCCACGAGGATTGCACGGTGGGGATCGGCGAGCGGCTGGTGGCGGAGATGGACCCGCTTTGGTTGCGGATCGGCGGCTATTGGTATCCGCGCGGGGGCATCCCGATCGACGTGTTCTGGCAGTCGGGCGAGCCGCCGGTAGGCCTGTGGCTGCCACCGCAGGATGTGCCGGGCTATCGCGGGCGCGGCTGAGGCTGCGCTCTAGCCGCCATTGTCGGCGATGATGTCGACGCTGGTCTTGCCGCCGGGCGCGTCGGTCAGCAGGATGAAATAGGCGCTGCCGTCCGCACGGCGCGTGCCGCCCAGCACATGATCGCCGCCCATCAGCTTATGTTCGCCATCATAGCCGGCGCGGCGGACGAGGGTGTAGTAATAATCGAGCACGCCCTGCCTGGGCGCGGCGGTGACGAAGCTGGCGGCGCGCAGGGTGCAGCCGTCGGCGTCCGCGCCCGCCGCTTCGGTCAGTTGTGCGCCAGGATAGAGGGTGAAGGGGTCGGGCAGGCGCTGCGCCCAGTCCATGCCATAGACGAGCTTCTTTGCGCAGCCGGCGTTGCCGCTGCCGCGCGCGACCGCGCCGAGCGTAACGGTCGAATCGAGCGGCGTGCCTTCCGTTGCGGCGGGGGCGGAAAGCAGCTTGCCGCCCGCCTGCTTCACCGCCGCCGCCTGCGCCGCCGCCGCGTCGCCGGGCAGCACCGGCACCGCGCCGTTGGCGGGGCGATCGGCGGGGCGCACCGCGTTGCGGTTGGACTGGCCGACGAGCTGCGGATCGACCAGGATCGGATCGGCAAGCGCGCCCTTTTGCGCCGGATCGGCGGCATTGTTGGTGAGCTGCGCGTCGAGCGCGGCGAGGCTGGCGTCCTTGTCGCCCTTCCCGCAGGCGGCGAGCGCCAGCGTCAGCGAAACCATGCCCGACATGAGGGCCACAGACCGGGAAAGCGCCATCCTTCACTCCTTCGTAAACGAGCGATGAAGAACGGAGGTTAATTTTCCGTTAGGAATATTGGTAAATTGCGGGATTTTCCGACGCGATGCCAGTTTGGGCCGAGTGGCACGCGCATCATGTCTTGCGATGGCACGGATGCGGGGCCATGTGAAGCCCATGCTGAACATCCTGTCCATCGCCATCGGCCTCGTCACGCTGATCCTGATGATCCCGGCGGTCTTTCCGCTGCTGGGCGCGCTGAACTGGCTGCTGGTGCCAGTGGCGCTGGTGGGCGCTCTGGTGGGGCTCATCTCACGCCACAAGAGCGGGCAGAATTTCTGCCTGCTGGTCGCCGGTTTCGGCGCGCTCAGGCTGTTCCTGGGCGGAGGCATCGTCTGACCGACGCCGCTGCCGAGACACGACGCGGCCTGATCGCGGGCGTCGCCGCCTATGGCCTGTGGGGGCTGCTGCCGATCTATTTCAGGCTGCTGCACCATGTCGATCCGACCGAGATCGTGGCGCAGCGCATCATCTGGTCGCTGCTGCTGATCCTGCTGCTGCTGGCGGCGCGGACGAGCATGGCGGCATTTGGCGCAGCGCTGCGCGAGCCGAAGCTGGTCGCGCCGCTCGCGCTGTCGGCGCTGTTGATCGCGGGCAACTGGCTGACCTATGTGTGGGCGGTGAACCAGGGCCATGTGCTGGCCGCCAGCCTGGGCTATTTCCTCAACCCGCTGGTCAATGTGGCGCTGGGCGTGCTGGTCCTGAAAGAAAAGCTGCGCCGTCCCCAGATGATCGCGATCGGGATCGCCGCGGCGGGCGTCACGATCCTGGCGGCGTCGGCCATAACGACGCTGTGGATCAGCCTGTCGCTGGCCTTCACCTTCGCCTTTTACGGGCTGGTGCGCAAACTGACGCCCGTCGCGCCGCTGCCCGGCCTTGGCGTCGAGACCGCTTTGCTCGCCCCGCTCGCCCTTATCTATCTGCTGTGGGAAACGCAGCATGGCGGCATGGATTTCGGCCAGGACGCAGGCACCAGCGCGCTGCTGATGCTGGCGGGCGCGGTGACGACCGTGCCGCTGGTGCTGTTCGCGACCGCCGCGCAGCGGCTGCCGATGGCGACGCTGGGTCTGCTGCAATATATGGCGCCGACATTACAGTTCTTGTGCGGCATCCTGCTGTTCGGCGAGACGCTGAGCACCGGACAGATGCTGAGCTTTGGCCTGATCTGGACCGGCCTGATCCTCTTCGCCGGCGACGGGATCGCCAGCGCGCGGCGGGGCCGGCTGGCGACCGCCTAGCCGAACTGGGTCGCGTCGAAGCGGACGGGTTCGCCGATCGCCGCGTCCGCCAGCGCACCCTCCCACATCACCCGATGGCCGCGAATGATCGTGCCGATCGCCTTGCCGGTCAGCTCCATGCCCTCGAACGGCGACCAGTCGCAGCGCGAAGCGAGCCAGTCCTTGCCCACGGTCCAGCGCTTCTTGAGATCGACGACGGTGAAGTCGGCGTCATAGCCGACCGCGATCCGGCCCTTGCCCGTCAGGCCGAATACGCGCTGCGGGCCGGACGAGGTGAGTTCGATGAAGCGGCGCAGCGTCAGGCGCCCTTCCGCGACATGGTTGAGCAGCAGCGGCACGAGCGTCTGGACGCCGGGCATGCCGCTGGGGCTGGCGGGATAGGGTTTCGCCTTCTCCTCGATCGTGTGGGGCGCATGATCGCTGCCCAGCACGTCGGGCACGCCCTGGTTGAGCCAGTGCCAGAGGCCATCGCGATGCGCGGCGCTGCGGATCGGCGGGTTCATCTGGGCATAGGTGCCGAGGCGCGGATAGGCGTCCTCCCCGGCCAGCGTCAGATTCTGCGGCGTCACCTCGCAGGTGGCGATGTCCTTGTTCCGGCCGATATATTCGAGTTCGGCGGGCGTCGTGATGTGGAGGACGTGGATGCGGCGACGCGCCTTGCGGGCCAACGCGATGATGCGTTTCGTCGCGATCATCGCGCTTTCGTCGTCGCGCCAGACGGGGTGGGAGGATGGGTCGCCCTCGACCCGCAAATCCTTGCGCGCGTTCATCCGCGCCTCGTCCTCGGCATGGATGGCGACGCGGCGGGTGCCGGACGCCAGCACGCGGGATAGCGCGTCGTCATCGTCGACCAGCAGGCTGCCGGTGGACGCGCCCATGAAGATCTTGACCCCCGACGTGCCGGGGATGCGCTCCAGTTCCTTGAGCTGTTCAGCATTGTCCGCCGTCGCGCCGACATAGAAGGCATGGTCGCACCACATGCGATGATGCGCGCGGGCGAGCTTGTCGTGGACGCGCTCCGCCGTGTCGGTGTTGGGGTTGGTGTTGGGCATCTCGAACACGGCGGTGATGCCGCCCAGCACGGCGGCGCGGCTGCCCGATTCAAGGTCTTCCTTATGTTCGAGGCCCGGTTCGCGGAAATGGACTTGGCTGTCGATGCAGCCGGGCAGAACATCGAGGCCGGTGCAGTCGATGACTTCGCCCGCGTCGCCCAGCCCCGCGCCGATGGCGGCGATCTTGCCACCGATGACGCCGATATCGGCCTGCTCCGACCCGCCGGGGGTGTGGATGGTGCCATTCTTCAGGATTAGGTCGAAACTTTGGGTCATAAACGCAGCCTCGTCTTCCGTTCGCCCTGAGCGAAGTCGAAGGGCCGCACTTTCTCCGGGAGGAGATGCAGGGGCTTCGACTTCGCTCAGCCCGAACGGCTTGGATAGGGTCGCTTTCTGTCCTACCTAAAGCCGATGACCGGCACCACCCTCCCCGACCGCGCGATTTTGAGAATTTCAGGGCAGGAGGCGCGGCCTTTCCTTCAAGGGTTGCTGACCCGTGACGTGCTGACGCTGACGGACGCGCCGCGCTGGGCGGGGTTGCTGACGCCGCAGGGGAAGGCGTTGTTCGATTTCGTCCTGTGGGCGGATGGCGACGACGTGCTGATCGATTGCGAAGCCGCCCAAGCCGACGCGCTGGGCAAGCGGCTGACGCTCTATCGCTTACGGCGCAAGGTCACGATCGCGCGGGAGGAGGCGCTGGCGGTGCATTGGGCGATGGACGCGGCGGACAGGCCGTTCGATCCTCGCCTACCTGCGCTGGGGCATCGATGGCTTGCGCCAGCCGACGGGGGCGATGCGTCGGCGGCGTTCCGGGCGCATCGGCTGTCGCTCAGCATATTCGAGGGCGCGGGCGAACTGGGGCAGGACGCGGTGCTGTGGCTGGAGGCCAATGCGGAGGAGCTGAACGGCGTCGATTATGACAAGGGCTGCTATGTCGGCCAGGAGAATACCGCGCGGATGCATTATCGCAACAAGGTGAGCCGGCGGTTGGTCGCGGTGCCGATGGCCGAAGCCGACGAGAAACGGCAGCGGGCGGTGCTGGCGGATATGGGGCTGTCGATCGAACTGCGGCGGGTGGAGACGCTGGACCCGGTGACGCTCCCCGCTTGGCTGGCGGCGGCGGTTGCGGGTCAGGCGGCGGAATGATTTTGACCTTTTCCCGCCCCCGTTCGGTTCGAGCCTGTCGAGAAGGCGCGCGTAGTTCTCGACAAGCTCGAACCGAACGGATGGTGGGAATGGTGGCTTTGGCAATGTTCGCCATTGCCGCGCCGGCCCGCGCCGACACGCCCTGGACGCTCATCAAGACCCACCCCCATGATCCCGCCGCCTTTACCGAGGGGCTCTTCTATCTCGACGGCGCGCTCTATGAGAGCACCGGCCTGGAAGGCCAGTCGGACATTCGCAAGGTGGCGCTCAAGACCGGCAAGGTCGAGCAACGGCGCGTGCTCGACCGTCGCTATTTCGGCGAGGGGATCGTCAACTGGAAGGACCGGATCGTCAGCCTGACCTGGCGGCACCGGCAGGGGTTCGTCTGGTCGCTGCGCGATTTCAAGCCGCTGTCGGACTTTCGATATGCGGGCGAAGGCTGGGCGCTGACGCAGGACGGGCGGCAGATCATCATGAGCGACGGGACCGCGCAGCTCCGCTTCCTGGACCCCGAGACGCTGGCCGAAGCCCGGCGCATCACCGTGACGTGGAACGGCCGGCCGGTCGATCGCCTGAACGAGCTGGAATATGTGAAGGGCGAGGTTTGGGCGAACATCTGGTACGACACCAAGATCGCCCGGATCGACCCGGCGACCGGCGCGGTGATCGACTGGATCGACATCGCGCCGCTGCGGAAGGCGGCGGGCGTGACGGATAGCGAGGCGGTGGCGAACGGCATCGCCTATGACGCGGCGAAGGATCGCGTGTTCGTAACCGGGAAATATTGGCCGAAACTGTTCGAGATCAGGGTGGGGCGGTAAGAACGGCCTCCTGACAAATAGGGTGTCCCCCGGCGCAGGCCGGGGCCCAGAGTCCCACGCGCAGCGCCTCAAACCCTGGACCCCGGCCTGCGCCGGGAAACATGATGCTTTGGGCTTCGGGCTGTGCACGTGGCGGCCCCCGCGAAACCTCTGGCCCTACAGCTCCAGCCCTATGAGCGTGCCGCTGCCGATGCGATCGATGTGGCGCTTGCCGTCGATTTCGAGCCAGTCGGGGGTGATTTCCAGGCGGCGGCCGCGGATCATGGTGCGGAGATGTTCGACCGCGATGCGATTGCGGGCGACGATCCGCAGGACGCACAGGCCATCGCCGCGCGCCGCCATCATCGAATAGCGGTCGCCGCGCAGCAGGAAGTGCCAGCTGCCGTCGGTGGGTTTCCATTCATTGCCGTCGATCAGCTGGATGGGAGCGCCATTGGCGTCGCCCATCCGCACGCTGATGCGGGTCGCGCCATTGGTGCGGCGCGGCGGGGCGAAGATCAGGATCGGCTCGCCCTCCAGCGTGACGGGGATCGGCGTGTCGCGCAGCATCCGCGCGCCGCCGATGACGAGATGCGGCAGCTCCGCCGAAAAGGGCAGCCGGTCGCGGGCGAAATGGCGCTGGCGCACCACGGGATTGGCGTGAAAGCTGTGCACCTGGGTCGACGTCAGCCGCCCTTCCTCGACCAGCCCATGGCAGGTCGGGCACAGGAGCGTTGCGCCTGCGCTGTCGGGGAGCCGGAGATAGCGATAGATGGTGACGCCGCAGCGCACGCAGGCGAAGCCGCACGCCTGGCGGATGGCGGCGCGGTCCTCCGCGCTCAGATCCGGCAGGGACGGCATCACTCGCAAGCCAACCATGGGACACCCCTAAGCAGCGCCGCCCGCCCCTTGCGGATCGACGGTCCTGACATGGCGTCCTCTTCGGCGGGGCCGGCGGCTCTCTTCGGCCGCCTTCCCCCGCCCATCGTTGAAATATATGCGCCCGCGTCAAGGGGCTGCATGAAACTCTCTATCTTTGCGGCAGCAGATCCACATTGCGCGACGCGGCGATCGCACGGATGCGGTCTGGTCGCGGCATATTCTTGATCGCGATCTCGGCAATGTCGCCGGCGCTGAACAGTTCGACATGGCCGACCCCGAACATGCGCTGGCCCAGCGACTGGGTGATGCGGACCGAGCGGATCGAACTCAGCGCCACCTCGGTGCGTTGCTTGGACAGAAGGCCGCGTTCCAGCAGCACGTCGCGGTCTGACAAAGCCAGCCGTTCGCCCTTGTGCATCACCCACCAGACCCCGATGGCGAGGATGCCGACGACCGACACCAGCAGCAGCGTGAACAGCAGCGGATGGGCGCGGAACATCGCGGGATGCTCGTCATACAGCCAGGTGTCGCTCACGCCGCCTCCGCCCTTTTGTGCGGCTGCGAATTGACCATGCCCCTGCCGGTCCGTCAAGCGCAGGTTGCCACAGCGCGGTTAACCAAATTTTTGCCTGACCTATGTTAACTACGTGGCGGACAGAGGCTTATGGCACGTAATCTCTATGATCTTGGCGACCAGTGCCCCGACAGAAGCGGGGCCTGGCTGAACGAAAAGGAAGAAGGGCGATCGCGCATCGTCCCGATCGGGATACTGATGGTCGCGATCGCCGGAGCCGGGCTGGCGGCCGTGCTGCTCAAGGACAGCCTGCCCGATCCCAATGGCAAAGCCGCCGAACCCACGAGCATCTCCGACCGCTTCGCCCTGTGCGATGATCCGCAAGGCGACGCCTGCGTATTGAGCGGCGACGCCTATGCCTGGCACGGCAAGCGATACCATGTCGCCGACATCAAGGCCCCCGACGCCGGCAATCCCGGCTGCCCGCAGGAGGCCGAGCGCGCCGTCGCCGCGCGGGTAGCGCTCGCGTCGATGATGAACGGCGGCGCGTTCGAGGCGCGGCGCGACCCCGCCGACACCAGCCCCGCCGCCCGCCTGCTGTTGCGTGATGGCGTGTCGATCGGCCAACTGATGATCCTCAAAGGCCATGCCAAGCCTTGGGCCGATACCGCAACCGACTGGTGCGCCGCCTGAGCGGGAGCCGTCTTGCGGCTTGCAAAAACTGCGTTTCGGAGGAATAAATCGCATCGGTTCATTCGAGAAAGTGGAACGATGAATTCCCCTGGAACGCCGACCTTCGATCAGCTCCGCATCTTCCTTGCCATCGTCGATACGGGCAGCTTCGCCGCCGCCGGGCGCTCGCTCAATCGCGCCGTTTCAGTGATCAGCTACGGCATCGCCAATCTGGAGGCGCAGCTTGGCATCTCCCTGTTCGACCGGGAAGGCACGCGCAAACCGCAGCTGACCGTTGCGGGACGGGCGCTGCTGGCCGAAGCGCGCAGCATCTCGCACGGCTTTGACGGATTGCGGGCGAAGGTGAAGGGGCTGCTCGACGGGCTGGAGGCGGAGGTCGACCTGGCGGTCGATGTCATGGTGCCGTCCGAGCGGCTGGGCAGGATATTGCGGGGCTTTGCCACGGAATTTCCGACCGTCCAGCTGAGATTGCATGTCGAAGCGCTGGGCGCGATCACGGCGATGGTGCTCGACCGGACGGCGGCGATCGGGATTTCCGGTCCGCTCGCGGCGGGCGTCGAAGGCGTCGAATGCATTGCCGCCGGTTCGGTTCCGATGGTCCCGGTGGCGGCGCCCGATCATCCACTCGGCCGCATGGCGCGCATTCCGCCGGGTGCCGGGCGCGAGCATACGCAGTTGGTGCTGACGGACCGGTCCCGCTTTACCGAGGGGCAGGATTATTCGGTGATGAGCCCCAAGACCTGGCGCCTGGCGGATCTGGGCGCCAAGCATGCCTTGCTGCGCGAGGGGATCGGATGGGGCAACATGCCGTTGCCGATGATCGAACCCGACCTGGTCGACGGCACGCTGGTCCGGCTGGTCATGCCCGATCATCTGGGCGGAACCTATCGGTTCGCGGGGGTGTGGCGCCGCGATTCGCCGCCGGGGCCCGCCGCCTCCTGGCTACTCGACCAGTTCGTCGCGCTCGGTGCGGACGACAAGGAACTGGAGGGCATGGGCGATGTCTGATCATGCCGAACGCGGACAACCCAGGATGGAAAACGCGCCGCAGACTTAGAGCGGCCTCGATGCGGCGGGATGGAGGGTGCAGACCAGGGTGCCCGCAAGGATCAATCCGCCCGCCAGGATGAGCGGGGCGACCAGCCCGCCATGGGTCACGAGCCAGGCGCCGATCGCCGCGCCAAGGAAAATGGCGGCCACGCTGCCGATGCGGCGAGGCCAGTTGGGGTTGGCGCCGCCAGCGAGGCTGGAGTCCGCCGCAAGTCCGGTGATGGTCAGCGTCAGGACCGTCGTGGTGAGATCCGGGATCTTCAACTGGCGGATGGTCGCGTTGCGAAAGCCCATCGCCAGCGCGGTCAGGGCGATGATGACATGGACCTTCCAGCCCGGGTCCTGCGTCGCACCGTCGAACCCGACGGCCACCGCCGCGCCGACCCACAGAAGGATGGCCTCGACAGAAGCAGCGATGATCAGCCAGCGGCGAAGAGGCGAGCCGGCATGCCATTTGCCGATCCGTCCGGCGATCAGCGCGCCGATCATGAATGACGCGATGGCCACGACATAAGGCGCAAACTCGAAGCCCGGCGTGCCGGCGGCGGCGAAACCCAGGAAGACGACATTGCCCGTCATGTTCGCGGTGAACACTTTGCCGAGACCCAGGACCGAAATCGCGTCGACCAGACCGGTCGTCACGGAAAGGAGCAGGAGGAGCCAGGGAAGCGGCGAAGCGGCGGGTTTCTCGATCGTCATAAGGGCCTCCGGTGACGTCTGGTGTCGCCTGTGTAGCGGGCGCCTCTCGATTGATGCAGTCGAATAAGATCGCACCAAATCTTCGATAAAATCGAAATCTTATCGTCAGAAGCGAAAGTTGCTTTCCAGCCCCAGCATGGTGATCGTCTTTGCCGGACCGGTCTCGCGGATGAAGTCGCCCGGCGCGAAGGCGGACAGCGAGGCTGACAATTCCCATTCGGGCGTGGCTTGCCAGGCGACGGTCGCCTCGGCCTCGCCGCCGATGAAGCGCGCCTTGCTGGTGCCGGCGTCGCGGACCAGATTGCCGGGAATGTCATAGACGCCGTCGGCAATGCTGGCGCGCCAATAGGCGTTCGCGCCGATGCTCGCCGACACTCCGCCGCCGAGCGTGCCGCTGATGCGCGGATTGAAGTTGATGATATTGGTCGGGCCGACCGGCGAGAGCTCGCCGAAATATTTGCCCTTGGGGAATAGGGCGTTGAAGGTGCCGATCCTTCCGTCACCCGCCTTGCCATCGCCACTGACGATGTTGAACCGCAGCGTCGCGTCGGGGGCGAAAGCAAGCGCGGGAAAGCTGCGGCCAATCTCCGTGCCGATCGTCCAGGCGGCGATCCTTTGCCCCGCGAAATGGCCGAATTGTGCCACGCCCTCGACGTTCCAGTGCCAGTCGCCGCGCACGCCGTGGGACCGCAGGCCGATGCTGTGCCGAACCTCCCGCGCGGTCAGGCCGCCGAAACGGGCAAAGCGATCGCGATAGCCCAGATAATAGATGTCGAGCCCCGGCAGCATCGCATAGGCACCCCAGAGCGCCTTGGCTTTGGAACTTGCATCATCGAAGCTGCCGGAGCCCGGCTGAACCGGCCGCACAGCCAACAGGGCGAGTGTCGCGCGCCCGATCGGCACGTCGGCCCTTACCCCGTCAAAGGCCAGCGGGACATTGGGGCCATAGCGTGTGCCGACGAGCCGCTCCGTACCGAGCGACAGCATCTGGCGGCCGGCCCGCAGCGTGACTCCGCCAAGATCGACTTCGCCAAAAGCCTGGAGCAGATCCACGCGCGTCTGGTCGACGGGGCTAACGGTCGGCGCGACGCCGACCGCATAGGCCAGGACCGGTTGAACAAAAGCGCGCACTCCGCCGACATGAAGATCGGCGTAGGGGAGCGCGCGAAGCCAGAGATAGCTGTCATCCGACGCATCCGACCCGCCCCACAGGTTATTTTGGTAGGATTCGCGCCGGGCGCGCAACTCGATGCCGGTCGTCAGCCAGCTATCGTCACCGAGCGGGAGATATTTGAGCGGCCCGGTCCAGTGACGGGCCCGTTTGTTCGCGTCGGCAAGGTCCGACCAGTCTTCGTCGTAGCGCGTGATGGTGAGCGTGGGCGCGTCCCATGCTTCCCGCTGCTGGGCGGCGGCGGGCGCCGCAACGGCCCCTGCCAGCAACCCGGCAACGAGGAGGCTCCTACGCATCGCGCCGTTCCCGCTCCGCGACGAGCGCCACCAGCACGAAACCGCCGACGAGGCCGATATGTTCGAAAAAGGCATTGGTCGCCATGAAGCGATCCTGCCCCGCCGGCATCGTCCAGAAGGCGTTGGCGGTGAAGGCGGCGAGCAAGGTGAAAACGCCCAGCATCCCGGCACCCAGCCACAGGAAGCATCCGGTCAGGATCAGGATCGGCCCGACAAGCTCGATCCCGATGGTGAGCGCCGCCCAGACGGCGGGCGGGCTCATCCCGAAATGCGCCTGTTCAGCGACGGCGGCCGGCCAGTCGGTGAGCTTGACGATGCCGCCCAGCAGATAGGCGCCCACCAGCGCGAGCCGCGCCAGGAACCAGATCGGCCGCCAGTCGAGGATCGCATCGACGAAGCGGGGAGCGTCCCGGCCGGTCATGGCTTCACCGGCGCGTGCATTTCGGCGATGTAGCCGCCGGGGAAGCGGACGATCGCGGACTGGCGATCACCCTCCACATGGGCGGGGACGAGGGTCTCGACGCCGGCCGCTGTCGCCTTCGCAAGCGTCGCGGGCAGGTCGCTGACCTCGTATCCCGTCATGTCGCGGCCATAGGGCCAGGGAAGCTGGCCGTCCGAGACAATCACGCTCATCTTGCCATAGCCCGAGGTCATGCGGATGCGGCGATAGCTTTTGCCCGGCTGGCCGATGTCCGCGCCCGGCGCGGCCTTGTCATCGGCGGTGACGGTCGCATGGGCAAAGCCGCGCCATTGCTTCACGAATGTGTCGGCAGCGTCTGCGGTCAGGTAGATGCGGTTCTCCGGCACGGTGGCGAGCGCGGGATAGGCGGGCTTGGTGGTGTGCCAATAAAGTTGCATGTTTACGCCGCCTGCCCACTGCACGATCACGTCGCGGCCGATGGGATCGGGAAAGCTGGTGACAAGGCGCGTCGCGCCATGCCGGACGGCGGACGCCACAGCGGCATCAAGGTCGGTGACGAGATAGCCGGTGCGTTCCGCGCCGAAGGGGGCCGGGATCGGGGTCAGAAATCCGAAGACCGAGACGGTGCCGGCGGGGGTCAGCGCCAGCTGCGACTTGGTCTTGCTGTCGGTCGGCGTGACCTGAAACACACCCTGCTTGCTGGTCGTGCCGCCAAAGGTCGCGGTGAAGCTGGCGACGAAGCGGTCGAAATCTTCTGGCGCCACATAGACATGCGTGGTGTCATATTGCGGGCCGACCGAATAGTCGGCGCTGGCTTTGGTGGATGCTGGCGCTTGCGCAGGCGCGGCGGCGGGGCTGATGGCGACCAGGGCGGTTGCCATCAGGAGGGTAAGACGGTTCATATATCTGTCTCCGATTGGGTCGCTTTCGGGCGTCGCTTGAGGTCGCGAGTCATTTCTACCCGGCCAAAGCTGTCCGAGCGATCCGGATAAGTTCAGAGAAATTGTTCGATATTGTCGAACGATGGGAAGCGCCCCCTGCCTGGGAGAGGCGCCGATCCCGTCACACGGCCCAGCAGCCGCAGCCCATGACGCCCCAGAAGCTCTGAACGTCCGCAGCGGGCACGGTCGCGCCGAGCGCGGCCGCATGGTCATGGCCGTGGACATTGCAGGCGGAGGCGCAGCCGCAGGCCGATGCCAGCTTCTTCGCCGACTCGTCCCGACGCCAGTGACCGCCGAAGGTCGCGACCGGCGACCAGTCGGGCATCGCCTTGGGCGCTTGCGGAGCGAGCGGGCCGAAGCTGCCTTCGCCATAGACGATCCTGCCGCCCAGCACGGTCAGGACAGAGCGGAGATGCGCGATGTCGCCCTCTGGCACGGTGAAATAATCGTCGGACAGCAGCGCCAGGTCGGCCAGCTGCCCGGCCTTAATCTGGCCCTTCTTGCCGACCTCGTTCGAGAACCATGTGTTCCGCTCGGTCCACAGGCGAAGCGCGGTTTCGCGGTCGAGCCGGTTGCGGACAGGATAGAGGGTCAGCCCGCCCACGGTCTTGGACGTGACAAGCCAGCTCAGCGAGACCCAGGGGTTGTAGCTGGCGACGCGGGTCGCGTCGGTGCCTGCGCCCACCGGCACGCCGGCATCCATCATCCGCTTGATCGGCGGGGTCGCCTCGGCCGCCCTCGCGCCGTAGCGCTCGACGAAATATTCGCCCTGGAACGCCATGCGATGCTGCACCGCGATCCCGCCGCCCAGTGCTGCGATCCGGTCGATATTGCGCGCGCTGATCGTCTCGGCATGGTCGAAGAACCAGTTGAGACCCTTGAGCGGAATGTCGCGGTTCACTTTCTCGAACACGTCCAACGCGCGAGAAATGGTCTGGTCGTAGGTTGCGTGCAGCCGCCATGGCCAGCGGCGCTCCGCGAGCAGGCGGATGACGGGTTCGAGATCGCCTTCCATCTCCGGCGGCATGTCAGGGCGCGCGACGCGAAAATCCTCGAAGTCGGCCGCCGAATAGACCAGCATCTCGCCCGCGCCATTGTGGCGGTAGCTATCGTCGCCATCGCCCGGCTTGATCTGCGTCGACCAGTTGGCGAAGTCCTTCAGCTCTTCCTTGGGCTTCTGCGTGAAGAGATTGTAGGCGATGCGCAGCGTCAGCTCGCCATCCTTGTGCAGCTTGTCGATGACTTCATAGTCGTCGGGATAGTTTTGCGATCCGCCGCCCGCATCGATCACGCTGGTGACGCCCAGCGAATTCAGCTCGCGCATGAAATGCTTCGTGGAGTTGAGCTGATAGTCCTGCGGCAGCTTCGGCCCCTTCGCCAGCGTGGCATAGAGGATCGTCGCATTGGGCTGGGCCAGCAGCAGGCCGGTGGGGTTGCCAGCCGCATCGCGGACGATCTCGCCGCCCGGCGGGTTGGGCGTGTCCCTGGTATAGCCCACGGCGCGGAGCGCGGCGGCGTTGAGCAGCGCGCGATCGTAGAGGTGGAGGATGAACACAGGCGTTTCCGGCGCTACGGCGTTGATCTCGTCCAGCGTCGGCAGGCGCTTTTCGGCGAATTGATGTTCGGTAAAGCCGCCAACCACGCGCACCCATTGCGGCGGCGGCGTGTTTTCCGCCTGCTTCTTGAGCATCGCCATCGCGTCGGCCAGCGTCGGCACGCCTTCCCAGCGCAGCTCCATATTATAGTTCAGCCCGCCCCGGATCACATGGATGTGGCTGTCGATCAGGCCGGGGATCAGGCGGCGGCCGCCTGCGTCGATGACGCGGGCATCCGGCGCGGCGGCGGCGCGAACCGCCTGTTCGGAGCCGACGGCCAGGAATTTGCCGTTCCGGATCGCGACGGCCTGCGCCACCGGATTTTCGCGGTCGAGCGTCGTGACCTTGGCATTGACGAGGAGAAGGTCGGTCTGGGTCATGGCGAAGCTTTCCTGAGTGGCGGCAAGGGCGGTGGTGGCGGCGGCGCTGCCGAGCAGCTGGCGGCGGGTCATCATGCGTCGCGCCTCGCGTTCGTGGGCAGATCGCCCGGCACATGGTTGGCGCAGTCATCCGTCACGACGCGCGCCAGTTCGGTGTGGGCGGCAAGGCGCTTGGCCACCGGGATCAGCTGTTCCCCCAGCAATATCCCGGCGAGACCGACCAGCGCGATGACTGGCGGGGCGGGAGAACGAACACCCAGCAGGCTGTAGACGATGCCCACGAGCAACCCCGCACCGAGCGAAATGATATAGGCTTTCATGTCCGTTCTCCCTTGTGCGGCATCAGGCCCTGGCGAAGGCGAGCAGGTCGGCGTTCAGCCTGTCCTGGAAGATGGTCGGCACGGCATGCGGCGCACCTTCATAGACCGTCAGCGTCGCATTCGGAATGATCTCGACCGCCCTGCGCGCCGTGATGTCGATCGGCACGACATGGTCGGCGTCGCCATGGACGATCAGCACCGGGACATCGATGCCCTTGAGGTCGGCGGTGAAGTCCGTTTCAGAAAACTGCGCGACGCATTCATACTGGGCGTAGGCGCTGCCCGACATGCCCTGCTGCCAGAAGGCCAGGCGCAGGCTCTCATCCTTCGCGAAGCCGATGTCCCAGCCGAAGAAGATGTCCGGGAAGGACAGGTAGAAGCCAGAGCGATTGTCCAGCACCGCCTTGCGGATGCCGTCGAACACCTCCTGCGGCAGGCCGTCGGGATTGCTCTCGCTGCGCTTCATGACGGGAGTGACTGCGCTCACCAGCACCATCTTGGCGACCCGCGCCGTGCCGTGCCGGCTGACATAGCGGGTAATCTCGCCGCCGCCGGTCGAATGGCCGACCAGGATCGCGTCCTGAAGGTCGAGCGCTTCGATCACCGCTGCCAGATCGTCGGCATAGGTGTCCATGTCGTTGCCTGTCGCGGGCTGGCCCGACCGGCCATGGCCCCGCCGATCATGGGCGATGACGCGATAGCCGTTCTGCGCCAGGAACAGCATCTGGCCGTCCCAGGCATCCGCATTGAGCGGCCAGCCATGGGCGAAGACGACGGGCTGGCCCAGACCGAAATCGCGATAGAAAATCTCGGTCCCATCGGCGGCGGTGACGAAGTTGCTCATATGACATTCCTTTGCGTCTGGAATAAGAAGGAAGGGTGCGGATCAATGGGCCTCGGACGCGCCGAACATGGTCTTGGCGTAGGTGATCCCGAGCCCGTAAGCGCCGCCCCACTTCTTCGCGATGCCGGTGGTCATGTCGTAGGTTTCGCTGCGGGCCCAGTCGCGCTGCAGTTCCAGCAGATACTGGAGCGAGGTCATGGGCTTCGCGCCCAGCTGGATCATCCGCTCGACGGCACGCTCATGCGCCTCGGCCGAGATGTCGCCGCACGCATCGGCGATGAAATACACGTCGAAACCCTGGTCGATCGCCGACGCGACGGGGCCGACGATGCAGACCGACGTCCAGAGGCCCGCGAAGATGATCCGTTGCTTGCCGATACGGTTCACTTCGTCGATGACGGCGGCATCTTCCCATGTGTTCATCGACGTGCGGTCGAGCAGCGGCTGGTTCGGGAAGGCGTCGGTGATCTCGCTGAACATGGGGCCGGAAAAGCTGTCGACGGCGACCGTGGTCAGGATGGTGGAAACGTTGAAACCGGCGGCGGCATTGGCGACCAGCGCGGCGTTGTTGCGAAGTAGCTCGGTCGGGATCGACTTGGTCGCAAAGGCCATCTGCGACTGGAAGTCGATCATGACGAGGGTGTGATCGTCGGCGGTGATAAGGGATTTGCCAGGGGTCGGGGTCGCTTGGATGGTCATGTCGGTCTCCAATCTGAAGTTCGGACACTCGGTCGGTTCCGGTGTGATTGGAGCTTTACCCGGCGCGATCATTCCTGCGCAGTCAGATAAAATTTGCAGTTCTGTTCTAAGAAATGGAACGTTTGGCGGCCTTCATGCCCGTTGCGCGACGAGATCGAGGCACTTTCTCCCGGCGCTCACCACAGCGTCACCGCACAAGCTTCACCGCTCAAACTGGTGAGAGGCGGTAAAAAGCGGCTGATGTTTTGGGGAAATGCGTGGAGCGGGTAGCGGGGATCGAACCCGCATCACAAGCTTGGAAGGCTAGTGCTCTACCATTGAGCTATACCCGCCCGGTAGAGCAGCGCCCTGCCATTTCCGGGCGGGGTTCGTCAACCCGGCTTTGCGCGCACGGCGCACAATCGCGCTTACGCCGTCCGGCCATTTCCTCTATCACCCTTGCCATGGACAGCCCATCCCTGCGCCAGTTGGACCTTTTCGCGCAGATGATGGCGGCGGGCAGCGCGGCGCGGTGCGCGGATGATCTGGGGGTCGGGGTCGAGCAAGTGCTGGCCGAGATCGCAGCGCTGGAGATGCGGCTGGGCTATCGGCTGTTCGACGATCCGGCGGGCGCGGCGCGGCTGACGGCGGCGGGGCGCAAGACGGCGCAGGCGATGACGCTGCTGGGGCAGGACGCGCCCGCGCCGGATGAATCCGACGACGCGTTCGCCGCCCCTGTCCTTCCCCCCGAACGGGCCCGACAGACGCTGGTGCTCGCCGCTCCCGCGCCGGTGTTCGGCCATTTGCAGGATGCGCTCGCCGCGTTCGAGGCGGCGAACGAGGATATCGCGATCACGCTCGACCTGCATGTGCACAGCGCCCACGACGCGGCGGCGGCGCTGGCGGCGGGGCGAGCCGATATCGTCTATTTCTATGCGCTGGAGGAGCCGGCTGACCTGCCCTCCCGCTATGGCTGGTCGGAACCGCTGAGCCTCTATGTGGGCAGCGGACATCCGCTCGCCCGTGCCGAGACGGTAGGTCGGGACGCGCTGGCGATCACCCCGGCGCTGGCGCTGGGACCGGGCGGCGGGCTGCGGCAGGTGACCGACGCGGCGCTGGCGCGCGGGCGGGCGGCGCTGGGGCCGGTGCTGCTGGAGAGCGACGACATGGCCGCGATCGTCGCCGCGCTGCGCGAGGGCGCGGGCTGCTTCCCCGCCTTCGGCCCGCTGGCGCGCGACCTGGGGCGGATGCCGGGCATAACCCGCCTGCCGCTCGACATGCCCCTGCCGGGAATCGAGGTGCGGCAGGCGATCGGACCACGCGCGAAGGAGAAAGCGGCGGTCGAGGCGCTCGCCGACTTCCTGTTCCTCTGACAGCCGACCCATGATGCGCCGCAGCGAAAATGCGGCAAACCGATGTTGATATGATGTAACATGCGGGATACAGGGTCTCATTCAGACCAGAACCACAAAGGGTTGATCCTCCATGTCCCGCCTGACGATTCTGCGCGCCAGCTGCGCCCTGCCGCTTTGCCTTGCCCTCCCCGCCTTCGCTCAAGCGCCCGATGCCGCCGCCGGCCGGGGCGCCTATCATGACCAGCGTGCTGACATCGTCGTCACCGCGCTCATCCCCCGGCGGCAGGGCGATATCCTGTCGGGCACCACGGTCGTTTCCGGCGAGCAATTGACCCGCGAACTGCGCCCCAGCATCGGCGAAACGCTGGCGCGGCAGCCGGGTGTGTCGGCGACCTCCTTCGGCCCCAATGCCTCCCGCCCGATCCTGCGTGGCTTTCAGGGCGAACGCGTCCGCATCCTGACCGACGGGATCGGCAGCTTCGACGTGTCCAACACCTCGGTCGACCATGCCGTCGCGATCAACCCGCTGACCGCCGACCGCATCGAAATCCTGCGCGGCCCGTCGGCCCTGCTCTACGGATCGTCGGCGATCGGCGGCGTGGTCAATGTGATCGACAGCCGCATCCCCCGCCGCGTGCCCGACGAGCCGGTGCATATCGACGCGCTCGCCAACTATGGCAGCGCCGCCAACGAGCGCAGCGGATCGGGCGAGATCGAGGTGCCGCTGACCGACAAGTTCGTCGTCCATTTCGACGGCAGCTACAGCAAGACCGGCAATCTCGACACCGGCAGCTATATCCTGACCCCCACGCTGCGGGCCCAGGCGGCAGCGAGCGACGAGGCGGAGATACGCGACCTTGCCAGCCTGCGCGGCAAGCTGCCCAACAGCGCGGGGCGGATCTGGGAAGTCGCGGGCGGCGCGGCCTATATCGACGCGGGCGGCAATATCGGGGTGTCCTTCGCCCATACCGACAATTTCTACGGCGTTCCGGTCCGCTATTCGCTGGACCCCGACAGCGAGGCGGAGCAAGTGCGGCTGCGGATGAAGCAGGACCGGGTGGACCTTCGCAGCGAGGTCGCGGTCAATGGCGGCTTCCTTGATTCAGTCCGCTTCCGCGCCGGCTATGCCGACTATCAGCATCAGGAGATCGAGGATACGGGCGCCGTCGGCACGACGTTCAACAATCAGTCGATGGAAAGCCGGCTGGAATTCGTCCAGGCAAAGCGGGGCGGATGGGACGGGGCGTCCGGCGTCCAATATTTCACCCGCCGGTTCGAGGTGGTCGGCGAGGAGAAATTCCTGCCCCGCAACCAGACCGAGCAATTCGGGCTCTTCACCCTGCAATCGCTGGACCTGGGCGCGACCCGGATCGAGGGCGGTGCGCGCTACGAGCATAGCAAGTTGAGCGCCGACGCCGACGACAGCCTCTTCTTCGACGGGCGCAGCCGGAGTTTCGACGCCGTCTCCGGCTCGCTGGGGATCAGCCAGGCGATCCTGCCCGACTGGCGCATCGGCCTCAACCTCTCGCGCAGCGAGCGCGCGCCGTCGGCCGAAGAATTGTTCGCGCGCGGCAATCACGCGGGCACCCAGGCGTTCGAGCTGGGCAACGCCGATTTCGGTAAGGAAAAGAGCTGGGGCGTGGAGGGCACATTGCGCGGATCGGGCGCAGGATACAGCTTCAGCCTGGCGGCCTATCACAACTGGTTCAGCGGCTATATCTATGAAAGCGTCGCGCCCGACAGCGTGTGCCAGACGGTGAATGGCGGCGAGGATCTGGAATTCCCCTGCTACGCCTACGCGCAGGCGGACGCGCGCTATTATGGCTTCGAGGTGGAGGGATCGGTCACGCTGGCGACGGTGGGCTCGACCAAGATCGCCATCGACGGCCTGGCCGACTATGTTCGCGCGACGATCAAAGGGAGCGGCCCCGCGCCGCGCATCCCGCCGCTCCGCCTGCTGGGCGGGGTCGAGGCGCAGGGCGACCGTTTCTCGGCCCGGGCCGAGGTGGAGCATGTGTTCGATCAGGACCGGGTGACCGATTTCGAAACGCCGACCGATGGCTATACCATGGTCAACGCCTCGCTGTCGTTCAAGCCGCTGGCGGGCAACGATCGCACGACGCTGATGCTGTCGGCGAACAATCTGTTCGATGTGGAAGCGCGGCGGCACGCCAGCTTCCTCAAGGATTATGCGCCGCTGGCCGGGCGCGACATAAGGCTGACGGCGCGCTTCTCGCTGTGATGCAGTGGCCGGGGCTGGCGCGCCCCGGCCGCTTCACTCGCTCACGCGACCCGGCCGAGCCGGTGGTAGAGATTGGCATATTTGACGGACTCCGGCTGGTCCTGCACCTCGCGCAGATAATGGGCGATGGCGGTGCGGATCAGGCCGAAATCCTCCTGGCTGAACACCGCCCGCGACCGGGCGGGTTCGGGCTTGGTCATCGTATCGCTGGTCATGCTGGCGTCCTTTCCGTCTGCGGCCGGGCGGCCCTTCTGAACAGCGATTTAGACAGCCATACCCACTTGAACAGGCCGATGAGTGGCCCGAAGTCACGATATTATTTGGTCATAATGTCATAGTATGACATTATGACCAAATGGCAGAGATCAGCGACCGCAAACTCTATCTCGGGCCAAAGCTGCGCGTATTGCGCCGCGAGCTCGGCCTCAATCAGACCCGCATGGCCGAGGAACTGGGCGTATCGCCCAGCTATCTCAACCATCTGGAGCGCAACCAGCGACCGCTGACCGCGCAGATGCTGCTGCGGCTGGCCAACACCTATGACATCGACATTCGCGATTTCACCGCCACGCCGGCGGAAGGCGGCCCCGGCGAGTTGGGTGAAATCCTGTCCGACGCGCTGGTGCGCGACATCGGGATCGCGCGCGACGAGGTGCTGGAGGTCGCGGAAAATTATCCCGGCGTCGGCGAGGCGATCGCCCGGTTCTACCGCGCGCTGACCGACCTGCGTCGCCTGCCGGGCGACGCCGCGGCCGCCGATCGCGGCCCTGCACCGCTGGTCGCGCCGCTCGACTGGCTGCGCGAGACGATCGCGCGCGCCGGCAATCACTTCGCCGAGATCGACGCGGGCGCGGAGAGCCTGGCCGGGGAACTGCCCGACGACCCGGCGCTGCTTCAGGCGGCGCTGCGCGCGCGGCTGAAGGACCGGCATGGCATGGCGGTGCAGATGGTGCGCGCCGAGGTGCTGGCCGGAACGCTGCGCCATTATGACATGCACCGCCGAAGACTGATGCTGAGCGAGCGGCTGCCGGCGTCGGGGCGGCTGTTCGCCATCGCCTATCATCTGTGCGCGCAGGAATTGGCGGACGGCATCACGGCGCAGGTCGCCCGCGCCGCCCCGCCCGACGAGGACAGCCGCCGGCTCGCTCAGATCGCGCTCACCAACTATGCCGCCGCCGCGCTGGTCATGCCCTATGACCGCTTCCGTCAGGCGGCGGAGCAGAGCCGGTACGACATCCCGCTGCTCTGCGACCGTTTTGGCGTATCGACCGAGCAACTCGCCCATCGGCTGACCAGCCTCAACCGCACCGGTGCGCGCGGCATCCCCTTCTTCATGGCGAAGATCGACCGGGCGGGCATCATCGCCAAGCGCTTCGACGGCGAGGCCTGGCCCTTCGCCCGCTATGGCGGCACTTGCCCGCGCTGGGACGCGACCGACGCGCCGGCGGACGGCAGGGTCGCGGCGCAACTGATCGAGACGCTGGAGGGTCGCCGGTTCCTGACGCTGGCGGTCGCTCTGCCGCGGGGACGTGCGCGGGGGCGATCGGTTGTGGCGTTGGGTTGCGAGGCGAAACATGCGGGACGGATCGTCCATGCCGACGGCATCGATGTCGCAAGCGACGAGGCGACCGGCATCGGCCCCACCTGTCCATTGTGCGAGCGGCGCGACTGCCCGGATCGCGCCCTGCCCCCCGTCACCCGAGCGCTGGACCTTCACAGCTACGAACGCACGGTTGCGCCGTTTCCGTTCAGGCGGGTGTGATTATTGCGGCTTGAGCGTATCCATGACTTGCCGCACCGGCGCGATGTCATAGCCCGCCGCCGCCGCCTGCGCGGCCAGCACGTCGCCATTGTCGCCGGCGCGCGCGCGGGTCAGCGCCCACAGCAAGGTGCTGCGGGTGCCCGAACGGCAATAGGCCAGCATCTTGCCCCCCTCCGCCTGTTCCAGCGCCTGCGCCATGCCGTCGAGCTGCCAGGGCGCGAAGCCGCCATGCGACACCGGCACGGCGACATAGGCGATGCCCGCCGCCTTCGCCGCTGCCTCGATCTCGGCGCCGTTGGTCTGGCCCGGTTCTTCGTCGTCGGGGCGGTTGTTGACGATGATCGTCACCCCCTGTGCCTTGGCCTCGGCCACTTGCTCCACGCTGATCTGCGGCGATACGAGGATGCGGTCAGTGAGCTTGCGGAACATGGAGCGTCTCCTTCTTACCGGAGAGCCATGCGACGGCGGCGCGCGGGTTTCAAGATATTGTTCGCGCAAAGGCGCGGAGGCTCTACAGGTGCCCCCGCCTCTTGCCGCGCATGCGCCAGCTGCGCCGTTATGCCTGCTCCAGGGTCTGCCCATGACGACAGCCGCTCTTGCGGCCGCGCCGCTCGCCCCGGCATTCAAATATTCTCCCCCACCCCGTCCGTGCTCTCCAGCAGCGCGTGGACGCGGTGCGGCGCGGAGACTTCGACGCGGCTGGTCACTTCATATTGCGCCTTGGCCTGGCGCACATTGCTGTCGGCGGGAACGCTGTCGGTGAGCCAGACATTACCGCCGATGACCGATCGGCTGCCCACGATGATGCGGCCCAGGATCGTCGCGCCGGCATAGACGACGACGTCATCCTCAATGATCGGATGGCGCGGGATCGCCTTCTCCAGAGCGCCCTTCTCGTCGGCCGGGAAGCTGCGCGCACCCAGCGTCACGCCCTGGTAGAGGCGCACCCGGTTGCCGACGATCGCGGTCTCGCCGATCACGACGCCGGTGCCATGGTCGATGAAGAAGCTGTGGCCGATCCGCGCGCCGGGGTGAATGTCGATGCCCGTGGCGCTGTGCGCGATTTCGGACATGATGCGCGCGACCAGCGGCGCGCCCAGCTCGTGCAGCTGATGCGCCAGGCGATGGTGGATGATCGCCAGCATCGACGGGTAGCAGATCAGCACCTCGTCCACGCTGCGCGCGGCGGGATCGCCGAGGAAAGCGGCGTCGACATCGGTGTCGAGCAGTGCGCGCAAGGCCGGCAGGCTCTGCGCGAAGCCGCCGATGATGCGCGCGGCCTCCCGGTCCAGCACCGCGGCGGGCTCATCCTTCAGCGCATAGATCAGTTCCAGCCTGATCTGGCCGTAGAGGCGGCTGAGCACGGTCTGGAGCGTTTCGGCGACGAAGGCATCCTCATTGTGGAGGCGCACGAAACTGGGGCCGAGGCGCAGCGGGAAGAGCGCGCCGCATAGCGCCTGCATGATCTTGGTAAGGTTCGCGCGCGACGGAAAGCCTTCCGCCCCATATTCGGCATGATGGCGCTGCGCCTGCCGCCAGCGGTTGCGCGCTGCGCCGAGATCGACGACCAGCTGGTCCAGATTCCAATAGCCCTCGACGATGCGATCCTCGTCCGGTCCGTCCGCCATCATATCCGCCTCATGCACTTCGACACATGCCGGCATAGCTTGGCCGCGCACAGGGCGATAAACGAGTTTTGCTTGGGGACTGACAGTTTCTCTTTTAGCCGCGGGGGGATGGGCGCGGGGCGGCAAGGCAGATTTCAGCGCGCAACCCGCCTTCGGGGCGGTTGGCGAGCAGGAAGGTGCCGCCCTCCGCCGCGACCGCCTTCTGCACGATGGCGAGGCCAAGGCCCAAGCCGCGCGTGTTGCGCTGGCGCGCTTCGTCCAGCCGGGCGAAGGGGCGCAGCACTTCCTCCATCCGCTCGCGCGGGATGCCGGGGCCGTCATCGTCGATGCGGATCAGTATCTCCCCATCCTTGCGATCCAGCGCGACGCGCGCGCGATGGCCATAGTGCAGCGCATTTTCGATCAGGTTCCGCACCGCGCGACGCAGCGACAAAACCCGGACGGTCATTTCGAGATGATCGGGTCCGTCATAGGTCACGTCATGACCGTGATCCTGAAAGGCATCGACGATGGTCGCGATGCTGACCGCGACATCGCTGCGGACAGGCGGCTCGGGCTCGCGGTCGCCGCCGAAGAAGGCCATCAGCGATTCGAGCATTTCGCCCATTTCATCGAGATCGCCGCTCAATTCCTCGCGCAGGGCTGGGTCGGCGACGCCTTCGACCCGCAATTGCAGACGGGACAGCGGGGTCCGCAGGTCGTGGCCCACCGCCGCGAGCGTTTCGGTCCGCTCATCGATCAACCGGTGGATACGCTGCTGCATCGCGTTGAAGGCGGTGATGAGGTTCCGCACGTCACTGGTGCCGGCCTCGGGCACCATCACTTCCACGCCGCGCCCGATGCGGTGGGTGGCGTGGGTGAGGTCGCGCAGCGGCGCGAGCGTGCGGCGGATCAGCAGCCAACCGGCGATCAGCAACGCCAGCATGGGGATCAGCGCAAGACCCATGCGACCGATGGTGAAGGCCCACTTGCCGCCCGAATGGTGCATCCCGAAATAGAGCCAGCTGCCGTCGGGCAGGCGCAGTCCGCCATTGATCTCCGAGTGGCGGCCGGGGCTCAGCCGCAGCCAGAGGCGCGATTGCTCCAGGCTGGGCTCCCAGTCGATGATCTGCCGACGCATCCGCTCCAGTTCGGGCGAGAGCGGCGGCGGGGGCGGCGCGGCGGGGGACCAGTGGACGTCGTAGCGATCGGTCGTGAGCTGGAAGCTGAGCGCCGGACGTTCGCGGCTGGGGTTTTCGGCGAGCAGCTTGCGGGCGATGATGAGATGTTCAGCGAGGCGGCGCGCCTCGTCATCCTGAAGCGAGAGCTGGCTCGCGCGTTCGTAGATCAGCGTGCCGACCGCGAACTCCAGCGTCACCGTGACCAGCAGGATCGCGAACAGCCGGCCGAGCAGGCCGAGCGATCCATGGAAGCGCCGCCTCAAGCGCGGCTGACCTCTGCGTTGAACATATAGCCCACGCCCCGGACCGTGGTGATCGGGGCCGGCCGGTTCTCACTCGACAGTTTGCGGCGCAGCCGGCTGACCAGCACGTCGATGCTGCGGTCGCTGCTGTCGCCCATGCGGGTGCGCGATAGTTCGATCAGCCGTTCGCGGGCGATGACGCGCTGAGGGTGGCTGAGGAAGGAGCCGAGCAGGTCGAACTCCGCGCCGGTCAGGTCGACGATCGCGCCGGTGGGGGATCGCAGTTCGCGGCGCGGGAAATTGACCGACCAGCCGTCGAAATGCGCTTCGCTTTCGCGATGATCGTCGGGGCCGCGCTCGACCCCGACGCGGCGGAGGATCGCGCGGATGCGGGCGATCAGCTCGCGCGTGCCGAAGGGCTTGGGCAGATAATCGTCCGCGCCCAGCTCCAGCCCGACGATGCGGTCGGTTTCGCTGCCCTTGGCGCTGATGAAGATGATGGGGACGTCGCTCTTGCGGCGGATCTGGCGGCACAGGTCGATGCCGTTGGTGCCGGGCAGCATGACGTCGAGCACGACGAGATCGACCGGGCCGGCGTCGAACGCCACCCACATTTCCGGGCCGGACGAGGCCGGGCGGACGAGATAGCCATGTTCCTGAAGCGCGCGGGCGGTGAGCGTGCGGAGCGGCGGATCGTCTTCGACGAGGATGATCGACGGCGCGGTCATGTCATCGGGATAGGGACCGCCCTGATCCGGGTCAACTGTCCGGGAGGGCGTAAGGCGGCCGATCGTTCCGGCAGCAACATATTGTAACAGGCGGTCGCCCGCCGGCCAAGATCATGGGGCCGGCGGGCGTCCGGATCAGAAGGCGGCGGTAATCGAGAACACGACCTTGCCCCGGGCGATCGAGGAACCGTCGGCATCCTGGAAGTTGGGACGCAGATAGGTTTCCTCGACCCGCGCGATGTCGGTATCGACATAGGCGATGCCGGCGGTGAGCGGCGTGCCCGGAATGGCGACATCGGCGCCCACCAGCCAGTCGAGATATTTCCCGGTCGGGGCGACGGAGGTGCCGTTGGGGCCAAGGCCGCTGTTGCCCTTCGACCAGCCGACATGCGCCTTCAGCGTCACGGGCGTGTCGGGGATGGCGCTGCTCACATCGCCCCAGACGTAAAAATTGTCGTTCTTCTTGCCCGGACGGAACACGGTGCAGGCCGCGTCGCTGCACACTTTGCCCAGCGCCTGCTGCTTGGGGGCATAGGCCACGCCGACCAAGCCCTTGACGGGACCAAACTGGTGGGAGAGCTTGACATAGGGCTCTGCAAAATCGGTGTCGTTAGCGCCGGAGGGGTACATGTACCAAGTCAGGCCGACGTCGATCGTCGTGCCTTCGCCCAGCGAGGCGGAATAGCCCGCGATCAGGTCAAGTTCCATGTTCGCGCCGCCAAACGTACCCCAGCCCGAAAGGTTCGAGCCCCAGGTGCCGACATAGGCGCCGCTTTCATGAGCGATGGTGAAGCCACCCTGCACGGCCATGCTCTTGTCGGTCTGCGACACGCCGCGGAAGCGGTAATCGGAAACGAGACCGACGCTGCCGGTCACGGTGACAGGGCTGGCGGGTTCTTCCTGCGCGAAGGCCGGGACACTCGACATCAGCGCGAGCGCGGCACAGGCGATTTTGTAATTCATGAACATTCCCCTTTACGAAAGAATGTTCCGTCCTGCTTCCCCCGGCCCGAAAGTCTGTTGCGCTTCCAGTTGCGGCGGATGGCGATTGAATATGCTCAAAGGATCGAAACGCAAATCGAAAAATGCCGCATCTGCGAAATCAATCGCGCTGCTGTTGCGAAGTTGCAACAACGGCTGCCGTAGCGAAAAAAGTGCCGCCGCGCCGGGGGCTGGCGCGGCGGCACGAACGACGCCTGGGAGGTGGGGTGTCAGGCGACGATCTGGCGCATCCTTCCGGTTGCACCGAACAGTTCGACGGGCGCGCCCGCTCCACGCCGGCGATCGACCCACTCGCGCAGCATCTCCGCGCAGGTATGATCGATATGACGCAGCCGCTCGACATTGAGGATGACGAGGCCGGCGGCCGGCAGCGATTCGAGCTTCGCCGACAGGTTGGGCAGGTTGAAGAAGGTCGCCGTGCCGCGCAGCGCGACTTCGTGCGCCCCGCCCCGGCTTTCCTCCTCGACCTTGAGGCCCAGCGTGCGGGCATGGGGCAGCAGTTCCAGCAGCGACAGGCCGATGCCCACCAGCACGCCGGTCAGCAGGTCGGTCGCCACCACGCATATCAGGGTCGCCGCCCACACGAGCGCCGGCAGCGGACCGTAGAGGTGGAACAGATGCTTCACATGGGCGAGGCTGACCAGGCGGACGCCGGTGATGACCAGCACGCCGGCCAGCGCCGCCATCGGGATTTCCCGCAGCAGCCAGGGCAGCAGCGCGACGAAGCCCAAAATCCAGAAGCCGTGGAAGATGGTGGACAGGCGGGTCTTCGCGCCCGCCTGCACGTTGGCCGAGGAGCGGACGATCACGCCCGTCATCGGCAGCGCGCCGGCGAAGCCGCAGAGCAGGTTGCCCACGCCCTGCGCGCTCAGTTCCTTGTTGTAATTGGTGCGGACGCCGTCGTGCATCCGGTCGACGGCAGCGGCCGACAGCAGGGTTTCGGCGCTGGCGATGAAGGCGATGGCGATCGCGGTGGTGAAGATGGCGGGGTTCATGAGCTGCGCCAGCAGCCCGGCTTCGGGCGGGGTGATCGCGGCGACGATCGATTCGGGCACGACCACGCGCGCGACCGACAGGTCGAGCAGGAAGGCGGTGAGCGTCGCCAGCACCACGCCGACCAGAGCGCCCGGCATCAGCCTCATCGACGCGGGGCGGAATTTTTCCCACCCCAGCATGCCGCCGATGGTGACGAGACCCACCGCGAAGGCGGTGGCGGCGTCCTGGTTGGTCAGGCCGAAAATCTGGCCCGGCATGGCGATCAGGTTGTGGAGGCCGCTCGACAGCGGCTTGTCATCGAACAGCACATGGAATTGGCCGACGACGATCAGCACACCGATGCCCGCCAACATGCCATGGACGACGGCCGGAGAGATGGCGCGGAACCAGCCCCCGACCCGCGCCAGACCCGCGATCACCTGGATCGCGCCGGCCAGGATCAGGATCGGGCCCAGCGCGGACATGCCCTGTTCGCGCACGATTTCGAAGACGATGACGGCAAGGCCGGCGGCCGGGCCGCTGACCTGAAGCGGGGAGCCCGCCAGCAGGCCGACGACGATGCCGCCGATGATGCCGGTGATGAGGCCCTTTTCCGGCGGCACGCCGGAGGCCACGGCGATGCCCATGCACAGCGGCATCGCCACCAAAAACACGACGATGGATGCAGTCAGGTCGCGGCCGATCGTGCCGCCGGAAAGGGACTTTAGCATGGCTTACTCCGCAGCCTGGGCGTAGGCCGGGGCGGCCGCCAACCGACGCGCATGAGGCTGCGCGACGGGCAGAGGCTGGCCTTCGCGCAACGGGACAAACTGGCCCGTTTCGCCGTCCATGCCGAGCACCTGCCCGGCGTGGATATCGACATACCAGCCATGCAGCGCGATCTCGCCGCGCGCGATGCCCGACGCGACCGAGGGGTGGGTCCGCAGATGGGCGAGCTGCACCACGACATTTTCCAGCGCCATGTTGCGGAGCTTTTCGGCGTCGCTCAGGTCGGCGGGATAGCTTTCGCGGCACACCTTCTGCGCGGCGTGGCTGTGACGGAGCCAGGCGGATACGTTGGGCATCGCCGTCAGGTCGGCGTCGGTCGCGAGCGCCTTCATCGCGCCGCAGTCGCTATGGCCGCACACGATGATGTCGCGCACGCCCAGCACCATGACCGCATATTCGACGGTCGCGGTGACGCCGCCCAGCTGGCTGGCGTGCGGCGGCACGATGTTGCCGGCGTTGCGGCACACGAACAGGTCGCCGGGCTGCGCCTGCATGATGTGTTCAGGCACGATGCGCGAGTCGGCGCAGGAGATCATCAACGCCTTGGGGCTCTGACCATGGCTCGCCAGTTGATTGTAAAGCGCGCTTTCGTTCGGGAAGACCTTGGTCTCGAAGCTGAAGACGCGACCGATTAGCTCGTTCATGGAGTCTATCCTTCTCATATCGCTAAGCCGGCAGGGGGCGGACCGGCGGAGTTTGAAGAATAGGAACCTGGCTTTGCTGCGTCGCAGCGGCTTTGTAAAATTATGTGTCTGACTAATGCGCCGGCTTATCGGCGCTCCGGGGCGGCACTGAACATATAGCCCGCGCCGCGAACGGTGACGATCGGCGCCGGCTGCCCTTCGCTCAGCTTGCGGCGCAGGCGGCTGACCAGCACGTCGATGCTCCGGTCGGACGAGGGTGTTTCGCGCACCCCGGCCAGCTCCATCAGCCGCGTGCGGGCGATGATGGTCTGCGGATGGTCGAGGAAGACGCCGAGCAGCGCGAACTCCGCGCCGGTCAGGTCGACCCGCACGCCCGACGGCGCGGTCACCTCGCGACGGGCGAAATCCACCAGCCAGCCGTCGAACAGCGCCTGATTGTGCCGGCGCGTGCCGGCGGCGCGCTCGCCCCGCGCCCGGCGCAGCACCGCGCGCAGCCGGGCGGCGAGTTCCCGCCCCGAATAGGGCTTGGCCATATAATCGTCCGCGCCCAGCTCCAATCCGACGACGCGGTCGACCTCGGAACTGTCCGCGCCGACGAGGATGATGGGGACGTCGCTCTTTTCCCGCACGTCGCGGCAGAGATCGAGCCCGTCCGGTCCACGCAGCGCCGAATCGAGCACCAGCGCGCCGACCGGCGTGCTTGCCAGCGTGTGGAACATATCTTGCGCCGATGCGGCGGCCACGGCCCGAAAGCCGCTCTTTTCCAGATAGTCCCCCACGTCGCGGCGCAGATGCTGCTGCGTTTCCGCGACCAGGATCAGCGGCGGCGTCATCGCGCGCGCCCGGCGGAGCGGACGAGGGACGCGGTGGTGGCGCTCTGCGGCATGGGCCTCCTATCCTCCAGCGGTCGCGCCGGCACGGCGCGCGCAACCAGTGTCGGCATTAGGCGGCGTCCTTGTCTCCCGCATGGGCAGGCCGTGACAAAATATTGCTGTGCATTTCCATCGGCTATTCAGCGGCGACGAGTTCGCGCGCGGCGGGCTCGCTGAGCCCGTCGATCACCGCGCCCAGCCAGAGCGCATCGGAGGCGGCGCGGTGGCGGACGAGGCCGAGCGAGTTGGCGCGCGCGACCGCGGCCGCGATCCGCGCCGAATTGACACCGCGCTCGTCGAACAGGGTTGCGACATGATCGATGCGGAAGGGCGACGGCCTGCCCGCCGCCCGCGCCAGGCAGTCGAGCCAATATTGGTCGATCGGGCTATCGGACACGATTTGCGCGTCGCCCGCTGCGGCAGTCAATTCGGCCAGCACCGTCTCCACCGGCAAACCCTCGGCCATGACCCGCACGCGCGACAGACCGTGCAGCGCCTCTGCCTCGGCGGTCCAGTCCCAGTCCGCCCAGCTTTCATGCGGCCGGATGAGCCAGCGTCGCGCGGAGCCTTCGGCAGCGATGGCGACCTCGATCGGGAAGGACTTGCCGTGGCGCGGCAGGCAAGACGCCTCGAAATCGATGGTGCGGATGGTCAAGGGCACGGCTCCGGTCCTGCATACGGAAAGCCCCTCCGCTCTTCCGCCTGCTTCAGCGCCCCCTTTGCCCCGCAACTATGTCAGCGCAAAGTCAGGCGCCAGTCCTATAAGGATAAATCATGCGAGCCGACGCTCCGCCGCGCCGGGACGCTGACGGAGGCTTTCGCTTCTGCTAGGCGGCAGCAACAGCAGGGAAACATGCATGACCGTCATCGCCGCCTATCTGTACCGCAACGGCCAGCGCGTGCGGTCCGTCGCCATCGACGAACGGATCGATTGCCCGCAAGACAAATCGGAATTCATCTGGATCGGTGTCGCCGACCCCAGTGTCGAGGAAATGCAGACGCTCCAGCGCACCTACGGCCTGCATCCGCTGGCGGTCGAAGACGCGCTCAATGCCAACCAGTTGCCCAAGGTCGATATCTATGGCGACCAGCTGTTCGTCGTCGCCCGCACCGCCCATGTCGAGGCTGGCGCGATCTGCTACGGCGAAACCGCGCTCTTCATCGGCCACAGTCATATCATCACCGTCCGCCACGGATCGGCACGGGCGCATGTCATGCTGCGCGCGGATCTGGAGGCGGTGCCGCAGCGCCTCGCGCAAGGGGTGGATTATGTCGCCCACGCGATCCTCGACTTCATCGTCGATGGCTATCTGCCGGTCATCGAGGGTATCGAGGAAGAAGTGCTGGCGATGGAGCAGACGATGCTCGACCAGTTCCTCGGCCGGGCGGAGATCAACCGCATCTTCAACCTGCGTCGCCAGCTCATCCGGTTCCAGCGCATCCTGGTGCCGATGCATGAGGTCGCGACCAAGTTCGTCAAGATCGACCTGCCCTGCATCGACGTGGAGGCGCGGCCCTATTTCGCCGACGTGCGCGATCATGTCCGCCGGGTGCAGACGATGGTCGACGACCTGCGCGAGATTTTGAACAGCGTGTTCGAATCGTCCAATCTGCTGGAACAGCAGCGCACCGGCGACATCACCCGCCAGCTCGCCGCCTGGGCCGCGATCCTGGCGGTGCCGACCGCCATTGCGGGCATTTACGGCATGAATTTCGAGCATATGCCCGAACTCAAGAGCCGTTTCGGCTATCCCGTGGTGATCGGAGTGATCTTGGTGATCTGCGGCATGCTCTACAGCCGCTTCAGGAAGCTCAAATGGCTGTGAGGCGCGGCCTTGGAGCGGCTACCAATATTTGGTAAGATCGCGGCATGAGCAAGACCACCTCCGTCGCCCTGGGCGATCATTTCCGCGAATATGCCGAACGCAAGGTGCGCGAGGGCCGTTACGGCTCCACCAGCGAAGTCATCCGCGCGGGCCTGCGCCTGCTGGAGGATGAGGAAAAGCGGCTGGAAGCGCTGCGGGCGGCGCTGATCGAGGGTGAGGAGAGCGGCCTCGCGACAGAATTCGACCTGAATGCTTTTCTGGCCGAAATGCATACGCGCCATCTCCGCAAATCTGCGTGACGGTCTCGCTCAAACGGCGGCGCGGCGCGACCTGGCCGACATCTGGTTCTATACGTTCGATCATTGGAACGCCGGACAAGCCGATGCCTATGTCAATGCCGTCCACTCGGCGCTCGCGATGGCGGCCGAAAATCCGTCTATGGCCGCCCGATAGACGAGGCGCGCGCCGGCTATTGGCGGATCAAGGCCGGTCGCCACATCTGCTACTTCAAGCGCGATTTGGAGGGGATCATCGTCATGCGTGTCCTGCATGAACGGATGGACGCGCTCAGTTATCTCTGAAAACGCAAAAGGGCGGACCAACCGGCCCGCCCCTTCCTGCATCCGCCTATCGACGCGCGATCAATAGACGCGCGCCTTGGGCTTGATATATTCCGCTTCGTCGGTGAGCGTATAATCATGCACCGGACGGTAATCCAGCTTTACGCCGCCGCCCGTGCCACCCCAGCCATCGAACCAGCTGACGGTGTGCTTCATCCAGTTTTCGTCGTCGCGGTTCGGGAAATCCTCATGCGCGTGGGCGCCGCGGCTTTCCTTGCGGTTTTCCGCGCTGACCATGGTGCAGACCGCCTGGGACATGAGGTTGTCCAGCTCCAGCGTCTCGATGAGGTCGGTGTTCCAGATCAGCGAACGGTCGGTGACGGCGACGTCCTCCAGGCGCTTGTTAACCTGTTCCATCTTGGCGACGCCCTCGGCCAGCAGCGCGCTATCGCGGAACACGGCGGCGTGCTTCTGCATCGTGTGCTGCATTTCGAGGCGGATCACGGCCGTGGGCGAGCAGCCCTTCGCGTTGCGATACTTGTCGAGCCGGCCGAGCGCCAGGTCGGCTGCATCCTTGGGCAGCGGCCTGTGGCTGGCGTTGGGCTTCAAGGTTTCCTTGAGGTGCAGGCCGGTGGCGCGGCCGAACACGACGAGGTCGATCAGGCTGTTGGAGCCCAGGCGGTTCGCACCATGCACCGACACGCAGGCCGCTTCGCCCACGGCGTAGAGGCCGGGCACCACGACTTCGGGATCGTCGCCGACCTTCGTCACCACCTGACCATGATAGTTACAGGGGATGCCGCCCATATTGTAATGGACGGTGGGCGTTACGGGCAGCGGCTGGCGGGTGAGGTCCACGCCGGCAAAAATCTTGCCGCTTTCGGTGATGCCGGGCAGCCGTTCGGCCAGCACCTTGGGATCGATATGATCGAGGTGCAGGAAGATATGGTCCTTGTTGGGACCAACGCCGCGCCCTTCGCGCATTTCCATCGCCATCGAGCGCGAGACGACGTCGCGCGACGCCAGATCCTTCGCCGACGGGGCGTAGCGCTCCATGAAGCGCTCGCCTTCGGAGTTGGTGAGGTAGCCGCCCTCGCCGCGCGCGCCCTCGGTGATCAGCACGCCCGCGCCGTAGATGCCGGTCGGGTGGAACTGAACGAACTCCAGATCCTGGAGCGGGAGGCCTGCGCGCAGCACCATGCCGCCGCCGTCGCCGGTGCAGCTATGCGCCGATGTGGCGGAGAAATAGGCGCGGCCATAGCCGCCCGTCGCCAGCACGACCGCATGGGCGCGGAAGCGATGGATCGAGCCATCCTCCATGCAGATGGCGATGACGCCCCGGCACTCCCCATTTTCCATGATGAGGTCGATGGCGAAATATTCGATGTAGAAGTCCGCGTCATACTTCAGGCTCTGCTGATAGAGCGCGTGGAGCATCGCGTGGCCGGTGCGGTCGGCGGCGGCGCAGGTGCGCTGCACCGGCGGGCCGGCGCCCATATTCTGCATGTGACCGCCGAAGGGCCGCTGGTAGATGGTGCCATTGTCGTTGCGGCTGAACGGCACGCCGGCATGTTCCAGCTCGATCACGGCGGCGGGCGCTTCGCGCACCATATATTCGATCGCGTCCTGGTCGCCCAGCCAGTCCGACCCCTTGACGGTGTCGTACATGTGCCAGGTCCAGTGGTCGGGCGAATTGTTGCCGAGCGACGCGGCGATGCCGCCCTGCGCCGCGACGGTGTGCGACCGGGTCGGGAACAGTTTGGTGATGCAGGCGGTCTTGAGGCCCGCTTCGGCGCTGCCCATGGTGGCGCGCAGGCCCGAGCCGCCCGCGCCGACGACGACGGTGTCGTACGTATGGTCGATGATCTTGTAGGCGTCGCTCATTACTTGACGATCCCCGTGAAGGCGATCTTGGCGATCGCGAAGATGCCGGCGGCCGCGCCGCCAATGGCGTAGAAGTTCAGCAGCAGGATGCAGAGGAAATTGAGGCCCTTGTCGTGGACATAATCCTCCAGCATCACCTGCATGCCAAGGCGCAGGTGCCAGAAGATGCTGACCAGCATCAGCATCAGCGGCACCGCGACCAGCGGGTTGGCGATCCAGCCGACGACGCTGTCATAGTCGAGGCCAGGCAGGCTGATCAGGCTGAACAGCAGCCAGAGCACCAGCAGCAGATTGCCGACGGCGGTGTAGCGTTGCGCCAGCCAGTGATGCGCGCCGTGCCGCGCGGAGCCAAGACCGCGAACGCGGCCGATGCCAGTTCCGGTGCCCATCAGAACGCCTTTCCGAAGATGTAGAGCCAGAAGAGGATGGTGATGAGCGCGGATATGACGAAGGTCGCCAGCGACCAGCTCTTGTTGGTTTTCAGTTCGTACCCCGCGCCCATGTCCAGCACGAAGTGGCGCAGACCCGACACCATATGCTGGAAGAAGAACCAGCTCAGCCCGATCATCACCAGATAGCCGATCGGGGATGTCGCGCATGTGACGAACGTCGCATACGCCTCCGGCCCCATCGCCGCCGCCATCAGCCACCAGACGAGGCCCAGCGCGCCGACCGTCGCCAGGCCATTGCCGGTCACGCGATGCATGATGGAAACGGCCATGTGCGGCCCCCATTTCCAGATCGTCAAATGCGGCGAGAGCGGCCGGCTGGTGGTGCGCGCCATATCTACCCAGATCCCTGATGCTATGTCCTCGAGTCTGGTCCCCTTAAGAGCGAAGAGCCAAGAGGGCAAGCGATGCAACGCTGGACGATGGGGCAGGGTAGGACTGGAATTGAGCGGTCAGCCATAAGGAGTGATTAACCAACGCGCGCTATCAGGGCCGGAGCAAAATGCATCATCAGCAGGGGCTTTCCTTCATGTCGTCCATTCCTCCTTCCTCCCATGGGGCGTCGGACTATCTGGCAGGGATCGATCCCAATGGCGCAATCGCCAGCGCCGCGGCAGAGATCGGCCAGATGATCGGCGATGATCTGGAGAGCGTCGGCGCCACCTTCTATTCGACCTATATCCGCGAAACCGGCCTGGATCAGCAGTTAAGCCCCCAGGTTATCGCCCGCATCCAGAGCGAATCGACCAGCTATGCGCACGAAAAGCTGCTGCATTTCGGTGCAGGCCGCTGGGCGCAGTCGGCCGCAGACTGCGTGCGCCATGCCCGCAAGCATGACGTGCCGGTGCGCGCGGTGCTGAGCGCGGTGGCCGCCGCGAATGAACGCATCGCCGACCTCCTGTGGGACCGCTGCGCCGATGAAGCGACGAAGCGCCGGCTGCTGCGGACGATGCAGACGGTCGCGATGATCGATTCGGCCTTCATGACCAATGTCCTGTCGAGCGACCAGGCGGAGGCCCAGCGGGTGGAACGGCAACGATACGGCACGTTGTTCGAGCAACGCATCGTCGGCGAGATCGATGGCGCGTCGAAACTGGGCGAATCACTGCGCGAGCAGGCCAAGGATGCGTCCGCCGCGACGCGCGGGATGCTGGGCAAGGCGTCCGAAGTCGCCGCCGCCGCCGAACAGTCGGCGCTCGCCATGCGCGAGGCCGCCCGCACGTCCGCCGGCCTGATCCGCGCGATCGAGGACGCCCGCACCGAAGTCGAAAGCGCCGCCGAAGTCGCGCAGCGCGCTTCCGCCCAGTCGGGCGACGCGGTCGCCATGTCCTCCACCCTGTCGGACCATGCCAAGTCGATCGAATCGATCCTTGGCCTGATCCGCGACATCGCCGGGCAGACCAACCTGTTGGCGCTCAACGCCACGATCGAGGCGGCGCGCGCCGGCGACGCCGGTCGCGGCTTCGCGGTCGTCGCGCAGGAAGTGAAGAGCCTCGCCAACCAGACCGCGCGGGCCACCGACGAGATCGCCGGCAAGATCGCCGACATCCAGGCATCGACCCGCCTGTCGGTCGAAACCAACGAACGCATCCGCGACACGGTGGGCGAAGTGAAGGCGAGCGCCGAACGCATCCGCCACGCGATGGACGCCCAGGCGCAGACCGTCACCATGATCACCGCCGCCGTGGACGAAACCGCGCTCGCCGCCGATTCCATGTCCACCACCATTTCGGCGATCCGCCAGGACACCGAAGTGGTCGCGTCGGAAATCGACCAGCTGGAGCGCGGCTTCATGAGCGTCGAGGGCAAGCTCGCCAGCCTGCGCAACGCCTCCTCCGATTTCGGGCGTCAGGTCGCCTGAAATTCTTGGTTCTCTCAACCTGACGTCACCCCGGACTTGTTCCGGGGTCCCGCTTCTTCCGCTCAAGGCAGCGAGACCCCGGCTCTTCGGCCGGGGTGACGAGCAAGGATGGTCCACTTAGCCTGACGCTTCCCCTCCTCACCCCCCTGCTCTAAGGCGGCGGGATGACCGATGCCGCCACGCCAGCCGCCCAGAGCTGGAAAGTCACCCTGCCCTGCACCCGCGCCGAGGCCGAGGCGGTCGATGGCGACATCGCCGCCTTCGCGCTGATGGAGCATCCGCCGGTGCTGATGACCAGCGAGGTGGACGAGGACGCGGGGCTCTGGCGACTGGATGCCTATTTCGAGGGAAAGCCCGGCGCGGCCGCGATCAGGCTGCTCAGGACGCTGGTGCCGAGCGCGGCAGGCGCGAAGCCGGTCGTCGAGGCGCTGCCCGACGAGGATTGGGTGACGATGAGCCAGCAAGGGCTGGAGCCCGTCACCGCCGGCCGTTTCCATATCCGTAACATCGCCGCCGATCCCGAACTGCCCGGCCATGTGAACCTGCTGATCGAGGCGGGACGCGCCTTCGGCACCGGGCAGCATGAAACGACGGCTGGCTGCCTCGCCATGCTCGACCGGATGCGGCGGGTGGGGATGCGCTTGCGCAACGTCGCGGATATCGGGACCGGCACCGGGCTGCTTGCCTTCGCCGCGCTCAACCTGTGGCCGCGCGCCTATGCCATCGCGTCGGACATCGACCCCGTCGCGGTGGAGATCAGCGCCGACAATGCGCGCGCCAATGGCGTGCTGCTGGGCGATGGACCGGGGCGGCTGGCGCTGGTGACGGCGGCGGGGAGCAATCACCCGGCGCTGATCGGGCGCGCGCCCTATGATCTGCTGATCGCCAACATCCTCGCCGGCCCGCTGATCGAACTGGCGCCCTCGCTCTGCGCGCTGGTGGAGGACGGCGGAACGATCCTGCTCGCCGGACTGCTGAACGAGCAGGCGGACGCCGTCCTCGCCGCCTATCGCGCGCAAGGGATGCGCCTTGCCGAGCGCAGCGACCGGGGCGACTGGCCGACCTTGCGGCTGCGCAAGCGCCCCCGTATCGGCTGGAAGCGACCCAGGCGGCTCAATCCGGCGGCGCGCGGCGAAGCGCCCGGCTTCGGCAGCATCTGACGAGAGGGAAACGGATCATGGCGACGACACGGCGGACAATCCTCCACGATATCTATGGCGCGCCCTATGAAAGCGTTGCGGTGGTGACCGAGGACGCGGGCCGGAAGCCCGGTATCCTGCTCCTCCCCAACGTGCTCGGCATCAAGGACGCCGATGTCGCCTATGCGGAGAAGGTCGCCGCGCTGGGCTACAACGTCCTGGTCGCCGACGTCTTCGGCCAGGGCAACCGCGCCACCCGCGCCGATCCCGACCCGGCGCGCTTCATGAACGTGCTGAACGCCGACCGGGCGCTGTTGCGCGCGCGTGTCGCCGCCGCACTCGACCTGCTCAAGGCACTGCCGGAAGTGGATGCCACGCGCACCGCCGCGATCGGTTTCTGCTTCGGCGGCAAATGCGTGCTCGACCTCGCCCGCTCGGGCGCAGACATGGCGGGCGGGGTCAGCTTCCATGGCGTCTATGACGCGCCGCCCTTCCCCAATGCGACGATCACCGCCAAGCTGCTGATCTGCCACGGCTGGGACGACCCGATTGCGCCGCCCGAGGCGACGGTTGCGCTGGCAAAGGAACTGACCGAAGCGGGCTGCGACTGGCAGATACACGCCTATGGGCATACCGGCCACGCCTTCACCGATCATGCGGTGAACATGCCGGACAAGGGGCTGGCCTATAATGCCGACGCGGACCGGCGCAGCTTCCGGGCGATGGCCGATTTCCTCAGCGAACTGTTCGGGTAGGGTATCAGATCATCCTCCCCTGCAAGGGGAGGTGGCAGGCGAAGCCTGACGGAGGGGTGTCACGTTCTCGATAGCGGGACACCCCTCCACCACTTCGTGGTCCCCCTCCCCTTGCAGGGGAGGATATTGGAGGCGCCACTCACGCTCTCGGTATCCGCCGCGCGCTCGCGAGATGGTGGGCGTGGGTGATGGCGACGGCGAGCGCGTCGGCGGCGTCCGGCCCGGCGATCTTCGCGCCGGGCAGCAGCCGCTGCACCATGGCATGCACCTGATCCTTCGACGCATTGCCGACGCCGACGACCGATTTCTTGACCAGCCGCGCGGCATATTCGCCGACCTCCATGCCCGATCGCGACGCCGCGAGCAGCACGACGCCCCGCGCCTGCCCCAGCTTCAGCGTCGATTGCGGATTGACGTTGACGAACACCTCCTCGACCGCCGCGCCGTCCGGCTTATGCTCCAGAATAAGGTCGGTCAGCGCCAGGTCGATCGCGAGCAGCCGCGTCGCCAGCGCCATCTCCGCGTCGGTCTTGATCTGGCCGTTTGCGATGTGGGTCAGGCGGTTGCCATCGACGGCGATGATGCCCCAGCCCGTCGTGCCGAGGCCAGGGTCGAGACCGAGGAGGATCATGATTTTCCAGCAATAAGCCCCTCCCCTTCAGGGGAGGGGTTGGGGTGGGGCCAGCGGTCCGGCAGAATTTCGAGCTGGGTCATGATTTGCTTCAGGACGCCCTCCAAATTACGAGCAACATCCTCATTACTAAACCGTAGCATGTGGACGTCCAACTCAGCCAACGCAGCGTCGCGCGCCTCATCGACATCATCATGATGCGTGTCCCCATCAACCTCGACAGCAAAGCTCTTCGCGGGGCAAAAGAAGTCAACGATATACTTGCCAATTACGTGCTGCCGGCGAAACTTATAGCCTAATTGAGATCGGGAAAGGCAGCGCCACAGGATGACCTCAAACGGTGTCGCCTCGTGGCGCATCTGCGCTGCCCTCTCAAGCAATCGCGGGTCTTGCGCCATTTCCCCACCCCAACCCCTCCCTTGAAGGGGAGGGGCTTTTCAGTAGCTCAACCCAATTTCTCCATCACCGCGTCGGACACTTCGTAATTGCCCCAGACGGTCTGGACGTCGTCGTCATCCTCCAGCGTGTCGACCAGCTTCATCAGCGTGCCGGCGTTGCTTTCGTCGACCTCGACGGTGGTGGTCGGCTTCCAGGCGAGCTTGGCGCTGTCCGCCGCGCCGAGCTTCGCCTCAAGCGCCTTGGCGACTTCGTGCAGCGCGTCCATCGCAGTCCAGATTTCATGCTCCTCCTCGTTGGAGGAGACGTCGTCCGCGCCCGCCTCCAGCGCCGCCTCGAACACCGCGTCGGCGTCGCCCGCGCTCGCCGGATAGGTGATGAGGCCCAGCCGTTCGAAGCCATGGCTCACCGCGCCCGACGCGCCCAGGTTGCCGCCATTCTTGGAAAAGGCGGTGCGGACATTGGTCGCGGTGCGGTTGCGGTTGTCGGTCAGCGCTTCCACGATGATGGCGACGCCGCCGGGGCCATAGCCCTCGTAGCGCACCTCTTCGTAATTCTCCATGTCGCCGCCCGACGCCTTGTCGATCGCGCGCTGGATATTGTCCTTGGGCATGGACTGCGCCTTGGCCGCGTTGACCGCCAGGCGCAGGCGCGGGTTCATGTCCGGGTCGGGCATCCCCATCTTCGCCGCGACGGTGATTTCGCGGCTCAGCTTGGAGAACATCGAGGAACGCTTCTTGTCCTGCGCGCCCTTGCGATGCATGATGTTCTTGAATTTGGAATGGCCGGCCACGGCCTTCTCCTGACATATCTGTGGGAACCGAAGCGCGCTCTCTAGCGAGCGCTTGCCGGTCCCGCAACGGTCAGTAGATAATAGCCGTCCCCGACGCCGAGACCATCAGCATCGAACCATTGGACCCGATCACCTCATAGTCCAGATCGACGCCCACGACGGCATTCGCGCCTAGCGTCGCGGCGCGCATCCGCATTTCGCCCAGCGCCTGATCGCGCGCCCTCTGCAGCACATCCTCATAGGCGCCCGACCGGCCGCCCACGATGTCGCGGACGCTGGCGAAGAGGTCGCGGAACAGGTTCGCGCCCACGATCACCTCGCCGGTGACGACGCCGAGATATTCCTTCGCCGGCCGCCCTTCCAGCCGGCTGGTGGTGCTGACGATCATCTCGGACATGGGCGCTCTCCTGCTGCTGCTCAGTGCCTCTTATTCCATACCCAGCGCGGCGAGGTAAGTCTGAAGGATCGCCTCCATCTCCTGCCGGTCGTGCGGCTGCATCTTCCGCAGGCGGATGATCTGGCGCATGATCTTCACGTCATAGCCGGTCGCCTTGGCTTCCAGATAGACGTCCTTGATGTCGTCGCCGATGCCCTTCTTCTCTTCCTCCAGCCGCTCGATGCGCTCGATCAGAAGCCGTAGCTGGTCGGCGGCGACGTTGCCCTCGCTCATGTGTCATTCTCCGTCTGTGAATCGGGTTGGCGGACGCCTCTAATGATTGTCGGCGTTCTTCGCCACACTCTCCTTCATGCGGGCGATCTGCTCGGGTGTCGCTTCCCCCTGATACTTGGCCTTCCACTCGGCAAAGGGCATTCCGTGAATGATCTCGCGCGCCTCGTCGCGGCTCAGCGCACCGTCGGCTTGGGCGATCCAGTCGGCCAGGCAATTGCGGCAGAAGCCCGCGGTCCCCATCAGGTCGATATTCTCCACATCGGTGCGATGCTGCAAATGCGCGACCAGACGGCGGAAGGCGGTTGCAGCCACCGCGTCTGTGAGTATGGTGTCGGCCATCGGCGATCCTTTCGCTGAAATACATCATCCTGTCGTGCAGCACGGATAACCCATAACGACGCCCTGACAAGGTTCAGGGACGATCATGACGGCCAGGAGCATCAATGTCGAAACTGCCACCCCGCTCCCGCAAGGTCCGCATCCTTGCGACGCTTGGTCCGGCGAGCGACAGCGCGGAGATGATCCGGGCGCTGTTCGTCGCCGGCGCGGACGCCTTCCGCATCAATATGAGCCATGGCGCGCATGAGGATCATGCCAAGCGCATCGCCACCATCCGCGAGCTGGAAAAGGAATTCCATCGCCCGACGACGATCTTGGGCGACCTGCAAGGGCCCAAGCTCCGCGTCGGCACGTTCGATAAGGGGCTGGCCATCCTGGAAACGGGTGCGCCCTTCATCCTTGACCGCGACGAGACCCCCGGCAATGCGCGGCGCGTCAACCTGCCCCACCCGGAAATCTACGCCGCTCTGGTGCCCGAGACCCGGCTGCTGCTCGACGACGGCAAGCTGGTGCTGCGGGTCAAGGCCGTGACGGACGACCGGATCGACACCATTGTCGAGGTCGGCGGCACCCTGTCCAACCGCAAGGGCGTGAACGTCCCCGACGTGGTCGTCCCCGTCCCCGCGCTCACCGACAAGGACCGGCGCGACCTCAGCTTTGCGATGCAACAAGGGTGCGACTGGATTGCGCTCAGCTTCGTGCAACGGCCCGAGGATCTGGCCGAGGCGCGCAAGCTGATGGGCGGCTATGGCGCGCTTATGGCGAAGATCGAGAAGCCGTCGGCCGTCCACCGGCTGGAGGAGATTGTCGAGCTGGCCGACGGCGTGATGGTGGCGCGCGGCGACCTCGGCGTCGAACTGCCGCCCCATGCCGTGCCGCCGCTTCAGAAGCAGATCGTCGCCACCGCGCGTCGGCTGGGGCGGCCGGTGGTGGTCGCGACCCAGATGCTCGAATCGATGATCAAGTCCCCCTCCCCCACCCGCGCCGAAGTGTCGGACGTGGCGACGGCGGTCTATGATGGCGCGGACGCGATCATGCTGTCGGCCGAGACGGCGGCGGGCGACTGGCCGGTCGAGGCGGTCGCCATGATGGACGCCATCGCGCATAGCGTCGAGCGCGATCCCGGCTATTTCGGCCGGCTGCACTATACCGAAACGCGGCCCGACCCGACCACCGCCGACGCGCTGGCCGAGGCGGCCGGCGGCATCGTGTCGGTGGTGGGGGCGAGCGCCATCACCTGCTTCACCTCCTCAGGCAGCACCGTGCGCCGCGTCGCGCGCGAGCGCCCCTCCGCCCCCATCCTGGCGCTGACCCCGCGCTCCGACACCGCGCGCAAGCTTGGCCTCACCTGGGGCGTCCATGCGGTGCGGACGAAGGATATCGGCACGTTCGAGGAGATGATCGGCAAGGCCCGCCGCATGGCGCTGCGCCACGCGATGGTCGAAAAGGGCGGCAAGATCGTCGTGCTGGCCGGCGTGCCGTTCGGAACGCCCGGCTCTACCAACGTGCTGCACGTCGCCGCGATCCGGGGTGACGAACTCAAGGGCCGGGACGACAATCCGACCTTTTAGAGCATCGAGCGTCAAATCCCAATCACTGCCGTTCGGTTCGAGTAGCTTTCGAGCGAAGTCGAGAAAGCGTATCGAGAACGTTTGCGAAGACTTCTCAACGGACGGTTCTCGACCTTGCTCGAACCTGCTCGAAGCGAACGGATCAGATTAAAGGCGCGATGATCTAAGCCGCGGCAGCGCAACGCGAAAAGCGCCCGATCACAAGACCGGGCGCTTGGCGCTTCTTCAACCAAGACCGCCGCCGCATCGGCGGCAGCGCGACGCTTCAGCCCTGGCGGGCCTTGAAGCGGCGGTTGGTCTTGTTGATGACATAAGTGCGGCCGCGACGGCGGATCACGCGGTTGTCCCGGTGGCGGCCCTTGAGCGACTTGAGCGAGTTGCGGATCTTCATGGCTATCGGCCTTTGATGAATCAGGTGTCGTCGGAAAATCGAAGCGCAGCCCCTATGGGCGGGGCGGGGCGAAGTCAAGGGCGACCGGCCGCTTTTCGCCGCCGTTCATCGCCGATGCAGCCAGTCCATGGCTTTGCGCGTTGTGCGGGATCATGCCCGCCGCGCCGTGTTAAGGCGGATGCCCGTTGGAGTGAAACCATGTCGAAGCGCCTGATCCTCGCCGCCGCCCTCGCCCTGCCGCTCGCCGCCTGCGCCACCACCGCGCCGCCGGTCGAGGTCACGCGCTTCCACATCGGCAATCCAGCCCGATCCGGCACCATCGCAGTCGAGGAAATGCCGGGCAATCCCGATGTCAGCCTGGAATTCCGCACCTATGCCGACGCCGTGGCGCAGGAATGGCAGCGCGCCGGCTTCACGCCGGTCGCCACCGGCACTCCCAGCGACTATGTCGCGCTGGTGAGCTTCCGGCGCGGTTTCCGCCCGTCTGGCGTCGACCGTAGCGGCAATCCGGTCAGCGTCGGCGTGGGCGGCGGCGTCGGCGGCGGCAGCCGGGGCGGCAGTTTCGGCGGGCTTGGCCTTGGCATCGGCATAAACCTGTCGGGGAAGCCCAAGGATATCGTGTCGACCGAGTTGCAGGTCCAGCTGCGACGCCGCGCCGATTCGCAAACGATCTGGGAAGGCCGCGCCATGACCGAGGCAAAGCAAGGCACGCCCGCTGCCCAGCCCGCCATGGCCGCGCAGAAACTCGCCGCCGCGTTGATCCGGGGCTATCCGGGCGAGTCGGGCCGCACTATGATCGTCAAATGAGCATTTCCATTTCGAGCGGCTTCGACAGCGGCAATATTCGCGTTCTTTCCATCACCGATATGAGCGACGGCGGTGTCCGGGCGGAACTGGAGATCGTCGCCGATCATCGGAGCGACTTCTATCAATGGTTCCACTTCCGCGTCGCCAATGCGGCCGGGCGGGAGGTCGAACTGGCGATCGTCAACTGCGCCGGCTCGGCTTATCCCGACGGCTGGAAAAACTATCGCGCGCGCGTCAGCGAGGATCGGGAGAACTGGTTCCTCGCCGACACCGACTATGCCGACGGCACGCTCACGATTCGGCTGGCGCCCGACAGCAATGTCGCCTGGGTCGCCTATTTCGCGCCCTATTCGATGGAGCGGCACCATGACCTCATCGCCTGGGCCGCAAGCCAGCCGGGCGTTGCCCACCGCGAACTGGGGCTGACGCTAGACGGCCAGCCGCTCGACCTGCTGACGATCGGCGACGGGCCGAAGCAGGTGTGGCTCTACGCCCGCCAGCATCCGGGCGAGACGATGGCGGAGTGGTGGATGGAGGGCGCGCTGGAGCGCCTGTGCGACGAAGAGGATGCCGTCGCCCGCCTGCTGCGGCAAAAGGCGACCTTCCATGTCGTTCCGAACATGAACCCGGATGGCAGCCGCCGCGGGCACCTCCGCACCAATGCGGCGGGCGTCAACCTCAATCGCGAATGGCATGACCCGACGCCGCAGCGCAGCCCCGAAGTGCTGCTGGTGCGCGATGCGATGGACGCGACCGGCGTCGATTTCGCGATGGACGTGCATGGCGACGAGGCGATTCCCGCGGTGTTCCTCGCCGGGTTCGAAGGCATCCCGTCGCTGACCGAGGAGCAGACCCGGCTCTACGCCCGCTATCGCGACACGCTTGCGGCGCGGACGCCCGATTTTCAGACGAAGCTCGGCTATCCGACCACGCCGGCGGGCAAGGCGAACCTGTCCATGTCGACCAACCAGATCGCCGAACGCTTCGGCGCGGTGGCGATGACGCTGGAAATGCCGTTCAAGGACAATGACGACCTGCCCGACGCCGACTATGGCTGGTCCCCTGCCCGCTCGATCCAGCTCGCCAAGGATTGCCTGGCGGTGCTGGCCGAGATGATCGACGAGGTTTGAGCGACAACGGGTTCATCCCACCCCCGTTCGTGCTGAGCCTGTCGAAGCACGCGCGCGCCCTTCGACAGGCTCAGGGCGAACGGGTGAAAGGCATTGTTACTTCCAATCAAACGCCAACGGCGCTTCCTTGAAGGCAAAGCGGTCGAGATGATCGGCGACCACTTGCTGGAACCGCCCGACATCGGCCTCCGGCGTCGGCTCCAGCGTTACGATCAGCGCATCGGGCGCCGCCTCCATGCGGAGCGTTCCCATCGGAAACGCGATCGCGCTTTTCTCCGCGTCGAAGCTGACCTCGAACTTGTGGCTCCAATGTTTTGAAAGCTGCTGGAGATAGCGGCTGGCATGGGCGGTGGGAACGGTTGCGGTAACGGCCATGGGTCAGAGCCTTTCGATCTTGGTGGCGGCTTCGTCGATCAGGGCGGCGACATCGAACAGGGTCTGTTCGTCCGCCCCTTCCTTTTCCAGCCGGTTCTGGAGCGCGAAGCGCAGATTGTGCATCGCCCGGCGCACCGGGCCGCCGTCCGTCCGCTCCGCTTTCTTCGCCAGCGCCGCGAGCCGGCCGAGCGCCGCCTCCAGCTCCGCCTTGCGCTCGGCAAGCTGCGCCATGCCCGCATCGGTGATGGCGAAGCGCTTGCGGCTGCCTTCCCCCGGCTGCTCGGCGATCAGTTCCATGTCCGCGAGCAGGGTCAGCGTCGGATAGACGACGCCGGGGCTCGGCGCGTAAGCCTCGCCCGACAGCGCCTCGATCGCGCGGATCAGCTCATAGCCGTGGCGCGGCTCGTCGGCGATCAGCTTCAGGAGGATGAGCCGCAGCGCATCATTGTCGAACATGCGGCGGCGTCCGCCGCCCGGCCCGCCCCGGCCCCCGCCGCGCGGCCCGTTCCGGCCGAAAGCATCGTCGCCCATCGGCCTCGAACCGAATCCATGGGGGAAAGCGAAATGGCCGCTATGGCCGCGAAAAGCGCGATGATGGCGCATCTGGATAAATCCTGTCTGTTTCATGATGCGTCTAGATATATCTTAAAAATTAGCCGCGTCAAGAATTACGATATATCTTTATCAATCTTGCGATAGTCCGCTAGTCGGCCGGCGTCAGCACCGCGACCGCCCCGCCCGATGGTGCGAGCGTCAGCGCCAGCGATCCCCGCGCCTCGACCGCGCCCGTCCGCAGGCTGTTCATGTCCGCCCCGTCCTGCCACAGCCGCGCGCGCCAGCGCTTTCCCGCCCCGAGTGCATCGAGCGGCACGCGCACCTTCCACCCGCTTTCATTGGTCATCGCGCCGATATACCAGGTCGCCCCTTTGCGCCGCGCGATCACGACATGCTCGCCGATCGCGCCGGAGAGGAACCGGGTCTCGTCCCAGTTCGCCGGAACGTCCTTCAGGAAATCCGAACCCGGCGTCAGCGCGCCATCCGCGCCGATATAGGAATCCGGGCTGTCCGCCAGCATCACGAAGGGGCTGTCGTAAACGACATACATGGCCAGCGCCTGCCCCCGCGTAGTCTGGACGAAGGGCCGCTTCAGCCGCACCTCGCCGGCGAACTCGGCCGGCGACACCGCATGAAAGCCGCCCGGCGTATAGTCCATCGGCCCCAACAGCCCGCGCGTGAAGGGCAAGGTGACATTGTGCGTCGCAGTGATGCGTGTGCCAAACTTGTTATATTCCGCGCCCAGCACCCCTTCCTGCGTCATATAATTGGGCCATGTCCGCGCGAGGCCGTCGGGCGGATAGGCGCCGTGCAGGTCGACCATCAGCCGGCTTTTCGCCGCCGTCGACAGGATGCGGTGATAGAAGGCGACCATCTCCTGGTCGTTGCGGTCCATGAAATCGACCTTGATCCCCTTGATCCCCCAGGCCGCATAGAGGGCGAGCGCGTCGTCCATCTGCCGCTCCAGCTGCTTCCATTGCAGCCAGACCCACAAGGACACACCCCGCTCCTGCGCGTAGCGGACGAGGCCGGGCAGATCGACCGCCGGGATCGGCACGGTCACGTCGGCGGGCGTGGGCGCTTCGCTGCTGCCCTTGTACCAGCCCTCGTCGATCAGGACATATTCAAGGCCCATCTTCTGCGCGAAGTCGATATAGGCCTTGTAGGTCGCGGTGTTGACGCCCGGCTGCGGCACATCGACCGCCCAGCCGTTCCACCAGTCCCAAGCCGCCTTGCCCGGCCTGATCCAGCTTGTGTCGGCGATCTTCGATGGCTCGGCGAGCAGGCTGATGAGGTTGGACGGGATGAGGTCGCCCGGCGTATCGCCCAGCATCATCACGCGCCACGGCGTCACCAGCGGCCCGTCGCTGAGCGACGCGCGCACCGCCGTCTTGAAGCCCGCGCCGTCCTGCGCATTGTCGGTGCGCGTCGTCAGGCTGATGTTGACGCCCAGGCCCCCGTCGCCGCGCCGCCGGAAATAGGCCCCGGCATAATCGCGCTTGTCGGCTTCCGCGAGCGCGAAGGTCGCCCCACCTTTCCCCGTGCTGCACAGCAGGGGCGCGTCATAGAGGTGGAAGCTCCGCATCCGCGACGCCTTGACCGGGTCATACTCGAACTCATGGCTGTTCGCATGGACGCCCGCATTGGCGCCCCAGCAATCATAGTCCGCCGGAAAGTAGAAGCCCGTGGTTTCCCAATAGACGTCGATCGCCTTGAACCGATCCTGCGGCGGCACGACGAAGCGATAGGCAACGCCATCGGCATAGGCGCGCGCGATCAGGTCGAACACCACCCCGTCGGCCCTGCGCTTAAGGTGCAGCGTCACCTGCTCATAGCGGTCGGGCACCTGCGCCGCCTTGCCGACGACCGGGCGATAGATGTCGTCCACGCTGGCGCGCTCGGTGCCGACGACCTCCAGGTCGCTTCCGCCCAGCGGCCCCTGGCTGGTGACCATGCCGATCGGCGAGGGCGAGAGCAAAGCCCGCCCGTCGCGTGACACGGTATAGCGGAGCTTCCCATCGGCAACGCTCAGGTCGATGCGGTTCCGCTGGTCGGGACTGGCGAGCCCAATATCGCTCGCCGGCTGCGCTATGGCCCCGGTCACGCCCGCGAAAGCGGCGGCGGCATAGAGGATGTTCCGCATCGTCTCTCCCATCTTGTTAGCGCTACCGTAGCGGCGGCGGCGCGGCTGACAAGAGGGACGAAAAAAGTGGCGGCGGCGCGCGGCAGGTCCAGTGTCGGCTGGACCTGGCGCGCACCACCGCCAGTCAAGGGGAAGGACGACCCCGCAAGGGAGGGCCGCCCTTCATCGTTATAGCGTGCGTTTAGAAGTCGATCTTCGCCCCCACCCGCATGAAGCGGCCCATGATGTTCGGACCGGCGAAAGCGGGGTTGTAGTTGAAGATGCCATAGGCCGCGTTCACGTCCACCGGCGCCTTGATGTCGAACACATTGAGGACGTTCGCATAGAGGGTGAAGTGGTCGTTGATCTTCTGGTTGATCGTCAGGTCGACGTTCCAGATATCCTTGGTCTTGCACTGCACCGGCGTCCCGTCCTCATAGGAAATAAGGCCGAGATCGACGTTGCCGGTGCAATCGCCCTTGGTCATGCCATAGTCGATCTGCGCCGTGTCCACGCCCTTGGTATAATAGGCGGTGACCGTAACCGACGTGTCCTTGTACGTCAGCGTGTTCTGCCAGTTCGCCCGCAGCTTGGGCGCGCCCGAGCAGCTGGTGATGTTGCAGGGGCTGAGCGTACCGTCATAGCGCAGCTTACTGCCGCCGTCGTTCAGCTTGTATTTCAGCAGGTAGGATGCATCCAGCGAGCTGGTCCAAGTGACGTCGGGCGACAGCGCATAGTTGGCGTTGATGCCGAAATCGATGCCGCTCACCGTCTGCGAATTGGCGTTCTGGTAGGACGTCTGGATGAACCCCAACAGCGGCAGCGCGCCTGGATTGTCGTTGCTGGGCGTGCCCGCAATGACGGTCGCGCCCGGAATGTCGACCACGCCATTGTTGAGATAGTAGGCGTTTTCATAAGGCGACGTATCGGTGATGCCGACGATCAGATCCTTGATCTTGATATGCCAGAAATCGACGTTGAACGCGACGTTGCGGATCGGTTCGAACACGAAACCGGCGGTGAAGGAGGTCGACTTTTCCGGGTCCAGCTGCGCGTTGCCCGACTGGGTCAGGCCGACGCTGTAATCGCCCGTGACATAAGGCGCATTGGGTCCGCCATGCGCGGCGCAGAAGGCCGCATAGGTTTCGCAATTGATCCGCCGCGTGACATAGCCGGTGGTCGGCAGCCCGAACGCTTCGTTGAAGCTCGGGATGCGGAAGCCCTTCGAGAAGGTGCCGCGCACGACCAGTTCGGGGATCGGCGTGAACTTGACCCCGATCTTGGGCGAGAAATTCTCTTGGCCCGTCGAATATTTGTCGTACCGGCCCGACGCCGTCAGCTCCAGCTGGTCCAGAACCGGGGCCTGAAGCTCGAAGAAGGCCGACTTGACGTTACGTGACCCTTCGGCACCCACCGCGTTGATCGAATAATAGCGATCATAGGGATTTTCGTCGTTCGCCGGGTTGGCCGACGGCGAATCGATCGATTCCTTGCGGTAGGCGATGCCGACCGCCGCCTGGAAAGGACCGCCGGGCAGCTGGAACAAGTCCTTCGCCAGCGTGCCCTGCACCTGCCACAGCTTCGACTTGGAGGTGGTCACGCTCTGCGGCGCGATATAGTCCCAGACTTCCTGCGAGTTCGACATCGGATCGAGGAAGTTGAACGCACCGGTCGCCGCCACGTCCATCACCCGCTGCGGGATGATATAATTGTCCTGGAACCGCTTCAGCCGCACTTCGGACGCGGTGAAGTTGACGCCGTAGCGCCAGTCGTCGGCGAAGCTGCCGTCGATCCCGGCAACCGCCCGCAGCGCGCGGGTGCGCGTCTCGTCGGTGCGGGCATAGGGCGATCGGATCAGAACCTGCGCGCGCTGCCCGGCGGCGGCATAGGGATTGTTGGGGTTGAGTACGCCGTTGGCCGCGGTGCAGCCGGTGCCCAGCGCATCGAAGGTTCCTTGCCCCGAAGCGCAGGTATAGACCGGCAGCAGCACATTATAGGCGGGCGGCGTCAGACCGCTCGGCGAAGCGGCCGGCGTTCCGTTGAAGCCAAGCGGCGTCAGCGTCGCCAGCGTGTTGGTCTGGTAATAGGTGCCCATCGCGTAGAATTGGGCATTGTCGCCCAGATTGGCGGTGATGCGTCCAGTCAGGCCATAGCGTTCGATGCGCGGCTGAAGCATCTGATAGTCGTTCTGGTAATCGACTTCGCACACGCCCTGCGCCGGCGCAGAGGGCGAGGTGCCGATATTGGGGTTGAGCGGATAGTCGCCGCAACCCAGCGATGGATTGAGGTAGGAGAAGCGGCCCGCCCCCACATTGGACCCGGTCGCGACCGGCCGCACCAGCCCGATACCGGGGATGGAAAACAGCCCGTTGAACGTCCCCGATTCCGCCGTGTAGCCGTTCCAGTTATGGTTCGCCATGCAGCTGCCGGACTCGTTGCAGATGCGCTGCAAGTCCGTCGAATTATAAGGATAGCCCCGCTCGCGCGCATAGAGCGCGTCCGACTTCTGATATTCGCCCGACAGATAGACGTTGAATCCCTGGTCGGCCAGGTCGCCATAGCCCACGGTCAGGTCGATGCGGCGCTCGCCCGCGTCGCCGCGATCGGAAATGCCGGCCGACGCATTGGCGTGGATGCCTTGGATCTGCTTCTTGGTGATGACGTTGATGACGCCCGCGATCGCGTCCGCGCCATAGGTGGACGACGCGCCGTCGCGCAGCACTTCGATCCGCTCGATGATCGCGTTGGGAATGCTGTTCAAGTCGACGAAATTGCGCTGTCCGTCGTCCGCCAGCGGATAGGGGGCAAGCCGCATCCCGTCGACGATCGACAGCGTGTTCTGCACCGTCAGGCCGCGCAGCGCCGGGGCGTTCGCGCCGGCCGCGAAGTTGCTGCCGGTGTTCCAGCCGCTCGAAATCGTGCCCGCGCCATTGGCGCTCAACCGCTGGAGCGCTTCGGACGCGGTGTTGAGCCCGCGCTGCTGGAGGCTTTCGGCCGACAGCACGGTGACGGGCGATGCCGTCTCGCGCGCCGTCTGACGCAGGATCGATCCGGTGACGACGATCGTGTCGCCTTCCTCGGCATCGGCCCCCTGCGGCGCCTGGTCCTGCGCGTATGCCGCGCCATGCGCCAACATGGCGCTCAAAATGACAGGCGCCACGCCCGCGCGCAGGCGCGCGCTGATCTTCGATTTTTTCAAGGTCCAGTCCCTTTTCTGGATGGGCGGATGATGCCCGTTTGCAACCCGTGCGACCGCGAAGAACCGCGGATAGGGACAGACTGCGCCGCCAGCGGGAACGGGTAAACTGATGTATGTTATCGATTTTACCGTGTAAATTCAGATGGTTGTAATTTTACAACAGTAAAATAAAGGGTTAACCCGCCGGTCATATTTTCCAATAGGGAAGCCATTTAGAAATGAACCAGCATCATATCCATGTGGCGGCCGACCTGCCGAAGCCGGCTGTCAAAGACCGCGCTTCGAACAGGGTAAGTGCATCGTGCCCCGGCACTTGCCGATTTCAGGCTACGCTAGTTTCTACCCGTCCTTCTCGGTCACGCCGTTGCAGTTTTCGTCATCATCCACAGCGCGTTCGCCAAGATGTCCGGGGCCGTGATAGGCGATCTCGGACTGCCCGCCATGGCCCATGAAGGTGCCGAACTGGCCGTCGCCTTTTTTGCCCCCATAGGGATTGGGATAGGCCGCTCCAGCGCTCTGCCCGCCGGGGGTCTCGCCGCCATCGACCAGACTTTCCACGCCATCGCCATGCTCGGCCTTTTTCACCGAAGGCGAAGCGGGTTCAGCCTCCGCATCCTGGTCCACGCCGCCCAGCCCCCGCGCCTCGGCAAAGGCGACACCGGACGCATATTCGACCTTAGCGCCGCTACCGGGCAAAGGCTGGCGCTGCGCCTCGCCTCCATCCGCCGGCTCGGTCGCGACCGCTTCGCCGCGCCAGCCCTGGGTCGGCGGCGGCGCATCATCCTTGATCGGCGATCCCTGTCCTTGCAGGAAGGCGTTGCGGTCGTTCATGCGGACACTCCTTTGCCCCCATGAACGCCCGCCCGCCGCCTGCGGTCCCCGCCGGTCACCAACCTGGGTTAGGCACGGGGTCCATTACCCCGGCTCACATGCCCTTATGCGCGCCATGGTCGCCCGCTTGGAGCGCCTGCGCAGCCTTCAGATGCTGCTCGACGATCGGCACAGCCGCCTTGGCCGACATGCGCAGCGGCGCCTGGTCGCCATTCGCCGCATAGCTGCGATGCAGGTCGAGCGCCGCCTGATGCGCCGGCACCTGCTGCGCCAGATAGAGGCGGTCGAAATCGGCCGCCGACGCGCTCTGCAATTCGGCGATCGAGGCGCTGTGCCCTGCGTCCAGCGCCGGCGGCGGCGGGTTCAGGCCGGCTTTTCCGGCCGCTTTGACCGTCGCTGCGGTCGTCTGCTGATGATGCCGGATCAGCATCTCCGCCAGCCTGCGGACAGCGGGCGACTTCGACTTCTGGACCGCGATCTTGCTCGAATCGATCTCGTACAGGTCGCTCATCCCGGCGGCCTTCACATAGGCGGAGGCGGTCGTTTTCGCCTCCGCCGGCGGGGGCGGCGGCGGGGTCTGGCCCCCGGCGGGAAGCGAAACGGCGCTAAGCGATCCAGCGAGCAGCAGCCCGGCGAGCATTTTCATGGCACATTCTCCTGACGATTGTCACGCTGCGCCCAACGCCAGGCCCCTGCCCCGCGTTCGCCGCCGCGCCCGTCAATGCGCCCGGATGCTCACCGGCTTTATCGCCGCCCCGCATAGGTTAGCGGGACGCGAATATCCTCAATGCGCCTCGAAACTATGCAGCCCGCGCGGATAGGGGTTGATCGCCACCCGCGTCGCCATAACCCCAGGCGTGCCGCCAAAGCTCGCCCGGTGCCACCGCCCCTGCGCGGCCGTCACCACGTCACCCGGCTCGGCGGTGAAGAAGGGCACGCCCTCGATCTGGTAATCGATCTTTCCCTCCATCACGAACCAGAATTCGTCATAGCCGAAGTGGAAATGGCCAAGGTTGCTGGCGGGCGGAGTCGGCGTGCCAGGGCCGCGAATATTGTTCACGAACAGATGGTCGCCCGCGATGAACGCGCCCGCGCGCTGCCCGCCGTTCACCACATCCTTGTAATAATCGAGATAGGGCCGATCCTCCGGCCGATAGACCCCGTCCCCGCCCATCAGCGCCGCCTTCACATAGGTAAAGCCCGGCGCATCCTTCGGCTTCTGCGGCATGGTCGCGGTGGGATAGAGCGGCAGGTCGCCCGCGCCATGCACCTCCAGCCACAGCGCAGGCTCCGGACCGACGCTCTCCAGCGTGAAGGGCAGGCGGAACGGGATGTGCACCTCCCCGCCTTTGACCGCGACGAAGGGTTCCTGCCCCTTGATGCTGACGCGCAACTGCCCGCCCCACACGATCAACGCCGTCGCATTGTCGGGATACATCAGCGGCTCGGTCCTGCCGCCCGGCGCCATCTGATGCCAGTCCGCCTCCAGATCGCGGTTGCGGACGATCGGGTGGACCCAATTCTTCTGCCCCTTGTGCCGCGCCACTATGTCCGCCAGCTTCCAGTGCGGCCTGTTGGGCGCGTCATAGGCGCGCACCGGGGTCCGCTTGGGCGACCAGCCGGTCTCCATCGGCGGGCGGCCGGGCGGCGGCCCTTTGGGGGGCGTGGCGGCCGGCTGGGTCTGCGCCGCCCCGCCCAGTGCCAGCAGCAACGGCGCGCCCAGGAACAAGGCGGCTTTGGCTGGGGTCATATGTCTCTCCTACGGATTTTCTTGTCCAACAAATTGTCGGCGGCGTCACACTGCTACCGCTGTTCCCGACACATCGCCATCGGCAGACCCGGGCTGCTCCAGCAGCCTGCCGGGATCGACGATCACCCAGGCCAGCACCCCTGTCAGCACTACCGCCGACCCGGCGATGAAGGCGGCGGTCCAGCCGAACTGGGCCGCGATCATCGGCGTCAGCGTGGACGTGAGCGCGCCGCCGATCTGGCACCCCATGTTCATGAAGCCCGACACCACCCCGCTGTGCGGCCCGGATATGTCGGCCGTCACCGACCAGAAGCTGCTCTGCGACAGGTAGATCGCACCCGCTCCACCCGCCAGGATCAACACCGCAAGCGGCGCATTGTCGACCATCGATCCGCTGGCCAGGAAGATGCCGGTCAGGATGAAGGACACGACGCCCAGCCCCGACCGCCCCCAATAAAGGCCATAGCGCGCCGACACCCGGTCGTTGATCACCCCGCCCAGCAGACAGCCGAACGTCATGCACAGGAAGGGCAGCATCGAGAAGATGGCGCTCGACTTGACGTCCAGCTGCCGCGCTTCGGCCAGATAGATGAAGAACCAGCTGAAGAAGATCCAGATGACATAGCCGAAGGCGAAGTAGCTGACGAACAGGCCCCAGACATTGCGGCTGGAAAAGATCGCGCCCCATGGGATCGGGGCGCTTGATGCGGCCTTAGCCGGCGGCAATCCCGCTTCGATATGCGCCAGTTCGCCGGCGTTCACGGATGGGTGATCCTGCGGTCGGTCGCGGGCCAGCAGGAACCAGATGGCGGCGGCGACCAGACCGATAGCCGCGCAGACATAGAAGGATGCGCGCCATCCGCCCCACAGGATGATCGCCGTGATCAGCGGCGGGGTGATGCCCGATCCCGCGCCCACGCCCGCGAAGATCCAGCCATTGGCCTTGCCCCGCTCCTGCGCCGGGATCCAGCGCGACAGGAACTGGTTGCCGCACGGATAGACCACCGATTCGCCGATGCCGAGCGCGAACCGGGTCAGCGCCAGCAGCAGCAGGCCGCCGCTCGCCTGCGGATGGATGAGCGCGGTCGCGGCGGTGAACAGCCCCCACCAGACCAGCGCGCCTGTCAGTACGAGGCGCGGGCCGTAGCGCGCCGCCAGCCACCCCGCCGGCACCTGGAACAGGGCATAGCCGATCAGGAAGGCGCTGAAGACCCAGCCCAGTTCGACTTGGTCGATGCCATATTCCTTCCGCATCTCGACACCTGCGACCGAGATGTTGGTGCGGTCGAGGAAGGCGATGGCGCTGATGACGAACAGCAGGAAGATCAGCCCCAGCCTGACCCTCGATCGCGAAGCTGCCGTCATCACCCGTCCCTCCACGCCGGCTTGCACGCCGGACAATATAGTATATGATTTTTTCTACGACGGATATTTGTCCGTGTAAACAGACAAGAAACGAGGGGATGATCCATGCGGACGGGTCGGGCGATTACCGCGATTCTGCTGTACAACTCGCTGTACAATACCGCGCTCGCCGCCCCGCCCCTCGCCCAGCGGATCGGCCATACCGACGTAGCGCAGATGCGCGACCTGACGGCCGTCCATGGCGGCGCGGGATCGATGCACTTCGGCCCGTTGCTGGGGAAGGAGGCCCTCAGCACCAATCTCATCTTCGTCCATCGCGGCGTGATCGCGCCCAAAAGCGGCATCGGCCAGCATTTCCACGACGATTGCGAGGAAATGTTCGTGATCCTGGATGGCGAGGCGGAATTCACCATCGACGGCCGCACCTCCCGCATCGCCGGCCCGGCCGGGGTGCCCGATCGCAAGGGACACGCCCACGCCATCTACAATCCGACCGACAAGCCGCTGCAATGGCTCAACATCAATGTCGGCATGACCAAGAGCTACGACAATGTCGACCTGGGCGACCCGCGCACCGATGTGGCGCTCGATCCCATCCCCCAATTCGTGACCATGCGCCTCGACCGCAGCCTGCTGAAGCCCGCCGGCCCGCTCCTGCCCGACGCGACCGGCGGCGCGCTCCATCGCCGCGCGCTCGGCCCCACCATCTTCTCGACCCCATGGTCCTATGTCGACCATATCCTGCTTCCGCCCGGATCGAGCCTTGCCGACCGCACCCAACCCGACATGAGCGAAGTCTATTATGTCATCGGCGGCGCTGGCGAGGCGAAGGTCGGGCAGGAACGCGCCGCAATCAAGGCGGGCGACGCCGTCCCGGTCGATCTCGGCGAAGCCCGCGCCATCCGCCAGACCGGCGACGCCCCATTGGAACTCATGGTCATCGGCGTCGCCCGCGACCTCGCCGCCAAGGCCCGCTACCGCGCCGAGGCCGAAGCGCGGATGCGCCCCGCCCGCTGACCGCTCCCTTATCCAACTACGGAGATATCAACCCAATGCCCTTCCCCCTTCGCGCCGCCCTGCTCGCAGCGACGCTCCTGACCGCAGCGCCTTTGGCGGCGCAGCCCCCCGCTCCCGCCCCGTCGATCGAGCGGATCGACCCGGCGCTCGACGCCATCATCGCGCCCGGCACCCCGATCGAGCGGGTAGCCACCGGCTTCGGCTTCACCGAAGGCCCGATGTGGCGCGACGGGCGGCTCTGGTTCTCGGACGTGACCGGCGACAAGATGCGCGCCGTCTCGCCGGACGGGACGGTTGAGGAACTGGTCGACAATTCCGGCGGCCTCCCCGGTGCGCCCCTCGGCAAGCCGATCGGCTCCAACGGCATGGTGCCTGCCCCCGACGGCACGGTCCTGATGGCGCAGATGTCCGGCCGCCGCGTCGCCAAGGTCGGCAAGGACATGAAGCCGGCGCCCTTCATCACCGACTATCAGGGCAAGCGCCTCAACAGCCCCAACGACCTCGTCTATGACCGGACCGGCGCGCTCTGGTTCACCGATCCGCCCTTCGGCCTCATCAACGGCATGGACAAGGATCCGGCCAAGGAACTGCCCTTCAACGGCGTGTTCCGCTATGCCGATGGCCAGCTCAGCGCCGTCATCACCGACATGACGCTGCCCAACGGTATCGGCTTCTCGCCCGATTTCCGGACGCTCTATGTCGGCAATTACGGCCCCGACAAATATGTCCGCGCCTATGATGTCGCAGCGGACGGCTCGCTTTTAGCCCCGCGCGTGCTGATCCGCTTTACCGAAGCCGGCGAGGGGCCGGACGGGCTGAAGGTCGACAGCGCCGGAAACATCTGGATGACCGGCCCCGGCGGCATCCGCATCGTGACACCCGAGGGCAAGATACTGGGCCAGATCAAGCTGCCCGAGGTCGCCGCCAACCTCGCCTTTGCGGGCGACGGCCGCACCGTCTATATCGCGGGCAGCAGCAGCATCTATCGGCTCCGCAGCAAGGTGAAGGGGATGCTGCCCCTCTACGCCAAGGCCAAATGAGGGACGGGCGGGCGGCCTTACTCGCCGCCCGCCGCCTCAGCGCCCGCCCGCAGGCGGGGTGGCGGCGCCAGGCCCGGCGGCATAGTGGGCCGCCAGATAGGCGGTGATCGTCTTGATCTCGTCGGGCGAGACTTCCGCCCCGCGATCCGCCATGCCCTGCACCGTCGCCGCCCAGTCGGTCTCGCTCCGCCGCGTCTGAAACACCTGCGCGGTGGTATGGCAGAAGCCGCACCGCTCGTTGATGAGGTCGAGGCCCGGCCCCGGCGGCGGAGTGACGGCGGCAGCGGTGGGGGCAGGCGCCTGCTGCGCCCATGCGCCCGCCGCGCCGAGGGGCAAAGCGAGCGCCATGATGATCCGTCCGAACTTATGCATGGTCATTCCTCAGGGCAGGGCATAGGCCACCACCGCATCGCTGGTGGCGGGCGTGAAAGCAAAGCCCCCGGTGGCGACCACAGCGACCATCTGCCGTTTCCCCGCGGCATAGGTCATGGGCGTGCCATAGCTGGAACCGGGCAGTTCCGCGGTCCACAGCAGCTTGCCGGTTTTCGTGTCGAACGCGCGGAAACGCTGGTCCTTGGTCGCGCCGATGAAGGTGAGGCCACCGGCGGTCGTGAACGGCCCGCCCGCGCTGGTGATGCCCGCGTCCTTGAGCAGCGGGTGCCCGGTGTCGCCGAGCGGCCGTCGCCAGGCGACCGTGCCCTTGACGACATCCACCGCGACCAGTTCGCCCCATGGCGGCTTGTGGCAGGGAAAGCCCGTCTCCATGTCCGCGAAATAGGCATAGCCGCCCTTCATCCCCCAACTGCCATCCGGTTGCTGTTCCAACTGCTGCGGGCTCGCCAGTTCATTGAGGTTGATGACATAGAGATTGAGGCTGGGGTCGAACGCCCCCCCGCCCCAGTCCGCGCCGCCCAGGCTGCCGGGGAAAAAATTGATCGCGCTGTCGGCCCGCAGCGGCTGAAAGGGCTTGCTCGGCGTGACGTTGAGCTTCTTGACCAGCGCCTCGCACCGTTCCTTCAGCTCGGGCGTAATGTCGAGTATATCCTTTTCGGTATAGGCCAGCCGCGTCAGCGGCGGCGGCGCGACCGGCATCGGCTGGGTCGGCCAGGGCTGCTCGCCCGGCACGTCGGTCTCGGTCGGCACCGGCACTTCCTTGACCTCGAACAGCGGCTTGCCGGTGACGCGGTCGAGGATGAACATGATCGCGGTCTTGTTCATCGCCACCAGCGCCGGCATCGTCCGCCCGCCGCGCTTGATGTCGATCAGCGTCAGCGTCGGCAGGTCGAGATCCCAGATGTCGTGATGGACGGTCTGGAAATGCCAGAGATACCTGCCCGTAGCCGCATCCACCGCGACGACCGAGTTGGAATAGAGGTTCGCGCCCTTGCGGTCCGCGCCCCACCGGTCGAAGGTCGGCGCGCCGATCGGCAGATAGGCGATGCCCCGCTTCTCATCGACCTGAACGAAGGTCCAGACATTGGTGCCCGACCGTCCCTTGGCGCTGCCCGGCTCCCACGTGTCCGCACCCGGCTCCCCATCACGCGGGATGCTGTGGAAGGTCCAGACCAGCTTGCCCGTCCGCGCGTCCCAGGCGCGCACGTCGCCCGCCGCGCCCCTGACCGGCATTTCCTGCACGCGCGAGCCCGTGATGATCAGATTCTTGTATATGGCCGGCGGGCTGCTCATGCCCAGCGGCGCGGCCTTGAGGCCGTTCATCACCTCGGGCGTCTTCATATTGACCATGCCCGCCTCGCCAAAATCGGCGACGAGTTGGCCCGTTGCGGCGTCGAGCGCGATCAGCTTGCCCGATCGCGTCCCGAAGAAGATGCGTGCGCCCTTCCCCTTGACCCCCGGCCAGTAGGCGACGCCGCGGGTCGATGCCTGATCCTTGTTGGCGAGCGTATAGGCCCAGCGCTCCTGCCCGGTCGCTGCATCGAGCGCGACGACGCGGTTATAGGGCGTCGAAAGATACATGACCCCATCGACCACCAGCGGTGTCGCCTCGGACGCGGAGAAGCCGGTGGCGAACCTGGCCCGCATCCCGTCGGGCATCGGCCCGGTATCGGCGGTGACGCCCGCCGGCCGCATATGATAGACCCACGCCTGGCGCAGCGTGCCGACGTTAGCCGGCGTGATCTGCTTGAGCGGCGAATGGCGCGCGCCGCCCGGATCGCGGCCATAGCTGGCCCAGTCCGATTCGGCCGAAGGCGCTGCGCCCGCCATCGGCGCGAGCGGCAGCGACAGGAGCGACGCCAGTGCGGCAGACCGGCGGAAGAGGGAGGAAAATTGCAACGACATGCCTCTCCGGTAAAATGCGGGTCCGACCTTCATCGACAAGCCCGGTTGTTCTTTTGTAGGAGCAATGCTAGCAAAGGGTCAAATCATATACAATATGATCTGACGGATTTTTGGCGTTGTACGTATCGGCGCCCAAGGGAGATGGAATATGGCTGATCTGCCCCTCGCCGGCATCAGGGTTCTCGACATTTCGCAGGTGATGGCAGGCCCCTTCTGCTGCATGTTGCTGGGCGACATGGGCGCGGACGTCATCAAGATCGAGCCGCCCAGAACGGGGGATTCGACCCGCCACTCGATGGGCTTCCGCCTCAAGGGAGACGACAGCCCCGGTTTCCTTGCGCTCAACCGCAACAAGCGCAGCATCGCTCTCAACCTCAAGGACGATGCCGACCGCGAGGTGCTCTATGCACTGGTGAAGAGCGCCGACGTGCTGGTCGAAAATGCCCGCCCCGGCGTCGCCGCGCGGCTCGGCATCGACTATGACACGCTCGCGAAGATCAACCCGCGCCTCGTTTATGCCAGCATCTCGGGCTTCGGCCAGACCGGCCCCTGGGCGCAGCGCCCCGGCTTCGACCTCATCGCGCAGGCGATGTCGGGCGTTCTCAGTTCCAACGGCTTCCCCGGCATGGAGCCGGCGAAGAACAGCATCGCCGTCGCGGACCTCGGCGCCGGCCTTTTCTCCGCCTACGCGATCCTGTCCGCCGTGATCGGCCGGGAAAAGAGCGGTGTGGGGCAGTATATCGATGCATCGCTGCTGGAGGCCGCGCTCGGTCTGTCGATCTGGGAGACGACCGAACTTTGGGGCACCGGCCAGTCGCCCACGCCGATCGGCTCCGCCAACCGCATGTCCGCTCCCTATCAGGCGGTGCAAGCGTCGGACGGCTGGTTCGTCATCGGCGCGGCCAATCAAGGGCTATGGCTCACCTTCATTGAGGTGCTGGGCCGCCCGGAGCTTCAGGAAGATGCGCGCTATTCGACCAATGCCGCGCGCGTAACCAATCGCATTGCCCTGATCGAGGAACTCGCACCCACTTTCCGCAGCCGCACGCGCGAGGAATGGATCGACGCGCTGCTGGCGGCCGGCGTGCCTGCCGCCCCGATCCTCGACTATGGCGAGGCGGTGACGAGCGAGCAGGCGGTCGCGCGCGACATGGTGCAAATGGTGCCGCACCCCGTTGAGGGCGAGTTCAAGGCGCTGGGCTTCCCGGTCAAGATGCGCGGGACGCCTCAGGAGGTCCGCCTTCCCCCGCCGCTGCTGAACGAACATAGCGACAGCATTCGGCAGGAATTGATCGAGAAAGGTCTGCTCGCCGCGCCGCAGGAAGCCGCACAATGACCGATGCCCGGCTGATCTACGAAAAGCGCGGCAATCAGGCGCATATCCGCTTCTCCAACCCCGCCGCGCACAACGCGCTGACCAGCGTCATGTGGCACGACCTGCGCGACGCCGCACGCGACATCGCCGCCGATCCCTCGATCCGCGTCGCGGTGTTTCGCGGCGTCGGCGGCAAGGCGTTCATCTCCGGCACCGACATCTCGAAATTCGCCGATTATGAGACCGGCCAGCAGGGCGTCGATTATGAGCGCGACATCGACGAATGCATGGGGGCGGTCGACGCCATCCCCTGTACCACCATTGCCGTTGTGGAGGGCTGGGCCGTGGGCGGCGGCATCAACATCTCGTCGGCCTGCGATTTCCGCATCGCGACGCGCGACGCCCGCTTCGGATCGCCGATCGGGCGCACCATCGGCAACTGCCTGTCCGCCGCCAGCCTGGCGCGGATCGGCGACGCGGTCGGCGTGCAGCGGGCCAAGCGCATGGTGCTGCTTGGCGAGATGCTGACGGCGGAGGAACTCTGCGCCAGCGGCTTCCTGCTGCGTATCGTCGAGCGCGAGGCGCTGGACGCGGAGGCCGAGGCGCTGGCCGTGCGCGCGGCGGAGAACGCCCCGCTTACCACCCGCGCGACCAAGGAGATGCTTCGCCGCATGAGCTTCGGCGCGCTGCCCGACGTCGAGGATCTGATCGGGCAGGTCTATGGCAGCGCCGACTTCCGGCGGGGCGTTGCCAATTTCCTGGCGCGCACCAAGAAGGTGCCGGAGTGGACGGGACGCTGAAACGGCATCCCGTCCCATCCATCAATTACATTTGCATGGCCCTTCGGCCTTCGCCGGCTCCGGCTTCTGCGCCACGATGCGGACATTGGGCATCAGCGCGGCGTTGGGCGGCAGCGGCAGGTTCCCCGCCGGGAAGCCGTTCGCCTCGAACATGAAGGCTTCGATGTCAGCGACCTTCCGCCCGCCCAGGCTCCCCGGCGCATTCAGCGGCATGGTCATCTGGATACGGGAAAACAGGTCGCCCGCCGACGTGTTGTTCCAGTTGTTGAGGAAGGCCGGCCCGACCAGCGCCGGCGCCACGTCGATGCCGGCCAGCGTCTCGCCATGGCAGGCGGCGCAATTTTCGGCATAAGCAGTCCTGCCCCGCTCCGCCTGATCCTTCGTATAGACGCCGGTCCACACGTTGCGATCGGGCGCCTGCGCGCGGGTCGCCACCGCACCGCCGAGAGCCAGCAAGGCCGCGCCCGCGATCCATCCAGACATCCGTTGCATCACGCCACTCCCGGAAGGCGGAACGCGATCAGTTCCGCACTGTAATTACCGCCGCCCACCGCCACGACGATATATTGGCGGTTACCCAGCATGTACGTCATGGGCGATCCGCTCTGCGGCGCGGGCATATAGACCGCGCCTTTCTCCTCGCCGGTCGCCTTGTCATATGCGCGCAGCATCGCGCCGCGTATGCCATATTCATTGGTGTAGAAGCCCGCCTCTCCGCAGATCACCAGCGTCTTGGTGCAGAGCGGCCCCAGATTGCCGGCACGCCCGGTGCGCGGAATCGTCAGCCCCTTGAGCGCGGGATGGTTGCGGACATTGTCCGGCGTCTCGCCATGCGCGACCTGCCATTTGAGGTCGCCCTTGCTAAGGTCGATCGCGGTGATGCGACCATAAGGGGGCTTGAGCAACGGCAGCCCGTCCACCACCAGGAAGCCGGGCGGCGGCCCGGAGCCCGGCCGCATGGCGGGTGGGCGGCGCATCTCGCCCGATCCTTCCGCCCCCATGGCGGTTTGCGGCTTCACGTCCCGGCCCGCAATGCCATGCACTTGCGGAAATTCCGACACGCTGCTGTCTTCATTGGGGATGATCCCGATGACCGACGGCTGGGTCTTGGAATAGACGAAGACGGTATGGCTTTCCGGGTCGTAGCAGCCACCCGGCCAATTGGTCCCGCCCTGGATGCCTGGCACGGAGATCGTGCCCCAGCGGCCCGGCTTGCTCACCACCGGCGGGGTGTAGAGCGGACCGATCTTATATTGCTTCACCATCTCCACCGCCTTGGCGCGCAGCGCCGGCGTGAAGTCGATGAGGTCGTCGATGCCGATGCCCTGCACATCATAGGCGGGCGGCTTGGTCGGGAAAGGCTGGGTTTTGGCATACCATTCGCCCGGCACGTCGCCCTTTTCGACCGGCCGCTCGACGATCGGCCAGATCGGCTGGCCGTTGGTGCGGTCGAGGACATAGAGGAAGCATTGCTTGGTCGGCTGCGCCAGCGCCTTGACCGTGCGGCCATCGACCGGGATGTCGCACAGGATCGGCGCGCAGGGAATGTCGCGGTCCCAGAGGCCATGATGGACCAGCTGATAGTGCCAGCGCCGCTGCCCGGTCTCGATATCCAGCGCAACGAGCGATTCGCCAAACAGCGCATTGCCCCGCCGGAACATGCCCATTTCGTCCCCGGTGGGCAGTTCGACGGGGACATAGACGAGGCCCAGTTCCTCGTCGGCGGACATTTCCGCCCAGACGCCGGCATTGCCGGCTTCGTCGGCATCCTTGTTCAGCCAGCTGTCATAGCCATACTCGCCCTTCTTCGGGATAGTGTGGAATATCCATTTGCGCTTGCCCGTCCGCACATCGAAGCCGCGGACATAGCCCTTCACATTCTTCCGCACCGCCGGCACGTCGCCCGCCGAATGGGCCGCGCCCACCACTACAGTGTCGCGCGCGACCAGCGGCGTGGCGTGCAGCCCGACATCGGCGGTCTCCGGATCGAGTTCCTGATCGAAATCCTGCTTGAGGTCGACCACGCCATTCACCCCGAAAGCGGGATCGGGCAGGCCGGTGTCGGCGTCCAGCGACACGAGTTGATAGCCGATCGTCACAAAGAGGATGCGCTCGGCCTTGCCATCGGTCCAGTAGGAGCAGCCGTGGCCCGACAGCTGGCGCGGGGAATTGAGCGCCCGCTGCCCTTCATCCTTGCGGAACATCCAGAGCAGTTCACCCGTCGCCGCGTCGATGCAGACGCAGTCGCGCCGCGACCCCGCCGTCAGGAACAGCCGCCCCTTGATGAGGAGCGGGGTCGGCTCGAACTGATATTCCTTGCGCGCGCCCAGAACGTCTGTCTTGAAGCTCCATGCCATCTGGAGGTCGCCGAAATTGTCGGCATTGATCTGGTCCAGCGGCGAATAGCGCGTATTGGCCTGATCGGCCGCATAATGGCGCCATTCAGTGTCGGGTCCGGCGGGCAGTTCGTCCTGCGCCATGGCTCGCCGCACAGGATTGGCTCCGATGGCGGCCGCCGCGGCGACGGATCCGCTCATGAGTTTGCGTCGGCTCAGTTTCATCATCGCGCTTCCGACCCTCTCCCTGCTCTGTTGCGCCCGATCGTCGTGCGGATCACCAACTGACCGCGATATATTTGGCCTCGCAATATTCGAGCAGGCCATGATGCGCGCCCTCGCGTCCCAAGCCGCTCTGCTTCACCCCGCCGAAGGGCGCGGCGGCGTCCGACACCAGGCCACGGTTGATCGCGACCATGCCGGCCTCGATCTTCTCCGCCATCTGAAGCCCGCGCTTGAGATTTTCGGTGTAAACATAGGCGGCCAGCCCATATTCGGTGGCGTTGGCGAGCGCGATCGCATCTTCGGGATTGTCGAAGGGGATCACCGCTGCGACCGGCCCGAACACTTCGGTGGTCAGGATTTCCGAATCCGGCTGGACATTGGCGATGACGGAGGGCGGATAGAAATAGCCCGCGCCCTCGGGCGTCCTGCCGCCCAGCTTCACCTCGGCGCCACGGCTGACCGCATCGGCGACCAGATGCTCGATCTTGTCTATCGCCGCCCGATTGATCATCGCGCCGCATTCAGTCCCACTCTCGAGTCCCGGCCCCATCTTCATCGCGCCCATGCGCTCGACCAGCCTGGCGACGAAGGCGTCGTGGATGCCGCGCTGGACATAGAATCGGTTGGCGGCGGTGCAGGCTTCGCCGGCGTTCCGCATCTTGGCGACCAGCGCGCCCTCGATCGCCGCGTCCAGAGCGGCATCGTCCAGGATCAGGAAGGGCGCGTTGCCGCCCAGTTCCATCGATGAGCTGATGACCTGATCCGCCGCCTGGCGCAGCAGGATACGGCCGACTTCGGTAGACCCGGTGAAGGACAATTTACGCACGCGCGGATCGTGCAATATGTCACCGCACAGCGGCCCCGGATCGCTGGTGTTGACGACATTGACGACGCCCGCCGGCACCCCGGCCCGTCGCATGATCTCCGCCACGGCCAGCGCCGTCAGCGGCGTTTCCTCGGCGGGTTTCAGGATGCAGGTGCAACCCGCCGCCAGCGCCGGGGCGATCTTGCGCGTCGCCATTGCCGCCGGGAAATTCCAGGGCGTGATCAGCAAAGCGATGCCGATCGGCTGATATTGCACCATGATCCGGTTGGCCCCGGACGGCGAGTGCGACAGTTCTCCGTTGATGCGCACCGCTTCCTCCGCATACCAGCGGAAGAATTCGGCGGCATAGGCCACCTCGCCCCGCGCGTCGGTCAGCGATTTGCCATTCTCCAGCGTGATGAGGTGCGCCAACCACTCCTGCTCCGCCATCATCGCGTGGAAGCAGGCGAGCAGAATGTCGGCGCGCTTGCGCGGCGGGGTCGCGGCCCAGCCGGCGGCGGCAGCGGCGGCGGCGTCGACGGCGGCAACGCCCTCGGCCGCGCTGGCGTCCGCGACCGATGTCAGGACCGTTTCCGTTGCCGGATTGACTATATCGATCCGCTTGCCGCTCGCCGCCGCCGTCCAGGCGTCACCGATCAGCAGGTCGGTGGGAATGGCGAAGGGCCCGTCATGGCCCTCGGTGGTGGTGCAAGTGTAGCTGTGCGTCATGGGAACCTTGTGCGAAAAAGTCAGGCGGTCCGCAGCGCCGCGCGCTCGCCGGAAAAGGCCGCGCGGGTGATGTGCTGCATTGCCACCAGATCGAGGGGACGGGGATTGTTCTTGACCAGCCGGGCGGCGTTCAGCGCATTCTCCGCCACGAAATCCTGTTGCTCGGCCTGAAGGCCCAGCGCCGCGAGTGTGCGAGGAATGTCGACCCGCCCGAGCAGGTCGGCGACCGCATCGATAAAGCCCTGCGACATCTGGTCCTGCGGCGCATCGGGCATGCCGATGGTGCGCGCCAGTTCGGCAAAGGCCGGCGTGCAATAGGGCTGATTATACTGCATGACGAAGGGCAGCAACGTCGCCACCCCGTCGCCATGGGCGGTGTGCGTGAGGTTGCCGACCGGATATTGGATGGCATGCGCCGCCGCCGTGCCCGCCGTGCCGAAAGCGCATCCCGCCGCCAGCGAAGCAAGCATCAGCCCTTCGCGCGCCTCGATATCGCTGCCGTCGCGATAGGCGCGTTCGAGGTAGAGGAACACGTTGGCGATCGCCAGCCGGGCGAAATGATCCGACAGCAAATTCTTGCCGACGAACACATGATCCTGCGTCAGCATCGGATCGGCCGGACGCGCGAGCGTCGTATAGGCTTCTACTGCGTGGGTCAGCGCGTCCGCGCCCGAACAGGCGGTCAGGCCGGGCGGGCAGGTGATGGTCAGGGCCGGGTCGCAGATCGCGACCAGGGGAATGAGGTGCGGGCTGGCGATGCCGACCTTCGCGCCACGCTGGTCGTCGGACACCACCGCGACCGGGGTGACTTCCGATCCCGTCCCGGCGGTGGTCGGCATGGCGATCAGCGGCATGACCGGGCCGGGCACGGCGAACTCGCCATAATAGGACCGTATATCGCCGCCATGGGTCAGCAGCACGGCGACCACCTTCGCCATGTCCATGGAGCTGCCGCCGCCGATGCCGATGACGACATCGGGCGCAAAGCCGCGCACTTCCGCGACGCACGCCTCGATGGGGCCGATCGGCAGGTCGGGGATGGTGCGGTCGAACACATGCACGTCCATCCCGTGCGCGCGTAGATCGGCGACCATGGCGTGGAATTCGGGCTGCGCGCCCTGGCGTTCGTCGGTGCAGAGCAGCGCGCGCTTGCCGAGCTTGCTGGCGGCTGCGCCCAGCGCATGGCGCTGGCCCCGGCCGAAGAGGACGGAGCGCGGCAGGCGCAACGCGCCGAAAGCGGGGGGAAGGTCGCTCATTTCTTGCCGCCCTTCGCGTCATATTGCTTGAGGAAGGCGATCACGTCGGCGCGATCCTGCGCCGCCGCCATGCCGGGGAAGGTCATCTTGGTGCCGGGCACCTTCTTGGCCGGGCCCAAGAGGAAGCTGTCGAGATTGGCCTCGTCCCATTTGATGCCCGAGCCCTTCATCGCCGGCGAATAGCGGAAGCCTCCGTCGCTGCCCGCCGCCCGGCCGACAACACCGTTCAGCGCCGGCCCCATCCCGCCCGCAGCGTTAGGCCCGACCTTGTGGCAGGCGGCGCAGCGGGCGAAGACCTGCTGCCCCTTGGCAGCGTTGCCCTTGGGCATGGCGGCGATGGCAGAGCCGGCCATGGCGGCCATGCCGACCCCGACAGCGAACATCCAATATTTCACGTTATGCATCTCCGTATCGGACGCGGTGCCGCGCCTCTTTTCATTCCGCCGCGAGGGGCTCATGCTGTCGCCTCCTGCCCGTCCCGCAACTTGCGCGAGGCGTCGATGCGAAGGAATAGCGCGGCCGCGATCAGGCAAAGCACCGACAGCACGGCGAAGGCGGCAAACCAGCCGCTCGCGCTGACGATATAGCCGGTGACGGCGGCAGCCACCGCCGCGCCGCTATTGCCCAGCGTGTTCATCACCGCCGAAACCGAGCCGGCATATTCGCCGCCAATGTCCAGCGTCACCGCCCAGGACACGCCAACCGTCAGTTCCAGCCCGAACAGCGCGATGCAAAAGAAGGCGATGCTCGCGACATGGCCGTCCGCTGCCGCTGCCAGCGGGATCATCACCGCCGCCGTCAGAAAGCCGACGACCGCAACGCTGCGCCGCGCCATCTTGAGCCCCGCGCCGCGCTTGACCAGAGTGTCGGAAAACCAGCCGCCCAGGAGGTCGCCGATGACGCCGGCCATCAGCGGCATGCTGGCGAACAGGCCCATCATCGCGATGTCGAACCCGCGCGCGTCGTGGAGATATTTGGGGAACCAGGTCAGGAAGATGTTGATGCAATAGGCGTAGCAGAAATACATCGCCGACAGCACCCAGAGCTGGCTGTTGCCCAGCAGATGCCGCCACGGCACGCTGACCCGCGCCCGGCCCGCGCCCAGCGCGCCCTCGATCATCTCCAGTTCCGCCGCGTTGACCGAGCCATGCTCGCGCGGCGTGTCGCGATAATACCAGAACCAGAGCGCCGCCCAGCCGATGCCGATCAGCGCGAAGGCGAGAAACGGCATCCGCCAGCCGAACTGCACGATCAGCAGCGCGACGAACACCGGGGTCACCGCCCCGCCCAGCCGCGCGCCCGCATGGGTGACGCCCTGCGCCCAGCCGCGTTCCGACGGCAGCATCCAGCGCGACAGCGACCGGGTCGCGATCGGGAACGCGCCAGCCTCTCCCATGCCGAACAGGAAGCGGCACAGCATCATCGATCCGGCCGACCAGGTCAGCGCCGTGGCCGCCGTGAAAGTCGACCACCAGAGCACCACCCCGGTCAACGCGCGACGCGGGCCGAAACGGTCGCCGAGCCAGCCGCCCGGTATCTGGAACAAGGCATAGGCGATCGAGAAGGAGGCGAAGATCCACCCCATCGTGACAGGCGTGAAGCCATATTCCTTTTCGATCACCGGCGCTGCCGTCGCAATGACGACGCGGTCCATATAGGTGATGAGATAGGCGAGCACCGTCAGCCACAGTACGGCATGGCGCGCACGCGTCGGCCGCTGCGCCGCGGCGCGGCGATCCGGCTGGTCGATCGCCGTCGCTTCGTTTCTCACTGGGGCGCCCCGCAGGCGTCGGCGGCGCGGCCGGCGCAGGTCTGCCAGATGGTCGGCACCTTCGTCCCGCTGATATAGACGGCATGAATAGCGCGCGTGTTGCGGATGTCGGCAGTGGGGTCGCGGTCCAGCACCAGCAGGTCGGCCCATTTGCCCGGCGTGATCGTGCCGATATCCTTCGCGCCCATGAACGCCGCGTTGGCGCTCGTCGCTGCGGTCAGCGCCTGCATCGGCGTGACCCCGGCCTTGACCATCAATTCCAGTTCCCAATGCGCGAAATAGCCCGGAAAGCGGGCCGTCGGTCCACTGTCGGTGCCCATGCCGTAGCGGATGCCGGCCTTCACCTCGCGCCCGAAATTGTCGAGCGCATATTGCAGGGTGGGCGCATATTTGGGGAAGTTGGGGGCGGCCGCCAGCTTGGCGGCGCGCTCGGGGCTTTTCAGCTCCGTTAGCACGGCCGGCGTCACGCCGCGCGCGAAGAAGGGATCGTCGAGGAATGGCAAGGTCGCATAGGTGAAGGACGCCTCCCGGCTCAGCGTCGCCGCCATCTGCCACACGCCCTTCGCCTTCATCGCGCCCAGCAGAGCGTCGTCCACGGCGCGATCGCGAACCGAATGGGCGAAGGCGTCCACGCCCTCGCGCGTCAGTTCGGCGGCATTGTCGTAGTAGAAGATATGCGCGACGGTCTTCTTGCCGTCCTTGCGCGCTTCATCGATCACTGCTTCACTGATCGGCGGGGGCATCCGCTCGTCCAGCATCCCGAACTCATCGTCGACCCACAGTTTGATGAGGTCCGCGCCCTTGGCGGCCTGGGCGTCCACCATCTTGCGCGCGTCTTCGGGCGTTGCGACCTGCTGGTCCAGGCCAGGTATGCCGCCATAGCTGCCCTTGAACACCACGCCCTGCCCTACCGTATAAACGCGCGTCGTCGCGCTGCGCTCGTTGCGGCGACGCTGGATTGGGAAGATCAGATCCTGCTCGGTGCCCAGCGTCTGCACCGTCGTCACGCCATAAGCGGCATAGGTCTTAAGCTGGCGCTCGATATTCTCGGGCGTCTGATATTTGAGATTCTGGGTGATGCCATCGACCAGGCCCAGATGGACATGGCTGTCGATCAGGCCGGGCATCAGATATTTGCCCTTCAGCCGCTTCACCGTCGCCCCGGCGGGGATCTTCACCCGCGCGGACTGTCCGACCCAGCGGATACGGCCGTCGGTGATGATAACAGCCTGGCGCGCAGCGGGCGCCCTGCCGGTGCCGTCGATCAGCGTGACGTCCCGTAGCACCACCGTCTCGGCGACGGCCGCGCCGGGGACACCCGCCGCCAGCGCGATCCCGAAGCTCAACAAGCCGGCGTTTATCATCGAATGCATCGCTGTCCTCTCCAGACCGTTTCATATCATATATGATCTGGCGAGATAGTCGTAATTGCTCCTACAAATGCCGTCAAGGCATTTCCAGCCGGTCCGAGCGGACGCGCGATCTGTGCTGGAGCTTATCGCAAAGTGGCGTTCGCGCGGTCCATGCGCTGCTGCGATCGAGTCAGATGCTCGCGCAAGGATTGCTCCGCGGCCACGGGATCGTGGGCCAGCAGCGCGGCGATGATCTGCTGATGCTCGCGCGCCGCTGTTTCCGGTGCGTCGGGCTGCGCGCTATTCTGATAGAGCGACCGGAAAATCTGAAGATGCGAATGCAGCCGCTCGATCGTCTCCTCAATCAGGCGATTGCCGCTGCCCTTTGCGATCAGCCGGTGCAGCTGCGCGTCGGCCTCGGCGAACCGGGCGAAGGCGCGCTCGTCGCGATCCACCACAGCGTTCATGTCGGCCTGGATCGACTGGAGGATGGCGAGCGCGGCATCATCCATATGCTTCGCCGCCTGCGCCGCCGCATAAGGCTCGATCAGCAGGCGCAGCGTATAGAGGTCGTGCACCTCTTCCGGCGTCATCTGCGGGCTGGCGCGGTAGCCGACATTGGTCGTTTTATAGACCAGCTTCTCCGCCTCAAGCTGGCTCAGCGCCTCGCGGATGGGCGTTTGCGATATGCCGAGCTGGCGCGCGACCGTATCGATCGGGATGCGCTCGCCCGGCGCGATCTGCACGCTCATCAGCATGGAAAGCAGATGCTGATAGGCGCGCTCGACCAACGTGGGGCCGGACGCCGGCCGCGCGGCGGCGCTGCTGCCGGAGCCGGATGGAACGATGCTGCGCAGTTCGGACATGATGAGGATCACTTACAAGGTCGCGGGCGAAACATATAGGATATTTTCATAAGCCCCTCGCAATTCGGTCAGCCTGCGAGAGGCGGCCCGCTGCCCGGCCGGAACAGCCATTCGACCCGGAAGCCGCCATCGCCATTGTGGAAGGATATTTCGGACCTGTGCAGCCGCGCCGTCGCCGCGACGAAAGCAAGGCCGAGGCCCAAGCCCTCCTGCCGCTTGTCGCATCGGTAGAAGCGTTCGGTCAGCCGGGGGAGCGCGTCCTCCGCGACGCCCGGCCCCGTATCCTGAACGCCGATGAGGACGCCGCGTCGGCCCGAACGCCCCCAAAGCACGATTTCACCGGGCGCAGGCGTATATTTCAGCGCGTTGTCGAGGAGATTGGCGACCGCCTGGAACAGCAGGTTCCTGTCGCCGCACAGTGACAATCCGGACTGGACGAAGGTGGACAGGACCAACCCCTTCGCTTCCGCTTCCGGCCGATAAAAATCGGCGACATCGTCGAGCAGTGCAGGAAGGTCCACCTGCACCATCGCCGCCTGCAAACTGCCGGTCTCAATCCGGGAGATGCGCATTACGGCATCGAATATCGCGCGGAGCCGATCGGCTTCGGCAAGCGCGTGCTCGACAGGCCCGGCCCCTCCGGCGCCTTCGCTGGCATCCTCCAGATTGGCCTGGAGCCGGGCGAGCGGGGTACGCAGTTCGTGCGCGACACTATCGGACACCCGCCGGACCGATTCGAAGCTGTCCTCGATCCGGTCCAGCATGGCGTTCAACGTCCGGGCCAGATGATCGAACTCGTCGCCACTGCCGTCGGTGGGTACGCGCTTTGCCATATCGCCGGCCATGACAGCACGCGCGGTGTCCGCAAACCGGTCGATACGCCGTCCGATCGCGCGGCTCATCAGCAGTCCGACGATCAGGCCGATGGCGAGAGCCCCGCCGATCACCGCCAGGCCCGAGGAGCGCATCATCAACTGGCGATCGCGCACCACATTGAGGTCGCGGCCGACCATCAACCGTGCGCCATCAGGGAAGCGGTGGTCCAGCGTCAGCGAATCGAAGTCGATCTCGTTGCCATCGGCAAATATGTCGGCTTCCAGCCAGAGCCAGCGCTGCTCCGACCGAGCAGGCCAGCTTGGTAAATTAGTGGTGACGACTTTACCTCGCGCATCGATGAAAGCCTGGAAAGGCTTGGGCGTTTCAGCCGATCTCGCCCGCGCCCGCAGGCGGGCGACAAGCGCAGCACTACCCTGCCGCTGGTAAAGCCCTGCCAACGCCACTGCTTCCCGTTCGACCGCCGCCTTGGTTGCTTCGATCGGCTGGCGAATAGCCACCAGATAATAGCCGGCGAACACCAGCAAGAGCGACCCGACGAAAAGGCCGGCATAGCTCAGTGCCAAACGGAAGGAGAGGCTGGAGAGCAGGCGCGGCATCAGCCCGGCCGCACGACATAGCCGGTGCCGCGCACGGTCTCGATCACCGACTGGTCGAAACCCCGGTCGAGCTTCTGGCGCAGGCGGCTGACATGCTGGTCGATGATATTGGTCTGCGGGTCGAAACTATAGTCCCAGACATGCTCCAGCAGCATCGACCGGGTGACGACCCGCCCGGCATTGCGGACGAGATATTCGAGGATGCGGAACTCGCGCTGGGTGATGTCGATCTTCCGCCCCGCGCGGGTGACGCTGTGGCCGAGCAGGTCGACAACGAGATCGCCACAGCACAGCTCCGTCGCCTCGCTGATCGTCGGCGCGCGGCGGCCCAGCACCTCGACCCGCGCCACCAGTTCGGACAGGGCGAAGGGCTTGGGCAGATAATCGTCCCCGCCCGCCTTCAAGCCCTTGATCCGCTCGTCCACGTCGCCCAGCGCGCTCAGGATCAGGACGGGCGTGGCGTCACCCGTCCCGCGCAGCACCTGAAGCAGTTTCAGCCCGTCCATCTCGGGCAACATGCGATCGAGGATCAGAAGGTCGAACCGCTCCGCCGCCGCGCGCAGCAGACCGGTTCGCCCGTCTTGGACGATCTCGACCATATGACCGCTCTCGCGGAGGCCCCTGGCGACATGATCGGCGACCCGCTTATCGTCTTCGACCACCAAGATGTGCATGGGACCGGCCCTATCATGCGGACAGGCCGGGTGGCAAACGGGGCTCAGCGTGGCGTCAACCGCAGGAAGTCGGCAATGGCGGCGGCGGCGCGGCGCGAGCTGTCGCCCCCCTCCAGATCGAACGTGTCGGCAAACGCCTGCCGCTGGGCCTCCGCATAGTCGGCATGATCGGCATCGGCCCGGTCCAGTCGCCGCATCAGATCGTCGACGCCGCGCGCCACCGGCCCCAGATGCCAGTGGGCATAATTGGGGTCGTCGCGCCAATCCACCCCATGACTGTTCACAAACAGAGCCGGTCGGGGCCGCCGCAGGAACTCGTAAATCTGGCTGCTGACATCGCCAATGTAGATGTCGGCCATGGCAGTGTAGCTCATATCGACGAGACGATGGCTGCCCAGATCGACATGGACATGCGACAGGTCGGCATAAGGCGCGAGCTGCCGCTCGACCGCCGCGCGGGTCGAGGGCCGATCGCACAGGCGGATATGCGGGGCAACGATCAGGTTGTGGCGCCCCGCTGTCGCGATCCGATCGACGATCGCCAACCCGTCCCTGCCCCAGCTGCCGAGCGTGTCCGAAAAATGAGGGTTGTAGAGGATCGTCGGCCGGCGTTCGGCAAACGGATACCAGTCCGTGTCGCGTAGCCGGTCGGCCGCGTCGAATTTGGGATAGCCGATAATGCGATAGGCGCCGGGGCGGATCAGCTGTTCGTCCAGCATCCGCCGCTCCTGCTTCCGTCCGGCGAGCAGAGCGAAATCGAACCGGGCGATACGGGGATCGAAACCGGCCGCGCGGTCGCCTGCGCCATGATCGATATGGATGAGCCTGGGCCGCCGCACGCCCATGGCGCGAATGATTGTGGAGGTGCGTTCCGGCAGGGCGATGGCGTCGTAGCGATCGAGCTGACGGCGGGCCGCGAGCAGGGTCAGCAATTTGGGCGGAACTGCGCTCTGCCCCCGCGCCGCCAGCCGGTTGAGCAGTGGCGCGCCCACCTGGCGGAAGTTCAGCCCCTCCCCGCCCGCCAGCGCGCGCGCGAAATCGAGGTGGGCGTCAGATGGCGAGAGGATGTCGACCTGCGCGCGCCATGCATCCGCCAGCGCCTGCGCGGTCGTGGCCCCGTGCAGGATATGATGCGCCTGCGCATTGAACAGGAAGGCGACGCGCGGCAGCGGCGTCGTGCGATCGGCCGGTCGTGCCAGCGCGCGGAGCGGCGCCGCGCCACCGTCCTTCGATTGGCGCGACAGAACAACGGGATGAGCCATGGACCTTCTCTCTCGATTAGGTCTCTAGCGGGCGCCCCTCTGCACCCGATGGCGGAAAGATTTGATTTCATCCATGTTGGCGGCCCGCGCGCCCCGAAAGGCTGCGCGCTGGCGCGTTCATGTCATCTGTGAAGTATCTGTGAAATATTTGTGACAATTTCGTGTCTGGGCATTATGGGGGCGCGCCATGCTCCGTTCTGCCCTTCCCCGACTCCACTGTTCGGCCCGGATGTTCCCGGTCGCGGCGGCGCTGTGCGCCACCCACCCGGCAGCGGCGCGACTGCGGGAGGACGAGCAACTCTGGCTGCAAGTCAACACCAATGTGAAGCTGACGAAGAAGGCGCGGATCACGCTGGAGCAGATCGCCCGCTTCGGCGATCGGCCAGACGGGCTCTACCAGACCGAATTCGGCGCGGTGCTCGGCTATCGGGTCGCGGACAATGTGGAACTGGGCCTGGGCTATCGGCGCGTCGGTTTCCACAACGGCAACAACGCCGCCGATGAGGACCGCGTGCGGCAGCAGGTCGTCGCGACCTTCGGCCGCGTGTTCACCCGGTTTCGGGTGGATGAGCGTTTCCATACCCAGCAGCCAGGCGTCGGCATCCGTATCCGTCCGCTGATCCGCTACAACCTGCCGATCGGCGCCCGCAAGGGTTTCGGCCTGTTCGCCAGCCATGAAAGCTTCTTCCTGCCCAACAGCACGCGCTGGGGCCAGCGCAGCGGCTATGAACGGATGCGCAACATCGTCGGCGTGACCGTCCCGATTGGCCGGGCGATCAGCGCGGATATAGGCTATCTCAACCAATATCGCTTGGCGCGGGGCGGCGCTTCGGCGCAAATGGACCATGCGCTGACGGTGCAGTTGACGCTCAATTTCAGCGACCTGATCGCGCCCCACGCAGACGATTGACAGCGGAGCCCGTAGCATTCGCCAGATAGCCGCCATCCCCTATCGCACCGAAGGCTCGGCGATCGACGCGCCGGTCATGGTGATGCTGGTCACTTCGCGCGGCACGGGCCGCTGGGTCGTCCCCAAGGGCAATATCCCCGTCGGCCTGCCGCCACATAGCGCGGCCGCCCGCGAGGCGATGGAGGAGGCCGGGGTCGAGGGCGCGATATGCCCGACGCCGATCGGCTCCTACCGCTACCGCAAACGGCGCAGCAACGGCGCGTCGCTGATGATCGACGTCGATGTCTTTCCGCTCGCGGTGACGCAGGAGCATAGCGCGTGGAAGGAACAGAATGAGCGCGAGCGCCGCTGGTTTTCCTTGACGCAGGCCGCCGAGGCGGTGGACGAACCCGACCTGCGCGAACTCATCCGATCGTTCGATCATGCCGAATTCAATGCCGCCGCGCGCCGCACGGGGATGCTTCAGACCGTCGCGCGAAAATCGAGGATAAGTGCCATGTTCGCCTGGTTCCAACGGCTGCTGCCCCGCACGGGCAACTTCTTCGACCTGTTCGAGGCGCACGCCGTCAGCATCGTCGCGGCCGCGGACGCGCTGGCGCGGCTGCTCCAGGGCGGGCCGGCGGCCGCCGACCATATCCGCGAAGTCACCGAGCGGGAAAATGATGCCGATGATGTCACGCGCGAAGTGCTCAAGACCGTTCGCAAGACCTTCCTGACGCCGTTCGACCGGGGCGCGATCACCAGCCTCATCAGCGCGATGGACAATGCGGTCGACGAGATGCAGGCCACCGCGACGGCCGTCAGCCTCTACGAAGTGCGCGAATTTGACCAGGAAATGCGCGACATGGCGGCGATCATCGTCGATGCAGCGCGCCTGACCGCCGCGGCTATGCCGCTGCTGCGCGACGTGGCGCGCAATGGCGGGCGGCTGCATGAATTGACCGAGCGGCTCATTCGCATGGAGGGGCATGCCGACGAAATCCACGACGCCGGGGTCAAGCGCGCGTTCAAGCGCGATGGCGCGGACAACACGCTCCAGTTCATCGTCGCACGGGAAATCTACAAGCATCTCGAACGCATCGTCGACGCGCTGGAGGATGTGGCGAACGAGATTGACGGCATCGTGATCGACCACGCCTGATGCACGACCTCGCATTGCCCCTGCTGATCGGCCTGATCGCCGTCGCACTGGCGTTCGACTTTCTGAACGGCCTTCATGACGCCGCAAACGCCATCGCGACCGTCGTCGCCACCCGGCTGCTCGCGCCGGTGCAGGCGGTGCTGTTCGCCGCCGCTTTCAACTTCGCGGCCTATTTCCTCAGCATTGTCTTTCCCAGCCTGCACAAGGTCGCCGAAACGATCGGCCAGGGGTTGATCGACCGAAACGTTGTGACGCCCGCCGTCATCTTCGGCGCGCTGGTCGGCGCGATGTTCTGGAACGTCGTGACCTGGATCAAGGGCATCCCCTCCTCCAGCAGCCATGCGCTGGTCGGCGGCCTGATCGGCGCGGGCACCGCCCATGCCGGGTTCGGCGGCATCCAGTGGTCGGGCCTCAACAAGACGCTGCTGGCGATCGTTCTCTCGCCCACGATCGGCATGATTCTGGCGATGCTCATCATGCTGGGCAGCAGCTGGGTGTTCCGCAACGCTACCTCGCGGTCGGCCGAAGGCGCCTTCCGTATCCTCCACCTCATTTCCTCTGCCGCCTATTCGCTGAGCCACGGCCTCAACGACGCGCAGAAGACGATGGGGATCATCACCGTGCTGCTCTATTCCACCGGCTACCTCAAAGGCGCGTTCGAGGTGCCGCATTGGGTGGCGTTCAGCTGCTACGCCGCGATCGGTCTCGGCACCCTGTCGGGCGGGTGGAAGATCATCGAGACTATGGGATCGCGCATCACCAAATTGTCGCAGCATCAGGGGTTCAGCGCGTCGGCGGGCGGATCGATCATGATCTTCGGCGCGTCATTGCTGGGCATCCCGGTATCGACAACCCACACCATAACCGGCAGCATCATCGGCGCGGGCACGGCGCGGCGCGCATCCGCCGTGCGCTGGGGCGTGGCGCAGAATGTCGTGCTCGCCTGGGTCATCACTATCCCGGCGTCCGCCATGGTGGGCGCGCTCTTCTACTGGCTGACGCGGCTGGTGTGATCGCGCGCAGATAGGGTCTGGCCGATTCAGCGTCACGCGCCCATATCATGCCTCATGGATCGCTCGATCGATAGCCGTTCGCTCACGCTGGCCGAGCGCGAGCTTGCCCGCAGCATGTTCGGCGATGCGATCGATCTGGACCGGGTGCGCCTGCATCACCGCGCATGGTGGCCCCTCCAGCCGCGCCATGTGACGATGGCGCCGCGCGGCGCGATCCATTTCCACCCGAAGGGCGATTCTTACTGCGACTGCTTCGCCAGCCGGAGCGTCGGCTGGCAGGGGCATCTGATCCATGAGCTGGTCCATGTCTGGCAGCATCAGCAGGGGATCAACCTTGTCCTGCGGCGGCATCCCTTCTGCCGCTACAGCTACACTATCAAACCGGGGTGGACGCTAGACCGCTATGGCATCGAGCAGCAGGCGGAGATCGTCCGCCATGTCTTCCTGATGCGCCGCGGCGTTACCGTCCCCGGCGCGCCGCCCTTGGCGACGCTGGAGACCATTCTCCCATTCAAACCCTAGCGGTTTGTCCGGCGGCTCAGTCGTCCCAGTCAGCCAGCTTGCCGCGCAGCTTGTCGAGCGCGGCCTTCTTGATCTGACACACGCGCGCCGCGCCGATGTCCAGCGTGCGGCCGATTTCCTCCAGGTTCAATTCCTCGACGAAATAGAGCTGGAGCACCAGCGCTTCGCGCTCGGGCAGTTCGCGGATGCAGGCGGCAAGTGCCTTCTTGAGCGACTCGCGCTCCAGCACCGCGTCGGCGCGATCCTCTACGTCGGCGAACCACATCGACTGGTCGGAATAAACCTCGTCCATGCTGGTATGCTGGACCATCTCGACGCTGTCGGCGACCTCGCGATAGGCGGAGGGCTCCATGCCCATCTCCGCCGACATCTCGGCTTCGGTCGGCAGGCGCCCCAGCCGCTGCTCCAGTCGGCCGCGCACGGCTGCCAGTTCCTTGCGCTTGCCCATGGCGGACCGACACAAGGTCGCCTGCCGCCGCAGATGATCGATCATCGCGCCGCGCACCCGCATCTGCGCGTAGGAGGCAAAGCCAAGCCCCCGATCCTCGAAGCTGTTGGCGGCCTCCACCAGCGCGACCATGCCGATCTGGAGCAGATCCTCCACCTCGATCGCGGTGGAGACGCGGCCATGGACATGCCAGGCGATCTTGCGGACCAGCGGCATATATTGGCGCGCCAACCGCTCCGGGCTCTGCTCGCCGGGACGGGTATAGGTATGAGCGCCAGCCGCGATCTTGTTCATATACATGGCTCAGCCTCTCCTCAGGCTACTCGCTCGCGCTGCGGCAACGGATCGTGCCTGGGCGTCGGGCGCGGCTCGTTTCCTACCACGGCAACTACTTCCACTCCCTTACCATCGGGAATTTCCAGAAAGGACAGCACCGGCGTCTCCGGCAGGTGCGGCTTGAACAGCCGGGCGAGCGCACGCCGCGCCGCAGGCGAGGTGACGATCGCGAAATTGCGCGCCTGCCCCAGCAGCGGGCGAGCCGCGTGAATCACCTGTTCGACGATGCGATTGGCAAGACTCGGCTCGATCGGATGCCGGGCGTCGCCCGCCACGCGCATCGCCTGCGCCAGCATCGCCTCCAGGTCGCCGTCGAGCGTGATGACCGGCAGCGGCATCTTTACGGGAACAAGCCCTTGAATGATGAGCGCACCGATTCGCTGGCGCACGGCTTCGACCAGCTGCTCGTGCGTCATGTCGGGCCGGGCGGCATCGACCATAGCCTCGCTGATGCGGCGGAAATCCTTGAGCGCGATCCCTTCGGACAGGAGCGCGCGGCACAGCGCGCTGATCTGCGTCAGGCTTAGCGTGCCGGGCGTCAGCCCATCGACCAGCTGGGGCGCTGCGTCCTTCAGATTGTCGAGCAGCTTGCGCGCCTCGTCCAGGCCGAACATCTCGGCGGCGTTCATCGCGATCAGCTGGTTGAGGTGGGTGGCGACGACCGTGGGCGGATCGACCACCGTATAGCCCGCGACCACTGCCTCGCTGCGCTTGGCCTGGGAAATCCAGACAGCGTCCAGCCCAAAGGTCGGGTCTTTCGCCACGCGGCCCTGCACCGTGCCTTCCAGCGCGCCGCTGTCGAGCGCCAGCAGATCGTCGGGCCAGATTTCATCTTCGCCGACGACGACGCCAGCAATGGTGATGCGATACTGGTTGGGTTCGAGCGCCAGATTGTCCTTCACGCGCACCATCGGCACGACGAAACCCAGTTCCTTGGATAGCTGGCGGCGGATGCCGGTGATGCGCGCCATCAGCGGCGCACCCTTGCGCTCGTCCACCAGGGAAATGAGGCCATAGCCGATTTCGAGGCCGAGGATCGCGCCGTCCGACACATCGTCCCACTCGATGAGCGCCGGGTTGGGCGCGGGCGGCAATGGCGCGGGTTCGGCGGCCTTCTTCTGGCTCGCCTTGCGAAGCTGCCAGGCGATGCCGCCGGCGACCGCAGCGGCGGGCAGAATGATCATGTGGGGCATCCCCGGCAGGATGCCAAGGAAGCCAAGGATGGCGGCGACGGGAATCCAAGCCTTGCCGGTGCCGAACTGCCCCGCGACCTGCGCCGAGAGATCCTGTTCGCTCTTGACGCGGGTGACGATGGACGCCGCCGCGATCGAGAGCAGGAGCGCGGGGATTTGCGCGACCAGCGCGTCGCCGATTGCAAGGATGACGTAGGTCTGGGCCGCCTCGCCGATCGGCAGCTTGTGGCTGACCACGCCCAGGATGATGCCGCCGACGATGTTGATGACCAAGATCAGGATGCCGGCGACCGCATCGCCCTTCACGAACTTGCTGGCGCCGTCCATCGAACCGTAAAAATCAGCTTCGGTCGCGACTTCGGCGCGGCGAATCTTGGCTTCTTCCGGCGTCAGCAGCCCGGCGTTCAAGTCCGCGTCGATCGCCATCTGCTTGCCCGGCAGGGCGTCGAGGGTGAAGCGCGCCGACACTTCGGACACGCGGCCCGCGCCCTTGGTGATGACGACCAGGTTTATGATCATCAGGATCGCGAAGACGAAGATGCCCACGACATAGTCGCCGCCGATCAGGAAATGCCCAAATGCCTCGATCACCTGCCCCGCGGCGTCCGCGCCTTCATGGCCCTGCACGAGCACCACGCGGGTGGACGCGACGTTGAGCGCCAGCCGCAGCAGCGTCGCGAACAGAAGCACTGTCGGGAAACTGGAGAAGTCGAGCGGCTTGGCCGCGTTCAATGCGACCATCAGCACCGCGAGCGAGATCATGATGTTTGTGATGAAACCGATGTCCAGCATGACCGCAGGCACCGGGACCATCATGAACAGCACGACCATCAGCGTCGCAAACGGCAGCACCGCGCCCTTGGCGGCGCTCATCCAGATCTTCGCTTTGACTTGGGCAGGGGACATTGCGGCCGATTACCTTCCGAGGGTGGCGAGCATGAGATAAGCGAGCCGCGCGGTTTGCGGCTGCGGCGTGACGGTCACGTCGGGCTGTTGGGCAAGGCGCTGAGTTTCGATCCGCACATAGTCGGCGGGCTGGACGGTCCTCGCGCCATTGGGCAGCGCGGCGTCGGCATATTGAACCGGACCGCCCAGCGTATCGCTGCCCTTTTGCAGCTTGGCGGCGAAGCGATCACGGATTTCCGCGAAGCTGCGGGCATTGCCCTGCTTGTCATAGAAGATCGAGCGATTGGCGCGCGCGGCCGCCGGGAACAGCGAAGCCGCCGTCGCACCGGGCGCGCGATCGTGGGTCGACAGAAATTTGCTCGCGCCGCCCACCCCAAGGAAATGAGCGAGATAAAGGTCGACCGGTTCCGCCTCACGGCCGAGGCGACTCTCCAGATAGGCCTTGTTGTCGGCGGCGTGCGCGGCCGCCATGACCGATGCGGTTTCGGGATGCTTGCGCAGGTCGAGTATCTGGCGGCGCAGATCGGGATCGGCGACATAATAGCGCCCGCCGCTCTGCTGGATCGCGTCCGACGCCCAGCCCAGGCCATATTCGCTGCCATGCTTGTCGATGACGGCGAGCCAGCTCTGGTCAATGAATTGATAGAGGCCAGTGGCGGAGGATGTGGTCGCGCGCGCCGAGGGATTGAGGCTCGACTCGATCTTCGCCTGCCCCAGCAGATAGCTGAAGTCGACGCCCGTGCGGCGGCTGGCCATGGCGATCGCGTTGGTCACGCGATTGCCGGCCGATCCCGCCGTTGCCGAAATGTCTGCGAAAAGCGACACGAAAGCCAAATTCCTCAACTGCTAGCGAGGACATTAGAGCAAGGCTTGTGCCAAGATTTGGTTAACGCGGGCGCAGGAAAATGCGGAGCAAGACGGAGAACGACGGGAAGGCGCTAAGGTTTAGGGGCGCACGACAAAAAATTCCTCCCTGCAAGGGGAAGAGGACCGCCAAGCGTAGCTGGTAGTGGAGGGGTATCCTGCTATCGAGATCATTACACCCCGCTGTCAGGCGCTGCGCGCCTGACACCTCCCCTCGCAGGGGAGGATCGAAAGGTTCAACGCCCGTAGGTGAGCGGAGCGGCGCGGGAGCCGTGGGCGGCGAGGATGGAGAGGCGCTGGCCCGCATGGTCGGCGAGCAGGTTGACGCGCACGCGGGCACTTTCCAGCAGGGGGAGCATCGCGCTAAGACGTTCGACCACTTGCGGATCGGAACGCCACGCGCCGATCGCCCGCACCGCGGCCGCGGCGTTGCTCACGCGATTGCTGGCGGCTTCGATAGCGAGCGCGTCGTGGCCATCGAGGACGTCGCGCAGATCCTCGAACGCATCGAACAGATCATCCAGCGCAGCGAGACCCAGCGGCATGGCACCCTCTCCTTATATATTCTTACCTGCCGTCGGGCAGGTCGAGCGCAATCATGCGCTCGGCAATCGCGTCGGGGTCGACCGGATAATTGCCCGAAGCGATGGCGGACTTGATCGCGGCGATGCGATCGAGATCAACCGGCACGCCTTCGGCCGCCATGCGGGCGGCCGGGCTGGCCGACGCGGCACCGGCGCCCGACGAAGACGTCGAGCCGCTGGTCGCGGATGCCCGCGCCTTGCCGCTTTCGCGCAGGCTTGTTCCGCCGATCGCGCTGCTGATGCTCTGGCCCACGGAGTTGATCATTCGGGTAAATCCTTCACTCGTCCCTACCGCTTATAACGGACAAGTTCAAAAATCCTTAAATCCGGGAATCTGCACAACCCCCATTTCCACGACCTGCGCGAAAATCGGCGTGCTTTTCTTGTCTTCGCGCACCCGGATGGTCTCGCCCACAGCGCCATCCTCATCGGCGACCATCATGCGCGAGACGCTGAAAATGGCGTTGCCGGCGGTCAGCTGAACCGGATCGCCTTTACGCACCACCGCCTGTTTCGGCGCGGCCGGGACCGGGCGGACGAAACGGCTGGCGGCAGGGCCGGGCAATGGGCCGGAGGCAGCGGCGGCAGCACCCGCGACCAGCGGCACGCGAATCCGCCAGCCCAGCGCATCGCACTTCACCATTGCAGCGCCGAATACCGGCCCTTCAACCGTTGGCGTCATGGGACAGGCGGCAAGGCGCAGGCGGCGATCGACCGGCGCGGCGGGACCGCCCGGTTCGCCCAGATTGGCCCCGACGGTCATCGCGACCAAGCTGTCGATGCGGTCGAGATTCTCGAACTTCTGCTGCGCCTGTCCGGGCGCGCCAACCATGGTCGCGGCGGCGGCGAGAAGGATCGAGAGGGTGCGGAACACGGCAGGTCTCCTGACAGGAAGAACGTCTTAGCCAGAATTGTTCAGCAAGAGCCGTGCCAATCGCAGTCAACGCGCCTTGTCCGGCGCCGGGGCGATGCGAATGATCTGGCCCTGCCCGACCTTGTCCTCTGCCTGATCCAGCCCCCGGATCGTCAGCCGGTCCTGCGCGATGCCGCCGGCGCGCAGCGCCCGCGCGACCGCGCCCAGCCGCGCGGCCGCCAGATCCCATTCGTCGAAGCGATGCAGCGCCTTGTCGGCGCCTTGGCTGCGCAAGTCGACGCCGGCCGTCTTACCGAACCGCCGCGCCAACTCCCCCAACCGGGCGCGCCCTGCCGGGGTCAGCATCGCCTCGCCCGGAGAGAAAAGATCGGCCGCGCGCAGTTCCACCCCCTGCGCCATCGGCCGCCCGCCGAACTGCTGGCTGACCTGCGAGAGCATCACGTCGCGCCGCCCGCCGCTCGCCTGGAGCAGCACGAAAAAGCCGAGCAGCAGCAGCAGCAGGTCGGCAAAGCTCACCGCCCAGCGGTTGCGCCGCGCCGCGGAGGCGGATGCGGCCATGGTCATGCGACTTCGCGGATGCTCGCCCGGCGCAGCGGCGCATTTTCACGCCGCGCGATCGCCATCATCCGGTTCGCCGTCTCGCGCTGCCAGGCGAGCTCCCGCTCAGACAGGTCGACGAGCCGCGCGGTGATCGGCGCCGCAATCATGTTGGCGATGACCACGCCGTAGAAGGTGGTGAGCAGGGCGAGCGCCATCGAGGGCCCAAGCGCGGCAGGATCGTCCATCGCCGCGAACATGCCGACAAGGCCGATGATTGTACCGGCCATGCCCAGCGCCGGCGCGGCGTCCGCGATCGACAGCCAGACCTTGTGCACCGCCCCATGGCGCTGGGCCCGGTCGGCCAGAGCCTGAGCGGCCCACAATTCGAATTGGTCGGATCGGTCGCAATTGGCGAGCTTGCGCGCGGCTTCGGCGAGGAAGGGGGTCGCCGTCTTGACCCGGTCGGTGCAGGACAGGCCGCGCAGTTGCGCCACCTGATCGATCTTCAGCATCGCCGCGCGCGCCGCGTCGCGGTCACGCGCCGGATCGGCGGTCAGGAGCGGCGCTAGCGCCGCGAAGGCGCGGCCGAAACTGTTCAAGCCATTTTGAAACACAGCCACGAGAGCAATCCCGCCCAGCATCAGAGCCAGCGTCAGCGGATCGAACAAATGGCTGAAAATCGCGGTCATGTCGCGTCCGTCCCCGTCACTCTCGCTGCCCTGCGGCAACGCCCTGCCGCCGGCCGGCAGAAATTTGCCGCCCTTGCCGCCTCACCCGCGCCGCGCCCGCTTTTCCGCCGTTTGCCGCCTTGCCGATGCGTCACCCACGCAAATTGGCACGGCTTTTGCTGCTTACAGGCAGGATCACCCGCACGGGACGCCATCAGGCTTCAGAACGGCGGGGGACTGGAAACTTTTAGAGCGAATTTTGAGCATGTCGGTCGAAGACAATCTGTTCGGGATCCATGGGAAGGCGCTGGCGCTCCGCTCGCAGCGCCTCTCCCTGCTCGCATCCAACATCGCCAACGCATCGACCCCTGGTTACAAGGCGCGCGACATCGATTTCGAGGCGGCGCTCAAAGAGGCCACCGCACGCACTGGCGGAGACGTATCGAAGGCCGCGGACGACTCGATGGGCTATCGCGTCCCGCTCCAGCCCAGTCTCGATGGCAACACCGTCGAACTCAGCACCGAACAGACGCTCTTCGCGGAGAATGCGGTCAAGTATCGCACGACCCTGTCCTTCCTCGAAGGGCGCATCAACACCATCAACCGCGCGCTCAAGGGAGAATGACCATGGGCAACCCGCCGATGAACCTGTTCGACATCGCCGGCCGCGCCATGAGTGCGCAGCTCGTGCGCTTGAACGCCACCGCCTCCAACATGGCGAACGCCGGCAACGTCACCGGCAGCGCGGGCGAAGCCTATCGCGCGATCAAGCCGGTGTTCGAAAGCGTCACCGATACGCCCGGCGTCGCCACGGTCAAGGTGAAGAATGTCGTCACCACCAGCGCGCAGCCGACCAAGCGGCACGACCCCAACCACCCGCTCGCTGACGCCAATGGCGACGTGTGGGAGGCGGCGGTGGATGAGAATGCCGAGCTGGTCGACATGGTCGAGACCGCCCGCATGTACCAGAACAACGTGCAGGTGCTGAATACGGCCAAATCCCTGATGCTCGAGACCATAAGGATCGGCAAATGACGACCACGACCGCCACCGACGGCGCGGGCCTCTCGGTCTATAATCCCAACAAGAATGTCGGCACCGGCAGCGGCAAGCTCGACCAGTCGAGCTTCCTCACCCTACTGACGGCGCAGATGCAGTTTCAGGATCCGTTCGAGCCGGTCAAAAACAGCGACATGGTGGCGCAGGTGGCGACCATCACCAATTCGAGCGGCATCGCGGAGATGAACCAGACGCTCAAGAACCTTGCCAACGAAATGAGCGGCACCCGCCTGGGCGATGCGGCGAGCTGGATCGGCAAGTCGATGCTGGTCGAAAGCAATGTCGCCGTGCCCGACGCCGCCGGCACCTATGCCGGGCAGGTCACCCTGCCCGCCGCCGTAAAAGGCGCGTCAATCGACCTGATCGACGGCGACGGCAACACCGTCAAAACCATCGATATGGGATCGCAGCAGGCGGGCGACGTTACCTTCTTCTGGGACGGCAAGGACGACACCGGCAAGACCGTCACGACCTCCGCCCTGCAAGTCAAGGTCAAGGGCGCGACCCCCACCAAGGTTGCGACCTGGGCCACCATCGCCGCCGTCCAGTCACCCGCCGACGGCTCCTCATCCAAACTTATCACCGCGCTCGGCAGCCACAGCCCGTCCGACGCGATCAGCCTGATGTAATCTCTCACCCAACTCCTCTCACCCACGGAGCAACGCCATGTCCTTCTACATCTCTCTGTCCGGCCTCAAGGGGGCGCAGACCGATCTCGCCACCATCTCGAACAATGTCGCCAACGTGAACTCGACCGCCTTCAAGAAGAGCAAGGCGATGTTCGGCGACATCTTCGCCGCCGCGCCGATGCAGAGCACCAACCAGATCGCAGGCCAGGGCGTGCGCGTTCAGGGCGTCGCGCAGCAATTCACTCAGGGCACGATCGAAACCACGGACAAGACGCTGGACCTCGCCATCACCGGCGAAGGCTTCTTCACCGTCAAGAACGAGGACGGCACGGTCAGCTACACCCGCAATGGCGCCTTCGCGGTGAATGACGACCGCTATGTGGTCGACACCACCGGATCGCGCATCCAGGTGTTTACTGTCGATCCCGACACCGGCGCGTCAACCGCGCCCGCCAACGCCACCCCGGCCGACCTTACCGATCTTCAGATCCCGACCACCTACAAAGGGCTGGACACCGGCGCGCAGCTCACCAGCGTAGGCGTGTCGAAGGAAGGCATGATTTCGGCCGTCTATGCCGACGGCAGCACTGTCTATCTGGGCCAGGCAGCGATGGCCGCGTTCAACAGCCAGGAAGGGCTGCGGCAGGAGGGCGACGCCCATTGGTCGGCCACCGTCGCCAGCGGCAACCCGATCCTGGGCACCGGCAATCAGGGGCTGTTCGGCGCGGTCAATTCCGGCACGCTGGAGCGCTCCAACGTCGACATCACCGACGAACTGGTCGCGCTCATCGCCGCCCAGCGCAATTTCCAGGCGAACAGCAAGGCGATCGAGGCGGCCAACACGCTGACCACCACCATCGTCAACCTGCGCACCTGATCCTGGATTTAATCGAACGGCACCAACCACCCCGTTCGTGCTGAGTAGAGGCTGAGCGAAGTCGAAGCCTCGTATCGAAGCACATATCCTTCGATACGCCATTTCGGCTTCGCTCAATGGCTACTCAGGACGAACGGCCGGGTTGAAGGGAAAAGGAAGCCATGGACCGGCTCGTCAACACGGCACTCACGGCAATGCGCGGCGCGATGGCGCGGCAGGCGTCGATAGCGAACAATCTCGCCAACGCCAACACCGTCGGCTTCCGCGCCGAAATCGCCAATGCCGAGACGCGCTGGATCAAGGGCGACACCTTCGACACCCGCGCCCAGGCGTCGGAGCAAGTGATCGCCGCCGACATGACGCAGGGCGCGGTCACCGAAACCGGCAATCCGCTCGACATCGCGATGAACGGCGACGCGCTGCTCGCGGTGCAGGCGGCGGACGGCAGCGAAGCCTATACCCGCCGCGGCGACCTCAAGGTCAGCGACAGCGGCCTCCTCACCACCGGCGACGGCCTGGCCGTGCTGGGTGAAGGCGGCCCAATCGTCCTGCCGCAGATGGACAGCGTGTCGATCGCACAGGACGGCAGCATCTGGGGCGTGCCGCAGGGCGGCGATCCGGCCAACCCACAGCAGGTCGATAAGCTCAAGCTCGTCAACGCCACCGGCTCCAGCATCATGAAGGGCAACGACGGCCTGTTCCGCGAAGCCAATGGCGGCGCGCTGCCCGGCGATCCGCTGGCGACCGTGACGTCGGGGTCGATCGAAGGATCGAACGTCAACGCGACCCAGGCGCTGATCGCCATGATCGAGGCGAGCCGGGCTTGGGAAACCCAGGTCAAGATGATCGATACCGCCAAGCAGCTGGATGACAGCGGCGCGTCGCTCATGCGGCTGGATGGTTAATTTGGCACGCAACTTGCTGCGAATGACGCATGAGGCGCGCCCGCGCCGCACGGAGAAGTGAGAGATGAGCAACGCCGCCCTTCATGTCGCCCGCACCGGCCTCGACGCGCAGAACACGAAGATGCGCGTCATCGCCAACAATCTGGCGAACGTGAACACAACCGGGTTCAAGAAGGACCGCGCCGATTTCGAGACGCTGGCCTATCAGCAGATCATCCAGGCGGGCGCCAACAGCGACAGCGAGAACAAGTTCGCCAACGGCCTGAACCTGGGCTCGGGCGTCGCACTTCAGGGCACCAGCAAGATCAACACCCAAGGCACGCTCAACCAGACGAGCAATGTGCTCGATATGGCGATCGAGGGTTCGGGCTATTTCCAGGTGCAGAAACCGGACGGCTCGATCGCCTACACCCGCGCCGGCAATTTCAGCGTCACCGCCGAAGGCACCGTCGTCACGGCGGACGGCCTGCCGCTCATCCCCCAGATCACCGTGCCGCAGGGCGCGACCTCGGTCGCGATCGGCAACGACGGCACCGTCTCCGCTACGCTTCAGGGCGAGGCGGAACCCAGCCAGCTTGGCCAGATCGAACTGGCGAGCTTCATGAACCCTTCGGGCCTCCAGTCGATCGGCGGCAACCTGCTGGTTGAAACCGCCGCCAGCGGTACGCCGCAGGTCGGCGTTGCGGGTCTGGAAGGACGCGGTGTCATCCGTTCGGGCTATGTCGAAACCTCGAATGTCAACATCGTGGAAGAGCTGGTCGACATGATCGAGACCCAGCGCGCCTATGAGGTCAACAGCAAGATGATCAAGGCCACCGACGAGATGCTCCAGTACGTTAACCAGAATATCTGATGACAATGCGCCTGACCCTCACCATCATCACCGCTGCGTCACTGATCGCACTCGCCGCCTCGCCCGCCGATGCCGGCCGCAAGAAGCGCGACATCGAACGCGATTTCTACGCGCCGACCGTCGTCGCGCAGCCGCCTGCACCGCCGGCCAACGGCTCGATCTTCCAGGCGTCGATGGGCTACACCCCGCTCACCAGCGGCGCGCGCGCGACCAGCGTGGGCGATATCATCACCATCGTGCTGGTCGAACGCACCCAGGCGACAAAGACGACCAGCGCGGACACCGCGCGCAATGGCTCGATCGGCCTGACCCCGCCCAGCACCGGCATCCTGTCCAAGCTGTTTTCCGCGAGTGACGTAGCAGCCGGCGGCACCAACAGTTTCACGGGCAAGGGCGGCGCCAGCCAGTCCAATGCGCTGTCGGGCGAAATTACCGTGACGATCGCGGCGGTCTATCCCAACGGCACGATGCTGGTGAAGGGTGAAAAGGCGCTGACGCTCAATCGCGGCGACGAGTATATCCAGCTAAGCGGCCTTGTCCGCCAGGCCGACATCGCGCCCGACAACCGCATCGCCTCGACCCGCGTGGCCGACGCCAAGATCATCTACAAGGGCAAGGGCGAGATCGCCAACGCCAGCCGCCAGGGTTGGCTCCAGCGCTTCTTCTCCGCGATCAGCCCATTCTGATGGAGACCCGCTTGACCCTCCTCGCCCGCCTTACCCGCATCCTCCCCTGCAAGGGGAGGTGGCAGCACGAAGTGCTGACGGAGGGGTGTCAACGTCTCGATAGGGCGACACCCCTCCACCACCGCCTTCGGCGGCGGTCCCCCTCCCCTGCAAGGGGAGGATGGGCGTTCGCACTCTTCGCTGCTTTCACCCTCGCCACCCCGGCCCATGCCGAGCGGGTCAAGGATCTCGGCACCTTCCAGGGCGTGCGTCCCAACCAGCTGACCGGCTATGGCATCGTCGTCGGCCTCGCCGGCACGGGCGACGACAGCATCCAATATACGACCGAAGGCATGAAGGGCGTCGTCTCGCGCTTCGGCCTCACCTTGCCGCAGGGCGTGAACCCCGCGCTCAAGAATGCCGCCGCCGTCCTGGTGACTGCCGACCTGCCCGCCTTTGCGAAGCCCGGCCAGCGGCTCGACGTCACCGTCTCCGCGCTGGGCAAGGCGAAGTCGCTGCGCGGCGGCACGCTGATCCTGACCCCCCTGCGCGGCGCGGATAACGAGATTTACGGCATGGCGCAGGGCAACCTCGCCGTCGGCGGCCTTGGCGTGTCCGGCGCGGACGGTAGCCAAGTGTCGGTCAACATCCCCTCGGCCGGGCGCATCCCTGGCGGCGCGACGGTCGAGCGTGCGGTCGCCACTGGCTTCGACACCGCGCCGACGCTGACCTTCAACCTTGCCGAAGCCGATCTCACCACCGCGCTGCGGGTTGCGGACGGGATCAACCGCACCTTCGGCGACCGGCGCGCCCGCGCCGTCGATGCCGTTTCGGTCGCGATCGACGCCCAGCCGGGCGCGGAAGAGCGCATCATGATGATGGGCATGATCGAGAATATCGAGATCGCGCCAGCCGACGCACCCGCCAAGGTGATCGTCAACGCGCGCACCGGCACCGTCGTCATCAACGGAGCGGTCCGCATCCATCCCGCCGCTGTCGCGCATGGCAAGCTGACCGTCAGCGTCAACGAAAGCCCGCGCGTCGTCCAGCCCGCGCCCTTCAGCCAGGGCCAGACCGCGCTGGAGCAATCGAGCGGCATCAGCGTCGACGAAGAAAAAAAACCTATGGTTAATTTTAAAGGTGGGGCGTCGCTGGCCGATATTGTGAAGGCGGTCAATGCGATCGGGGCTTCCCCGGCGGACATGGTCGCGATCCTCGAAGCCTTGAAACAGGCGGGCGCGATGAAGGCCGAACTGGTGGTGCTGTGATGCAGATAACGACAAACCTCGCCACCCAGGCCGCCCCGTCGCAGAAGGCGCAGCTCCAGAAGGTCGCGCAGCAGTTCGAGGCGGTGTTCCTGCGCCAGATGATCGGCGCGATGCGCTCGGCGAGCCTTACCGAGGGCATCACCGATTCGAGCGCCACCCAGCAGTTTCAAGACATGGCCGACGCCCGCACCGCCGACGCGATGGCGGGCAAGGGTGCGATGGGTATTGCAGAGCTTCTGATCCGCCAGTTCGGCGACCGGGTGAAGGACGACCCCGCGTCCGCCGTGCGAGGCGGCCCGCATCCGGCGGAAGGCGCATGAGCGACCTCTTCATCATCGGCGCTTCGGGGACGAAGGCGTATCGCACCGCGATGGCCGCCATCTCGGAGAATATCGCGAATGCCGCGACGTCCGGCTATGCGCGCCGATCGGTCCGCACGATCGAATCAGGCGCGTCCACGGCGACCATGGCGACCTATATCGCGCGTGCCAACTTCGGCGGCACGCAGGTCGCGGGCGTCGGCCGCGAGACCGACCCCTATCTCGACGCGACCATGCGCGCGACCGGCACCGCGCTCGGCAGCGCGGCGGCCCGGCTGCGCTGGCTCAGCGATTCGGAAAATGCGCTGAACGACACCGGCACCGGCATCGGTCAGCTGATGGCAGGCATGTATCAAAATATGGAGAAGCTGGCCGCCAGCCCGACCAACACGTCGCTGCGCGTCACCACGCTGGACAGTATCGGCCGCGTCGCTCAGGCGTTCAACCAGACCTCGACCGACCTTCAGAATGTGTCGAAGGGCATCGCCACCGAAGCGCAATCCTCGGTCGATACGATCAACCGCGCGCTGACCTCGCTCGCCGACATCAACAACAGCCTGCTACGCGCGCAGCCCGGCACGTCCGCTTACGCGCAGCTGCTCGACAGCCGTGACGCGGCGTTGCAGGATCTGTCCGAGAATCTGAGCGTCACGGTGAATTTCGGCGCGCATGACAGTGCGGAAGTCAGCTTCGGAGGTCAGACTCTCGTCACCGGCACCAGCGCAACCACCCTCTCCGCCACCGCCAATGCGGACGGCACGCTCGCGCTCGCCGCGTCGGACGGGACCGCGCTGACCGCCCCGGCTAGCGGCACGCTCGGGGGTCTCTTCGCGTCCGCCAATGTCGTCGCCAAGCAGCGGGTCGATCTCGATACGCTCGCCGCCCAGTTCGTCACCGACGTCAACGCCTGGCACAAGCAGGGCGTCACTGATGGCGGGGCGGCAGGCGGCGATCTCCTCTCCGGCACCACCGCCGCGACGATGGCGGCGCTCGTCACCGATCCCACGCTGCTGGCCGTCAAGTCGCCCGACGGCGTTGCCAACGGCAATCTGCTCAAGGTCACGTCGCTACTGCGCGGCAATGGCAGCGTCGAACATAATTGGACGACGCTCGTCACCAACCATGGCTCGCTTCTCGCTTCGACCAAGGCGGAATATGACACGGCAACCAGCCGCAACGACCAGGCGGTCGCCGCGCGCGAAGCGGTGAGCGGCGTCGATCTCGACATGGAGGCCGCCGATCTGCTGCGCATCCAGCAAGCCTATTCGGGCTGCGCCAAGGTGCTTCAGATTGCCAAGGAAACCATCGATTCCATCCTCAACATCATGTGACCGGCAAAGGGCTGACTTATGGTAGGCATCACCCACAAGATCATGCTCGCCGAAATGCGCCGGCAGCAGAAATTGTCGCAGGACATCATGAAGGGGCAAACGGCGATCTCGACCGGCGTCACCCTCAACAAGGCGTCGGACGACGTGCTCGCATGGGTGCAGGTGTCCGAAGTCGGCCGCGCGCAGGCGCAGCAAGCGGCATGGGCGGCGAATGTCAGCTATGGCACGGCCCGCGCCGGCAATGCGGAAGCGAACCTGTCGGAGATCGACAATCTCCTCACCCGCGCGCAGGAACTGGCGACCTCGGCCCGCAACGGATCGCTCAACGACACGAGCCGCGCCGCGATCGTCGAGGAAATGACGACGATCCGCACGACCATCAATGAGCTGCTCAATCAGAAGGACTATCAGGGCACGCCGGTATTCGACGATCAGCAAAGCACGCTGGTTCCCGTCAGCCGCGGCCTCAACCTCGCGGTCGTCGGCACGCGACAGGAAGTGTCGGAGGGGATCGACGTCAAAGGCACGCCGATGTCGCTCGACGCCATCATGGCACAGACCATCGCAGCCGTAGAGGCAAAGGACGACACGGCCATCGCCGCCTCGGTCGATGCGGTGAAGGCGGGCCAGTCGCATATCGTGGTGGAGCAGGCCAAGCAGGGCGTCCGCGGGGACCGGCTGGAAACGATCGGCAACCGGCTGGCGGAAATCGACACGGACCTTACCGAACGCCGCGCCGACCTCGAATCAACCAATCTTCAGGATGTCATCTCGCGTCTGCAGTCCAACCTGCTGCAACTCGACGCGGCCCAGTCGGCCTTTGCGCGGATCAACCAGAAGACCTTGTTCGACCTCATCCGTTGATCGCAAATCGGGTGGGCGGCCCTAAACCGGGCGCTGCCCAAGCCGTATTAACCATCTGACAGGCATACTCTGCGATGCTGACTGCACGGGGCGCCTTCGGGCTATAATTTTCGGGGATTTTCATGTTCGCAATCATCGGCCTGGTCGTCCTGCTCGGCATGGTGTTCGGCGGATTCATCTTCACCGGCGGCGACATCGGCCCGGTGCTCCATGCGCTCCCCCACGAGATGATCATCATCGGCGGCGCGGCCGTCGGCGCGCTCATCATCGGCAATTCGGGATCGGACCTCAAAGCGCTCGGCGGCGGCCTCGCCAAGGTGTTCAAGGGGCCGGCCTACAAGAAGCAGGACTTCCTCGACTGCATCTTCCTCGTCAGCAAGCTCATGAAGACGCTGCGGGTCGAAGGGCCGGTCGCGCTGGAGCCGCATATCGAAGACCCGGGCACCTCCCCCATCTTCGCCGAATATCCCAAGCTGATGAAGGACAAGACGCTGATCCACCTGATCAGCGACACACTGCGCCTCGTCGTCGTGTCCTCAGGCACGCTCGATCCGCATGCGGTGGAGGAGGTGATGGATAACAGCCTCAAGACCCACCATCACGAAGCCTTGAAGCCCGCCGACAATCTCCAGGGGCTGGCGGACGCCCTGCCCGCGCTCGGCATCGTCGCGGCGGTTCTGGGCGTCGTTAAGACCATGGGCTCGATCGACCAGCCGCCTTCGGTGCTGGGCGCGATGATCGGCTCGGCGCTGGTCGGCACCTTCCTCGGCGTGTTGCTGGCCTACGGCATGGTCAACCCCTTCGCCAATCGCTGCCGCGCGGTGATCGAGCAGGATGGCGCCATCTATCATGTGGTGAAGCAGATCATCATCGCCTCGCTCCACGGCCACCCGCAGCCGCTGGTGATCGAGGCCGCGCGCTCCAGCCTGATCCACGCCAACCAGCCCGGCTTCGCCGAGGTGTTCGACGGCATGCGGAACAAATAAGCCATGGCCGAGAAGAAGCGCGGCGCGAACGAGCCCGAACCCAGGCCGATCATCGTCAAGAAGATCATCGTCGACGGGCATGGCGGCCATCATGGCGGCGCGTGGAAGGTCGCCTATGCCGATTTCGTGACGGCGATGATGGCTTTCTTCCTGCTGATGTGGCTGCTTGGCGCGACTACCGAAAAACAGCGCAAGGCGCTGGCCGATTATTTCACCCCGACGCTGGTGGAACTCAAGATGGCCTCGGCCGGATCGACGGGGCTGATGGGCGGCGACAGCCTGACGGGGAAGGATAATTATCCGACCACCGGCGGCGTCGGCAACCTCTCCATCACCATTCCCCGCGACGCGACGGGCACCAAGGACCAGGGCGGCAAGGCGATGCGCGCCGCCGACCGCCAGAAGTTCGAGGCGATCAAGAAGAGCCTGGAAGAGCGGATGGCCAAAAAGGGGCTGGCCAAGCTCCGCAAGAATGTGCGCTTCACCGAAACCCGCGAGGGGCTGCGTATCGACCTCATTGACGAGGCGGACTTCGCGATGTTCCAATCGGGCACCGACCAGTTGGTGCCGCAAGCGCGCGCGCTCGTCGCCGAAGTGTCGCAGGCGCTCCAGACCATGCCCAACCCGCTGATCGTCCGGGGCCATACCGACGGCCTGCCCTATGCAGCGGGGCGGACGATGAACAATTGGATGCTCTCATCCGCCCGCGCCGAATCGACGCGCAAGGCCCTCGCTGAAACCGGCATCCCCAACATTCGCTTCGCCCGCATCGAGGGCGTCGCCGACCGCGAGCCTTTCATCAAGGCCGACGCCTACGACCCGCGCAACCGCCGAATGTCGATCATCCTTGGCTGGACGCGCGGTGGCGGCAATGACGACGACCTGGACGCGGAAACCCAGGCGGCGATCAAGGAACGCGACGATCCGGTCCGCCTGGCGCGCGCCGCCGCGCAGAAGATCGACATGGGCGGCACTGCCCTGCCCACTGGCGCGCAGCTGGTAAACCCGACCGCGCCGGGCACGTCGAGCAAACCGGGGAAGCATTGAACCGCTCCCTGCGCTGCGCGCGCAACAGGTGGAGACGAGTTAGGGCGGCGACCGCGCACCTGTTCATGCATATTATAGCCGAAGCACCCGACCGCAGCATCGGCGGCTCACCCTGCACTCTCGCCAGTGTCGTAGTGGGTCATGTTCACCGTTCATGCTCACTACAATAACCGCTCCACCGCATCTGTCAGCCAAAGGGGCAACACAAGGGGCGACCTTAACCGGAGCCATCATATGCCCCCAACGAAACGCCTACACCGCGATCAACGCATAGGGCCGGCCGAACCGCTCCGAAACAACGAATTGTGCGCAATTATAGACCGGCACCCCGCGCGGCGTCTTGCCCTCGAAACTGCCGCGATGCGCGTGGCCGTGAACCGCGAAGCGCACATTGTCGAAGCGGTCGATCGCGTCGGCCAACCGCGATGAACCAAGGAAGGGGAAAATTTCGGCCGGCTCGCCCTCTACCGTCTGCGCGATCGGCGCGTAGTGCAGAACGGCGACCACTCGCTCGGTGCGCAGCGACCGCAGCGCATTTTCCAGCTTGCGCGCCTCGTTGATCGATTCCTCGACGAACCCCTTGATCGCGCGCTCGCCGAACGCCCCCAGTTCGCCCCGCCCGAACCCGCCGACGAAGCCTTTGACCCCGGCAAAGCCGACGCCCCGTACCTCGACCGCTTGCTCATCCAACACGATCACGCCAGCGCCGGTCAGGATGCGCGTCACTTCCTCGGGCTGGCCGCATTCATGATCGTGATTGCCCAGCACTGCCACGATTGGGATGGAGCACGCGCGCAGATCGTCCGCCAATATCTCCGCCTCGCGCGTCTTGCCGAAATTGGTGAGATCGCCGCACAATGCCAGCACATCAGCCTTGTCGGAAATCTCGGCGAACAGGTCGCGATATTTATGGTCCTGCTGGTCGGTCACATGCAGGTCGCCGATGGCGGCGACGGTCAGGCTGCCAGGCGGCGCGGCGTCACTTGTTGCGATCATGGCTTTCCTCCAGTCCCTTGCCGACCACGTCGGCGAAGCGCCATTCGGTAATGTCGATCAGATAGTCGCGCGGCGACAGCAGCCGCCCCCGACAAACGCGGATATTGGGCACGGGCAGCTCGGCCCGTGTCTGCAACCGCCCGAGTAATTCCTCGAACAGCCAGAGCGGGATGCAATGCCGCTCGGTCGGGTAGATGAAACGGAAATTGAGCAGGTGAATGAGAAGCACCTCCCAATGCAGTTCCACCGCGTCGAGCAGCTTCTGCCAGTCGATCGCCTCATGCTGCTTCAGGATCATGTGGGCGACATCCGCCCCATCATAGCGATAGCGGTCCTGGATGAAGATTTTCGACAGGATGAATTCGGTCGGCGGGGTAATTCGCACGCGGATGCCATAGACATCGGCGTGGGACGCGTTGCGGAACCATTCCTCGGTCACCGGCAGGCTGGCCGAGGAGATGTTATAGATGACGTCGAAGAAATTGCCGTCCTTCCACACCTTGCCGATCCAGCGCTCGTCCTCGAATTCGACCTCATGGCCCAGATGCCGGAAATGGGCGAGGATGCGGGGCGCGTCGCCGGCTTTGCAGAACACGTCCAGATCCTTGGTCGGCCGCACGATCCCAGTGTGGCACCCGAGCGCATAGGTGCCCGACAGCATGAAGGGGATTTCCGACGCGACCAATTCCTTCAGGCTGTCAGCGTAGAATTGCTTCGCCTCGGGCGGCGGGTCGAAGGCGGTGGCGTCGCAGAGCATGAAACATCCTGTCATGACGGGAAGGCAAGCAACGGGCGGGGCGGGGCTTGCGTTCCGTTTCGGCGGCGCAAGCGGTTGTCTTTCGAGCCGAGCGGCTTAAGGGTGGCGTTCTCCCAAACCCGTTCCCGATTTCGGCGAGGCGACATGACGCGACACCTGCCATGGCTACTAACGGCGATAGTCGGCGCGATCGCGCTCTGGGTGGTGGCGGTGTCGCGCGGCGAGGCGGTCAACGCCCTCTGGATCGTGGTAGCGGCGGTGTGCTGCTTCCTCGTCGCCTATCGATACTACGCTCTGTTCATTGCCCGCCACGTAATGCGGCTCGATTCCATGCGGCCCACGCCCGCGATCCGCCGTGCCGACGGGCTTGACTATGTGGCGACCGACCGAACCGTCCTGTTCGGCCACCATTTCGCAGCGATCGCGGGAGCGGGGCCGCTTGTGGGGCCGGTGCTCGCGGCGCAGATGGGCTATCTGCCCGGCACGCTCTGGATCATAGTCGGCGTCGTGCTTGCGGGCGCAGTGCAGGACTTCATGGTCCTCTTCATTTCCATGCGGCGCGACGGCAAGTCGCTAGGCGAACTCATCCGCATGGAAATGGGCCAGGCGGCCGGCACCATCGCGCTCTTCGGCGCCTTCATGATCATGGTCATCATCTTGGCGGTGCTGGCGCTGATCGTGGTGAAGGCGCTCGCCGAAAGCCCCTGGGGCATGTTCACCGTCGCCGCCACCGTGCCACTCGCGATGCTGATGGGCGCCTACACCCGCTGGATCAGGCCAGGGCGGATCGGCGAAGTGTCGCTGCTCGGCCTTGTCGGCCTCCTCGCTGCAATCGTCTATGGTCAGGCGATCGCGGCCTCGCCGTTCTGGGGGCCGGCCTTCACCTTCACCCCGGTGGAGCTTTGCTGGATATTGATCGTTTATGGCGCGGTCGCTTCGGTGCTCCCGGTCTGGCTGCTGCTCGCGCCGCGCGACTATCTCTCGACCTTCCTCAAGATCGGGGCGATCGCCGCGCTCGCCATCGGCATCGTGATCATGGCCCCGCCCCTGCAGATGCCTGCCCTCACCCAGTTCGTCGGCGGCAACGGCCCGGTCTGGGCCGGCGGCCTTTTCCCTTTCCTGTTCATCACCATCGCTTGCGGGGCGGTGTCCGGCTTCCACGCGCTCATTTCCAGCGGCACCACGCCCAAGCTGATCGCCAGCGAGGCCCATGCACCGCTGATCGGCTATGGCGCGATGCTGATGGAGGCGTTCGTGGCGATCATGGCGCTGGTCGGCGCGTCGATCCTCGACCCCGGCATCTATTTCACGATGAACAGCCCCGCGGCGCTGATCGGCACCGACGCCGCCAGCGCCTCCGCCGCCGTCACCGCGATGGGCTTTCCCATCTCGCCCGATCTCATCGCCCAGACTGCAAAGGACGTTGGCGAACACACGATCATTTCCCGCGCGGGCGGCGCGCCGACTTTGGCGGTGGCAATGGCGGAAATCTTCAGCCATGTCGTCGGCGGCCCGGCGATGAAGGCCTTCTGGTATCATTTCGCGATATTGTTCGAGGCGCTCTTCATCCTGACCGCTGTCGACGCGGGCACCCGTGCCGGCCGCTTCATGTTGCAGGATCTGATCGGGCTGGCGGTGCCCGCATTCAAGGACGGTTCCCGTCAATGGCCGGGCTTTGTCGCGACGGCGCTCTGCGTCGCCGCCTGGGGCTTCTTCCTTTACCAAGGCGTCACCGATCCGCTGGGCGGGGTGAACACGCTCTGGCCGGTGTTCGGCATATCGAACCAGATGCTCGCCGCGATCGCGCTGATGCTCGGCACCGCCGTCCTCTTCCGCATGAAACGGGATAGCTACGCCTGGGTGACGATGGTGCCGGCGGGGTGGCTGCTCGTCTGCACCCTGTCGGCGGGCTGGCTCAAGCTCTTCTCGGCCGATCCCAAGGTCGGCTTCCTCGCCCATGCAAACCGCTTCAGCGAAGCTGCGGAGGCCGGCCAAATCCTCGCTCCCGCCAAATCGGCCGCGGACATGCAGCGCATCCTGTTCAACGACCGGATCGACGCTGCGCTGGTGACGCTATTCCTGGCGGTGGTGCTCTCGCTCCTCTTTTTCACGGTACGGACCTGCGTTGCCGCCCGCCGCTCGGCGCAGCCGATGGCGCGAGAAATTCCGGCCGAAATGGTTCCAGCCGAATGACGATTTCCTTGGACACGCTGCGCCGCATGGCGCGCCTGATGGTCGGCCTTCCCGACTATGACGCCTATCTGCGCCACATGGCCGATCGCCATCCCGATCGGCTGGTAATGGACCGCGTCCAGTTTTTCCGCGACCGTCAACAGGCCCGATATGGCGGGAAAAATGGTGGGCGATGCTGCTGAACTTGCAATTTTATTACAAAGAGCATTAGTTTTACGTTTGAAAAATTGGAAATAGGCCTGTTTTTGGTATTGCCGTTCCCGGGCAAATTGTTACCAGCCTCCCGTCCCTGGTGCCCGACAGCCTGGCGGATGCGCCCTTCGCCTTCCCTTTTAGACTAAGGCGGAGGGCCAACCTTATCCCCGACGCGCGTTGAAGCCCGCCACCATCCCTGCCGTGATCGACAGCGCGATCTCCGCTGCGCCCACCGCGCCGATGTCCAGCCCCGCAGGCCCATCGATCCGCATCAGATCTTCGGCCGCAAAGCCCATCTCTGCAAGCCGCTCCAGCCGCGCCGCGTGGCTCTTGCGCGATCCCAGCGCCGCGACATAGCCGGTCGGCGCGCGCAGCGCCGCGACTAGGGCGGGATCGTCGATCTTGATGTCGTGGCTCAGCGTCACGACCGCCGTCGCTTCGCCCGGCAACCGCGCCGCCACCGCCTCGTCGGGCCAGCGGTCGTCGAGCTCGACGCCGGGGAAGCGCTCGTCCGTCAGAAACCGGCCGCGCGGGTCGATCACCACCGGCGTCACGCCGATCGCCTGGGCGAGCGGCACCAGGCTCTGCGCGATCTGCACCGCACCCACGATCAGCAACCGTCGCGGCGGATCGTAGCGGTTGAGGAAATCGCCCGCCGCGGGCTCCTCGCGAGTCACCCCGTTCGTCAGGTCGGTCGCCAGCGTCAGCGCCCGCCCCTTCGCGCTTTCCGCCATGATCCGGTCGAACAAATGGGGCGGAAAGCCGCCCTCGCCGACCGGCTGCACCAGCACCGCGATCTCGCCGCCGCACGGCAGCCCGACTTCCCAGGCGTCGCCATCCGCCACGCCATAGGTCTGCACATGCGCGGGCCGCCCCGCGATCACCTCGGCGGCGCGCTGCAAAACGTCCGTCTCGACGCAGCCGCCCGAAATGCTGCCCTCGAACCGGCCGTCCCGATGCACGATCATATGACTGCCGCGGGGGCGCGGGGCGGATCCCCAGGTCGACACCACCGTCGCCAGCGCCATCGGCGCGCCCCGCCATTCGATCGCCTTGGCGATCACCGCGCCATTATCGTTCAAGCCACGCTCCTTGCCTGCATCACCCCTGAATGGGGACGAACGCGGATCAGTGCAAGCGCCGCCCGGTCCACACCACTCGCCCGACAATATCGACCAGCGCAGGGTCGATGTCGGTCCAGTCGGGGTAATGGACATTGTCGCTCAGCACACTGAACCGCCCGCGCAGCGGCCCCAGCGCGATCCTCTTGACCATCAGCACCCCGTCGAGCCGCAGCACATAGACGCCATCGCGCAGCCTTTCGGCCGCATCGTCATGATCGACCATGATATCGTCGCCGTCGCTGAGGGTCGGTGCCATCGATTCGCCATCCACGCGGATGATCGACACACGCTGCGGCCGCACCCCAAGATGGCGCAGCCAGCGCGCGTCGAACGCCATCACGCCGGCCGCCCGCTCATCCTCGTCCAGCGACCCGACGCCCGCCGAAGCGCCCAGCGCCAGCCGGGGAATAGCGACCACCGCCGGCGTCCCTCGCACGCGCGGCGGCGCGGCCTCTTCGGCCGCGCCGCCCAGCATCGCTTCGGGCACCCCGAAATAGCGTGCGAGCACGCGCCGGTCGGTCTCATCGAGCTTGCGTGGCGTCCCTCGCTTGATGAATTGTTGGATATAGGCGGAATTGCGCCCGATCAGCCTCGACAGATCGGCATAATTCTCGCCCCGTTCGGCGATCAGCCGATCCAGCGTAACGCGGGCGTGATGCGATTCATCCATAGCACATCCATAATGGTAGGAATTTTCCTAGACAAGTAGGAAATAGGCGCTGAGATAGGAATATGCCTATCGATTCGCATCGGGCGAGTCGGCCATTCAGGGGAGCGAGGCGTAGATGTTGATCGCCATCGAACGATTTTTGCGGGAATTCAGGATGTCGCCCACCCGTTTCGGGCGGGATTGCGCGCGCGACCCGCGCCTGGTCCATGACCTGCGCAGGGGCCGTCAGCCGGGCGACCGGGTGAAAAGACGCATAGAACATTTCATGAACATCTATCGCAGGAGCGTCGGCCAATGACAAGCGCCCATCACGAATTCGGCACTAGAAACCTCATCCGAAATCAATCGATAGGAAATCGGCGGGGTGATCCGCTGCCGCGCCTGCTCGATCAGATGCTGGCGCGTGCAGGCGAACCCACGGTGATCGAACGGGCGACCAGCCGCCCCTGGGCCAGCGCCCTGTTCGAAGGGCGGCGGCATATCATCCGCCTACGCTTCAGCGGCGCGGACTATCTTGCCCGCTGCGACGTTTTCCTGACCGACATCGACGCGAAGGAATGGCGGCTCGGCAGCCATTTCGTGGCAGATGTCAGCATCGACGATGGCGACGCCGACAACGAGAGTATCTGGGTCGAGTTGTCGGTGCTTACGATTCAGGACTGGTGAGCGATCAGCGCCGCCCGGCCATGGACCGCAACGCGCCCAGAGCGGCGCGCAACGCCTCGTCCGTGTCCTGCGCCACGGCTGCGCGCACGGGCACGGGCTGGGCGGCGGGCATGTCGGCGATCACGCCGCCCGCGGCGACCGGCGGGACGGTCACGCGGCTGCGCTGGGCAAGCCCGCGCTCCAGTCGCTCGGTCAGTTCAGAAACCGACAAATTCTGGGTCGGCGAACGCAGCGGCAGCGGCGCAGGTGCGGGCTCTGGTTCGACCTCAGGGGCCGTGACCGGCGCTTCAAATCGCGGCGGTTGGGCGAATTGCGGCACGGCGACCGGCGCACGAGCAAAAGCCGGCTGCGGCAGTTCGGCTTCGGTCAGCGGCGCGGGCGCGCTCGGCATCGCGAAGGGCGCTGGGGCAGGCGGAGAGGGCAGCACCGATTCGGGCTGCGGTTCGGGAATGGCGACCAGCGGCCGACGGCTCCCTTCGGGGCGGCCGAAAATCTCCAGCCCGTCGAAATCACGGCTGGCAAAGATGGGCGGGCGGGGCGGCGCGTCGGGATGGGCGTCGGCGCGGCGCAGCACCGGCGCGTCGGCTTCGGCGGTGGTAGCCCGTCCGCGCGCCAGCGCGGTCAGTTTGGAGAATGCGAAACCCATTTTCTTTGCTCCCTGGACGCGATCCTGGCGTCCCTCTTCTATCGTCTGCGGCTCGTCCCGCCCGCCGGGCCGGCGAGTCGTGCTCACCACACCCGCCGCCATCAGCGCGGCAAAGCCCGCCAGCATCAGCCGCGCCTTGAGGCCCAGCGGCGGCGCGGCCGCGGGCACCGCTTCGCTCAGCCCGCTTGAAGCCACAACCATCTCGACCAGGCCCACCGGCGCCCACAGGATGATGAGCGCCACGGCCAGCGCCGCCAGCCCTGTCATCACCGCCCCGTTGCGCGCCGCATTCGGCATCAGCGCTTGCTTCCTCCCATTCAAGCGGCCGCCCGGTCGGCCGTAGGCCGGCCCAGCAGCCGCTGATAAACAGGCTCGTAACGCAAAATGTTTGACGACCAGTTACGCTCGCGTTCCACGAAGGTCCGCGCGACCGCGCGCCGCGCCTCCCATCCGTCGCGGTTCGCGAACACCCCGGCCAGCGCCGCCGCGATCGCCGCCGGATCGTCCGGGGCGAACAGCGTGCCGGTCACGCCATCCTCGATCAGTTCGCGATGACCGCCGACATCCGACGCCGCGACCAGCCGGCCCTGCGCCATCGCCTCCAGCGGCTTCAGCGGGGTCACCAGTTCCGTCAGCCGCATCGCCTTGCGCGGATAAGCCAATATGTCGACCTGGGCATAATAATGTTCGACCTGATCGTGCGGCACGCGGCCGACAAAGACGATATGGTCAGCGAAGGGCGATGCCATCGCCTGCGCGCGGAGCGCCTGCTCCATTGGCCCGCCCCCGACCAGCAGCAGCTTCGCCTTGGGTCGCGCCCGCACCAGCTTGGGCATGGCCGCGATCAAATCATCCAACCCCTCGTAATCGTAAAAGCTGCCGATGAACCCCACGACATCGGCTCCCGCCAGCCCTAGCTTCTCCGTCAACGCCAGGTCGCGCGGCGCCGGATCGCCGAACTGCTCCAGATCGACGCCATTGGGCGACACGATGATCTTGGCCGGATCGATCCCGCGCGCGATCAGGTCGCCGCGCAGCCCCTCGCAGATTACCGCGACGGCATCGACATTGCGCACCGCATGGGTTTCGAGCTGCCGCGTCAACCAGTAGCGCGGGCTGCCCTCGGTCCCCGCTCCGTTGCCGACCGCTGCGTCCTCCCAGAAAGCGCGGATCTCGTACATCATCGGCAGGCCGTGCCGCTTCGCGACCTTCTGCGCCGCCAGCGCATTGAGCACCGGCGAATGGGCATGGATCACATCGGGGCGCCATTGCTGCACCAGCGCTTCGATTGCGTCGGCGTGGGCGGAAATGTCGCGCCATTCGCGAATCAGGGGATTGCCGCCCGACGCCTCGCCGGGCGTGCGATGGAAGCGCAGCCCATCGACCATTTCGTCGGCCGGCCCGTCTGCGACATGGCGGCGCCCGGTGATGCCGCGCACCTCCCATCCCTTGGCGATCTGTGCGCGCAGGATCGCGCGGGTGCGAAAAGTATAGCCGCTGTGGAGCGGCAGGCTGTGGTCCAGCACATGGAGGATCCGTGTCATAGCCCGCCTTATGTGCCGGAAAAGGTTTAACGGCCCGTCAACTCTGTCGCGCTAGGGACGGGAGCGAAGATGATCGACGCATTGTCCCTCCTGATCAGCCATGGCGTGATCCTGCTCGCGGCCTGGCGGCTGCTGCCGCGTACCGATCTGGACCGTGATCCCCCGCGCACGGAGCTTGGCGACGATGCGTGACCTCTTCTTCCTCGCCTTCCTCGGCGTGTTCGGCCTCATGGGCCTGCGCCGGCCGTTCCTTCTGGTCGCCCTCTATTGCTATATCGACATCGTTTCGCCCCAGCGTCTGTCTTACGTCCTCCTCAATTCCATCCCGATTTCGGCCATGGCCTTCGCCGCGATGGTCGGATCCTGGCTGCTGGTGGACGACAAGCGGGATTGCCGTTTCTCGGTGCGCCAGCTCCTGATGCTCGTGCTGGTCGGCTATTGCGGCTACACCACCCTTACCGCCGACTTCCCGGTCGAGGCGCTGACCAAATGGAACTGGGTGTGGAAGGCGATCATCGCCGGCATCTTCCTGCCGCTGGTGCTGCGGACGCGCTTGCGGATCGAGGCGCTGACCCTCTTCATGATCCTGTGCGCCAGCACCATCATCATCAATGGCGGCATGAAAACGGCGTTGTCGGGCGGCGGCTACGGCGTGCTGAACCTGATGGTCGAGAATAATAGCGGTCTTTATGAAGGCAGCATCATCAGCTGCGTCGCCATTTCGCTGATCCCGCTCATCCTTTGGTTCACGAATCACGGCACCATCTTTCCGCCCGACTGGCGCGTGAAGCTCTTCTGCTACTGCCTCTGCCTCGCCTGCATGTTGATGCCGATCGGCACAGAAGCGCGGACTGGCCTCGTCTGCCTCGTGATCCTCGCCGGCCTCATGCTGCTGCGCTCCAAGCGAAAGTTTGTCTACGGCCCGCTGCTCGCCTTCGCTGCGCTCGCCTCCATCCCCTTCCTGCCCGCCAGCTTCACGCAGCGGATGCAGACGATCGAGAATCACCAGGGCGACGAAAGTGCCGCCACCCGAGTCGCGGTATGGATGTGGACGCTCGACTATGTGAAGCAGCATCCGGGCGGCGGTGGCTTCGACAATTATCTCCAGAATAGCTTCACCTATTTCGCCACCAGCACGGTGGGCGAGGGCGACGCCAAGCGAATCGAGCGCCGGCTCGTCACCGACAAGGGCCGAGCCTATCACAGCGCCTATTTCGAGATGCTGGGCGAACAGGGCTATTTCGGCTTCGCTATCTGGGCGCTGATCCACCTCATCTGCTTCGTCCGCACCGAGGCGATCCGCCGCGCCTACCGCAGGCGCGAGGGCCCGGATGACGCCTGGGTCGCGCCCTTCGCCCTCGCCCTGCAACAAGGGCACATAGTTTACATGATCGGATCGCTGTTCGTGGGCATCGCCTACCAGCCCTTCATATTTATGATGCTCGCGCTCCAGATCGGGCTCGACACCTATCTGTCGCGGCTGAAAAAGGCTGAGGCGCAGCGCGGCCTCAACCTGGCGCTCGCCGCCCGCAGGCAGCAGGCGCCAGCATGAACGGCGATTTGCGGGCGCTGGGCCTCGCCCATGGATTGCTGCTGGGACTGCTGCTTGCAAGTCCCATCGTCGCGCCCGGCCTGCTGACTTATGGTGTGAGCGCGCTCTTCCTGCTGGGCGGCTTTCGGTTGCGCCTCGCCGATCGCCGCTGGGATTTGCGCGGCGGCCCGGCGGCCTGGATCAGCCACATCCGCATGGCCCCGCGCCGCCTCGTTCCCTGGGGCGCGGCGGCGGTCGCAATATTAGTCGCGGGCCAGCCCACCCGCGCGGTCGCAATCGGTGGCGCAGCGCTGCTCAGCGAACTGCTCGTCTATCCCATCTGTGCCCATCTGCTGGGTCGACTGAGCCGGCCGCTGGTCGCAGTCATCCTCATGGTGCTGATCGGCCTCGCCGGGGCGGCGGCGAGCGAGGCCATGGCATATGTCCTTGCCTTCATGACCGGTATCGCCGCCTGTCTGTCCTGGATGCGGGGGCCCGATGGCGACCCACGCGCACTTGCCTTCGCGCTGGGCGGAACTACGGCCGCGGCGGCAATGCCCGTCGTCCTGCCCGCCAGTCTGCCCTTCGCTCTCCCGACCGGCCTTGTCTGCGCCACACTGGCGCTCGCCCATCTCTCAGTACTGCGCCGCCGCCCAGTGCCATGGCAGCGGGTCGACGGCGCGCGGCCGAGCGTCAGGCGTCCGCTCTGGCTACAACCGCCACGGCTGTCTTGAACGCATCGATAAAGGCGGGAATATCATCGGGCTTGCGGCTGGTGATGAGGTTGCCGTCCACCACAACCTCCTGATCGACCACGCTCGCGCCCGCATTGGCAAGGTCGGTGCGGACCGAAGGCCAGGAAGTGACGGTGCGACCGTCCACGACATCGGCTTCGACCAGCAGCCACGGCCCGTGGCAGATCGCCGCCACCGGTTTGCCTGACAGTGTGAAGTTGCGGACGATCTCGACCGCCTTTTGGTCGGTCCGCAGCGTGTCGGGGTTGGCTACCCCGCCGGGCAGCAACAAGCCGTCATAATCCTCGATATTGACCTGATCGATCGTGATATCGGGCGTGATCGTGTCGCCCTTCTCGTCATGCTTCATGCCCTGAATCGGATCGGTCTTGGGCGACGCGAGCGTCACCGTCGCTCCAGCCTCGATCAGCGCATCGCGCGGGTCAAACAGTTCGGACTGCTCGAACCCGTCGGTGGCGACGATCAGGATGCGGCTTTCTTGGACGGACGGCATGGCAATTCTCCTGGGTTAAGCGGGATGCCGGTCAACGGACGGTGCCCCTAAGGGTTGCGGAACGAAGCGATGAACGACGGGTTTTGCGGCATGAGAAGGACAGACATGCCCGCAGACGCCGTCACCCACGCAGACCACAGCATCCCCGGCATCACGCGACGCGCCCTGAAGCGCGGCTGGGCTTATTATCATCCGGACGGCAGTCGCATCACCGACCGCGACGAGATCGACCGGCTGAACCGCATCGCCCTGCCCCCCGCCTATCGCGACTGCTGGTTCTGCCCTTCGCCCTGGGGCCATATCCAGGCGGTCGGTTACGACGACCGGGGGCGCAAGCAATATCGCTACCACACCGACTTCCGCGCCGCGCGGGAGGCAGAGAAATATGCCGGCTGCCCTGAATTCGGCCGCGCCTTGCCGAAACTCCGCGCGCGCCTCGAAAGCGACCTTTCCAAGCGCGGGCTGCGCAAGGACCGCACTATCGCCGCCGTGGTCCGCCTGCTCGACCTTGCCAAGCTGCGCGTCGGCAATGAACATTATGCCACCGTCAACAAGAGCTTCGGCGCTACCACGCTGCGCCGCCGCCATATCGATCTTTCGGGCAAATCGCTCACCCTTCGATTTCGCGCCAAATCGGGTAAAGAGCAGCAGCAGACCATCACCGACGCGCGCCTGCTGCGTTTCGTGCGGCAGGTGCAGGATCTGCCTGGCCAGCATCTGTTCCAATATCTGGACGAGGATGGCGATCCCCGCCCGATCAGCTCGGGCGACGTCAACGCCTATATTGCCGAAGCCATGGGCGGCCCCTTCACCGCCAAGCATTTCCGCACCTGGGGGGCGTCCACGATCGCCTTCGAGACGCTGGCGGAATGCCATGTCTCGCTGAAGCAGTTGCTGGAGCCGGTGGCGCAGGCGCTGGGCAACACGCCGGCGATCAGCCGCAAAAGCTATGTCCATCCAGCCCTCATCGCGCTCTGCCGCGAGGGGCAGGACGAATGGCGCACCAACCTGCGCCTGCCGCGCCGAACTCGCTATCTTTCGCGCGGCGAGCGCGGGCTGATCGCATTCCTCGACAGCATCGCCGACTGCGCGCCGCTTGCGGCGGCGGCCTGATCTGGGCCATTAGGGCCGCATGGCTGACAAGAAAGACTCCGCCCTTCCCGCCATTCAGGTGAAGGCACCCAATTTCGTCGAAATGTGGCACAGCACGATCGAATGGGTGCAGGTCCATTACGCGTCGATCGCGATCGGCATCGGCGCGGGCGTCGTCATCTATCTCGCGCTCGCGGCGCTGCGCGAGTTCGGCAAGCGAAATCGCGGCACGCGCGGCGATCCGCTCGGCTATGGCAATGTGCTGAGCCGTGCGGCCGCACGCACCACCCATTATTTCATGGTGCTGGTCGCCGCCCGCCTGGTCGTTGGCTATGCCGACGCGCCCGCCTCTCTCCACCGCACCGTCGCCTTCCTCTTTACCATCGCGACCGTGGTGCAGGCGGCGATCTGGGCGCGGGAGATCATCCTCGGCCTCATCGAGCGCAAGACGCTGGCCGAGGATGGTGGCGGCGAAACGCTCGCCAACGCCATGGGCCTCATTCGCGTCCTCGTCAGCTTCGCGCTGTTCGCGGTTGCCGCCATCGTCGTGCTCGACAATCTCGGCGTCAATGTCACCGGCCTCGTCGCGGGCCTGGGCATCGGCGGCATTGCGATCGGCCTCGCCGCGCAGGGCATCTTCTCTGACCTGTTCGCCGCCCTCTCGATCATCTTCGACAAGCCGTTCCGCCGGGGCGAGATCATCCAGTTCGACCAGACCACCGCCCGCGTCGAGCGGATTGGCCTCAAGAGCACGCGCCTGCGCGCCATGAGCGGCGAGAAGAAGGTCATCTCCAACGCGAATCTGCTGCAAAAGGAGATCACCAGCCTCCAGACACTCGCCCAGCGCCGCGTCACCTATGCGATCGGCATCATCTACCAGACGCCAGACGAGAAAGCGGAGGCGCTACCCCATATTCTCAAGGAGATCGTGGAAGCCCAAGGCATGATCTTCGTCAATGCCGGCATCGTCCAGTTCGGTGCCAGCAGCCTCGACTATCAGCTCAATTTCGACGTGCCTGACCCTGACCATCACGACTATTTCGTCATGCGCCACCGCATCGGCCTCGCAATCTGGAAGCGCTTTAACGCGGAAGGTATCGAGTTCGCCTATCCCACCCAGACCAGCTTCACCGCCGCGCCCGATGGCCGCGCGATCATGCCCTATGCCGAAGTGCAGCCGGTGCGGTCAGTGGGCGCGGCTCCCTAAAGCAGGCAGAGCTGCGCCACCGGCGCAAAGCTGCGACGGTGGAGCGGCGTCGGGCCATGTTCGCGCAGCGCCGCCAAGTGTCGCGCGCTGCCGTAGCCCTTGTTCGTCTCCCAGCCATAATGCGGATGGTCGGCCGCCGCCGCGACCATCATCCGGTCGCGCTCTTCCTTTGCGAGGATCGACGCGGCCGCGATCGACAGGCATTTGGCGTCGCCCTCCACCACCGCCGTCGACGCCCAGCGCCATTGCGGACAGCGGTTGCCGTCCACCAGGATATGCGCGCAGTCGTGCGAGAGCGCCTCGACCGCGCGGGTCATCGCCAGCATCGTCGCCCACAGGATGTTGATCGTGTCGATCTCCTCGACGCCGGCAATGCCGATGCCCCAGCATAAGGCGCGCGCCTTGATTTCCGTTTCCAAAGTCGCCCGGGTCTTCGCGCTCAGCTGCTTGCTGTCGTTGAGACCATCCGGGCAATCCTCGACGCGCAGGATGACGGCGGCCGCAACCACCGGCCCGGCCAGTGGTCCCCGCCCGGCTTCATCCACACCGGCGACGAGGCCTGGATGATGGCGCAGCTCATAGCCGAAATCAGGCATCTGCCAGCCATAGCGTGGGGATGCCCATTGGCCCGTGGCCACCGCCAAAACCCGGCGCAAGCATCAGCGCCTCACGGACAAAAGCGCGTGCCCGCTCGATCGAAAGGAGAAGGCCCAGACCTTCGCCAAGACCTAATGCAATAGCGCTGGCTAGGGTGCAGCCTGTGCCGTGCGTGTGCATGGTCTCGATACGATCATCTTCCCAATCAGCCACCGGGCCGAAGGGCCCGATCAAACGGTCGATCAGCGTAGTCCCGCCGCCATGCCCGCCCTTCGCAAGGATGTGCGTGTCGAATCGGGCCGCTATCTCATCGCCCCCCAGCGCTTCAAGCTCCGGAATGTTCGGGGTCACAAGCGTCGCGACCCGCATCAGCCGTTCGAACGCAACGATCGTCTCTGCGTCCGCCAGCATCGACCCGCTGGTCGCGACCATCACCGGATCAAAGACGATCGGCACACCCTCCAGCATCGCCAGCCGATCCGCCACCGCGTTCGCCGTCTCCGCGCTGCCGATCATGCCGATCTTCACCGCATCCACGCCGATGTCGCCGACCACGCTGTCGATCTGCGCCAGCACCATCTCGGTCGGCACCGGATGCACCGCCTGAACCCCCAGCGTATTCTGCGCCGTGATCGCGGTGATCGCGGTCATGGCGTGGCCGCCCAGCAGCGTCACCGTCTTGATGTCCGCCTGGATGCCCGCGCCGCCGCCGCTGTCCGAACCGGCGATGATGAGGATGCGCGCAGTCATCCCTTGAATTTGCGCTCCGTGGACGCCGGACTCCCTGCCAGCGCTTTGCCTACCCGCGTCGGCCGGTCCATCAGTTCACCGCCGCAATTGGGGCAACGATCGTCCAAGCCTTCCGCGCAGGGCGCACAGAATGTGCACTCGAACGAACAGATGAACGCGCCCGGCGCATCCGCCGGCAGGTCCGCGCCGCACCGCTCGCAATCGGGACGCATCTCAAGCATGGCGCGATATTCTCCGTTCAGTTCGAGCCTGTCGAGAACCCCGCGCCTCGTTCTCGACAAGCTCGAACCGAACGGAGGTGTGGGCGAGAACACTCACGCCGCCACCTTCTCGACCGCCGCGCAGATGCGTTCGACCACATCGCGCACCTGCTCCGCCCTGTCGCCTTCGGCCATCACCCGGATCACCGGCTCGGTGCCAGACGGGCGGATGACCAGCCGCCCCGCGCCATTCAGTTCCGCTTCCGCCTGCGCGATCACGCGCTTGACCTCATCATGCTCCAGCGGTTTGCCGCCGGCGAAGCGGACATTCTTGAGCAATTGCGGCACCGGATCGAACTGGTGCAGCACCTCGCTTGCAGGCTTGCCTGCCCGGACCAGCGCAGCCAGCACCTGCAACGCGGCCACCGTGCCGTCGCCGGTCGTGCCGTAATCGCTCAAGATCATATGCCCCGACTGTTCACCACCGACGTTGAAGCCGCCCTCGCGCATCCGCTCCAGCACATAACGGTCGCCGACCTTTGTGCGTTCCAGTCCGATCCCAAGCCCCGCCAGATAGCGCTCCAGCCCTAAATTGGACATGACCGTCGCCACCAGCCCACCGCCGCGCAGCGTCCCCGCCTCCGCAAAATTGCTGGCGATCAGCGCCATGATCTGGTCTCCGTCCACGATCTGCCCCTTTTCGTCCACCACGATCAGCCGGTCGGCGTCCCCATCCAGCGCGATTCCGATGTCCGCGCCCGACGACACCACCGTTTCCTGACACAGCAAGGGCGCGGTCGATCCGCAGCCGTCATTGACGTTGGTGCCGTTGGGGTTGACGCCGACCGCCACCACCGTAGCGCCCAATTCCCATAGCGCCGAGGGCGCGACCTGATAGGCGGCACCATTGGCGCAGTCGATCACGATCTTGAGGCCGTCGAGCCGCAGCTCGGCCGGGAAGCTCGACTTGACCGCATGGATATAGCGGCCGCGCGCATCCTCGACCCGGCGGGCGCGGCCGATATCCTTGGACGCGGCGAGCGGAATATCCTGCCCCAGCAGCGCCTCGATCTTCAGCTCGTCCTCGTCCGACAGCTTATATCCGTCCGGCCCGAACAGCTTGATGCCATTGTCGAAATAGGGATTGTGACTGGCGGAAATCATGACGCCCAGGTCGGCGCGCATGGAATGAGCGAGCAGCGCGACGGCGGGCGTCGGGATGGGGCCGAACTGCACCACGTCCATGCCGACAGCGGTGAAGCCGGCGACCAGCGCATTTTCGACCATATAGCCCGACAGGCGCGTATCCTTGCCGATGACGACACGATGCCGGTGGCTGCCGCGCTGAAAATGCGTGCCGGCCGCCATGCCGACCTTCATCGCCAGCTCGGCGGTCATCGGCCACTGGTTGGTCCGCCCGCGAATGCCGTCGGTGCCGAAAAATTGCCTGCTCATGGCGCTTCCATGCACCGAGCAGGGTTGCCGCTGCAACCCATTACCTCCGGAGCGTCGGCTCAGCCCTGATCGCGATAGGCCATTTGGAGGATGCCCCAGTGCCGGTCCTTGATATGGATGGAGGCGATAACCTGCTTAAGCAGGATCACCTCGCCATCGGCGGTCAGCCGGCGATAGGCCTTTATGCAGAAGGGCTGGGTGACCTTCGCCTGCTCCCGCGTGTCGGGAAAATCGAATATCACGCCCTGACGCGAATATTCGAGGTTCCAATTGTGGTCGCCCGGCCGCTGCTGCTGAGCGCGCTCGGGCATGGCGATCGCGCCGAAGGCATTGCGATCGGTGAAGGTCATGCCAAACAGGCCGGCATAGCCGCGCGCCATTTCCTGCCGCTCGCGAGCGGCGGGCAGCATCGCGGCTTGCACCGGATGGGTGAATAGCGGCGGATTGGTGCCGGCAATCGGCGTGTAATGATCGGTGAAGATGTCCGCTTCGCGCACGTTGCCCAGGTCAATCGCCTGCTCGACCGCAGCGGCGACCGCTTCCGCACTCTCCAGGCAGAAGCGGATATAGGGCGAGTCTGGGATTTCGACACCGCTCTCGGCCAGATGCTGAAGCAGCGCATTGGCTTCCTCGCTGGTGCCCGACACGCGGCCCGACAGCCGTTGCAGGCCATCGGCATTGTCGCTCGACGTGCTGGCCAGCGCGGCGAGGCCGGTACGGATCTCGCCCGCCGAATCCACCATCGATCCGATCCGCGCGGCCACCGCCTCGCTGTTGCTCGACAGGCCGTGCATCAATGTGCTGAGCCGTTCGACCAACGCTTCGATATTCTTGGTGTCGCTAAGCGCCGTACGCGCGGTCTGGACACCATGGGTGATGCTGTCCAGCATCCCGCCCGCCTCGCCGGTCAGCGCCCCGATCGACTGTTCGATCGTGTGCGTGGCGGCGGCGGTTTCCTGCGCCAGCTTCTTGACTTCCGACGCGACGACGGCAAAGCCCCGGCCGGCGTCGCCGGCGCGCGCCGCCTCGATCGTGGCGTTGAGCGCCAGCAAGTTGGTCTGGCTGGCGATACCGCTGATCACGCTGGTCACATGGGCGACGGTCTTGAGCGCTTCGCCGAACCCGTCAAGCCGCGCATGCACGCGGTTCACCTGTTCGATCAGGTTGACGAAATTGCTGTTGGCAGCGGACAGCTGCCGCCCTGAATCATCGATGATGGCGCGCGCGGCGATCGCCTTTTCACGCGCATCCTGCCCCGCATAGGACACGCTGTCGCCATCGCGCGACAGTTGCGCCGCCGCGCCGCTGATCGCCTCGATCGTGCGCGCCTGCTGCGTCACCCGATCGGCCAGCTCACTGATGTCGGCCTGAAGATCGAGCGTGCGAATGCCAAGGTCGCCCGACAATCTGGCGACCTTCATCACGGCCCGTGCGACGGTATCGGATTGCGCTTCTTTTCCCACGACAGAATGCCTAATCGGCCGTGGTAAAGGAAAAGTTAGCGCTGCGCCCGATCCTGCATCATCCTATCAGCACCAGCAATGTGAAGAACAGCGACAGCGATACACAGGCAAAGCCGTAGAGCAAAGGCAACCGCACCAGCGTGCCGCCACGTGACAGGCTATAGGCATCCTTGAATTGGCGGTACATGTGCCAGGCGGCAAACAACAGCAGCGCGAATGTCACGAGCCCGCTCGTGACATGCATCGCCGTCAGCAGCATCGACAGGGAGAAGAGCAGCGACATGAACGCGATCGAGTAAGTGACGTAGATCGCATGGTCGTACATCTTGAAGCGGCGGCTAAACGGGAAAAGCAGCCAGACGAAGGGCAGGGAAATCAGGATCAACGCCCAGGAGAATTTATAGGCGTTCGCCTTGAGCTTGTAATAAGCGAAGTCCGGGTTTTCCGCGGCGGCGTTCATCACCCGGCCCACGGTCTTGGCGACCCCGCCGTTCAATCCTTCCCCTTCCAGCGACTGACTGATGTTGCTTGCCAAGGCGATGCCTTGGCGGTCCTCCTGCGCATCCTCCAGGCGTTCGGTCAGACGGGCGCGGCGCGCATCGGTCAGTCCCGGCGCGGCCAGATCCGCTTCGATCTTGCGGATGCGCGCATCGATCTTCGCCTCTTCCTGGCGCAGTTCGGCCACCGCGCCCTTATCCATCACCGCGCCCTTCGGCTTCTCCCCGCCGTGATGGCTGGTGAGCGAAAAGATCGCGTACATGAGGAAGGCTGAAAACAGGAACAGGGCGAAGGGCGAGACGAACTTCGCCCGCTCGCCCTGAATATAGCGCCGCGTCAGCTTGCCTGGGCGCAACGCCAGTTCGGGCAGCGTCGTCCAAATCTTGCCCTCGAAATGCAACACGCCATGCGCCAGGTCATGCCCGATCGCCCCGAAGCTGCGGTGCAGATGCGCGGCCTGCCCGCACTGGGCGCAATAATGGCCGTCCACATGCGCCCCGCAATTGAGGCAGGCACCATGCCCCGCCGCCTGCGCTTCGCCATGCGCCGGCTCCACCACCCGCGCCAGCATCGCCCCGGTGACCGCGTCACCCGCTGCCTCGATTCCCCCTGTCATGCCTTGATTGTATCAAAGCCGTATGGCAGGCGCCAGACACGCTCCTGCGCGTCAACTCGGCTTGATCGCGGTTACGCTGCCGCCGCCGGGTCGGCGTAGGTCGCGGCCCATGGTCCAGTTGGTCTGTAGCCGCACGAGCGGATTGGGCGCGCACCAGATTTCGCCAGAATCGGACAGGCCCGTCACCCAGATCAGGTTGTGCTCCTGCCCATAATCGATGACGGCGAAGGCATAGCCGCTCCCCTTCCCTTCGATATGAACGGGAAGGGGCGGATCAAGCTGGGTGAAGGACATGGGGAAGGCTCCGGTCGGGGAATGGCGGACAAAGCGCCAACCCTCACCGGAGTTCCCTGGGATTTTTGTGCCGGAAGTCAGCCCGCTGCGCAGTCGCCGGTTCGCCTGCCGGTCACGTCATGGGTCGTCCGCAGCACCGGCTGGCCGCCTTCCGTCTTGGTCATGGTGGTACCGAGCGTCAGCGTGTCGACGGTATAATTGCCTTCCACCGTGATCTCGGACGTGCCCGCCCCTGCCTTGCAAGTCAGCGTCGCGATAAGGCGTCCTTTCCGCAACAGCTTGTCCTTGTAGCTGCAATCCGTGCCTTCCTTGCCTGCAAGAGCGTCGGGATCGGGCACGCCGTCCTTATCGACGGCAATGCAGACCTTGTCTTCGCCGATTTCCTTCAGAGCTTGTTGATACTGGGCTGGCGTCACCGTGGGCGTATTATAGCCGGTGGTCTTGCGGGTGATTTGCCACTCGCCGCCCTTCAACACGATCGGCGCTTCCTCCTGCTGCTGCTGCGGCGCCGGCTCGCTGCATCCCGCAAGAATCCATACCGCGCCCAGCGCCAGCCCGACCTCTATCCTTAGTCGCATATCCTCTCCCCTGTTCTCTTGACGGAACGGCAGGAGGCTCTACCCGACGCAGCCAAAGCGCAAGCGGAAATACGGCCAGATCAGACGCGCCGACGCGTGGGCGCATGGAAATCAGGCGGCTTGCCCGCGATCCAGGCCAGGAAGCGCGCAATGGCGGGATGCCCCCGCAGCGTTCCCGGTTCGGCATAGCCACGCGCCAGTTCGGCGTTGGTCAGCGTCGCGTGGATGGTGCGATGGCAGATCGGATGGACCGGCACGACGATCCGTCCGCCCCGACTCTTGGGCACCGGATGATGCCATTCCACCCTGCGCCCCAACTGCCGTTCGCACAGCCAGCAGGGAGCCGGCAGTTCAGCCATTCACTGGCCAGCACTACATTCAGGCCCAACCCATTTCCCTTCCGATCGGGCGGTCATCGCCATCGCATGGGGGCCCCCCGCCATCTTCATCTCCATGCCGATGGCATAGCTTTCGGGCGCATAACGGCCCGTCATCACGGCGTTCATCGTGCCGCCTTCCGCCTTGCACGACACCTGCCCCTTGACCGTCCCGCCCTTCGCCTCGAACCCCGCATAGGTACAGTTCTTGTCTTCCTGCCCCGCGAACATGCCGCCGCTGGGGTTGGCGGCTTCCTCGGGCGTGACGCAGTAGCGCAGCGATGCCTGGCTCATCATGCTCTTCATCTGATCCTTCGCCGCTTCAGGCGCTTCGGGCATGTCGATATCTTGGACGGTAAACCGCCCCTCCCATTGGCCGGGCTTCAGCTGCACCTTGTCGACCTCAGCCTTCACCTCCGCCTCGCTCATCGCGTCAGTAGCGGCGATGTCGCGCGCTTTATCGCCGGGATTGTCGGAACAGGCGGCGAGGCCCGCTGAAAGGACAGTCAGCAGAAGCATCCCGTGGCGCATCGTCTTTCCCTTCCGCGTTTCACGTTTTCAGCATAACAGGCGCCAAGGCGCGAGCAATCACGGATGTTTGGCAGGCAGGCAAAATGCCTGCCCGCCAGCATTCGTCAAAGCAGCAGGTCGGTCACCATGAGAGGGCCTGCGCTGGTGACGTTCACCACCAGCTCGGATGTCGCGAAATTGGCGTCGAGATTGACCTGAACCTGGAAAGCCGACCCAATCTGCGCGATCCGTACCTGGCCCACGTCGGTGAACGCACCAGTGACGAACGACAGAGCCTGATCGCCGGCTTCTTCGGACGGGTCGATTCTGCGGAGATCGATCTTGTCCCCGTCACTGGCGGAAAAATCGAGGATTCTGTCGACCTGCGACCCGCCACTGTCGCCGGTGCGGAACAGGAATCGGTCCGCACCTGCCCCGCCGCGCAGTAAGTCGGCCCCCGTTCCGCCGATCAACACGTCATTGCCGGCTCCGCCGCTCAGGCTGTCGCTCCCCGAATGACCGTAAATATGGTCATTGCCGCGCCCGCCGAACAACGTGTCGGCACTTCCCGTTCCCTCCACCAGCAACGGATCGGCTGCGCTGTTGAACAGGAATTTGCTGGCCGTCAGGTCGGCGACCAGCGCGTTCTTGACGATGATCGCTTCGGTACGCCCTGACCATTGGAATGCGATGCGCACATCCGACCCTGCCTGGGTCATGAACGGCGCGAGTTGCGCCAGGTCGGAAATATTGAGCGCGCGCAGGTCGATCCGGTCGCCGGACCCGAAATCGGCGATCGTGTCGGTGCCAAAGCCCCTCCCGCTGTACAGAAAGCGGTCACTCCCCGCTCCGCCGACGAGAAAATCATCGCCCTCTCCGCCGACCAGCAGGTCGTTTCCGCTGCCGCCCGACAGCGTGTCGTCACCCGAATAACCGAAAAGCTGGTCCGGGCCGAGGCCGCCGAATAACGTATCGCCACTCCCGGTTCCGTCCACGATGCTGCCGACACGATCGGTGTTGAACAGGAAATCGGCGGCGGTCAAATCCGCCAGTTGCACCCCGGCAATGGTGATGCGTTCGGCCCGTCCGGACCATTGGAAGTCGATCTGAACGTCGGCTCCCACCTGCTGCATGAACGGACTGAGCTGGCTCATCGCGCCGATGTTGAGGGGGCGCAGGTCGATGCGGTCGCCGCTGGCGAAATCCACGATCCGATCCAGACCAAAGCCCCGTTCGGAGAACAGGAAGCGATCGCTACCCTCCCCGCCGATCAGCATGTCGTCGCCCGATCCGCCCACAAGCACGTCATTGCCTGCGCCGCCGCTCAGCGCGTCGTCGCCGCTGTCGCCCGTCAGTACATCGTCGGCCGCGCCGCCGAACAGCGTATCCGCACTGCCGGTTCCAGCCGCGCGAATGGGTTCCAACGATTTGTCGAAGATGAAGCTTGCGGCGCTCAGGCTTGCCAGTTGCACATTTTCAAGAATGATGGCTTCCGACCGGCCGCCCCAATTGAAACGGATTTCGACATTCGAGTCCGCCTGCGTCATGAAGGGGGAGAGCTGGGACATATCGGCCATGCCCAGGCCGCGCATGTCAATCCGGTCGCCGCTCGTGAAATCGGCGATCGTGTCGATGCCGAACTCGCGCGAAGAAAACAGGAAGCGGTCACTGTTCGCGCCGCCGAACAGCCGGTCATCGCCTTCGCCACCGATCAGCGTATCAATTCCCGCACCGCCAACCAATGTGTCATCGCCGCTGCCGCCGGACAACATGTCATTGCCCTTGCCGCCGAACAGCGTGTCGGCACTGCCGGTGCCCAGCACGGAAAGCGGATCGGTATCGCCGTTGAGCACCAGTTTCGATGCGGTGATGCTCGCCACCTGGGTATTCGACAGGATGATGCGTTCGGTTCGTCCGGACCACAGAAAGCTGATATGTACGTCAGCGCCGACCTGGGTCATGAATGGCGTCAACTGGCTGAGGTCGCTTATATTGAGCGCGCGCAGGTCCAGCCGGTCGCCCGTTGCAAAATCAGTGATGGTGTCGATGCCAAAACCTCGGTCGTCGATCACGAACCGATCGCTGCCTGCGCCGCCCGTCAGCTGGTCATCGCCCTCGCCCCCGACCAGAGCGTCGTTTCCGTCGAGCCCGAACAATATGTCGTTTCCGCCCAAACCCAATATCGTGTCGGTGCCCGCGGTGCCGTTGATGGTCTGCGATGCGCTGGTGCCCTTGATTATTGCCATATCCCTTGCGTCTCCATGCTGTTGATTCGGAAAGATGGCGACCCGTGACCGTCATGCTTCAGTTTTTTGCGCACTAACATAGGTTTATTGCAGTATATCTCGGACACAATGGCCATAAGCGCTGAAGCCAAACGCTAGGACGGACCTCAAAGATGTTGCGGCTGAGGTGGCACCTCCCATATTCTCCCCCATGGCCATTCAGATCCGCACCGACCTGTCCGAACCGGAAACCGGGCAAAGCTTCGTCCCCCACCGTCCCGCGCGCCCGGAGAAGAGCGAGGGCGGGCGCGCTTTCAAACTAGTGAGCGATTATGAGCCGTCGGGCGACCAGCCGACCGCCATCGCCGAATTGGTGGCGGCGGCGCGGGCGGGCGAGCGGGACCAGGTGCTGCTGGGCGTCACGGGCTCCGGCAAGACCTTCACCATGGCCAAGACGATCGAGGCGATGCAGCGACCGGCGCTGATCCTTGCCCCGAACAAGATCCTTGCGGCGCAGCTCTATGGCGAATTCAAGAGCTTCTTTCCCGAGAACGCCGTCGAATATTTCGTCAGCTACTACGACTATTATCAGCCCGAAGCCTATGTCCCGCGGTCCGACACCTATATCGAGAAGGAAAGCTCGGTAAACGAGAGCATCGACCGGATGCGCCATTCCGCGACCCGCGCGCTGCTGGAGCGGGACGACGTCATCATCGTGGCGTCGGTCTCCTGCCTTTACGGCATCGGGTCGGTCGAGACCTATTCGGCCATGACCTTTTCGATGAAGAAAGGCGGGATCGAGGATCAACGGGAGATCATCCGCAAACTGGTCGCGCTCCAGTACAAGCGCAACGACGCGGGCTTCGCGCGCGGCAATTTTCGCGTGAAGGGCGACAATCTGGAGATTTTCCCGTCCCACTATGAGGACACCGCCTGGCGCGTCAGCTTCTTCGGCAACGAGATCGAGGACATCGTCGAGTTCGATCCGCTGACCGGCAAGAAGATCGCCAGCCTCGACTATGTGAAGGTGTTTCCCAACAGCCACCACGTCACCCCCGGCCCGACGCTGAAACAAGCGATGGAGGCGATCCGCTTTGAACTGGCCGAGCGCCTCAAGGAACTGGTCGCGGAGGGTAAGCTGCTGGAGGCGCAGCGGCTGGAGCAGCGCACCAATTTCGACCTGGAGATGATCGCGGCGACCGGTTCATGCGCGGGCATCGAGAATTACAGCCGCTTCCTGACCGGCCGCCTGCCCGGCGAGCCGCCGCCGACCCTGTTCGAATATCTGCCCGAAAACGCCCTGCTGTTCGTGGACGAAAGCCACCAGACCGTGCCGCAGATCGGCGCGATGGCGCGTGGCGACCATCGGCGCAAGATCACGCTCGCTGAATATGGATTTCGCCTGCCCAGTTGCATCGACAACCGTCCGCTGCGCTTCAACGAGTGGGACGCGATGCGACCGCAGACGGTGAGCGTTTCCGCCACCCCCGGCCCGTGGGAAATGGAGCAGACCGGCGGCGTCTTCAGCGAACAGGTGATCCGCCCCACCGGCCTCATCGACCCTCCGGTCGAGATCAAGCCGGTCGAGGACCAAGTCGACGACCTGATCAACGAATGCCGCAAGGTGGCGGCACAGGGCTATCGCACACTCGTCACCACGCTGACTAAGCGGATGGCGGAAGACCTGACCGAGTTCATGCACGAGGCTGGGATCAAGGTCCGCTACATGCACAGCGACGTGGAGACGCTGGAGCGCATCGAGCTGATCCGCGACCTCAGGCTCGGCGTCTATGACGTGCTGATCGGCATCAATTTGCTGCGCGAGGGGCTGGACATTCCCGAGTGCGGGCTGGTCGCGATATTGGACGCGGACAAGGAGGGCTTTTTGCGCTCCGAAACCTCGCTCATCCAGACGATCGGCCGCGCGGCGCGCAACGTGGAAGGGCGCGTGATCCTCTATGCCGACCGCATCACCGGTTCGATGGAACGCGCGCTCAACGAAACGTCGCGGCGGCGCGAGAAGCAGCAAGAATATAACGCTCTTCACGGAATCACTCCGACCACGATCAAGCGCAATATCGGCGACATCATCGCTCATGTGGCGTCTAAGGATCAGGTCACGGTCGACACGGGGCTGGACGATCGCCCCCACATGGTCGGCCACAATCTGCGCGCCTATATTGAGGATCTGGAAAAGAAGATGCGCGCCGCCGCCGCCGACCTGGAGTTCGAGGAGGCGGGACGGATCAGGGACGAAATTCGCAAATTGGAGGCGGAAGAGCTGGGCTTGCCAGTGGAGCAGCAAGTCGCGGCGCCGAGGGGTCGGGCGACGGAGGGGAAGCCGGGCACGCGGAAGCTGCGATACGGGAAGGTGCAGAAGAAGTTCGGGCGGTAATTTTGATGGCGTCCGTGAGTCGGGTGTCATCACGGATGCGAGTGATAAAAGGCCCGCAAATTACTGTTGCAGTAGGATTCAATTAGCGATTCATAAGGGGCTGCCCACTTTTAGGAACGCAGCCATGATCCGCTCCTTCGCCGATACCGAAGCCGAGAAAATATGGAACGGTGAACGGAGCCGGAAACGTCCGGCCGATATGCAGGATCGCGCGCTCCAAAAGCTCAAGTTACTCAATCGCGCCCGCACGCTCGACGATCTGCGCGTACCGCCCAGCAATCGGCTTCATGCGCTGAGCGACGACCGCGCGGGACAACATTCGATTTCCATCAACATGCAATGGCGTATATGCTTCGTCTGGAATGACGGACACGCGCACAATGTCGAAATCACCAACCACTACCGATAATCCTGATTGGCTGCATAACGCCCATGCCGGTGAAATGTTGTGGCTCGAATTCATGGAACCGCTGGGCCTGTCGGCAACAGAGTTGGCAAGAGCGATCGGCTTACCGACCGATCGAGTCGAAACCGTGATAGACGGCGAGCGGCCGATGGATGGCGACCTCGACCTCCGGCTGGCGCGCTACTTCGGCATGTCCGAAGGCTTTTTCCTCGGCCTGCAGATCGACTACGAATTGCTTGAGGCCAAGCGCGCGCTGAAGGACGATCTCAACCGCATCGTTCCCCGCGCCGCCTGATCCCTCACCCCTTATACAGCGCATCCAGCCGCTCGGCATACACCTTGCGGATCACGTGCCGCCGAATCTTCATTGAGGGCGTCATCTGCTCATTCTCGATCGTGAACCCCTCATCCGCCAGGATGAAGCGGCGGACGCGCTCGATCACCGACAGGTCGTCGTTCACCCGGTCCACCGCCGCGCGCAGCGCCGCCATATAGGCGGGGTCGGCCACCGCCTGCTCAGGGTTCACGCCCTGCGCCGCCGCCCATTCGCGGGTCCATTCGGCGTCGGGCACGATCAGCCCCACCAGATGCGGCCGCCGGTCGCCATATACCATCGCCTGCCCGATCTCGGGCTGAAGCGTCAGCATCCCTTCGACCTTCTGGGGTGAGACATTGTCGCCCTTGTCGTTGACGATCAGGTCTTTCTTGCGGTCGGTGATGCGGATGCGTCCCTTGGCGTCGAACTCGCCAATGTCGCCGGTGTGCAGCCAGCCATCCTTGAGCGCCTTCTCCGTTTCCGCCGGGTTGCGCCAATAGCCGTGCATGACCAGCTCGCCGCGCACGAGGATCTCGCCATCGTCGGCGATCCGCACCTCCACCCCGTCGAGCGGCGGGCCGACCGTTTCCATTGCAATGCCGGCCCTCGGGCGATTGCAGCTGATGACCGGCCCCGCCTCGGTCTGCCCGTAACCCTGGAGCAGGGTCAGGCCCATCGCGTCGAAGAACAGGCCCACGTCCGGGTTGAGCGGTGCGCCGCCCGACACCAGCGCCTTCATCCGCCCGCCGAAGCGCGCCCTGATCTTCGGCACCAGCGTTCGCGACAGCAGCAGCTTCATCGGCTTGTCCAAAATGCTGCCTTTGCCAGCCTGTTCCTTCGCCGCGATCCGCATCGCCTGGCCCAGCAGATAGGCGGGCAACTTGCCCTGTTTCTCGATCGCCTTGATGATGCGCGCGCGCAGCACCTCGAACAGGCGCGGCACGACGACCATGATGGTAGGCCGCGTCTCCTCGATATTGGAAGCGAGCTTCTCCAGCCCTTCAGCATAGTAGATTTGTCCGCCCAGCAGCATAGGCAGGAACTGGCCTCCGCTATGCTCATAGGCGTGGCTGAGCGGCAGGAAGGAAAGGAACACCTCGTCCCCCACACCGAAATCCTCGTTAACAATGGCGGCCGCGCCCTCGCAGTTGAGCAGGATGGCGCCGTGATGCTGCATCACCCCGCGCGGTGCCCCGCCAGTGCCGCTGGTGTAGATAATGCACGCAAGGTCGCCCCGCTGCGCCGTCTGTGCGGCGGCGGAGGCGTCCACATCTGCCGGATGTGCGGCAATGAGTTCGCTCCAGAGATGGCAGGCGCATGTGCCCTGCGCGCCCCGTAGCGGCTCCATGCCGATGACGAAGCTCGCCTGCGAACGCACCACAGCGGGCATCAGCTGCTGCGCCAGCTTGGCGGTCGAAACGATTACCGCCCGCGCGCCGCTGTCGGTCAGGATATGCTGGTGATCGCGCGTGGTGTTGGTGGTGTAGGTCGGTACGGTGACACAGCCCGCCGCCATGATCGCAAGATCGGCGATGCAGAATTCGGGCCGGTTCTCGCTCACCAGCATGACCGGATCGCCGGGCCGCAGCCCTTTCGCCTTCAGCGCCGCAGCCAGCGACGCCACCTGCCCCGCGACCTCGGCCCAACTCAGCGGCTGCCATTCTCCCGCCACCTTGCGCCACAGGAACGGCGCGCCGCGCTTTTCAGCGGCCCGCGCGAAGAACATGGTGACGAGATTGGGAAACTGCTCGATCGCCTGCAAAGCTCGACTCCTATAACCGTCCGGCGCGTCTTTCGCGCATGCCATGAATAGCGATGGCTATAACTGCGCCCCGGCGTATCGGCCATGACTTTCGGGGCGATCAGGACGATGGGGACACGACGCTATACGTCCCCCAGTCCGATGCCGTGCGCATCGGCCAGCAGGGCGAGGCCGGCTAAGGTAAGGACGGCCTCCCGCGTCCCCTTCCGATCAAACAGGGTAAGGCCGGTTTGCGCCTCGAGATTTGCGATGCCGTAACTAATCATCGAAACCGCGCCGTTGAGCTTACGTCCGGCACCGGCGAAGCTGCCGGTGTCGACGATGCCGTGAACGATGCGAAGCCGATCGCAGGTCGAGGAGGCGGAATTGTCCGCTGTTCAATTTTATAGAACATTTTCACCAATTTTATCCCCCTGAACAGGAAAGCGCGCGATCTCTAAATGGGTCGTCAAGCGGGCGGCCTTCGCCGCTCCATCTGAGGAGACCTATGATGATCGAACTTCGTCCCTTCGACAGCCTGGGCGGCGAGAACCATGGCTGGCTCGATGCCAAGCATCATTTTTCCTTCGCCGGCTATCATGACCCCGCCCGGATGCACTGGGGCAATCTGCGCGTTTGGAACGACGACACGATCGCGCCCCAGACCGGCTTTCCGCCGCACCCGCATCGCGACATGGAGATCATCACCTATGTTCGCGAAGGCGCCATCACACATCAGGACAGCCTGGGCAACAAGGGCCGCACCGAAGCCGGCGACGTGCAGGTGATGAGCGCGGGCACCGGCATCCGCCACTCTGAATATAATCTGGAGGATGTGACGACGAAAATCTTCCAAATCTGGATCATTCCTACCCGCGACGGCGAAGCACCGAACTGGGGCGCGCGGCCGTTTCCCAAGGATGATCGCTCCGGCCATTTCGTCACGCTGGCGTCGGGCTATGACAATGACAATGACGCGCTGCCTATCCGCACCGATGCGCGAGTGGTGGCGGCGACGCTGAAGGCCGGGGAAACGGCCGACTATCCGATCGGGCGCGACCGCAAAGCCTATCTGGTGCCCGCGACCGGCGCGATCGAGATCGAGGATGTGCGGATCAATGCGCGTGACGGCGCGGCGATCAGTGACATGGAGGTCATTCGCGTGACCGCTATCGAGGATAGCGAGATCGTTCTGGTTGATGCTGCGTAATTTGCCAAAGAAGACCCGTCCTGCAAGACGGGTCTTCGACATTGTAAGGCCAAATAAGCATTGCGCTTGAACATATGCACCTGTTGGCGGCACCCTAAAAGCAATTTACAAATATGCCATAACAGTCCAGACCGTGCGTCTCTTCCATATGAGGGGTCGTAAGACATGGCAGATAATGAGACCGCTGACGTCACCGCGTTGACCGTTCAGCTTCTAAGCGCCTTTGTTTCCAACAATACGGTATCCAGCGAATCACTGGCAGACCTTATCAAGTCGACGCGAGCGGCCCTGACCGACGACGTCAGTCCCCCCGCGCCGCCGGCAGAGCCCGAGCATGTTCCTGCCGTGTCGATTCGCAAAAGCCTGGCGTCGGACGAGCATATTATCAGCCTGATCGACGGCAAACCGTACAAGACATTGAAGCGGCATCTTGCGTCTCACGGCTTGAATGAGAAGGAATATCGGGAGCGTTACGGCCTTCCCGCTTCCTATCCAATGGTCGCACCTGCCTATTCGGCGACACGACGCGCCGTGGCCGAACGGCTGGGCCTCGGCCGCAAGCGGACGGCTGCGACGAGCGAGGAGGCTGCACCGGTTGCAAAGACGCCGGCGAAGCGCGGTCGCAAACCTGCCGCCGCAGCGGATCAGCAAGCCGCAGCCGCCAAGCCGACGCGGGGTCGCCCCAAGGTCGATGCCGCGCAAAAGAGCGCGCGCAAGAAGCTGTCGATCGCCGCGCCTCAGGGCGAGGCCGAGAAGCCGAAGCGCGGACGGCGCAAGGCCGCGGCAGAGCCGAGCGAGGCCGAACCGGGCGCCTGATATGTTTGCCGGGCGGGGGCGGCAAACCGCTCCCGCCCGGCGAACCTATGCTTTCTTACAGAAGCCATGAGGCCCACGTCTTCCCATAGTCAAAACCGACGAAAGGGAGAGCGCCGCCCATGGGGCAAGTTGTCGACATCGCCGAAGGATTGTTCGTCGCCGAGCCGCGCCCGGCGCTGATCGGCGGGCGGCATCGCGACACGGGCGAGATCCGCTTCCCCCGCCCCGCCGGCAATGCCGCCTATGAATCCATCCTGCTGCCGCACCGAGGCCGGCTCTGGTCCTGGACGGTGCAGCGCTTCCGCCCCAAGACCCCGCCCTATGCCGGGCCGGCAGACTTTACCCCCTTTGCGCTCGGCTATGTCGAACTGCCCGACGCGGTGATCGTGGAAGCGCCGTTCGTCGATGTCGATTTCGACGCGCTGCATATCGGGATGGAGATGGAGACGGTGCTGGTGCCACTCACCACCGATGATGCAGGACGCAGCGTGCGCAGCTTCGCCTTCCGTCCGGTGGAGGGCTAAGGCGCGATGGCCGCCGTATTCATCGTGGGCATCGGCATCCATCCTTTCGGGCGGACCGATGGGCTTTCGGGGTTGCAGCAGGGGGCGTTCGCGATTTCCCAGGCGCTGGCCGAGATCGGGCTGGAATGGCGCGACCTGCAATTCGGCTTCGGCGGATCGGACAGCGCGGGCGGGGCGGATACGATCGTCAACGAGATGGGGCTGACCGGCATCCCGATCATCAATGTCCGCAACGGCTGTGCGACCGGGGGATCGTCGCTGATCGGAGCATGGCAGGGGATCGCTTCGGGCCAGTACGATCTTGGCGTCGCCTTTGGCTATGACAAGCATCCGCGTGGCGCGTTCAATGCGATGCCGGCCGAATATAGCCTGCCCGACTGGTATGGCGAAGTCGGCATGATGGTGACGACGCAATTCTTCGCGATGAAGCTGCAACGCTATATGGCGCAGCATGGCATCACCCCGATGGCGCTGGGGCGGGTGGCGCAGAAGGCGTTCGACAATGGCGTCCATGCGCCCCACGCCTGGCGGCGCAATCCGGTCGATCTGGAGACGATCCTGTCGAGCCAGATGATTTCCGACCCGCTGACCAAATATATGTTTTGTTCGCCGGCCGAGGGTGGCGTGGCGCTGATCCTGGCGTCCGAGAGGAAGGCGCGCGAACTGGGCCGCGCCGACATCCGCATCAAGGCGGCGGTGACGCGCACGCGCCCGCCCGGGTCGTTCGAGGTGTTTTCGCCCAGCCTGTCGATCGAGCGTGGCGGCGCGCCCACTTTGCTGGCGTCGGCGGCGGTGTTCGAGATGGCGGGGATCGGCCCCGAGGATATCGACGTCGCGCAGTTGCAGGACACCGAATCCGGCGCGGAGATCATGCACATGGCCGAAAACGGCTTCTGCAAGGATGGCGAGCAGGAGGAGTGGCTGGCGCAGGGCTGGACCCGGATCGACGGGCGGCTGCCGATCAACACCGACGGCGGCTGCCTCGCCTGCGGGGAGCCGATCGGCGCGTCGGGCCTCAGGCAAGTCTATGAGAATGTCGTGCAACTGCGCGGAACCGGGAATGGCCGGCAAGTGCCGGGCAATCCGCGCGTCGGATATACCCATGTCTATGGTGCGCCCGGCATTTCCGGCGTCACCATATTGGAACGATAGATGGACCTGCATTTCACTCCCGAGGACGAAGCCTTCCGACAGGAAGTGCGTGCTTTCCTCGACGCTCATCTGCCCGATCCTCTGCGCGAAGGGATGGCCGCGACGCCCGGCGTGTTCGTGGAACCCGATATCGGGCAGGAGTGGCAGCGTATCCTGCACGAGAAGGGCTGGCTCGCCTATAACTGGCCGGTCGAATGCGGCGGGACGGGATGGACGCCGGTGCAGCGGTACATCTTCGAGAAGGAATGCGCGCTCGCCAATGCGCCGAGCCTGCCGGTGCTGAGCCTCAAACTGCTCGGCCCGGTACTTTGCCGCTTCGGGACGGCGGAACAGAAGGCGCGCCTGCTGCCCCGCATTCTCGACGGCAGCGACTATTGGTGTCAGGGCTTTTCCGAACCGGGATCGGGATCGGACCTCGCCAGCCTCAAGAGCCGGGCGGAACGGCGCGGCGACCATTATGTCATCAACGGGCGCAAGCTGTGGACGACCCACGCGCACCACGCCAATAAGATATTCTGTCTTGTTCGCACCGATCCGCAGGCCAAGGCGCAGGCCGGGATCAGCTTCATCCTGGTCGACATGGACCAGCCGGGCGTCGAGGTGCGGCCGATCCGGGGTCTGGCCGGCGACCATGAGGTCAACGAAGTCTATCTGGACGAGGTGATCGCGCCGCTCGACAATCTGGTGGGCGAGGAAGGCATGGGATGGACCATCGCCAAATTCCTGCTGGAAAACGAACGCGGCGGGGCGTGCCATGCGCCCAAGCTGCTGTCTGATATCGCCAAGCTGCGCGCATGCGCGGGGGACGAGCCGGATGGGCATGGCGGGACGATGGCCGACGATATCGGCTTCATGACCGACCTGGCCCGCATTGAACTGACCGCGCAGGCACTGGAAATGACCGAATTGCGGGTGCTGGCCGAGATGGCCAAGGGCTTGCCGCCGGGACCGCAGACATCGCTGTCGAAGATGATCGCCTCCACGCTGCGCCAGCAGGTCGATGCGATGGCGATGCGGCTCTACGGCTATGCGGGTCTTGAGCTGGAGCCGCGCCGGCCACTGTACGGCAACGACGCGCCGCCGCCGCGCCATAGCAAAGGCGCGCAGATCGCCGCGCCGCGCTACCTCAACAGTCTCGCCTGGACCATTTTCGGTGGTACGAACGAAGTCCAGCGCACCATCATCGCCAAGACCGTGCTGGGCCTCTGACGCGCCGGCCAGACAGGAGAGAGAGATGCAACTCAGCCGAGAAGCCCTGATCCGGGCCTATCGCCAGATGAAGACGATCCGCCTGTTCGAGGAACGTCTGCACGACGAGATCGCGCTGGGCGAGATTGCCGGCTTCACCCATCTTTATGCCGGGCAGGAAGCCTGCGCCGTCGGGGTGTGCGAGCATCTGGGGCCGACCGACTATATCATCTCCACCCATCGCGGCCATGGCCACTGCATCGCCAAGGGGTGCGACGTGGTGGCGATGATGAAGGAAATCTATGGATCGCGCGACGGCCTGTGCAAGGGCAAGGGCGGCTCCATGCATATCGCAGACGTGGGCGTGGGGATGCTGGGCGCGAACGGGATCGTCGGCGCGGGCGCGCCGATCGCGGTTGGCGCAGGGATCAGCGCCAAGAGCAACGGCACCGTCTCGATCGCCTTTTCGGGCGACGGGGCGTGCAATCAGGGCACGACGTTCGAGGCGATGAACATGGCGGTGGTGCTGAAGCTGCCAGTGATCTTCGTGTTCGAAAACAACCATTATTCCGAACATACCGGCGAAGCCTATGCGGTGGGCGCGGAGAGCATGACAGCGCGATCGGCTGCGTTCGGCATGAAGGCGGTGAAGGCCAACGGCATTGATTTCTTCGACGTGCATCAGGCGATCGGCGAGCTGATCGACTATTGCAAGGCGGGCAATGGCCCAGCCTCGATCGAACTGGATTGCGAACGCTTCTACGGCCATTTCGAAGGCGATCCGCAGCGCTATCGCGGCGAGGGCGAACTGGACCGCATCCGCGAGGAGCGCGACTGCCTCAAGACGTTCCGCACCAAGGTGACCGAAGCGAAGCTGCTCGATGGGGCGGCGCTGGATGCGGTGGACGCCGAGGTGGCGGCGCTGATCGACCGGGCGGTGGCGGAATCGAAGACGGCGCCCAAACCGACAGCGCAGGACGTCCTGGAAGACGTCTATATCAGCTATTGACGCCGGGAGGATCGGACATGGCAGTTAAAATGATCCGCGACGTCATTCGCGACACGATCGATGAAGAAATGGCGCGCGACGAGAATGTCATCATGCTGGGCGAGGACATCGTCGGCGGCAATGGCGCGCCGGGCGGGCCGGAGGCGATCGGCGGCATATGGGGCACGTCGGGAGGCCTCTGGGCCAAATATGGTCCCGACCGTGTGATCGACACGCCGATCAGCGAAAGTGCGATCATCGGCGCGGCGGCGGGCGCTGCACTGACCGGCAAGCGTGCCATCGCCGAGATCATGTTCGCCGACTTCATTGGCGTGTGCATGGACCAAATCTGGAACCAGGTCGCCAAGTTCCGTTACATGTTCGGCGGCAAGTCCAAATGCCCGGTGGTGATCCGCATGCCCTATGGCGGCGGATACAACGCCGCGCCCCAGCACAGCCAGTCGATCCACCAGTTCGTGACCGCCATGCCGGGCCTGAAGGTCGTGATGCCTTCCACCCCGGCGGACACAAAGGGGCTGCTGACGCAGGCGATCCGCGACGATGATCCGGTGATCTTCCTCGAACATAAATTCCTTTACGCGGTGAGCGGCGAAGTGCCCGATGGCGAGTATCTCATCCCCTTCGGCCATGCGCGACAGGTGACGCAGGGCGACGATGTGACGATCCTGGCGACCGGCATGATGGTCGCGCGGGCCGAGCAGGCGGCGCGCGCACTGGCGCAGGATGGGATTGGCTGCGACCTCATCGACCTGCGCACCACCAGCCCGCTGGACGAGGAGGCGATCCTGGATAGTGTCGAGCGGACCGGGCGGCTGCTGATCGTCGATGAAGCGCCGCCGCGCTGCTCGTTCGCGACCGACTTGTCGGCGCTGGTGGCGCAAAAGGCATTCGCTTCGCTCAAGGCGCCGATCGAGATGGTGACCGCGCCGCACAGCCCGGTGCCCTTCGCGCGCGAGCTGGAGGCGGCCTATCTGCCTTCGCCCGAGAAGATCATGGCCGGCGCGGTCAAGCTCATGTCATGGCGGCGGGGGTAAGCGCGATGAGCAATTTGCGCGCATTCGCCATGCCCAAATGGGGCATCGAGATGACCGAGGGCGTAGTCGCCGAATGGAAGGTGCGCGAGGGCGCACCGTTCAGGAAGGGCGACCTGCTGGCGCTCATCGAGACCGCCAAGATCACCAACGAGGTGGAGGCGGAAGCGGACGGCCAGTTCGCGCGGCTGATCGCGAAGGAAGGCGAGACCTATGCGGTCGGCGACCTGATCGCAGTGCTGGCCGGGCCGGAGGACAAGCCGGTGAACAGCGAGTTGGACAGCTTTATCGCAGGGTACAAGCCGGGCGCGGCGAAGCCAGTGACGGCTCCCGCGCCGGATGCCGCGGCAGCAGCGCCCAAGGTGACGGTGGCGCAGGACGCGCTGATCAGCCCGGCGGCGCGCGCCTTTGCCGAGGCGAATGGCATGGATGTGAACGCTATTGCCGGATCGGGGCCGGGCGGGCGCATCACCTTCCAGGATGTGCAGCAGGCGAGCCTGCCGCCGGTGTCCGTCGGCGGGCCGGCGGTGGACATCGCGCCCGTCGGCGGGGCGTTGGGCGAGCTGTTCGCCAGCCCGCTCGCCAAGCGGCTGGCGGTGCAGCATGGCGTCGACCTGAGCGGGGTTAGCGGCACCGGCCCCAAGGGGCGCATCTGCAAGGCGGATGTGCTGGCGCTCGTTAACGCGCCGGCACCAGAGCCGGCCGTCTCCTTTGCCGCGCCGGTGGCGGGGGCAGCGGAGATCGTCCGTATGTCCCCGATGCGCAAGGCCATTGCCAAGGCGTTGAGCCACAGCAAGGCGACGATCCCGCATTTCTATCTACGCTCCAAGGTGCGGATCGACGCGATCCTCGGGCTGCGGGCGCAGGCCAAGGCGGCGACTGGCGAAGCGCCTAGCATCAACGACTATATTGTGCGGGCCTGCGCGCTGGCGCTGGCGCGGCATCCCGATGTCAATGTGCAGGTGCATGGCGATGAGATCCATCGCTTCGCCAGCGCCGACATCGCGGTGGCGGTGGCGACCGACAAGGGACTGATCACGCCGATCGTCAAAGGGGCGGACCGTCTGTCGGTGGCGGCTATCTCGCGCGAGGTGAAGGCGCTGGCCGACAAGGCGCGGACCGGGAAATTGCAGCCCGAGGAGTTTCAGGGCGGGAGCTTTTCGGTCAGCAACCTTGGCATGTATGGCATCGACCAGTTCGACGCGATCATCAATCCGCCGCAGGGCGCGATATTGGCGGTTGGCGCTGGGATGCGCGGGCCGGTGGAGATCGGCAACGCGCTCGCATTCGCGACGATCGTCAAACTGTCGCTGTCCTGCGACCATCGCGCGATCGACGGCGCGGTCGGCGCGGACTTCATGCGGACGCTGAAGGGGTTGATCGAGGAACCGGCGCTGCTGACGGGGTAGGCCCCGTCAGCCCTGCCGCGCCACGGCGGCGGCGACGGAGGCTTCGATATCGGCCTTGGTCGGGTTGCCGCGCAAGGTGAGGCCGCCGTTCACCTGGAGATTTTCGCCGGTCATGAAACATTCGTCGCTCGCCAGCCAGACGCAGGCGGCGGCGACATCCTGCGGCGTGCCGTAGCGGCCGAGCGGATAGCCCTTGACGAAGGCGTCCATGACGCCCGGAACGGCAGCAGCTTCGGCGGTCATCGGCGTTTCGGTGACGCCGGGCGAGATGCTGTTGATGCGGATGCCCCGTTCGCCAAACTGGTTGGCGACGCTGCGGACAAGATGATCGGTGCCCGCTTTGGTCGCCATATAGGCGTCGTGGTCGTGGAACATGATGGTCGATGTGGCCGAGCTGATCTGGATGATCGACCCACCGCCCTGCCCGCCCATGACCGGGATCAGCGCCTGGAGGAAATGGAAGGGACCGCGCAGTTGCAGCGCGACCATCGCGTCCAATTCCTCGGGCGTCGTGTCGAGGAAGGGTTTGAGCAGGCCCCAGCCGGTCGCGTTGACGGCGATGTCGATGCCGCCTAAGTGTTGCGCGGTGTCGGCGACCATCGCGTCGATCGACGCCTTATGGGTGAAGTCGCAATCGACGGCGATGCCGCCTGCTTCCGCGACGAAGGCGTCGAGCGCGTCGCGCCTGCGCCCGGCGACGGCAACCTGCGCCCCTTCGGCAAGGAAGCGGCGGGCGATCGCCTGCCCCATATTGTCCCTGCCCGCCGCGCCGACGATGAGGGCGCGTTTGCCCGCCAGCCGGGCCATCAAACGAACTCCTCCGCGCGGGGGGTTCGGCGGAGCGACTGGCCAGCGGTGATGTCGATGACCTGCCCGGTGATGAAAGCCTCGTCGCTGGCGAGCCAGAGCGCGGCGTTGGCGATATCCTCGACCGTGGAGAAGCGGCCGAGCGGGATTTCCTTGAGGAAGGCGCGCTTGACCGCGTCCATCGCGAACCAGCCGGCGGTCATGGCGCTTTCGGTGAAGCCTGGCGCGATGCTGTTGACGCGGATGTTGCGCTCGCCAAGCTCGTTGGCGGCGATACGGACGAGGGTGTCAGCCCCAGCCTTGGACGCGGCATAGGCGGAAAGGCCGGGCGATTGCACCAGCGCGGTGAGGGATGAGGCGGTGATGATCGAACCGCCCTGCCCCATGGCGAGCGCCATCTGCTTGATGAAGAGGGCGGTGCCGACGAAATGCACCTCAGATGCCTGACGGAAGGTGTCGGCGGTGGTTTCAAGGAGGGGGCCGCCGGATTCGACGCCTGCATAGTTGACCGCGATGTCGAGCCGGCCGTGGCGGTCGATCGCCGTTCGCGCGAGGGCGGCGAGTTGATCCTCCTGGACGATGTCGCAGGCTTGGGCGCTTGCGCCAAGCGCAGCGGCAACCTCCGCCACCGCCTCCGCGCGCCGGGCGGCGAGGATCAGGTGCGCGCCCTCTGCGGCGAAGCGGCGCGCGGTCGCCGCGCCCATGCTCTGCGGGTTGGATGCGCCCAATATCACCGCTACCTTGCCGTCCAGCCGCCCTGCCATTGCCGTCCTCTCGCTTTTGTCGGGCGGTAGGGTAAGGCAGCGGGCGGCTGCGCCAAACTCGGCTTTCTGTCAGGTCAGTCGGCCGCGCCCAGCCCCAGGAAACCGGCGGCAAAAAAGGGCACCATGCGATCAGCCATCGCATCGAGGTCCGACGAGTGAAGCGCGCCGCCCGATTGCCGGTCGAGCATTCCGCTTTCGACCAATATATGCGTGGTCGCGGCCTGAAAAAAGAAGAAGCCCCATTGCACGTCGAGCCGCGCCATTTCGGGGTGGAGGCGGGCGAGCGCTTCCACGAAATCCTGGATCACATGGTCATAATGAGTGCGGAAGGGGGAGACATAGTCCTCCTCCTGCGGATGGTTGGCGACGAAGGCGAGCAGGCGGACATAGTTTTTCCAGCCCGGCCCGCCGCGCAGCGCGCGATCGACGATGGTGGCGATGAGCGCGCGCAAGATCGCTTCGCGCCGATCGCGGCGGCTGCCCTCGACCGTCTTGGCATCGACAAGCGCCGCTTCGATGCGGGCGGCGTGATCGGCGGCGCGGCGTTCGATGACGGCGCTGAACAGGCTTTCCTTCGACCCGAAATGATAATGGGTGAGCGCGAGTTGCACCCCCGCCTCCGCCGCGATCTCGCGCAGCGACACGCCATAGAAGCCGCGCCAGGAAAAGAGCATTTCGGCGGCATCGAGGATGCGCGCTCCGGTCTCCGGCGCGCGGCGGCGATCGGCCTTGGGGCGCTTGGACCGGCCACCTGCAACTTCTGATAGGTTGGTTTCCATCGGCGTTCCGATTGTGTCCGACTTGTTGACTCCCCGCAAGCACATGATAGTTTTTGGTCGATCGTTCAAACAAAATTCTGTCGGAGAGGGCTATGAGCGTCGAGACTTTCATGAGCCGCCATATCGCGGACTATGACCCGCCGGTGCGGGGCGATCCGATCACGGGCGAGCGCTATTATTCCAAGCGCTGGGCTGATGCCGAATGGGACAATGTGTGGACGAAAGTCTGGCATGTGGGCGGCATGGCCGTCGACCTCATCGATGCCGGCGACTTCCTGACGCATAATCTGGGGCGCGAATCAGTCGTGATGCTGAAGCAGGCGGACGGATCGGTCCGCGCCTTCTACAATGCGTGCCTGCATCGCGGATACCGCCTCGCCTGGACGGAAGTGGGCGGCGCGCCGCAATTGGTATGCGGCTATCATGGGTGGCGCTACGACCCGGACGGCGCGCTGGCGCAGGTGCAGGATCCCGAGGATTTCCCCGGCGGCAATCCGTGCGGAAAGCACCGGCTGACCGAGATTCGCTGCGAAGTGTGGGGCGGGTTCGTGTGGTTCAATATGGATCGGGATGCGCCGCCGCTGCGCGACTGGCTGGGTGCTGCGGTGCACGACCGGCTGGCGCAATGGCAGATGGAGAAGATGACCCGCGTCTATGCGGTGACGTCGGACGTGCCGTGCAACTGGAAGATCGTGCGCGACAATTTCAACGAGAGCTATCATCTGCCGACGCTCCACCCGGAGATCAAAACGGTCATCAACGACCAACTTGCCGATTGCGACTTCGCGATCTTCGCCGAGACCGGGCACAACATGATGCGGATGCCGGGATTGCAGCCGTCCGCACGCTATCCCACGCATCAGGTGCTGGACCTGCCGCTGGCGCAGGCGCTGGAATATTGGGAGTTGGACCCCAAAGCCTATGAAGGCAATGCGATGGCGGCGCGTGCGGCGATCGCGGCGCAGAAGCGCAAGCTCGGCGCGCAGAAGGGCTACGCCCATTATGCGGGGATGGGCGACACCGAGATCGTCGATTATTTCCACTTCACCCTGTGGCCCAACATCACCTTCACCATGTGGCCGGACGGGGTGCAGCTATTGCGGTCAGAGCCGCATCCGACCGACCCGGAGCGCTGCATCTTCGACCACTGGTTCATGGCGCATCCGATCGGCGATACGGGCGTGGTGATCGGTCCCAATGGCCCGACGCCATTGGAGCCGGTCGATCGCGAGCATATCGTCTTTGGCGAAAAGTCGCTGGGCGTCGTCGCCGACCAGGATCTTTCGGTGGCGACGGGGCAACAACTGGGGCTGCATTCGCGCGGCTTTCGCGGGGGCATCCTGTCCAATCAGGAGAAGCGCGTGCAGTTCTTCCACGAGAAACTGAACGACGTCTGCGGCATTCACGACTGACGCGCGACCCAGAAGAGCGCGTTGCGGACGAGGCGGCGATAGTCGGGCTGATCATAGGCCGCAGGACCGTCGCCGGGCTGGAGATAGACGAGGCGGGCGCTGAGCGCCTGCTTAGCCCAGCCGATGAGGTCGTTGCCGGGCGGATGATCCCAGCCGTCATTGCAGTGCATCCGCCCGGCCAGCGCATGCTGCGGGCTGAAGAAACGGTCGGCGGTGAAGGGCGCAGCGGCGCGCAGCAGCGGGGTCACGTGGTCGGCGAATATTTCTGCGAGATAGAGTTCGTCGCGCATGGGCAAGCGGGCGGGAATGCCGGCCATGACCGGATGATCGGGCGCGACATTGATGGCGTCATAGGCGATGTCGTGCGCATAGCCGCTGTCAGGGCAAGGGCGTCCGCGCACCTGCGCCGGCATGTAGAGGAAGCGGCCGCCGAGCCATTCGGCATATTCGGGCCAGTCCGGCCAGCCGGCGAGCGCATGGTGAAGCGCGACGACGCCGGTCCCCTGCTCCAACAGCGCGCGCAGCCCCTCTTTCAGCTCCGGCGGTGGCGAGACGATGCCGGGACGGTCGGTGGGATGTTCGAAATCCAGGCCGGGCATGTCGTAGAGCAGCAGCGCGTCGAACCCGCGCATCCCGTCCGGGTTCATGAGCCGGGCAGCGGCGGGCTGATCCACCATGGTGGCGCTGACGCCCTCCATCGCCTCAAACATGGCGTCGAAGGCGGTACGGTCGAACGGATGGCCGCGCACCGACACAAGGACATTGAGGCGGGCATGGTGGTGGATAACGGGCATGAGCCTCTCCTTTCCACCAGTGTGCAGCGGCGGCGTTTCGCGGCCAACTGTAAAAAATGAAAGGACGAGGCCCCATGACCATGAACCGCCGCTTCATCCTGGCCGCGCGGCCGCAGGGTTTGCCCAAAAAGAGCGACTTCCGGCTGGTGGACGAGCCGCTGCCGGCGATCGGCGAGGGCGAATTTCTGGTGCGCAACCATTATGCTTCGATCGACCCGGCGATCCGGGGCTGGCTGGAGCCGGGGGGCAACTACATGCCACCGGTGCCCATCGGCGATGCGGTGCGGGCGTCGACCATCGGCGTGGTCGAGGAGAGCCGCAATCCGCGCTTCGCGCCGGGCCAATGGGTGATGGGATTGAACAAGATAGAGCAGGTTTCGGTCGGGCGCGGCGACGGGTTCACCCATCCCATCGACGTGAGCGCTGTCCCCTTCCCCACCGCCTATCTGTCGGTCGCGGGCGCAGTCGGGCTGACCGCCTGGTTCGGGGTCGAGGATGTGATGCAGCCGCGCGCCGGGCAGACATTGCTGGTGAGCGGGGCGGCGGGCGCGGTGGGATCGCTGGTGGGGCAGCTCGCCAAGCGGCGCGGCGTGCGGACGGTGGGCATTGCCGGCGGGCCAGACAAATGCGCGAAGCTGACCCAGCGCTACGGCTATGATGCGGCGATCGACTATCGCGGCAAGGATGCCGACGCGCTGGCCGAGGCGATCGGGCAGGCGGCGCCGGATGGGGTGGATTTCGTCTATGAGAATGTCGGCGGCATGTGCCTCGACGCGGCGCTGATGCGGATCAATCCGGGCGCACTGGTGGTGATATGCGGCCTGATTTCCGAATATAACAGCGCGCCTTATGGCACGCGCAACGTGTGGCAGCTGCTGGTCAAGACGGCGACGATGCGGGGCTATCTCATCAGCCAATATGTCGATCGCTTTCCTGAAGGCACGCGCGCCATGGCGGCGCTCGCAGGCGAAGGCGCGATCCTCTATGACGAGCATATCGAGGAAGGGATCGACCGGGCGTTGCCGGCGATGTTGCGGCTGTTCGACGGCAGCAACGAAGGGAAGATGATCCTGAAGCTGGCGTGAGGGGGCTGGACGGCGATTAGCTGCTTGCCCGGTTGGCGGCAAGCGAGGTCCGCCGATCGCCACACCGGATGTCGGGCTCCCCCTGTGTCCTGTTTTCCATAGTCCGTGCCGGAATCGAACCGACCTGTCTAAAGTCACAGGCAAATAAAGGACGCGTTTCGCGCAGACTGGCGCAGTCATGCAACGGCGCCACGGGAAGAGCGCCAAGCGTTGAGGGGAGTGCTGTCATGAACAGGAGCATCGCGTTCGCCACCACCATACTGTCGTCGGGCTTCGCGCTGATCGGCGCGGTACCGGCACACGCACAGGAAAGCGCGCCGCAGGCCGCCGCCGAGCCGGTGGGCGCGGGCGAGATCATCGTCACCGCCCGCCGCCGCGAGGAACGGTTGCAGGATACGCCGGTCGCGGTGACCGCGGTCAATGCCGCGATGCTGGAAAACAAGGCGGCGGTGAATATCGGCGACCTGACCGGCTCCGCGCCCAACCTGCTGATCACCAACCAGAATTCCGGCGCCGCCGCCGCCAACCTCGCCATTCGCGGCCTCACCTATGCCGACGTCGAGAAATCGGCCGAGCCGACCGTGGGCGTGGTGGTGGACGGCGTGTTCATCGGCACCAGCACGGGGCAATTCTTCGACTTTTTCGACATCGAGCAGATCGAAGTGCTGCGCGGGCCGCAGGGCACTTTGTTCGGGCGCAACACGATCGGCGGCGTCATCAACATCCGACGGTCGAAGCCGACCGGCGAATTCGGCGGCAAGGTCGAGGTTTCCTACGGCCGGTTCAACACGCTGGCGACCCGCGCCGTCGTCAACGCTCCGCTGTCGAGCGACGGCAGCATCGGCGTCAAGGGCTTCTATTTCCACAATGAGAGCGACGGCTGGTACAGGCAGGCGCAGGATGGCAGCCGGCGCGGCTTTTCCAACAATGAGAATTTCGGCGGCGCGCTGCGCGTCGCGCCGGAGGGTAGCGGCTTCGAGGGCATTTTGACGGTCGAGAAGCAGGTGCAGAAATATGATCCGGTCGTGTCCAACCTGACCCGCACCGGCGAAGTGTTCTGCGGCCTTATCCCGGCGGAACAGTGCAACCGGAACAGCACGACCGACCTCTACACGGTGTTCGGCCAGGCCAATGTCGGTCGTTACTCCGCCCCGTCCGCGACGCTGGAGCTGAATTATGATGCTGGCGACATCACGCTGACGTCGATCACCGGCTGGCGCAAGTCCAAAGAAAATCAGACTCAGGACTTCGACGCCTCATCCACCGACCTCTATTATGTCCGCCGCTTGCAGAATTATGAGCAGTGGAGCCAGGAATTCCGCGCCGCTGGCAAGATCGGCGACGCCCTCGACTATGTGGTCGGGCTCTACTATTTCAAGTCCGACTATTATCTGGCGCAATATAGCCGGGTCTTCGCTTTCTCGCCGACGATCGACCCGCTTGATTTCGACACCAACCCGCAGGAAGTGAATGGCCGCACCCGGTCGATCGCGGCCTTCGGCGATTTCAACTGGGCTTTCGCGGACCGCTGGCGCCTGTCCTTCGGCGGTCGCTTCACGCGCGACAAAAAGTCGCTCGATAACAGCTTCGGCGGCAATCTGATCGGCGCGGGATCGGACTCGTTCAAGAAATTCACGCCCAAGGTCGGGGTCGATTTCCGTCCCAACAACCAGACGATGATCTATGCTAGCTGGTCGCAGGGTTTCCGCTCGGGCGGCTTCTCGCCGCGCGCGGGCACGGCGGCGAGCGCCAGCCAGTCCTATCGTCCGGAAGTGGTCGACAGTTTCGAGGTCGGCAGCAAGCTGGAACTGTTTGACCGCAAGTTGCAGTTCAACGTCGCGGCCTTCTACTCCAAATATAAGAACCTTCAGCAGAACAACACGCTCAATTGCCCAAGCTGCGCTACCGGCAACGAGACGATCACCTCCAACGTCGGTTCGGCCAAGATCAAAGGCCTGGAATTCGACTTCACCGCCCGGCCGACGACGCAGCTCACCATAACAGGGTCGATGGGTCTGCTCGATTCCAAGTTCAAGGGCTTCATCGTCGGCGGCGTCTCGCCGGTGTCGGGCGCGGTCGTTCCCTACGACTATTCGCGCAACGACCTGATCTACAATCCCAAGATGACGGCGTCGCTGGCAGCGGATTACACTGTTCCCACCAGCTTTGGCGAGGTCATCGCCAATGTGACTTACCGCTATATCGGTCGGTACGACCAGCAGATTTCGCTGGGGCCGATCACCGGCGACCTGACGAACGGGCCGATCATCGTCAACGGCAACGATCCGCGCGTGCGGACCGACAAGCAGGGGCTGATCGATGCGAGCCTGTCGACCAACTTCACCCTGGGTGGCGCGGAAGCGAAGCTAACGCTGTTCGGCCGCAATCTCGCCAACGATCGGGGGCCGACGCATGGCTTTACGGTCGGCGGCCTGTGGTCCTTCGGCACCGCCCGCGAGCCGCGCACCTATGGCGCGACCCTTGGGGTCAAATTCTGACCGCTCCTCCCCTGTTGGAGACTCTTCACCTGCGGCCGGGGCATGGCATGCCCCGGCCTCCTTGTTTCTGTGCCATCGGAGATCAGCCATGACCGATAATGCCGACTTGCTGGAGACGCTTGCCGCGCGTGCGGCAATCCACGACCTGGCGATGGCCTATTGCCGGGGGGTCGACCGGGCGGACGCCGCGCTGCTCGCCTCTGTCTTCTGGGAGGATGGGGTGATGGACACGGGGATGGGGCCCACCGACGCGGCCGACTTTGCCGAGACGATCACCGCTTATTGCCGGACGTCCATGACGCATTGCTTCCACGCCGTCGCCAATGAATGGATCGAGGTGAAGGGCGACCGGGCGGTGGGGGAGCTTTACGTCATTGCGCAGGTCCGCGCCGGCGGGCAGGACATGCTGACCGGCGGGCGCTACCTCGACCGCTATGAAAAACGCGGGGGCGTGTGGAAGATCGCCGCGCGGACCTTCGTTGCCGACTGGACGATGGCGCAGCCGGCCGGCGCGCCGCTGGACGCCATGTACGAGGCCGGGCGGAACCGGGGTGGGTGGGGCGCGGCCGATCCGGTTCATGCCCATTGGGCGAGCCTGTAGATAAGAAAGGCGCCGTTCCGGGGAGAGACCGGAACGGCGCCTTTCGCGGCGACCCGACGGGCGGGGATCAGAAGCGCGTCGTGACCTGCGCCATGACGGTGCGCGGCAGCGTGCCGAAGCCGAGCTGATCGGCGTGGGCGGGCACCGCGCCGCCCGATGCGCCGCCGGTCGACGGACCATCGACCACGCCGGTCACATAAAAGCGGTTGGTAAGATTCTTGCCGATCACCGCGAATTCCCAGCGATCATCGTCCGACCCGATGCGGATGCCCGCATCGAGCGTCGCATAGCGGCTTTGGCGCGAATCCGGGTTGCCGAAGCCCGAGGCGAGATAGGAGGAGGAATAGCGCAGGTCGGCGTTGAGACCGATCTTGAGGCCATTGCCCATGCTGCTGTCATAGGATGCGCCGATCGTGCCGGTCCAGCGCGGCGCGACCGAAAGCGGCTTGCCACCCAGATCCTGGCGGACGCCGCCGCCCGGCAGCACGATGCTGCACCCTTCGGCGACGCTCTGCCCGGCATAGCAGGGCGCCTGCGGGAAATCGGTGTAGCGCGCCCGGTTATAGTTGATCGAGCCATGGAGGTTCAGCCCGTCCATATTGCGCGGGGCATATTCAAACTCCAGCTCCACACCCTTCGTCCGCGCGTCGGCGGTCAGCGTCTGGAAGGCGAAGATGGGCGAGTTGAAGAAATCGACCTGGAGATCCTTGTAGAGATAGGAATAGATGCCGAGGTTGAGGCGAAGCTGGTTGTCGGCGAGCGTCGTCTTGACGCCGCCCTCGAAGCCCGCCGCCCGTTCAGGATCGAAGGTCAGATCGGCGAAGGGATTGGTCGAGAATTTGGAGTTGATGCCGCCGTTAGAGAAGCCGCCCGACTTGTAGGCGGTTTTGTAGGCGCCATAGACGAGAATGCCGCTGGTCGGCTTCCAGGTGAGCGACACTTCGGGCGACCAGTTGTTGAAGGTCTGGTCGGCGGTCACGACGCCCAGGCCATCAGGATCATCCTGCGGCCGGAAGATCGCGGTGACGCCCGGATTATTATAGGGCTGGGTGAAATAGCTGTCCTTGGTCTCATGGGTGTAGCGCACGCCGGCCGCCAGTTCGAGCGTCGGGACGATCTTCCAGGTCGCCTGGCCGAACAGCGCGATCGTCTCGCCATCGGTGAAGCTGGTCTTGCGCGTGGCGAGATACTGATCCTCGCGCGCGGCGGCGCTGTTCAGCAATCCGCCCAATATGATATATTGGTCGAAGTCGCGTTTCGTCTTCTGGTAAAGGCCGCCGACCATCAGGTTGATCGAGCTGTCGAAGGTGGTGAGAGCCCGGAATTCCGACGAGAAAGCATGGTAGGTGGAATTTTCCGAAGCCCAGTTGGACGCCGGGCTGGACTGAAAGTCGCAGGCGCAGGCCCACTGGTTGTTGTTCCAGTTATAGTTGGTGACCGATGTCAGGGTGACATCGTCCAGCTCATAGTTGACGTTCGCGGTGACGGCCCAGCTCTTGTAGCGGTTATAAAGGTCGCCATCATCGTTCACATAAGGGGTCGGCCCGGCGAAGGCGGCGGGTATCCGGTTCTGGTGCGTCACGAAATCGCGTTCGCAGCGATAGCCGGTGAGCTGGCTGACGCCGCCATTGGGGCAATTATAGGCGACATAGTTCCAGCTGTTGTTGTTGGTCTTGTTGTAGGTGCCCGACGCCTTTAATGTCGCGGTCAGCCGATCGGTCGGTTCCCATTTGAGGGTGATGCGGCCGAGGAGTTCGCGTTCGCCCGGCTGCTTCGTCGGCGCGGGACTGGCGACGACCGATCCGACCGCGCCGGTGGCGACGTCGAACGTGCCATAGTTGAAGGGCGCGGCGACGTTGCGATAATAGCCGCCCCACATCTTGGAGGCGCGCACGGCGACGCGGACGCCGAGCGTATCGGTAAGCGGGCCGGAGCCGACCAGTTCGAGCTGCGCCTGCTCCGCCTTGAACTCATAACCGGCTCGCGCCTTGAATTCGGGGGTGGAAGTCGGTTCGGCGCTGGTCAGCGAAATGACCCCGGCGGTCGCATTCTTGCCGAAGAAGAGCGCCTGCGGGCCTTTCAATATCTCGACGCGGGCGAGGTCGAAAAAGCCTTCGTTGATGATGCGGCCCTGCCCGTAATAGACGCCGTCCACGACTACCGCGACCGATTGCTCGATGCCGATCGAGGTGGAGGAGGAACCGATGCCGCGCAGCGTGAGCTGAGCGCCCGAACCGTTCGAGGCGCGGCCCACATTAAGGTTGGGGGTGCGCGCGGCGATTTTTTCGATCGAGGTCAGATCCTGCCGCTGGACCAGCTCGGCGGAGATGGCGGTGACGGCGACCGGCACGTCCTGCACGCTTTCCTGCCGCTTGCGCGCGGTGACGACGATGTCCTGAAGCCCACCGGCGCTCGCTTGATCGGCGGCGGCCCGCGGCGCGGCCTCCTGCGCGAGCGCGGGCATGGCCCAGGCGGCCGCGCCCGCGGCGACGCCGATGAGCAGATGATGCTTGGCTGTGTTCCGGGTCATCCGTTGTCTCCCTTCGGCGCGTGGCCGGTTCATGGGTTATGGGGCGCGCTCTTCCTGTCGCCCGGTTGCGCCGACCGACATGCCGTTGCGGCAGGGCCGGGGCCTACTGGCAAAAGGCGCAGGTCGGGCGGGGGGGGGGGTAGCCTGCCTGTCATTTGTCATAGTGGGTCGGGCGCGCCGGGCGCGGGACAAAAGGCGTGATCGATCGACGGGAGAGAATGGCCATGGATCTGGAACGGGAAGTGCGCGACCTGGTGGCGCGGCGGGAGATCGTGAAGGCGGTCCACGCCTATATGCGCGGGCAGGACCGGCTTGACCGCGACCTGCAACTCTGCGCCTTCCACCCCGACGCCGATGTCGATTGCGGGCTGATGCGCGGGGGACCGGAAGCCTATACCGACTTCGCGCAGGGGTTCCTGGCCGACCTGCATGGCAGCCAGCATGTCATCGGCCAGATCGACCTGGAGGTGGATATCGATGCAGGGACGGCGAAGGGCGAGGTCTATTTCTTCGCCTGGCATCGCACGAGGGACGCGGACGGGGCGGAAAAAGACCTGATGATGGCGGGCCGCTATGTCGATGACTATGCGTGCCGCGACGGGCGCTGGGCGATCCAGCGGCGGCGCGAGCTGATCGACTGGGCGCGGCACGATCCGGCGACCGACGGAATCCTGCGCGAGCAGGTGACGATCCATCTGGCCGGGCCGCGCGGGGCGGATTTTTCGCAGACGCGAGACTGGGCGGCGGGCACATCGGGGAGGGGATGACCCCTCCCCTCAGCGCCCCTCAAAGCTGGCCGTTTACATATTTCATCAGCGTGTTCTGAAACTGGCGGATCTGGATTTCCTGATAATTGGCGAGTTCCACGCGGTTGTTAGGGCTGGATTTGAGGCCCACCTGAACGAAGGGCAGATTTTCCATATCCTGTTCGAAGACATCGCCCAAAATGCCGAGTTCGGGCGCTTCGGTCCATTTCTGATCGACCGACAGAAATTTCATTTTCGGCGCGCGTGGCGGCGTCTCGCCCGGCGGCACGCGGGTGATGATGCGCACTTCCATCAGGCAATGGTCGACATCGTGCCAGGGCCGCCAGCGATAGACGATATTGGGCTGGAACCCGCCCCAAGGCGACCAGTTGGGAAAGACATTGTAGAGGATGGCGTCCATCATCTCCGCGTCGGAGGCGAAGCTGACATCATGGCCGAACATCTTGGTCGTGGTGGCGCGCAGGCTTTCGCCCAGCGCCTCGCGCGCGGTTTTGCCCTCCGGCACCTTGACATTATATCCGCCTTCGGGCGCTGCATCGCCCTCATAATTGTCGGACGAGCGGCCATTATATTTGACGAATTCGTCGACGATCCACTGCTGCGACTTGCCGGCGGGGTCGATGTGCGGCGACATGGTGCCAAAGGGTGTGACCGTCAAATTCACATGGTCGCCATAGATGTTGTACATCGAATTGGCGTCGCCGGTGAAGGGCAAGAGCTGCGGATGGGTGACGACGGTGTGCCAGCTTTCCATGAAAGCCTCCATCACCACCTTCCAGTTCGCCTTGCAGACCTTACCCACCCAGATGGCGGTCGCGCACTCCTCATGTTTCCAGCGCTTGAAATGCTCCGGCATGGGGGCAAGGAACTCTTCGAGCGTCGGGCCGTCCTTCGCCTCGCGCAGGAAGACATAGCCGCCCCAGCGGCCGACGCTCACCTCAGCTAGGTGCATCGCCTGGTCCTTGAGATGGGCGAAGTCCCAGCGGCAGGGGATGGTCTTGACGCTGCCGTCATTGTTCCAGGTGAAGCCGTGGAACGGGCATTGCAACTGCGCCGACCAGCCGCCTTCCGTCTTCAATTGCCGGCCGCGATGCAGGCAGACATTGTAGAAGCCCTTGATCGACCCGTCCTCCTGCCGGACAAGCAGGAAGCTCTTGCCGGCATTGTCATAGACGACATGGTCGCCGGGCTCGGGCAGTTCCTCCTCGCGCGCGGCGAACTGCCAGATGCGCGGCCACATCTTCTCCTGCTCCAGCGCGAAGAAGGCGGGATCGGTGTAGCGGCTGGCCGGGATCGGTTCCGACCCCAGATTCTCATATTCGTCCTGATAGAGGAATTCGGGCACCGGATTGGTGTCCGCCGCCATGAGATCGCGCACCGACGGGCCGGGGCAACGGGCCAGGGGTTCGCCTTTGATGCGCGGATCGCTCTCGGCCATGTCTTCCTCTCTCCTGTGACGCGCCATGCTAGGCGCGTTCCTTGGTCGAGTGACCTATATATTGCATCAGGTCTGCCGTCAGCGCCTCATTGCGCGACCATGCCGCCATCCACGGTGAATTCCGCGCCAGTGATGTAGCGCGCTTCGTCCGAGGCGAGGAAGGCGACCATGTTGCCGATATCCTCCGGTTCGCCCAGCCGGCCCATCGGGATGACGGAGACCAGATGGTCATAGACGTCCTTGTTGTCGGCGATCGCGACCTTCTGCATGTCGGTCATGATCATGCCGGGATGGATTGAGTTGATGCGGATATTCTCCGCCGCCACTTCCAGCGCAACGCTCTTGGTGAAGAGGCGCACCCCGCCCTTCGACGCGCCATAGGCCCCGCAGCCGGGCAGGCCGATGAGCCCGGCAACCGAAGAGAGATTGATGATCGATCCGCCCCCGCCCTGCGCGCGCATCTGCGCCATGGCCATCCGAGTGCCCAGGAACACGCTGTCGAGATTGACCGATATCTGGCGGTGCCATTCGGCGGCGCTGATCTCGCTCATGTGGCGCAGCACGGCGATGCCGGCATTGTTGACGAGGATGTCGATGCGGCCGAATTCGGCGAGTACCGCGTCGCGCACCGTGTCCCACTGCGCTTCGTCCGTGACGTCCTGCGCCATGGCGGCGGCCTTGTGACCGGCGGCGCGCAGATCGGCGGCGCGCGCTTCGACCGCCGCGCCGTCGAGGTCGGTGAGAAAGACGCTGGCCCCCTGCGCCGCCATGATGCTGGCACCGGCAAAGCCGAGGCCGCCGGCCGACGCCGCCCCCGTCACCAGCGCCACCTTGCCCGATAGGTCGATCATTGCTGCCTCTCCGTCCGTTCGTTCAGGCGCGAGGCTAGGCGCGGGTGCGGCCGGGGCAAACTAGCCATATTCACAGAAAAATCGGCGCACCTATGACTGTCCAGAGTTCCGCCGGCCCGCGCGGGGCGATAGCCTGCCCGTCAAAGCAGGTCAGGGCAGAGGTGCATATGGGCTATCATGAGACGATCGGCGAGGAAGCCGCCAAGATGCTCGACTATGTCGAGACGGGCACGACCGACAGCGCCGACGCACCCATGGAGGTGCCGGCGTCCGCCTACACCGATCCTGTCCATTTCGAGCGCGAGATGGCGACGATCTTCCACCGCCTGCCGCTGCTCGCCGCGCTGACCGCCGAGATGCCTGACCCCGGCGACTATAAGTCGATGGACCTGATGGGGAAGCCCGTGCTGATCACGCGGCGCAGCGACGGCAGCGTGGCGGCGATGCTGAACGTCTGCACCCATCGCGGCATGATCCTGACGCCCGAGGGGCACGGCAACAAGAAGCGCTTTTCCTGCCCCTACCATGCCTGGACCTTCGCCAATGACGGCAAGCTGATCGGAGTCGCCGAGCCGGGCAAGTTCGGCCCGGTGTGCAAGGAAGAACGGGGTCTCACTACCCTGCCCTGTGTCGAGGCGGGCGGGATCATCTGGGTCAGCCTGTCGCAGGAGGCGGACATGGACATCGGAAAGCATCTGGGCGGGATGCTGGACGACCTCAACGCCTATGACCTCGCGAACTGGCATTATTGCGGATCGCGCCGCATCCATGGCGCGAACTGGAAGATCGCCTATGACGGCTATCTTGAGGGCTATCATTTCGCTGCCGCGCACCCGGAGACGATCCACCCGCGCACATTCTCCAACATCATGCATTTCACGGCGTTCGGGCCGCATATGCGGGTCGGATATCCGCAGGTGTCGATCAAGGAGAAGCTGGGGGCAGAGCCGCGCGAGCGCTGGGGGCATATCGAAAATAGCGGCTATGATTTCGTGCGGACGATCTTTCCCAACGTGTCGATCTTCTTCGCGCCGGAAATCACGCAGGTCGCGCAGCTGATTCCCGGCCCGACGCCCGACCGCAACACCACCAACCTGATGTTCATCCGGCGGCAGCCGCCGCGCGACGCGGAGGATGCCGCGGCGATCGAGGGGATGATGGACTGGCTGAGCGATGTCGTCGACCGGGAAGATTATGGCGTCGGGCTTCAGGTGCAGAAGGGGCTGGCGTCCGGCGCGCTCAAATCGGTGATTTTCGGCCGCAACGAGCGCGGCAACCAATATTTCCACAAATATGTCGATTATCTGATCGCCGGCGACCGCGACGCGCAGCCGCCCGTCCTCTGACCCCTATTCGCGCAGGAAAACCGCATGAAGAACCGCCGCATCGTTCTGGCCTCGCGCCCCTGTGGGGTGCCGGTGCCGGATAATTTCACCCTGGTCGAGGAACAGGTCCGGCCGCTGGCCGAGGGGGAGGTGCGGACACGCAACCTCGTCTTCGCGATCGATCCGGCCATCCGCGGCCTGCTGGACGAAGGCGACGGCACCTATCTGCCGAGCGTGCCGCTGGGCGGCCTCATCCCGACCATGGTGCTGGGCGAAGTGACCGAATCGCGCAACCCCGCCTTCAGGGTCGGCGATTATGCGCGTGGCTTCATCGGCTGGGAGGAGCAGAGCATCATCGCGGCCGACAATTTCGCCTGCGAGAATGTGAAGATCGACCCTGCCGTACCGCTCACCGCCTATATGGGGGCGCTCGGCTGGTCGGGGATCACGGCCTATGTTGGGCTCAAGCGCATCGGCGAGATGAAGGCAGGCGACACGGTGGTGGTGAGCGCCGCCGCCGGCGCGGTGGGCAGCGTCGCGGGCCAGGTCGCGCGCCTGTCCGGATGCCGGGCGGTGGGCATCGCCTCGACCGACAAGATCGCCGAGGTGACGGGCGAGCTTCGCTACGACGCGGCGGTCGACTACAGGACCGCCGATGACCTGAGCGCAGCGGTGCGCGCGGCTTGCGGCGGCAAGGGGGCGGACATTTATTTCGACAATGTCGGCGGGCGCATCCTTGACACGATGCTGATGAGCATGGCCGATTTCGGGCGCATCGTGGTGTGCGGTATGGTCGCCAACTATAATAATCAGAACGACCCCTATCCCATCCGCAACCTGTGGCAGGTGCTGGTCAACCGCATCACCATGCGCGGCTTCCTGGCCTATGAGCATCTCGACCTGCTGGAGGAGGCGCAGGGGCAACTCGGCGACTGGATCAAGTCGGGCGCGCTGAAGGCCACGGAGAATGTCGCAACGGGGATCGAGAGCACGCCCGACGCCTTCATCCGCCTGATGGCGGGGCAGACGCGCGGCAAGACGGTGGTGCGGCTGCATGAGGACATTTCGACCCTCGCGGCGCTGGAGGTCGCATGAGCGGGATCGGCATGGCGCAGGCGCTGGAGATTGCGGACAAGGTGGAAACCTTCGTCCGCGAGGTCGTCATTCCCTATGAGAAAGACCCGCGCATCGCGGTGCACGGACATGGTCCGCCGGAGGCGCTGGTGATGGAGATGCGCGAGCAAGCTCGCGCGGCCGGCGTGCTGACGCCCCACATCCTGCCCGACGGCAGCCATTTGTCGCAGCGCGAAACGGCGGTGGTGCTGATCCGGTCGGGCCTGTCGCCGCTGGGGCCGCTCGCCTGCAACACCATGGCCCCGGACGAGGGCAATATGTATCTGCTGGGCAAGGTCGGATCGCCCGAGCAGAAGGCGCGTTTCCTTGCGCCGCTGGTCGCCGGCGAAGCGCGGTCGGCCTTCTTCATGACCGAACCGGCAGCCGAGGGCGGCGCGGGGTCCGACCCGTCAATGATGCAGACGAGCTGCGTTCAGGACGGCAATCATTGGGTCATCAACGGGCGCAAGGCGTTCATCACCGGCGCGCAGGGGGCGACGGTGGGGATCGTCATGGCAAAGTCCACGGACGGCGCCTGCATGTTCCTGGTCGACCTGCCCGATCCCGCCATCCGCATCGAGCGGGTTCTCGATACGATCGACAGTTCGATGCCGGGCGGCCATTCGATCGTGGCCATCGACAATCTGCGCGTGCCGGCGGACCAGATGCTGGGCGCCAGCGGCGAGGGCTTTCAATATGCGCAGGTACGGCTCAGCCCCGCTCGCCTGTCCCACTGCATGCGCTGGCTGGGTGGAGCGATGCGGGCGCAGGAGATCGCGACCGCCTATGCCTGCAAGCGCCATGCCTTCGGCAAGCCGCTGGTGGACCATGAGGGGGTCGGCTTCATGCTGGCGGAGAATCTGATCGACCTCAAGCAGGCCGAACTGATGATCGACTGGTGCGCCGGGGTGCTCGACAGCGGATCGCTCGGTACGGCGGAAAGCAGCATGGCGAAGGTCGCGGTGAGCGAGGCGCTGATGCGGATCGCCGACAAATGCGTCCAGGTGATGGGCGGCACTGGCGTTTCGGGCGATACCATCGTCGAGCAGATTTTCCGCGAGGTCCGCGCATTCCGCATCTATGACGGGCCGACCGAGGTGCATAAATGGAGCCTCGCCAAGAAGATCAAGCGCGACTTTTCCAGGGCGCAGCCGTGACGAACGCGCAGGAGGCGAACAGCGGCACCACGCAAGTGCGCGAGGGCTATGCGCTGGACGAGTCGGCGCTGTCGAAGTGGATGGCGGCGCATGTGCCGGGATTTTCGGGGCCGCTTGCCGTCGACCAGTTCAAGGGCGGGCAGTCCAATCCGACCTATCGGCTGCGGACGCCGGGCGCTACCTATGTGCTGCGCCGCAAGCCGCCCGGCCCGATCCTGAAAGGCGCGCACGCGATCGAGCGCGAGGTGCAAGTCATCAGCGCGCTGGAGGCGGCGGGTTTCCCGGTGCCGCATATCTACGGGCTGTGCGAAGAGGACGCCGTGATCGGCACGCCCTTTTACGTCATGGACATGGTCGAGGGACGGGTGATCTGGGACGCGACCTTCCCAGATGTGGACCGGTCGGCGCGGGCCGCCCATTTCGACGCGATGAACGCGGCGATGGCGCAACTGCACAGCATCGACGTCGCGCCGCTGGCGGGGTTCGGCAGGCCCGGCAATTATTTCGCGCGGCAGGTAAGCCGCTGGTCGCGGCAATATCTGGAGGATGATCTGGCCGGGCGCGACCCGGACATGGACTGGCTGGTCGAGTGGCTGCCGGCGAACATCCCAGCCGGCGATGAAAGCGCGGTGGTGCATGGCGATTTTCGCTGCGACAATATGATCTTCCATGCCCGCGAGCCGCGCATCCTGGCGGTACTGGACTGGGAATTGTCGACACTGGGCCACCCGCTCGCCGACTTTGCCTATCATACGATGATGTACCGGATGCCGCCGGACATTGTGGCCGGACTAGCCGGGGCGGACCTGGGGGCGCTCGGCATCCCATCGGAAGCGGACTATATCGCCGCCTATTGCGCGCGGTTGGGTCGGACAGGGATCGACCATTGGCCCTTCTACATGGCGTTCAACTTCTTCCGGCTGGCGGCCATCTTCCATGGCATCAAGGGCCGGGTGCTGCGCGGCACTGCCTCCTCCGCCAATGCGCGAGAGCGGGCCGAGAATTTTTCCCGGCTCGCCCATATCGCACGCGCGAGCGTCGATTAGCCGGCGGTCAGTCGCCGAGCCAATTGTCGATAATGGGCTTCAAGGCGATGGAGATCAGTTCCACCAGCAGCGCGCCATCGGGGGACGCGAGATAGGCGATGACGCCATAGCCATCCTGCGGCGCGGCATTGGCGCCCCGCACCGTCCAGCCGGCTTCGGTCAGGCGCGCGGCTTCGGCAGCGAGATCGTCGACCCAGACGCCGATATGGCGGGCGCTTTCGGCACGGGCGGTGTCGTAGAACACCCCCTCCCCCTGCACCAGTTCCAGATGCACCCTTTGCCCAAGCGAATAGGTGGCGCGCACGCGCAGGTCGCGCAGCCCCTCCTCCGGGGTCCAGAAGGCGAGCGGATCGAAATCGCGCACCGGCGCGAAGGTGAGGCCCAGCGCCGCGCCATAGTCGGCGACCGCCCGGTCGATGTCGGCGACGGCGATGCCGTTGTGGTGAATGCGGGTGAGATCGATCATGGTGCCTCCTGCCTGTCCTGCTCCAGCGTGCGAGATTAGCCGATCGGCGCGCACGGGAAAGCTGGCGGCTTTGTCAGGTCGGGTCAGCGCGGGGCCATGCGGATCGCGCCGTCCAAGCGGATGACTTCGCCGTTCAGCATGGGATTGCGGATGATGCTTTCGACCAGTTGGGCATATTCGGCGGGTCTGCCAAGCCGGCTGGGGTGCGGCACCTGCGCGCCGAGCGCATCCTGCACATGCTGCGGGAAACCCTCCACCATGGGGGTGAGGAAGATGCCGGGTGCGATGGTCATCACGCGGATCTTGTGCGCGGCGAGATCGCGCGCGATGGGCAGGGTCATGCCGACCACCCCACTCTTGGAAGCGGCGTAGGCCGCCTGGCCGATCTGCCCGTCATAGGCGGCGACCGAAGCGGTGTTGACGATCACGCCGCGCTCGCCGGCCATCTCTTCGAGCGTTGCTGCGCGGGCGGCGACCTTGGCGATCATGTTGAACGTGCCAAGGAGGTTGATCGAGATCGTCCGTGCGAAGCTGTCGAACGGATGCGGCGCATTATCCTTGCCGACCGTTTTGGTCGCGGGCGCGACGCCCGCGCAGTTGACAAGGATGCGAGCCACGCCATTTGCCGCCTCGGCGGCGTCGAGCGCGGCGGTGACGCTGCCCTCATCGGCGACGTCGACGGCGAAGGCGACAGCGCCGATGGCGTCGGCCACGGTGCGCGCGGCCTCTTCGTTGAGGTCGAAGATGGCGACCTTCGCGCCCTTCTCCACAAGCATCGTCGCCGTCGCCTTGCCGAGCCCCGATGCGCCGCCGGTAACGATGGCGGAGAGTCCTTCGATGTCCATATGCTGCCCCTTATGCCAGTTCGATCGCCATGGCGGTCGCTTCGCCGCCGCCGATGCAGAGGCTGGCAAGCCCGCGCTTGCCGCCCCGCACCTTCAGCGCGCCGATCAGCGTCGCGAGAATGCGCGCGCCCGATGCGCCTATCGGGTGGCCGAGAGCGGTCGCGCCGCCATGGACGTTGAGCCTGTCGTCCGGGATGCCGAGTTCGCGCGCGGCGATCATGGCGACGACCGCGAACGCCTCGTTGACCTCGAACAGATCGACATCCTCAACCGACCAGCCGGCCTTCGCCAGCGCCTTGCGCATTGCCGGGACGGGGGCGGTGGTGAATTTGGAAGGCTCATGCGCGTGAGCGGCGGTGGCGACAACGGTCGCGACGACCGGCAGGCCGAGCCGCTGCGCGACGCTCGCCCGCGTCATCACCAGCGCCGCCGCGCCGTCGGAAATGGAGGAGGCGTTGGCGGCGGTGATGGTGCCATCTTTTGCGAAGGCGGGCTTGAGCGACGGAATCTTTTCCGGCTTCGCCTTGCCGGGCTGCTCGTCGGTATCGACCAGCATGTCTCCGCCCCGGCCGCTGACGGTCACCGGCGCGATTTCCGCAACGAAGGCGCCGCTCGCGATGGCGGCATTGGCGCGTTCGAGCGAGCGGATGGCGTAGGCGTCCTGCTGCTCGCGGGTGAACTGATAGTCGCGCACGGCTTCCTCGGCAAAGACGCCCATCGCCTTGCCGGGTTCATAGGCGTCCTCCAGCCCGTCCATCATCATCGTGTCGATGATGCGGTCATGACCGATGCGCGCGCCGCCGCGATGCTTGGGAAGGGCATAGGGGGCGTTGGTCATGCTTTCCATGCCGCCCGCAACGATGATGTCGGCCGCGCCGCTGGAAAGCGCCTCATGCGCCATAATCGCGGCCTGCATCCCCGATCCGCACATCTTGTTGACGGTGGTCGCCTCCGTATTAAGGCCGAGCCCCGCGCCGATCGCCGCTTGGCGGGCGGGGGCCTGGCCGAGGCCGGCGGGGAGGACGCAGCCCATATAGATGCGGTCGACCGCGTCCGTCGAAACGCCGGCGCGCTCGACCGCCGCCTTCACCGCCGCCGCGCCGAGATCGGTCGCCTTGAGTGGCGAGAGCACGCCCTGAAAGCCCCCCATCGGGGTGCGGGCGTAGCTGGCGATGACGACGGGATCGTGGGGCATGGGGTCAATCCTTCAGGCGCGATGATGCGCGTGCATATGGGGGGCGATTAGCCATGACGGAAGATGGCGACGATCTGCGCGGCGATCTGCGCGGGGGTGAGGCGACCGGGGCGATACCAGTCGGCGGCGGAGTTGAGCTGCGCCAGCAGGAGGTTGCGATAGATGGAGCGATCGATCCGGGGCGGTAGCGGCAGCAGATCGACGAGCGTGCGGAACATCCGCTCGAACCGGTCGCGGCGCGCAATCAGCTGGGCGCGGACAGTGTCGGGCACTTCGCGGAAGTCGTTCATCATCGGCGTAGTGAGCGAATCGGGCGCGAGTTGGATGTCGAGAAGGGTGGCGCAGGCCGCTTCCAGCTTGGCCCAGGGATCCGCCATGGCATCGATGGCGGCGGCGATCCGCGCCTCCGCCGCGTCGAGCGCGGCATTGTGCAGCTCGACGAACAGAGCATCCTTGGACTTGATATGATGATAGAGCGATCCGCCCAGCACCCCCGCCCGCTCGCCAATGTCGCGCATCGACGTGCCCCGATAGCCCTTGCGCGCGAAGAGACGCGCGGCGATCTCCAATATCTCGCGGCGGCGGGCGGACGCCTCTTCGGCCGGGACGGGTGAGGACAGCGGGGAACTCATTGGGCCAAGCGGCTAGCATATCGCTCGGGCTGACGCCAACGGGCTGAAAGTTGGAACTCACCCATGCCTAGCAATCATATGTGGCGATTGGCGGCCAGTTTCATATGTGGCGTGGGCAGGCCGCCAGCCGATGAAGGCGGTGAGAAGTGACGGAGTAAGCATGGTGGACCCCGAGCGGCTGACCCATTTGCAGCGACTGGAGGCCGAGAGCATCCATATCCTGCGCGAGGTGGTGGCCGAGGCCGACAAGCCGGTGATGCTGTATTCGGTCGGCAAGGACAGCGCGGTGATGCTGCATCTGGCGCGTAAGGCTTTCTATCCCTCGCCGCCGCCCTTTCCGCTGTTGCACGTCGATACTACCTGGAAGTTCAGGGCGATGTACGACCTGCGCGACCGGATGGCGGCCGAGAGCGGGATGGAGTTGCTGGTGTATCAGAACCCGGAGGCCGAGGCGCGGGGGATCAATCCGTTCGATCATGGCCCGCTCCATACCGACATGTGGAAGACGGAGGGCTTAAAGCAGGCGCTCGACCTCTATGGCTTCGATGCGGCGTTCGGTGGCGCGCGGCGCGACGAGGAAAAGAGCCGGGCCAAGGAGCGGATTTTTTCTTTCCGTACGACGTCGCACGGCTGGGATCCCAAGAACCAGCGGCCGGAGTTGTGGAGCCTCTACAATGCCCGCAAGAACAAGGGCGAGAGCATCCGGGTGTTCCCGATCAGCAACTGGACCGAGCTGGACATCTGGCAATATATCCACCTTAATGACGTGCCGATCGTGCCGCTCTATTTCGCGCAGGAGCGGCCGACCTATGAGTGGGAAGGACAGCTGTTCATGGCCGACGATGTCGAGCGGCTGGAAAAGGTGCTGGGTCGGCGGCCGGAGGTCGTGAACCGGTCGATCCGGTTTCGCACGCTGGGCTGTTTTCCGCTGACCGGGGCGGTCGAGAGCAGTGCGCGGACGTTGCCGGAGGTGATCCAGGAAACGCTGCTCACCACGACGAGCGAGCGGCAGGGCCGGGTGATCGACAAGGATGCGGGCGGGGCTGGCATGGAGAAGAAGAAGCAGGAAGGGTATTTTTAACGCGCCACGTCATCCGCGCAGCCGAGTAACGAAGCGTCAACCCCGGCGCAGGCCGGGGTCTGAGGCCGCCCGGCCGAACCTCTCCCCGAAGAACAATGAGATGCCGGCCTTCGCTGGCATGACGGAACGGACGATATGACCGATACCATCGCCGACCCCATCTACCAGACCGACGCGCTGATCGCGAAGGACATCGACGCCTATCTGAAGGTGCATGAGCACAAGACGATGCTGCGTTTCATCACCTGCGGGTCGGTGGATGACGGCAAGTCGACGCTGATCGGACGGTTGCTCTACGACAGCAAGATGATCTTCGAGGATCAGTTGGCCGCGCTGGAGGCCGACAGCAAGCGCGTCGGCACCCAGGGGCAGGAAATCGACTTCGCCCTGTTGGTGGACGGCCTCGCCGCCGAGCGTGAGCAGGGCATCACCATCGACGTCGCCTATCGCTTTTTCGCGACCGAAAAGCGCAAGTTCATCGTCGCCGACACGCCCGGCCACGAACAATATACGCGCAACATGGTGACGGGGGCGTCCACCGCCGATCTGGCCGTCATCCTGGTCGATGCGCGCAAGGGCATTTTGACGCAGACGCGGCGGCACAGCTATCTTGCCCACCTGCTGGGCATCCGCAACATCGTGCTGGCAGTGAATAAGATGGACCTGGTCGGATACGACCAGAGCGTCTTCAACCGCATCGTCATGACCTATCGCGCCTTCGCGACCGAGTTGGGCATCACGCGCTTCACCGCGATTCCGATTTCGGGCTTCAAGGGCGACAACATCACCGGCCCGAGCGAAAATACGTCCTGGTACAAGGGGCCGACGCTGATCGAGCATCTGGAAACGGTGGAGGTGAACAGCGCGGCGGACGCGGGAAAGCCGTTCCGCATGCCGGTGCAGTGGGTCAATCGACCGAACCTGGATTTCCGGGGCTTTTCCGGCCTGATCGCGACCGGATCGGTCAGGCCGGGCGACGCGGTACGGGTGCTGCCTTCGGGTAAGACCTCGACCGTCACGCGCATCGTCACGCTGGACGGCGACCTTGAGCAAGCGGTGGCGGGCCAGTCGGTGACGCTCACCTTCGCCGACGAGATCGACTGTTCGCGCGGCGACGTGATCGCTCTGGCCGACAACCCGCCGCAAGTCGCCGACCAGTTCGAGGCGACGATCGTGTGGATGGCGGACGAGGCGATGCTGCCAGGCCGGCCCTATTGGCTGAAGATCGGCACGCAGACCGTCAGCGCGACGGTGCAGCAGCCAAAATATCAGGTCAACGTCAACACTATGGACCAGCTGGCGGCCAGGACGCTGGAGCTGAACGCGATCGGTGTCGCCACCGTCACGACCGACAAGCCGATCACCTTCGAGGCCTATGCCGACAACCGGACGCTGGGCGGCTTCATCCTGATCGACAAGATCAGTAATGCCACCGTGGCGGCGGGGATGCTGCATTTCAGCCTGCGGCGGGCGCAGAATGTCCACTGGCAGGCGACCGACGTGTCGCGCGATCATCACGCCAGCCTCAAAAATCAGAAGCCCGCCGTGCTGTGGTTCACCGGGCTTTCGGGCGCGGGCAAATCGACCATCGCCAATCTGGTCGAGAAGAAGCTCGCCCGCATGAACCGCCACACCTTCCTGCTGGACGGCGACAATGTGCGCCATGGCCTGAACAAGGATCTGGGCTTCACCGATGCCGACCGCGTGGAGAATATCCGCCGCGTGGGCGAGGTGGCGAAGCTGATGACCGATGCGGGCCTGATCGTCATCACCGCCTTCATCTCGCCCTTCCGGTCGGAGCGCGACATGGTGCGGCAGATGATGCAGCCAGGCGAATTCATCGAGGTGCATATCGACACGCCGCTGGCCGATGCGGAGGCGCGCGACGTGAAGGGCCTCTACAAGAAAGCGCGGGCCGGGCAGCTCAAGAATTTCACTGGCATCGACAGCCCCTATGAGCCGCCGGTCGATCCCGAAATGCGGATCGACACGACGGCCATGAGCGCCGAAGAAGCGGCCGACGCCATCGTTGCGCGACTGATCCTGTGAGTTCGGGCCTAACCGACGGAGAACTGGCGGCGCATCTGGCCGAGACCGCCGGTCGGCTGCTGCTGGAGGTGCGAGCGAGCGGGATATTTTCGGGCAAGGCGCTGGGACTGGCGGGGGACCAGACCGCGAACCAGTTCCTAGTCCATGCGCTGCGCCATGCTCGGCCCGATGACGGGTTGCTGTCGGAAGAGATGAAGTGCGACGGCACGAGATTGTTGCACGAGCGGGTGTGGATCGTCGATCCGGTCGACGGGACGCGCGAATATGGCGAAGCGCGCGCCGACTGGGCGGTGCATGTGGGGCTTGCGATAGCGGGCGAGCCGGCGGTTGGCGCGGTGGCGCTGCCCGGCGCGGAAGGCGGGCTGGTGCTGCGCTCCGACCAGCCGCGCGCGGTGCCGTCCGCACCCGACCGGTTCCGCATGGTGGTCAGCCGTACCCGCCCGGCACGCGAGGCAGTGGAGATCGCCGCGCGGATCGGCGCGGAACTGGTGCCGATGGGATCGGCCGGGGCCAAGGCGATGGCGATCATCCTGGGCCAGGCCGACATCTACCTCCATTCGGGCGGACAATATGAGTGGGACTCGATGGCCCCGGTCGCGGTCGCGCTGGCGCACGGCCTGCATTGTTCGCGCATCGACGGCAGCCCGCTCCGCTACAACCAGCCGGACGTTGCGCTCCCCGACCTGCTCATCTGTCGCAGGCAAGATGCGGGCATGATCCTGGAGCAGATCAAGGACTTGCCGCCCGCCTAGTTGCGCGCGTTGGCGAGGATGCGCTGCGCCTGGATGAGGTGCGGGCGGTCGATCATCCGGCCGTCGAGCCTGAGCGCCCCGGCGCCGGGGTTGGCGGCGAAGGCATCGACCACGGCGCGGGCATGCGCGATCTCGGCGTCGGTGGGAGTGAAGCCCGCGTTGATGATCGCGACTTGGTTCGGGTGGATCGCCATCATGCCGGTGAAGCCGTCGCGCCGCGCGCGGGCGACATAGGCGGCGAGCGCTTGCGTCTCGTCGATGCGGGGGAAGACGGTTTCGATCGCAGGTGCCCCAGCCGCATGGGCGGCGAAGAGGGTGAGGCTGCGGACCATCTCATAGGGCGGGGTGTAGCGGCCGTCGTCCTCGCGCGATGTGGCAGCGCCAATGGCGGCGGGGAGATCCTCCGCGCCCCAGGTGAGGCCGGCGAGATGGGGAGCGACTTCGCCATAGCTGCCGAGTTGGAAGATCGCGGCGGGGGTTTCGGTGGCGATGGGAAGGATCGACGGCGCGTCCTTGCCTGCGATGGCGAGGAGCGCGCGGATGCTCGCCGCGCCTTCAGCCTTGGGGAGCAGCAGACCGTCGGGCCGGCCGGGCAGGACGGCCGCCAGATCAGCGCTGGTAAGGTCGCCGTCGAGCGGATTGACGCGCACGAAGACAGGCGCGGTGCGGTCCTGCGCCAGCCATTCGGCGATGGCCGTGCGACCGTCCGCCTTTCGTTCGGGCGCGACGCTGTCTTCCAGGTCGAGGATCAGCGCGTCCGCGCCACTCGCCGCCGCCTTGGCGAAGCGCTCCGGCCGGTCGGCGGGCACAAACAGGAGGGAGCGCAGGCTCATGCGTCCGACTTTTTGAGAAGCGCCATGCGCAGGCATTGGCAAACGATCTGGTCGCGCTGGTTGAGCAGGTGATGGGTAAAGGTGACGATGCCGGCATTGGGGCGCGACTTGCTGGGCTTGAGGTCGGTGACTTCGGTTTCGCAGCGGAGCGTGTCGCCAATGAAGACCGGGTTGGGCATGACGAGCTTGTCATAGCCGAGGTTGGCGACGAGCGTGCCGAGCGTCGTGTCGCCGACCGACAGGCCCACCATCAGAGCGAAAGTGAAGGTGCCGTTGACGAGGATCTGGCCGAACTCGCTCGCCTTCGCGGCTTCCGCGTCGAGGTGCAGCGGCTGGGGATTGTGCGTCAGGCAAGAGAAGAGGAGATTGTCCGTCTCCGTCACCGTGCGGCGGATATCGTGGGCGATCGTGTCGCCGATCTGCCATTGGTCGAAATATCTGCCTGCCACTACGACCTCCTGATCCTGCCGTCATCCCGGGCTTGACCCGGAATCCTGCTTTCTTCTCCACCAAAGAACGGCGGGACCCCGGATCAAGTCCGGGGTGACGAAGTTGTGCTAATCTGCCTTCTCGATCTTAGCGAGCAGCGCCCCTTCGCTGACCTGCTCGCCTTCTGCCGCGTTGAGTTCTGCAACCATACCGTCGAAGGGCGCGACTAGGCTATGCTCCATCTTCATCGCTTCGAGGGTGAGGAGCTTCTGGCCCTTGGTCACTTGCTCCCTCGCTGCGACGGCGACAGCGATGACCCGCCCCGGCATGGGCGAGAGGATCGCGCCGTCGGAGGCATCCGCTCCGCCGCTTCCCCCCGCGCGCCATGGGGCGAGCCGCCAGACCTGCCCGTCCTCCGCGATCAGCACATCGGATGACGGTGCGTCCGCCCCCTCGCGCGGATCGAAGCGGGTGCTCACCGCGTCCCGGTCGAGAAGGAACATGGCTTCGGTGTGGACGGGTGCGTTGAGGCGAAAACCCGCCAGCCCGCCACCCCGCGTCAGCGCCGCCGCTCCGTCCGCCAGCGCTTCCTCGCTGGGGCGGGTGGGTGGCATGAGCGCGTCGCCCGCCCGCGCGATCAGCCCGGTGTCGAGCCGCGCGGCGGCGAAGTCTGCGTGTCGCAGCGCCTTCACCAGAAAGCCCGCATTGGTCTTGAGCGGCCAGACCGCGCTGCCCGCCAGCGCCGCCCCCAGCCGCTCCCGCGCTTCGTCGCGGTTTGCGCCATGGGCGATCACCTTGGCGATCATCGGATCGTAGAAGGGCGAAATCTCAGCCCCCTGCTCAACGCCCGTGTCGATGCGCAGGCCCGGCGCGTCGCTCTCCAGATCAAAGGTGTCGAGTCGCCCGATGCTCGGCAGAAAACCCTTGGCGGGATCTTCGGCGTAGAGGCGTGCTTCCATCGCATGACCGTTGATCGACAGTTGGTCCTGCGTCTTCGGGATGGGGTCGCCCGACGCGACGCGGATTTGCCATTCGACGAGGTCGACGCCGGTAATCTCCTCGGTCACGGGATGCTCGACCTGGAGCCGCGTGTTCATTTCCATGAACCAGATGCGGTCGGCGCGCAGCCCTTCGCTGCCGTCGGCGATGAATTCGATCGTGCCCGCGCCGACATAGTCGACCGCCTTGGCCGCGTTGACCGCAGCGGTGCAGACGGCGGCGCGCGTCGCCTCATCCATGCCGGGCGCTGGGGCTTCCTCGATCACCTTCTGGTGGCGGCGCTGGAGCGAACAGTCGCGCTCGAACAGGTGGACGATGTTGCCGTGGGTGTCGCCGAAGACCTGCACCTCGATATGGCGCGGATTGGTGATCCATTTTTCCAGCAGCACGGCGTCGTTGCCGAAGCTCGACGCCGCCTCGCGCCGGCAGGAGGCGAGGGCTTCGGCAAAGTCGGCCGCCGCATCGACCTTCCGCATCCCCTTGCCGCCGCCGCCCGCGACCGCCTTGATGAGGATGGGGTAACCGATCGCGTCGGCTTCCGCTTTCAGGCGTGCCTCGCTCTGGTCTTCGCCCAGATAACCGGGCGTGGTGGGGACGCCCGCGTCCTGCATCAGTTTCTTAGCGGCGTCCTTGAGGCCCATGGCGCGGATGCTGTCGGGACGCGGGCCGACCCATATGAGGCCAGCGTCGGTCACCGCCTGCGCGAAATCGGCGTTTTCGGAGAGAAATCCGTAGCCCGGGTGGATCGCCTGCGCGCCGGTGGCTTTCGCGGCGGCGATGATTTTTTGGCCGACGAGATAGCTTTCGCGCGCGGGGGAGGGCCCGATATGCACGGCTTCATCGGCGGAGCGGACGTGGAGTGCCTGCGCGTCGGCGTCCGAATAGACGGCTACGGTGCGGACACCCATCGCGCGCGCGGTGCGGATGATGCGGCAGGCGATTTCGCCCCGATTGGCGATGAGGAGGGAGGCGATCATGGGCATTACATCCTGAACACGCCGAATTGCGCGCGCTGTTCGATCGGCGCGTTCAGCGTGGCGGCGAAGGCCAGCCCCAGCACGTCGCGCGTCTGCACCGGGTCGATGACGCCGTCGTCCCACAGGCGCGCGGTGGCATAATAGGGGCTGCCTTCCTCCTCGAAGCGCTGGCGGATCGGCGCCTTGAAGGCTTCGGCCTGCTCGGGCGTCCAGTTGGCGGCGTCGCGGTTGACGGTCGCCAGCACGCTCGCCGCCTGTTCGCCGCCCATCACAGAAATGCGGCTGTTGGGCCAGCTGAAGAGGAAGCGCGGGCCATAGGCGCGGCCGCACATGCCATAATTGCCCGCGCCGAAGCTGCCGCCGATCAGGACCGTGATCTTGGGCACCTGAGTTGTCGCGACGGCGGTGACGAGCTTCGCGCCATTCTTGGCGATGCCCTCCGCCTCATATTTGCCGCCCACCATGAAGCCGGAGATATTCTGGAGGAACAGCAAGGGCACGCGCCGCTGGCAGGCGAGTTCGATGAAATGCGCGCCCTTGACCGCGCTTTCGCTGAAGAGGACGCCATTGTTGGCGAGGATCGCCACCGGCATCCCCCAGATATGGGCGAAGCCGCAGACGAGCGTGGTGCCATAGAGCGATTTGAACTCGTGGAACTCGCTGCCGTCGACGATGCGGGCAATCACCTCGCGCACATCATAGGGCGCGCGCACATCCTGCGGGACGATGCCGTAGAGATCGTTCGCATCATAGAGCGGCGCGCGCGGATCGCGGAGGTTCACGTCGGGCGTGGCGTCGCGCTGAAGCGTCGAGACGATGTCGCGGACGATGGTGAGGGCGTGATCGTCATTCTCGGCGACATGATCCACCACGCCGGACTTGCGGCCATGGAGGTCGCCGCCGCCCAGTTCCTCCGCGCTGATAACCTCGCCTGTCGCGGCCTGGACCAGCGGCGGGCCGGCGAGGAAGATGGTGCCCTGATTGCGGACGATGACGCTTTCGTCGCACATGGCGGGAACATAGGCGCCGCCGGCGGTGCAGCTTCCCATGACGCAGGCGATCTGGGGGATGCCGCGCGCCGACATCTGCGCCTGGTTGAAGAAGATGCGGCCGAAATGGTCGCGATCGGGGAACACTTCCGCCTGGTTGGGGAGGTTCGCGCCGCCGCTGTCGACCAGATAGACGCAGGGCAGCCGGTTTTCGAGCGCGATCTCCTGCGCGCGCAGATGCTTCTTCACCGTCATCGGGAAGTAGGTGCCGCCCTTCACCGTGGCGTCGTTGCAGGCAATCATCACCTGCCGCCCGGAAACGCGGCCGATGCCAGCGACGATGCCGGCGCCGGGGACTTCGTCGCCATAGAGGCCGTTGGCGGCGAGCTGGCCGACTTCCAGAAAGGGGCTGCCCGGATCGAGCAGCCGTTCCACCCGATCGCGGGGAAGCAGCTTGCCGCGCGCGACATGCTTGTTCCGCGCGTTGTCCGATCCGCCCCGCGCGGCGGCGGCGACCTTCGCACGGAGGTCTTGGGCCAGCGCACGGTTATGCGCGGCATTGGCGCGGAAGCTTTCGCTGTCGGGCGATAATTTGGTGTCGAGGACAGGCGCGCTCATGCTCCGATCAGTTCCCGGCCGATCAGCATCCGGCGGATCTCGTTGGTGCCCGCGCCGATGTCGAGCAGCTTTGCGTCGCGCATGTAGCGCTCCACCGGCCAGTCCTTGGTATAGCCCGCGCCGCCCAGCGCCTGCACCGCTTCAAGCGCGACCTTCATCGCATTCTCGCTCGCCAGCAGGATCGCGCCCGCCGCGTCGAAGCGGGTCGTGCGGCCTGCGTCGCACGCCTTCGCCACCGCATAGACATAGGCGCGCGCGGAGTTCAGTGCGACATACATGTCGGCGACCTTGGCCTGCATCAGCTGGAACGCGCCGATCGGCTTGCCGAACTGATGGCGTTCGCGGACATAGGGCAGCACCGTGTCGAGGCAGGCCTGCATGATGCCGAGCTGGATGCCAGCCAGGACGGTGCGCTCATAGTCGAGGCCGCTCATCAGAACCCCGGCGCCGCCATTGAGCGGCCCCATGACATTCTCCTCCGGCACTTCGCAATCGTCGAAGACCAGTTCGGCGGTCGGCGAACCGCGCATCCCGACCTTGTCGATCTTCTGCCCGATCGAAAAACCCTTCATGCCCTTTTCGATAAGGAAGGTGGTGACGCCCTTCGACCCCTCGCCGGTCTTGGCGTAGACGACGAGCGTGTCGGCATAAGGCGCGTTGGTGATCCAGAACTTTGTGCCGTTCAGCACATAGCGGTCGCCGCGCTTCTCCGCGCGCAGCTTCATCGAGATGACGTCCGATCCCGCGCCCGCCTCCGACATGGCGAGGCTGCCGACATGCTCGCCCGAAATCAGCTTGGGCAGATATTTCGCCTTCTGCGCCTCATTGCCCCAGCGGCGGATCTGGTTGACGCAGAGGTTTGAGTGCGCGCCGTAGGAGAGACCGATCGAAGCGGAGGCGCGGGCGACTTCCTCCTGCGCCACGACATGCTCGAGATAGCCAAGACCCAGACCGCCCCATTGCTCGTCCACCGTGATGCCGTGCAGCCCGAGTTCGCCCATGGCGGGCCAGAGCTCCTCGCGCGGGAACCAGTCCTTCGCGTCGATCTCGGCGGCCAGCGGGGCGATCCGGTCGGCGGCGAAGCGCGCGGTGCTTTCCCGGATCATGTCGGCCGTTTCGCCGAGCGCGAAGTCGAAATCACTCATGCCTCTCTCCTCGATCGCTTTGTAACCCCGCGCCGCGCTTTCCCAAATTGAAACTTTTCTGTGCCCCGCTATAGATAGCATCTATAATGGAGCGCTATCTTCTTCGCTACTTCCTGGCCGTGGTGGATCAGGGCAGCTTTTCCCGCGCCGCGGCGGCGTGCAACATCGCACAGCCGACTCTGTCGGTCGGAATCCGCAAGCTCGAAAGCTTGCTTGGCGCGCGGCTCTTCGACCGCGCGCACCAGCGGATGCAGTTGACCAAGGCGGGCACGCGGCTGCTGGGCCATGCGCGGCGGATCGAGGTGGAGTTCAATGCGGCGCAGCGGGCGGTCGCGCAGGAAACGGGTGATCGGGGCACGGGATGTCGGCTGGGTGTACTGCACAGCATAGCCGGCGCGGCGATCGCCAGCGCCGTCGCCGCGCTGCCGGTGGAGGCGCGCAGGGGCATCGAAATAGCCTATGGGTCCGAACGCGAATTGCTGAGCCGGCTCGATCGGGGGCGGATCGATGTCGCTCTGTCGCTGACCGAGCGAGGCGGCGCTCGCTTTGCGGAACGGACGATCCTGACCGAAGGCTATGCCATCGCCATCACCGCGGCGCACCCTCTTGCCGGGCGCGAAGACATCGCGGCGGAGGAGATAGCCGGCGAGACGATGATCGTGCGCCGCCATTGCGAGGCACTTGCTGCCACCAGCCGGCATTTCACCGACCGGGGCGTACGCCCGCCCTTCGCGTTGCGCGCCACCAACGACGAGCGGGTGTTGCAGATGGTCGCAGCAGGACTGGGCCTCACGGTGATGCCGGACAGCTATGCCCATGATGGGGTGGCGCGACCCCGGCTGGCGGGCTTCACCCTGCGCCGATCGATCGGCTTTCTGTTTGGACGGGATGGCGGTGCGGCGATGGCGGACGCGCCGCTGCTGCGCGCCGTGGAGATGGCGTTGCGCTAACTTCGGAACGCCCAGCGAAGCAGCCCCGCCATGGCGAAGCCGCCGGCGCGGGTCAGCGGCGCCGCGATCGGGCGCGCGGGAAAGCCGTGCATCCGTTTGGCCCAGAGCGGCAATATGTCGACAGCCGCCTGCATCACGATCGCCAGCGCCGGCTTCATCGCGGGCGTGGGTGCGGGCTGCGAGAGGATGCGGCGGGCAACGTCGCGGGTACGGTCGTTCACGCTGAGGTCGGGGAGGAAGGCGGCGACAAGCGCGTCCGCCTCGGGCCGCGTCCTTGGCACCGGATCGGCTCCGAGCGCGCGGGCGACATGCCCCGCCTGTTCGATATAGGCGTCCTGATCGGCGCGGCTCATGCCCGGTTCGGCGAAGGCGATCCAGGCGTCAAGGAAGCCGATCACCTCGCAGACATGGACCCAGGCGAGCAGGCGCGGGTCGCTGGCGGCGTAAGGCGCGCCATCGGGGAGCGTGCCGCGCACATGGGTGTGCACGTCGCGCACGCGATCGATGGCGGCCTGCGCGTCGGCCCGATCGCCGAAGGTCGTGACCGCAATGAAGCGAGCGGTGCGGCGCAGGCGGCCCAGCATATCGTCGCGAAACTCGCTATGATCCCATACGCCCGCCAGCGCGGCCGGATGGAGCATCTGGAGCAGCAAGGCAGTGACCCCGCCGATCATCATCGTGGTGACATCGCCATGGACGCGCCAGATCACCGAATCGCGCGGGTAGAGGGCGTTGTCGGAGCGCACCACCGGGCGCTCGCCGCGCGCACGGTCGTTGAACATGTCCTGCACCTGGCGGACCAGCCGCTGGCGCAAGCGTTCGGTGGGGGACGGAGGCCGCTCCTTCACTTCGCAACTCGGCTCGTTGATCGGGCGCGGTCGACCGCGTCGGCCCACTGGCCGAACAGGCGCGTGCGTTCGGCTTCGCCCATGGAGGGGGCGAAGCGGGCCTCGTCCTTCCCATCGGTGGGAATGGCGTCCAATCCGGACCAGAGGCCCGCGCCCACGCCTGCAAGGAAGGCCGCGCCCAGCGCCGTCGTTTCGATGCCGGCGGGGCGGTGCACCGGAAGGCCCAGCATGTCCGCGAGGAACTGGCAGAGCCAGCCATTGGCCGTCATGCCGCCATCGACGCGCATCATCGACGCCGCCAATCCGCTATCGCGCGCCATCGTGTCGACCAGTTCACGGCTTTGATAGGCGACCGCCTCCAGCGCGGCGCGGACGAGATGGGCGGACGTGGCACCGAGGCTGAGGCCCGTGATGAGCCCGCGCGCGTCGGCGTCCCAGTGCGGTGAGCCCAAGCCGACAAAGGCGGGGACGAAATAGACGCCGCCATTGTCAGTCAGCGATCGGGCGATCGCTTCGCTGTCGCCGGCATGGGCGACAACACCGAGGCTGTCGCGCAGCCATTGAATGGCCGCGCCCGCGACGAAGATCGCGCCTTCGAGCGCGTAGCAGGTGCGGCCCTCCGCCTGGAAGCCGACGGTGGCGAGCAGGCGGTGGGCGGAACGGCAGATCGTCTCGCCCGTATTCATGAGTGCGAAACCGCCGGTGCCATAGGTGATCTTTGCGTCGCCGGCCCGCAGACAGCGCTGGCCGATGAGCGCGGCCTGCTGATCGCCCGCCATGCCGGTGATCGGCAGCGCGCGGCCCAACAAGGAGGGGTCGCTGGTCCCGAAGAAGGCGTCGTTGGGGCGGACTTCGGGCAGGATTTGCATGGGCACGCCGAACATGCGGCAGAGGTCGGGACACCATGCCATGGCACGGATGTCGAACAGCAGGGTTCGCGAAGCGTTGGTGGGATCGGTGGCATGGACCGCTCCGCCCGTCAGCCGCCACAGCAGGAAGCTGTCGATCGTGCCGAAGGCGATACGCCCCTGCCCCGCCAGTGCCCGCGCATCCGGCACGGCGTCGAGCAGCCAGGCGAGCTTGGTTGCCGAGAAATAGGAATCGAGCAGCAGCCCGGTGCGCTCGCTGATCTCCGGTTCCAGCCCGTCTGCCGCCATCGCGCGGCACAAATCCGCACCGCGCCGGTCCTGCCAGACAATCGCTCGGTGGAGCGGCGTGCCCGTTTCGCGATCCCAGAGCAGGAACGTCTCGCGCTGGTTGGTGATGCCGATCGCCGCGACATCTAGGCCGAGCGCCTTCGCCCGGTCGATCGCCCCGCGCGCCGTGGCGAGCGTGTCGCGCCAGATGATTTCGGCATCATGTTCGACCCAGCCGGATTGCGGATAATATTGCGGCAGTTCGACCTGTGAGGTCACGCGGACCTGCGCGGCTTCGTCCACGATCAGCGCGCGGGTGGAGGTCGTGCCCTGATCGATCGCCAGGATCGCCTTCATCGCTCCCTCTCCTCCAGACGCCGTTCGAGCGCGGCGCGCTCGGCTTCGCTGAAATACAGGCCGAGCTTGGTGCGACGCCAGAGGATATCGTCAGCGGTGCGCGCCCATTCGCGGGTAAGGAGATAGGCGACCTCCCGTTCGGTCAGGCCATGGCCGAAATGGCGGCCGCAGTCTGCGAGCGCCTGGGCATCTTCCAGGATGGTCCAGGCTATGGTCCCGTAGGCCGCAAGGATACGCTGCGCCCAGCGTGGCTTCAGAAAAGGATAGTCGCTCTTCAGCCGGACGGTGAGGTCCGCCGCGCCGTCGATCGGAAAATCGCCGCCGGGCAGCGGGGCTGTGGCGGTCCAGTCGGGGCCGGAGAGCAGCGGGATACGCTCTGCCAGCATCGCCATCGCCGACGCGGCGAGATGGCGGTAGGTGGTGAGCTTGCCCCCGAAGATGCTGAGCAGCGGCGCGCCTTCGGCTTCATTCGACAGATCGAGCCGGTAGCCGCGCGTCGCCGCTTCGGGACGGCCCGACCCGTCGTCGATCAGCGGACGGACGCCAGCGAAGCGCCAGACCACGTCCCGCGGGCCGATCTGTCGCCGGAAATAGCCGTTTGCGCCCTCGCACAGATAGGCGATTTCAGCCGCGTCGGGCTGGACATCGCGCAGCGATCCCTCGTGATCGACATCGGTGGTGCCGATCAGGGTGAAGTCATGCTCATAGGGAATGGCGAAGAAAATGCGGCCGTCGGGAAGCTGGAAGAAATAGGCGAAGCCATGGTCGAACAGAGCTGGGACGACGATATGCGATCCGCGCACCAGCCGCATCTGCGCCAACGAAGGCGCACCGGCGCGGGCAAGCAGGTCGAGCACGGCCGGGCCGGCGGCGTTCACAACGGCCCGGGCCCGAAACGTGTCGCCGCCCTTGACCGTCACGCGCCAATGATCGCCTTCGCGAGCTAGCGCCACGACGGGCGTGGCCGGCATCACCTGCGCGCCGTGTTTGGCGGCGTCGCGCAGGTTAAGCACCACCAGTCGCGCGTCATCGACCCAGCAGTCGGAATAGGCGAAGCCGGCGGTGAAGTCGGGCTTGAGCGGCTTGCCAGCCGGATGGCTTCGCAAGTCGAGCGATTGCGTAGGCGGCAGCCGCCGGCGGCCGCCGATATGATCGTAGAGGAATAACCCGAGGCGCAGCAGCCAGCGCGGCCGAAGCCCAGGCCGGTGCGGCAGGACGAAACGCATCGGGCGCACCAGATGCGGGGCGATCGCCCAGAGCCGCTCGCGTTCGGCAAGAGATTCCCGCACAAGCGCGAATTCGCGATGCTCCAGGTAACGCAGACCGCCATGGATGAGCTTGGTCGAGGCGGAGGAGGTGCCGCCGGCAAGGTCGCCCGCCTCCAGCACCAGCACGCGCGCGCCTCGTCCGGCCGCATCGCGCGCGACGCCTGCGCCGTTTATGCCAGCGCCTACGACCAGAAGGTCGAACATCTCTCCTTCGGCGCCGCTCGCCTGCACCTTCAAACCTCCGAACGAGGGCCGTTCGTCCATCATCCGCCTAATGGCGGGACGCGCAAGCCATTATGCGCGAACGGCGCAGGCGGTCAGTCGGCGCACCATTTGATCCGGTCGGCGGCTGCGCCCGGTGCGGCGGGGTCGGAGCGCGCCATCTGGCATTGCGCGATCGAAAAGGCGGAGCGATGCACCGCAGGCGCAGTGCGCGCTGACGGAGCGAGGGCCGGGCGCCCCTCTGGCGTCGGCGCCAACTGGCGCGTGAAATAGGGTAGTGGATCGACCGCAGCGCCGGCGATGCGATATTCAAAATGCAAATGCGGCCCGGTCGATCGACCGCTCGATCCCACACGGCCGATCAGCGTGGCGGCCGGCACCACGTCGCCCGCGCGCACAGCAAGCGCGGAGAGATGGCCGTATCGGGTGCTGGTGCCGTCGGGATGCATGATGTCGATCGCGAGGCCATAACCGCCACGATGACCCGCGAAAATCACGCGCCCAGCGGCGGCGGCAAAGACCGGCGCGCCGAAACGGGCGGCGAAATCGACCCCGCTGTGCCGCCGCGCCCTGCCGTCGAAGGGATCGTGCCGTGCGCCGAAGCCGGAATTCACTGGCGGAAGCAACGTCCGAGCGTGCGACCAATCGGCATGTGCCACAAGGGCAATAGTGGCGAAAAGCATGAGATGGAGGCGCATAGCCGGACGATGGCACGACTCGGCCAATGCTGTTTCAAATACACCCATGATGCACATTTATAAGGCGCGTCATAGAAAAATCTTTTACAATCATAGCGTTATTGTCGATGCAGCTGCGTAACATGTTTATAAAGCAATAAAATTTATGATGGGCTGGACGGATTGGACTGGCGGGCATCGTCTGGGTCTCATATGACATGCTCTGCCAACAATGAACAGTATAGCGGACGACGACTAGGGGACTGACATGAATTTGACAGAAAAGCGTATGCTGGAGATGCTCAAGAAAGGGCGCGACCATTATGGAGTTGTGGCGGTAAAGGCGGAATTCGAAGCCGAAGGCACGCGACCCGACGAACTGCTGCGCCTGCTGGATCTGGCACGACGCGCCGACCTCAAAGTCGCGCTCAAGATCGGCGGCTGCGAAGCGATTTCGGACCTGCTCGCGTCGAAGCTCTACGGCATCGACTATATCATCGCCCCTATGGTCGAAACGCCCTACGCCCTGTCCAAGTTCGCCGATGCGCGCGACAAGGTCTATGGCGATGCGCCGACCGACACGCGTTTCCTGTTCAATCTGGAAACCGAAACGACGCTCGGCTTCCTGAATGACATGTTGCCGACCGCCAAGAAGCGGCTGGACGGCATCGTCTTCGGCCGGGTCGACTTCACCCTGTCGCGCGGTTTGGCACGCGGCGCGATCAATACGCCGGAGATCACCCAGGCGGTGCTCCAGGTGGCCGAAGCCTGCGCCAGCAACGATCTGGAACTGGTCGTGGGCGGTTCGGTGGCGGTCGAGGCCGCGCCGGCGCTTCGCGCCTTCCGCAAGGTCCGGCTCGACCGGTTCGAGACCCGCAAGGTGATCTTCGACGGCGCGGCGGCGGAGTCTGTCGATTTCGAGGACGGCATCGCCAACGCCATGGCGTTCGAACTGGCATGGCTGGAGAACAAGCAGGCCTATTACAGCGCGATCAGCGCCGAAGACCAGGCCCGCATCAAGATGATGCGTGACCGGATCGCCACGGCCAACAGCGGCGCCATCAAATCGGTCGCCGCCTGATAGGATAACAATGTCCCTGCACCGGCAGGTCGCCGCGCTGATGCACAGCGTGGCGGCCGATATCATAGTTCCCCGCTTCCGCACCCTCGCCGCCCATGAAATCGCCGACAAGGGCGCGGGGGAAATCGTCACCTCCGCCGACCATGATTCCGAGGCGGCCCTGCGCGATGGCCTCGCCCGACTGGATGCGGACGCTCGCATCATCGGCGAGGAAGCGTGCGAGGCCGACCCGTCGCTACTGGAGGGCATTGGATCGGGCCGCGTCTGGCTGATCGATCCTCTCGATGGCACCGCCAATTTCGCGGCGGGGCACGAGCCGTTCGGCATGATGATCGCGCTGGTCGAGGATGGCATACCGATCGCCAGCTGGATGCTCGCCCCGCTCAGCGGGCGGATGTGCGCGGCAGTGCGGGGCCAGGGCGCGACGCTCGACGGGGCGCCTGTCCGCGTGCGCTCGGAGGATCGACCTTCGCCGGTCGCGTCGCTCGGCACCCAGTTCATGGATGCAGAACGCCGCACAGCCGTGCATGCCGCGGTGGAAACCGCCTTCTCGCTGGAGCCCATTCCCCGTTGCGCGGCGGAAAGCTATCCCCGGCTGGTGCTGGGGCGCAACGATGTCGCGCTGTTCCAGCGCATTCTCCCTTGGGATCATGCGCCCGGCGTGCTGTTCCTGACCGAGGCTGGCGGCGTCGTCACCCATTGGGACGGCGCGCCCTATCGGGTGGGTTCGTCATCCGCCGGCATATTGCTCGCCAATTCGCGGGAGGCTTACGACCGGCTGCGGAATGCGCTACCGCTCTCGCTGTTACCAACCGTTTCGCGCCGGGACTGATTCATGATTTCTCCACGCTTGCTTCTGGGGTCCGGTGCGGCCCTCTCCCTCTTATGCGGCGCGCTGCCGGCGCAGGCGCAATTGACGCCGCCGCTGAATGGGTCCACCCGCAGCGATGACAGCGCAGGCTCCAGCCGCGCACGATCCGACGTGGCAGTGCCCGGTACAGGCTTCGAGCCGGCCGTCATCAGCACGCCGCAGCCCGCCACCCTGGCGGCGCCGACGTTGTGGCCCGACACGCAGGCGACAGAGCGGCCCGAACCGCCCAAGCCCGTGCGTGTCGCCCCGCCCAACGAGTTCGAGTCCTATGTTTCGGACATCGTTGGCAAGCCGTTGCGACGCTTCGGATCGGACATGCTCGTCCCCGAGAGCCGCGATTTCACCGCCCCATCCACGACCGCGGTGCCCGACGACTATCGGCTCAACCCAGGCGACCGGCTACGGATCGACCTGTCGGGCAGCGTCCAGGCGAATGGCGTCGTGCTGACGATCGACAGCGAAGGCCGCATCTTCGTGCCCAAGGTCGGGCCGGTGAGCGTGGCGGGGGTGCGCTACGGCGACGTACGCGAGGCAATTGCGCGGCAGGTTTCGCGCCAGTTCCGCGATTTCGACCTTCAGGTCTCGATCGCGCGGCTGAAGGGACTGACCGTCTATGTCACCGGCTTTGCCGAGCGGCCCGGCGCTTATACGGTCAACAGCCTTTCGACGCTGGTGAACGCCGTGCTGGCGGCGGGCGGGCCGAGCGCGGGGGGCAGCTTCCGGTCGATCCAGCTGCGGCGCAACGGCGCCTTGGTCTCCGACTTCGACTTGTATGACCTGTTGCTGCGCGGCGACAAGGGCGGTGATGCGGCGCTCCAGAATGGCGATGTCATCCATATCGCGCCGACTGGCGCGCTGGTCGCGGTGATCGGCAGCGTCAATCGCGAGGCGATCTACGAGGTTGGCCCCAACGAGACGGTGGAGACAGCATTGCGCTATGCCGGCGGCACGTCTTCGGTGGCGGACGCCACGCGGCTGCTGCTGTTCGACTCGCTCGGCCGACGCGAGCTTGGCTGGCAGGAACTGGCACCCGCCGAGGCCCGAGACCGCGTCGCCCAGCGCGGTGATGTGATCCGCGTCCTGTCCGACATTGGCATCGCCCGCCCGATCGGGACGCAGCCGGTGCTCATCACGCTGAGCGGCGAGGTCGCCAAACCGGGCCGTTACTATGTCGCGCCGGGCACGCGGTTGTCCGATGTGGTCGCCCAGGCGGGCGGGCTCACTCGCGATGCCTTCCCCTATGCCAGCGTCATCACGCGGCAGAGCGTGAAGGCGCAGCAGAAAGAGAGCTTCGACCGCGCCGTCAAGGATATGGAGCTGTTGCTCAGTACCCAGCCGCTCGTATCGGTGAACCGGGCGCAGCTCGCGACCGAGGGCAACCGGCAGCTGATCCAGTCGGTGGTGGCGCAGATGCAGACACGCGAGCCGACGGGGCGCCTGGTCTTCGATCTGCCGGTCAGCGCCGCTCAACTGCCTGGCGACCTGATCGTGGAAAATAACGACAGCGTCTATGTGCCGACACGGCCAGTGACGGTCGGCGTGTTCGGGGCCGTGCCGACGCCTGCCTCCTTCGCCTATGACAGCGGCCGCACGATCGGCGACTTCGTCAAAAGCGCGGGCGGCATCCAGAAGCTGGGCGACAAGAGCGAGATTTTCGTCGTGCGCGCGAATGGCACGGTGATCGCGAACGGACGATCGACCCTCAGGGCCAGCGCCCTGCCCGGCGATCTTGTCTTCATTCCTGTCAACGCCGATCGTGGCGAGTTCTGGGCGCGATTGCGGGATATCAGCTCCAGCCTGTTCGGCGGAGTGATCGGTGCGGCATCGGTCGCGGCGGTGGTGAAATGAGCCTGGTCGGGCGATCAAAGCGATGGGTGGCCGACGCGCGCCGCCGCCGGATTGGTTATGCTGCCGCAGCGGCGGTCGCGGCGTTGTTCTGCGTCGTGCCGCAACCCTATGTCGCCCGCGCCAAGATCGTGCCGCAGGACAGCAGCAGCATCGGCATCAATTCGATGATCAATGCCCTGGGGGGCCAGATTGGCAGCTTCGCCTCGCTGCTGGGCGGCGCGAAGCAGCCGATCGACCTGTATCTCGCGGTCGCTCGAACGGGAGAGGTTCGGGACATCGTCATCCGCTCGCTCAAGCTGGATGCGCCGGATGCCTATGGATCACCGACCGCCGCCGCGAAGGCGCTGAAGCGGAAGGTCGATGTTCATTCGCTCATCGGCGGCATCATCGAAGTCGAAGCGCGCACCCATGATCCCGAGGAGGCGCAGAGGCTTGCCAAAGCCTATGTGGGCGCCATCACCGATCGGCTCAACCGCCTGGGCAATGAGCGCGTGCTCCGCAAGCGCAGCGTGGTCGAGAAGCGTTTTCGCGAGGCAGCCGAGCGGGTCGGACGGGCCGAAGCGGCGCTGAACGCCTTTCGCCGCAACAACAATCTCGCTGCGCCCGAAGCGCAACTGGGGGCCGAATTGTCGCTGCGCGCCGGGTTGCAGGCGCAGTTGCAGGCCAAGCTGGTAGAATATCAGACGGCGCGCCAGTTTCAGGGCGATGAAAATCCGGAACTGAAGGCACTGCAATCGGAGATCGGGTCGCTCCGCGCGCAGATCGCCAGCAGCGCCGCGCCGCGCACGGGGGCCGCTGGCCCCAATGTCGCCGGCCTGTCCGAGGTGTCCGGCCGCTATCTCGACCTTTATCGCGATTATCGGTTCGCGCAGGCGCTGTACGAAGTCTATTCCCGCTCGTCCGAAGAAGTTGCTGTGGAAGCATTGGCGGCCGAGACCGCGTCCGACGCGCAACTGGTCGAAGCGCCCCGGCTCGACATTGATCGCAAGTTCAACATTCCCGCCGTGGCGGTGCTGGCGCTGATCCTTTTGCTTGCCTTCTTCACCGAGATCTATGCGCCCTCGACCGGTATCCGCCTGCCACTTCTTTCGCCCCGGAACGACGAGCGATGAACGCGCCTGAACTGTCGATCGTCATTCCCTGCTATAATGAGGAGGAGAATGTCCGGGGCATATGCGCCGCTGTCGCCGCCGAGGCGGAAGCCCATGCGGCAAGCTACGAGATCATCCTGATCGACAATCGATCGATCGACGCGACGCGCACGATCATCCGCGAGATCTGCGCCGAAAATCCCAAGGTCCGGGCGATTTTCAACAATCGCAACTATGGCCAGATGCGCTCCCCCACCCATGGCGTCTATCAGGCGCGGGGGCAGGCCGTGATTGGAATGTGCGCCGACTTCCAGGATCCGCCGGCAATGATCGGCGAGTTCCTGCGGTTGTGGCGCGGCGGCGCGAAGATCGTGCTGGCGCAGCGGCGACAGGAGCGCGCATCGCTGCTGCTCGGGCTGGCGCGACGTGTGGGCTATGGGCTGCTGGGTCGAGTGGCCGATTATCCGATTATCCCCAACGCCACCGGCTTTGGCCTGTTCGACCGCGCTGTAGTGGAGGAGCTCAAGCGCTGGAACGAGCCCGAGCCCTTCTTCCGGGGAATGGTCGTGGAAAGCGGCTTTTCGCTGGCGCTCATTCCCTTCGATCGGCCAGAGCGCGCGGCTGGCGAAACCAAGAACGGCATTCGCCAGCTCCTGTCCTTTGCCCTGTCGGGTCTTGCAGGATCGGCGAAGAAGTTGCTGCGCGTCCCGATATTGCTGTCGGTCTGGGTCGCGTTGGCCGCCGTCGCCCTGCTGCTGGCGACCATAGTGGCGCTTTTCGTGGATGGCCCGGTCTGGCCTCTTGTTGCTCTTACTTTGGGCGCGGGCATGTTTGCGACACTGCTGCTGTTCATTGGCCTGATCGGCGATCAGTTGCGCCTGATCGCCGAGCGGACGCGCGGCGTGCCGCTGGTGATCGAAGAGGAACGGTTGAACTTCGCGGAGCCGGCATGACCCGCCGGGCAAGCGCCCTTGTGATCGAATATGCGCTGGCGATGGCGGTCGTCGCCAGCCTGGCTTGGTGTGTCGCGGCCTTCAGGACGAACGGCTTCCTACCCCAGCCTTTCGTCATGGATACCAACGACACGTTCATGGACTGGTTCAACACCGCCTATTGGGCGAATCGGCCGGGCGCCTATGATGTCTGGAAGACGATCTATCCGCCATTGTCATTTGTTTTCCTTGATATTTTTACCCTGCCCGGCTGCTATGTGTCGTCGCCCTTCGCAGCGCGTGATTGCGACTGGCTGAGCCTGACGGCGATCGGGCTCTCATACCTTGCCAATATCATCCTGTTATGGATCGCCTTTCGCCGCAACGATCCGGCGAGCGCGCTGCCGCGCACCGTGGCGATGGGGCTGGGCCTGCCTTTGCTGTTTACGCTGGAGCGCGGTAACCTGATCCTGGTCGCGATGCCCGCCTTCATCCTGGCGCATGATCCGCTGGTGCGATCACGACTGGTCCGCGCGGTCGCCGCGGCGGTGACGATCAATTTCAAGCCCTATCTGCTGCTCCCCGCGATGGCATGGCTGGTGCGGCGCAAGTGGCGGTCTCTGGAATGGGCCGGACTTGCCACCATTGCGGTATATCTTGTGACTCTCGCCTTCGTCGGATCGGGCACGCCGGGCGATCTGGCGACGAACACGGTCGACTGGATCATCTTTCAGAGCGGGCAGGTGTGGAATGAGGTCAATTACGCGACCAGCTATGCGCCGCTGCTCACCATCCGCAAGGCATCGCCCCTGCCGCTGCTGGACTTCGTGCCCTCGCAACTGGTCGAAGGCGTAGAGTTTGCGGTGCCGCTGCTCATCAGGATGAGCCAGATCGTCGCCCTGTGCGCGCTGGCCGGCATTTGGTTGCAGCCCCGCGCGTCTAGCCATTCCAGATTGGCGTTGCTGCTGCTCGGCGCCTATCTGGTCACCCAGTCGCCGGGTGGTTATACCCAGATTTTCGTGCTTTTCCTGGTTATGCTGGAAAAATGGGAGGGGTGGGGGCCGAAGATCGCAATCGTCAGCGCCTATCTTCTGTGCCTGGTGGGAGACGTGCCGATTTCGACCATATTGGAGATTAAGACCAATGGCTGGCTGAGTGGACGGCCCGTGACGCCCAGTTTCGGCCTTGCCTATGGCCATTTCATCCGTCCCGGTTTGATGGTCGTCATATTGTGGGCGCTGGCCTTTGACACGATAACACGAGTCATCCGCGCCCATCACCAGCATCGCCCCAGCCTGGGACTTATGCCCGCATGATATCTTCCGCCGACCTCCTTGCAATGGACGCTGCACTCGCCCCGATCTGGGCGCGGCTCGATGGTGCGCGCATCTTCTTCACCGGGGGCACCGGCTTCATCGGCCGCTGGATGCTGGAGGCGCTTGCCCGCGCGCCGGTGAATGTCGAGGTGACGCTGCTAAGCCGCGATCCGGCGGGGTTCGCGGCGCGCGCGCCGCATCTGGCCGATCGCTTCGGCTTTCTGCGCGGCGACATTCAAAGCTGCCCGTCGCCGGCAGGAGATTTCACCCACATCATCCATGGCGCGACCGATGCCAGCGCGCAATTGACCGCGACCGACCCCCGCCGCATGTTCGACACCATATTGGACGGCACCCGCGCAATGCTCGACCTCGCGCATGAGCGGCAGGCGCGGATGTTGTTCATGAGTTCGGGCGCGGTCTATGGTGTGCAGCCCTGGGACATCAGCCATGTCGCCGAGGACTGGATCGGCGGACCTTCGGTGCGTGATCCCAAATCCGCCTATGCCGAAGGGAAGAGGGCAGCCGAGACGCTGTGTACCATCTATGCCCACCAGTTCGGGGTCGGCGTGGTAACCGCGCGCATCTTCGCGCTGCTCGGGCCGCTCCTGTCGCTCGATACCCATTTCGCGGCGGGTAATTTCATCCGCGACGCGATGGCCGGTCGCGCCATCGAAGTGCAGGGATCGGGGCAGGCGGTGCGATCCTATCTCTACGCTGCCGACCTGGCGGTCTGGATGTGGACCCTGCTCGCGCTGGGCGAAAAGGGCGGCGCTTATAATGTAGGGTCCGAGGAAGCGGTGTCGATCGCCGACCTCGCCCGCCGTACCGCGCGACTGCTCGGCGCGCCCGACGTCCGCATCCTGGGGCGGCCCGATCCGGGCTGGAACCCCGGACGCTATGTGCCCTCGACCGCGCTGATCCGAGAACAACTTGGCGTCGCCGCCACCGTCGATCTTGACGAGGCGATTCGCCGCACCGCAGCTTCCAACGGATGGAAACCATGACTCAAGTGAAACTTTCCGACTGGCTCGCCCACTGGCTGGCCGACCATGGCATCGAGCAGATATTCATGCTGACGGGCGGCGGCGCAATGCACCTCAACCACAGCATCGGTACGCATCCCAAGCTCAAGACGCTCTTCACCCATCATGAGCAGGCGTTGTCGATGGCGGCGGAGGCCTATGCGCGGCTGACCAACAAGCCGGCGGTGGTCAACGTCACCTCCGGTCCCGGCGGCACCAACGCGATCACCGGCGTTTATGGCGCCTATGTCGATTCCATCCCGATGCTGGTGATTTCGGGCCAGGTGAAGCGCGAGACGACGGTGCGGTCGAGCGGCTTGCCGCTGCGCCAGCTGGGCGATCAGGAACTCGATATCGAAGAACTGGTCCGCCCGGTCACCAAATATGCGGTGATGGTGAACGATATCCAGTCGATCCGCTATCATCTGGAAAAGGCGCTCTATCTCGCGACCAAGGGTCGGCCCGGTCCAGTATGGATCGACATTCCGCTGGACGTGCAGGCGGCCAAGATCGATCCCGAAACGCTGCCCGGCTTCGATCCCGCCGAATTGGAACGGCCCTGGCTCGACGCCGACCTTGGCCCGATTGCCCGCGACATCCTCGATCGGCTGCAAAAGGCGGAGCGGCCCGTCGTTTTTGCCGGCGGGGGCGTGCGCTTGTCGGGGATGCATCGCGAGTTCATCGCGCTGGTCGAGCGGCTGGGGGTTCCGGTCGTCACCGGCTGGAACGCGCATGACGTGCTGTGGAACGACCATCCGCTCTATGCCGGCCGTCCTGGCACCGTGGGCGATCGTGGTGGCAACATGGTGACGCAAAGCGCCGACCTTCTGCTGGTACTCGGCAGCAGGCTCAACATCCGCCAGGTAAGCTACAATTGGCAGAGCTTCGCGCGGGAGGCGTTCAAGATCTGGGTCGATATCGACCCGCTGGAATTGCGGAAGCCAACGGTCCAGCCTGACCTGCCGGTTGTCGCCGATCTCGCCGATCTGATCCCGGCGATGCTGGAGCAGGACTATGCCGGGCCGACCGAGCAGCATCGCGGCTGGCTGGAATGGGCGCGCGAGCGGGTCGCTCGCTTCCCCACGGTTCTGCCCGAATATCATGAGCATGGCCCGGCCAACCATCCCTACGTCGCGATGGACGCACTGTTCAAAGCGCTGGATGACGACGACATCGTCGTCACCGGCAATGGCAGCGCCTGCGTCGTCAGCTTCCAGTCGGCGCATCTGAAGCAAGGGCAGCGGCTCTGGACCAATTCCGGCTGCGCTACGATGGGTTACGACCTGCCCGCCGCGATCGGGGTGAGCGCCGCGATCGGACCTGACCGCCGAGTCATCTGCATCGCCGGCGACGGCAGCATCATGATGAACATCCAGGAGATGCAGACGATCGCGGGCTATGGCCTGCCGGTGAAGATATTCCTGATCAACAACGCCGGATATGTCTCGATCTTCCAGACGCACCGTAATTTCTTCAACGGAGTCGAGGTGGGCGGCGGCCCGAAGAGCAACGTTACCTTTCCCGATTTTGCCAAGGTGTCGGCTGCGTTCGGTTTTTCTTACCATCGTGCCGAGGGTCATAACGACCTTAGCCAAGCGATCGCCGACACGCTCGCCGCGCCTGGCCCTTCGCTTTGCGAAATCATCGTCGACGAGCATGTGTCCTTCGCGCCGAAACTGGGGGCGAAGGTGCATCCCGATGGCCGCATCACGTCCCCAGCGCTGGAAGACCTGTCCCCCTTCCTTCCGCGCGAGGTATTGCGCGAGAACATGGCGATCCCGCTGATGGACGAATCGTGAGGACAGCCGCCTTGAAGGCCGAAGGTCGTCCCCTGCGCTTCCTGATCGCAGGGGGGCTCAACACCGCGTTCGGGCTTGGCCTCTATCCGCTGTTGCTGTTCGTCTTTCCGCTGCTTCAGACGCGCTACATGCTGGGCCTGCTGATCGCGCAGGCGATCTGCCTGTGTTTCGCGTTTACGACATACAAGCTTGGGGTGTTTCGCACCCGAGGCAATCTCCTGCGAGAGTTTGCCGCTTTCTCGAGCTATTATCTTTTCAACTATGCGATCAACTGGGGCGCCTTGCCGTTACTGGTCGAAGCGGGCGGGCTTTCTCCCACTCTTGCCCAATTCGCCTTTTCGCTATTATTGGTGATCGGCAGCTGGTTCTGGCACAGCCGCATTACGTTTAGGCAGGGGGGTTGAAACTATGACGTTACCGGCGCTGCGCGATCGCGCTTGCCCCTCCTGTGGGTCGCGCGCCGGAACGACCGAAGTTGCCTGTCCCGATGATGTCGAGGCCAAGACGGTCGATCAGCTGCGCTCCTACTGGTATGGCCTGCATAAGGAAAAGCATTTTTTCCCGTACAAGCGCTGCGCGCAATGTGCCCTGCTCTACAATCCGGTCTTCTTCGACGACAGCCAACTCGCCGACCTCTACAGCAACATGCCGCCCAATATGGAGCTGGTCACCGAAACCGCGATATCGGATACCCAGCGCGGCTATTTCGCAGCGGCGGCCAACCAGAAGCTCCCGACCGGCGATTATCTGGAGATCGGGCCGGATGTCGGCCATCTGGTGGGACAGGCTGTCGAGCATGGCGGTTTCGAGCATTTCTGGCTGTTCGAGCCCAACCGGGCGGTGCATGACTCCCTCCGCACGGCGGCGGGCGACCGGCCCTCGACCATCCTGACCGACATGACCGATCTGTCGCCGGTTCCCGACGGAAGCGTGTCGCTGGCGGTGATGATCCATGTGCTCGACCATCTGCTCGATCCGCTGGCGATGCTCAAGACGATTGCGGCCAAGCTGACACCCGGCGGCCGATTGCTGATCGTCACCCATAATGAAGGATCGCTGCTGCGTCGCGCGCTCGGCCGCCGCTGGCCGCCCTTTTGCCTTCAGCATCCGTTGCTCTACAATCCCGAGACCATCGAGCGGCTGCTCGTCCATGCGGGCTTCGGCAAGGTGGATGTCAGCGCCAGCACCAATCATTTCCCGATCGCCTTCCTGGCGCGCCAAGCGGCGCAGGCGGCAGGCATGTCGCTGCCCGAATGGGTGCCGCTGCCGAGGCGCGCGATCGGGCTGCGCCTCGGCAATATATTGACTTTGGCTCAGGCGGGGAGCTGAACCGGCGCGCGGCCCGCCAGCGCGCTGTAGGCTGCAATCTGCTCCAGCGTCACAGTGCGTGCGTCCTCTCCCCCGCCGACCCGTTTGTGCCAGTCGACGATCCAGTCGATGGTTTGCGCCAACCGCAGCGCAGGCTGCCAGCCGAGCGCCGCGCGGGCGCGCGAGCAATCGAGCCGCAGCAGCCCCGCCTCGTGCGGGCGCGGCCCTTCGTCTAGGGTCGGCGGCGCGGCGCCGTCGCTCCAGGCGGCGCGCATCCGGTCGACGATCCAGCTCACTGGGCGCGCATCCTCGTCCGCTGGGCCGAAATTCCAGGCGTCGGCAAAGCGCCGCTCGCCCGCCAGCAACCGCTCCGCGATCATCAGATAGCCGCCCAGCGCCTCCAGCACATGCTGCCAGGGGCGCACCGATCCGGGCGAGCGGATGAGCGGCGGCACGCCAGCTTCGAAGGCGCGGACCAGATCAGGGACGAGGCGGTCGGCCGCCCAGTCGCCGCCGCCGATGACATTACCCGCGCGCACCGACGCGAGCGCCGGGCCGCTTTCCTGAAAATAGGAGCGCCGCCAAGCCGACACGACCAGTTCGGCGCAACCCTTGCTGCTGCTATAGGGATCGTGGCCACCCATCGGGTCATTTTCCCGATAGGGCCAATCCCATTCCCGGTTCTCGTAGCATTTGTCGCTGGTGACGCAGACGATGCCGGCGACCCCGCCGACCTGCCGCGCTGCCTCCAGCAGATGGACGGTGCCCATCACATTGGCGGCATAGGTTTCGATCGGCTGTTCGTAGGACAGCCGGACGAGCGGCTGCGCGGCGAGGTGGAAGATGACTTCCGGCTGCGCCTTCTCGACTGCTGCGCGCACGGCGGCGGGATCGCGCACGTCGCCTTCCACATGGTCGATCAACTCGCCGAGTCGCGCCGCGTCGAACAGGCTGGGGTCGCTCGGCGGAGGCAGGGAGAAGCCCGTGACCTTCGCGCCCATCGCACAGAGCCAAAGCGCGAGCCAGCTCCCCTTGAAGCCGCTGTCGCCGGTGACGAGAACGCGGCGACCTGCCCAGGCGGGGGTCACCAGCGCTTCCACGGCGCTTCTCCCGATTGCCAGAGTTGATCTAGATGCATCTTGTCGCGCAGTGTGTCCATGGGGTGCCAGAAGCCGTCATGACGATAGCCCATCAGGTCGCCACTGGCGGCCAACGCCTCCAGCGGGCCGGCTTCCCACACGGTTTCCGGACCGTCGACCAGATCGAGTACGCTCGGGTCGGCGACGAAGAAGCCGCCGTTGATCTGCCCGCCGTCGCCGGCAGGCTTCTCTTTGAAGGCCACGACCTTGTCGCCATCAAACTCCAGCGAGCCAAAGCGGCCCGGCGGGGTGACGGAGGTGATCGTCGCGCGCCGTCCATGGGACTGATGAAAGCGCACCAGATCAGCCACATCGATATCCGCCACCCCGTCGCCATAGGTGAAGCAGAAGGGCTCACCCGGTTCCAGATAGGGCCGGATTGCCGCCAGACGCCCGCCCGTCATCGTGGTAGCGCCCGTTTCCACCAGCGTGATGCGCCACGGTTCGCTGCGGGTATGATGGATTTCCATGCCATTACCGCTCCGCAGATCGATGGTCACGTCGGCGGTGTGAAGGAAATAGTTGGCGAAATATTCCTTGATCAGATAACCCTTGTAACCAAGGCAAATCACAAAGTCATTGAGGCCCGCCGCCGAATAGATTTTCATGATGTGCCACAGGATCGGCATACCGCCGATCTCGACCATGGGCTTGGGCCGGACCGCCGTTTCCTCACCGAGCCGGCTGCCAAGGCCGCCGGCCAAAATCACAGTACGCATTAATCCTCCCGGAACAGGTGTCTTGCATGCAGACGGAGCTAGCCCGCTTATTCCGTCCAGGAAAGCCCGCGCGCGCCGGGAGATACGAAAAGCTGGCGCTGGTCGCCATCCTAATTCTGTCGGTTGGGCTGCGATTGTGGCATATCGACTTCGGCCTGCCGGCGCTCAATGATCCCGATGAGCCGCTGTTCGTGATGAACGCGCTCGACATGCTGCGCGAACATCGGCTCAACCCCGAATGGTTCGGCCATCCCGCGACCATGCTCTTCTACGCCCTGGCGCTGATCTTGGTGGCGGTCGGCTGGGTCGGTACAGTCCTGCACCTGTGGCCCGGCGCGGCGGGCTTCGCATCGGCCGTCTATGCCGACCCGTCGATTGTAATCCTGCCGATGCGCGTGTTCATCCTGATGACCGGGGTCGGCTGCATCTGGCTGACCTGGCGGATCGGGCGCGAGGCGGTGGGGCCAAGGGTGGGCCTCATCGCGGCGGCGCTGCTCGGCTGTAACGGTCTCCATGTCGAATTGTCGCAGGTCATCCGCACCGACATGCTGGCCAGCCTGTTCATGCTGTGGAGCAGCCTCCATGCGATGCGGGCCGCACGCTCCGGCGCGGTGCGCGACCTCGTGCTGGCAGGGCTGTTCGTCGGCCTTGGCGGCGCGACCAAATGGCCGGCGATGCTGTTTGCGATCAATGGCGCGGGCGCGGTGCTGCTGCGGTGGCGGGAGGCTGGGTGGCGGCGAACCCTGCTGCTGTTGCCGATCGTGCCGGCCGTCGCGCTGATCGCGTTGGTGGCCGCGTCGCCCTATCTGCTGCTCGACCATGCGACGGTGGTGCGCGACCTCAGCGGCGAGGCGCGTCCGGTCCATCCGGGGTCGACCGGCGGCGGATTCGCGCAGAATCTTCTCTGGTACGGGCGGCATGTGCTGCTCTCGGGCTTTGGCGTCGTTGGTACGGCGCTGGCTGCGATCGGGCTGGTTCTCATCCCGTTGCGCGCGCGCATACTTGGCATTGCCGGGCTTCCCGGCGCGCTGCTGTTCCTGCTGGGCATTGCCGTGCAGGCGCTGATCTGGGAGCGCTGGACCGTCCCGGTGCTGCCTTGGATTGCGCTCGCGGTGGCGGTCGGGCTGAATGGGGCGATCGAATGGCTGCGGCCGGCGTGGCGACCGGCGGCGTTTGCCGGCGCGATAGCGCTCCTGCTTTTGCCGATGCTGCACGCGACCATGCTTCGGACGACCATGCGGGCGCATGACACGCGCCAGATCGCTAGCCGATGGGTACAGCAGCATGTGCCGCCACAGGCGTCGCTTCTGATCGAGGATGCGTCGTTCGACCTGCTCAACCGGCCGGGCGCAGTGCTCTTCCCGCTCGGCTATGCCGGCTGCGTCAATGTCCGACTGATATTGGGGGCCAAGCCGAAATATCAGCAAATCGGCAAGGAACGATCCGGCAAGGCAATCGTGGATGTGGGCAATGTCGCATCCGAGAGGCTGGCAGGGTGCCGCGCCGACATCGCCATCATCACCCATTATGACCGATACCGAAACGAGGCGGAACGCTTCCCGGAGCAGTTGATCCCCTATCAGCGGCTGCTGCGGGGCGGGCGCACTTTACTCGTCGTCAGGCCGCAACCGGGGCGGATCGGCGGACCCGTCACACGGGTGGTCCGCCTTCGACCGGCAACGGCAGGGTGACGGCGAAGACGCTGCCCTCGCCAGGATTGCTGGATTTGAGGCGGATGTCGCCGCCGTGCAGCGCCACCAGTTGTTTTACCAGAGCAAGCCCGATGCCAAGCCCGTCCTGAGACGCGCCGTCGCCGGGGCGCACTTGCGCGAACAGATCGAAAATCCGCTCCTGCATGTCCGGCGGGATGCCGATGCCGCTATCGGCGACCTCGATGTCGGCGCAATCGCCGTCCGCGCGCAGTGTCAGACGCACCGCGCCGCCAGGGGGGGTATATTTGGCGGCGTTGTTGAGGAGATTGCTGACCACCTGGGCGATGCGGCTATGGTCCGCCTCGATCCAGACCGGCTCCTCCGGCATGTCGATCGTCAGCGAATGGCCGCCAGCGTCGATTGTCGGCTGGCTCGCCTCCACCGCAAAGGCGAGGGCGTCCTGAAGCACGATCCGGTCCTGGCGCAGCGATATCTTGCCCTGGTCGATGCGGGCGATGTCTAGCAGATCCTCAACAAGGCGCGAGAGATGATGGACATGGCGATCCATCCGCTGCCTTATGTCGCGCGCGGCCTCTGTCCCCTCGCGGCGTTCGAGCAGGTGAAGCCCCGCGCCCAGCGCCATGATCGGGTTTCGCAATTCGTGGCCCAAGATGGCGAGAAACTCATTCTTGCGTTGGTGTGCGCCTGCCAATTCCTGTGCCAGACTCGCCAGCTCGTCGCGCTGCGCAACGATCTGGCGGCGCTGTTCATAGAGGTCGAAAAAGACGTTGGTCTTGGAGCGTAAGATGTCGGCGTCGATCGGCTTCTGAATGAAATCGACGGCGCCGGCTTCGTAGCCGCGGAAGCGCCGCTGGCGATCGGCGCTGCCGGCGGTCAGGAATATGATCGGGATATGCCGTGCGCGCGCATGGCCACGCATGAACTCCGCCAGTTCGAATCCGTCCATGCCGGGCATCTGCACGTCCAGCAGCGCCAGCGCGACGTCGTGCACCAGCAGCAACTCCAACGCCTCCTCGCCCGATCGCGCCTTGAGGCAATGCAGCCCGTCGCGCCGCAGCAGCGCTTCGAGCGCGAGCAGATTTTCGTCGAGATCGTCGACCAGAAGGAACTCGATGGGAGGGGCGTCGCACGTCATCGGGCCGGTAGTCCCATGAGGTAGGAAGAAATAGCGTCGAGCGTCATCGTTCGCGCAGCTGGACAAGCAGCAAGCGCCGCCGCCGGCATCGCGGGCATTTCAGCCGTGGCGGGTTCCTGCACGATGGCAACGCCGCCGGCGGCCGCCACGGCACGCAACCCGGCCGCCCCATCCTGATTGGCGCCGGTCAGGATGATCGCAGCGAGGGAGGCTCCATAGGCGTCGGCGGCAGTTTCCAGCAGAGCATCGATTGCCGGGCGGCTATGGTTGATCGGCTCGTCACACGACAGGGCCACCGTCCGATCGGCCTCGACCAGTAGATGATAGTCGGATGGCGCGAAATAGATGGTGCCGGCAGAGACCGGTTCCTTGTCCTCGGCTTCCTTGACGGGCAGACGGCAACGGTCCTGAAACAGGGCAACGAGTGCATTGCCACGATCGGGGGGGACATGGACGACGATGAGGATGGGCACGGCGAAAGCCTGCGGCAAGGGCGGCAGGACATGCAGCAGCGCCTGCACCGCGCCCGCCGAAGCGCCGATCGCCACGGCCTCGATTGCCGCCGCCGTCATGGCTCGCGCCTCTGGTAGATTTTTTCTTCCTGCACGAAATCGGCGAAGGCGTCGGCATGGCTGGAAAACCTCAGGCTTTCCTTCGAGCCCAGCCCAAGAAAGCCCTTGCGCGCCAGCGAGTCCCGGAACAGACCGAGCGCCCGGTCCTGCAACGCCCGATCGAAATAGATCAGGACGTTGCGACAGGATATGAGGTGGACTTCGGCGAAGACGGCGTCGGTCACGAGGCTGTGGTCGGAAAAGACCACATGCGCGCGCAGGCTTTTGTCGAATATGGCGCGGCCATAATCGGCGGTATAATAATTCGACAGCGACGTGCGCGCGCCCGATTTCTGGTGGTTCTCGGTGAATTTTCGTATTTCGTTGAGCGGATAGACCCCCGCCTCCGCCGCCTTCAGCGCCTCCGGGTTGATGTCGGTCGCGTAGAAGATGGTACGGTTGTCCAGCCCCTCCTCGCGGAACAGGATGGCGAGTGAATAAAGCTCCTCGCCATGGCTGCATCCCGCGACCCAGACCTTGAGCGAGGGGTAGGTTTTGAGATGCGGGATCACCTTCTCGCGCAAGGCACGGAAATAGGACGGGTCGCGGAACATCTCGCTCACCTGCACGGTGAGATAGTTGAGCAACCGAGACAGCATCGCCGGATCATGGAGCAACCTCTCCTGCATCGCGGAGATGCTCTCGAAACCCAGCTGCCCTCGCGCCTGAAGCAGCCGCCGTTTGATCGAGGCGCGCGCATAATGGCGGAAGTCGTAATGATAGCGCCGGTAGATCGCCTCCAGCAGCAATTCGATCTCGATATCCTCGACGGGCGCTGTCACTTGATCCATGGCTCAGCGTGGCATCCAAACGCGGACGAGGGAGAGTAGTTTATCCACATCGATGGGCTTTGCCATATAGTCGTTCGCGCCCGCCTCCAGGCAACGTTGCTGGTCGTCGGGCATCGCCTTGGCGGTCAGCATGACGATGGAGAGCGACTGCCAGCGCGGGTCGTGCCGGATCGTACGAGTGGCGGTCAGCCCGTCCATCACCGGCATCATCACGTCCATGAGGACGAGGTCGATCCGCTTGCCCGGATCGGCGGCGGACGCATCCAGCGCCTCAATCGCCTCTTGCCCGTTGCGCGCGATCTGGACGATGGCGCCGCGCGGCTCCAGCACGCTGGTCAGCGAATAGACGTTCCGCACATCATCCTCGACGATGAGGATGCGGCGCCCCTCCAGCGCCGCATCGCGATGCCGCGCTTTTTCGATCAGCTTGCGCTGCTCGGTCGGCAACTCGGACACGACCCGGTGCAGGAAGAGCGATACTTCGTCTAGCAGCCGCTCGGGCGACTTCGCGCCCTTGATGATGATCGAGCTGGAATAGCGGCGCAGGCGCTGTTCGTCGGCGCTCGACAGATCGCGGCCGGTATAGACGATGACCGGCGGGAAGCCGTGATCCCCCTCCTCGCTCAGCGTTTCGAGCAGGCTGTAGCCCGAGGCGTCGGGCAGCGACAGATCGAGCACCATGCAGTCATAGCTGTGCTGGCGCAGTTGTTCGAGGCATTCGGCCGCCGTGCCCACGCCCACCGTCTCGACATCGCCCGACTGGAGCAGCCGGCCGATGGCGTCGCGCTGGACGGCATCGTCCTCGACGATGAGAACGCGGCGCATTCGGGTTTCGAGCTTTGCTTGAAGGCTTTCGAGCACATCGGCCAGCTGCTCGCGCCGCACGGGCTTGGTGAAATAGCCGATCGCTCCGAGCGCCAGCGCGGTCTGACTGTGATCGGCGGCGGACACGACATGGATAGGGATATGCCGCGTATCGTCGTCATGCTTCAATCGATCGAGCACGGTGAGACCGGACTGGTCCGGCAGGCCAAGATCGAGCACGACGGCGCTTGGCTTGAAACTGCGGGCAAGCTGGATGGCCTCCTCTGCCGTGCCGGCGATGATGCACTGAAATCCCAGGTCGCGCGACAGGTCACGGACGATCGAGGCAAAGACTTGGTCGTCCTCGATCACGAGCAGAAGGCGGCGGCCCTCGGCGAGCGAGTCGCGGTCGTCGTCGGCCGGCCAGTCGGCCGATATGTTCTGCGAGGGTTCCGCTTGCTTGGATGAGGGCGGTAGCGAGGGTTGCGCTGCTTCCGGTGGCGGGACGGCGGTGGCGTCATAGGCGATCGGCACGACCAATGTGAACCGGCTGCCCTTGCCCTGCTCGCTCACCAGCCCGATCCGGCCGCCGAGCAAGCGCGCCAGCTCGCGCGAGATGGAAAGGCCAAGGCCGGTGCCGCCATAGCGGCGGCTGATCGTGCTGTCCGCCTGATGGAAGGCGGCGAAGATGCTTTCCTGCTGTTCGGGCGATATGCCGATGCCGGAGTCCGACACTTCAAGCGCGAGATGATTGGCATCCGGTCGCGACAGGGCCAGACGCACGTGTCCACGTTCTGTGAATTTGAAAGCGTTGGAGAGGAGATTCTTCAGAATCTGCTCCAGCCGCATGCGATCGGATTCGAACTTGGCGGGCACGTCGCCAGCGACATCGACTTCGAACGCAAGGCCCCGTTCGTCGGCAACCGGCTGAAACAGCTGGCGGAGGTCGCCGGTCAGCCGCTGCACCGACAGAAGTTCCGGCTGGATCGTCACATGTCCCGCCTCGATCTTCGACAGGTCGAGGATGTCGTTGATGAGCGTGAGCAGGTCGTTGCCCGAGGATTCGATCGTGCGGGCATATTTGACCTGGTCTGGGGTCAGCGTGCCTTCCGGATTGTCGCCCAGCAGCTTGGACAGGATCAGCAGCGAATTGAGCGGCGTCCGCAATTCGTGCGACATGTTGGCGAGAAAATCGGACTTATACTGGCTCGCCTGCTCCAGCTCGCGCGCCTTCGTTTCCAGCGCCGCGCTCGCCCGCTCCAGATTGTCACGTTGCGCTTCGAGCGTCTGCGCCTGCTCTTCGAGCTGGCTGTTGGTCTGTTCCAGCTCGACCTGTTGCTGCTCAAGGCGAACCTGCGATTCCTTGAGCGCACGGCCCTGTTCTTCCAACTCCTCATTAGAGACACGCAGTTCTTCGCTCTGCGCCTGGAGTTCGCCGGCCTGCCGCCGGGTCTCCTCCAGCGCGTCCTGAAGCCGCATACGGAAGCGCGCCGAGCGGAGAGCAATGCCGATCGCGGCGGCCGACTGATCGAGCAGGTCGAGATGCAGCGGGCTGACCGGGTCGAAGAATCCCAGTTCCAGCACGGCATTCACCACCTCGTCCGCCTTGGCGGGCAGAATCAGCAGGTGGCGGGGTTTGTCGCGGCCCAGCGCCGAGCCGATGCTGAGATAGCCATCGGGTATGTCGTGCAACAGAGTCGGGCGTCCCTCGGTGGCCACCTGTCCCAGCAACCCCTGCCCAAGCGCAAAGGATGCCGGCACATCGGCCTCGTCCAGCACGCCCAGAGTGGCGGTACGGTTGAAATGGCCCTGCTCGCCCTTGAACACGGCGCCGGCGCGCGCGCCGAGGTAGGAGGAAAAGAAGCCCAGGATCGCCTGCGACACATCCTCCACCGACTTGTCGCCGCGCATTGCATCGGCCAAGCCCACCTGTCCCGCTTGCAACCAGACCTGCCGCGCCCGCGCACGATGGGCGCGGCGCAGCAGGATGAAGATAGCGACGGTAAGGACGGCGCCAAGAAGCGCCGAGACGATCGCGCTCATTATCGCGTTGCGCGAAGCGGCGTTCATCTCCTCGATGCGTAGCTGGCGCAGCCGCCCTTCCTCCTGCGCCATGGTCGTGATCTGGGCGCGGATGGCGTCCATTTCGACCTTGCCGCGATCCGTCGCAACGATGGCGAGCGCCGCGCTGAATCCCTGGGCACGGCGCAGGTCGATCGTCTGGCGCAGTTCCGCCAGCTTGGCGTCGATATGGCGGCGCAACAGCACCAGATTGGCCTGTTGCGTCGGATTGTCGCGGGTCAGATTCCGCACCGTGTCGAACTTCTCTCCGACCGCCGCCGTGGCGCTGCGATAGGGTTCGAGATAATTGTCCGCGCCGGTCAGCAGATAGCCGCGCTGGCCCGCTTCGGCGTCCTGTGTCGCGGAGAGAAGATCGTCGAGCGCGATCAGCACCATATGGGTATGCCGGATCGCCTCGTTGCTGGCGCCAAGCGTCTCTATGTTGCGATATGCGGTTGCGCCGCTCAGGAAGAAGAAAAGGAGGCCGAGCGTCAGACCCGCGATCGACCAGAGGCGCGCGCTCAAGGACTGGGCGCTCAAAGCTGTGCTCGTCCTTTGTCGCTGGTCTGGCGGATTGACGAACGCGCAGAGCGCCGAGCGCAGAGCATTTGGCTGCGGCGGAGGTTGTTGTCATTGTTTGCTGTCGGGGTTTGCCCCGCTCTCGCGGCCTTTGCCACTGTCACCTAATGGTCTCCGTATCGGCGCCTTGCGCCACTCACGACGGAGCGGTGAAAAACGACCCCCCTTGCCCAGACGGGCACTAAGCAGGGAAAATGCTGATCTCGCGAAAAGTTCCAGAGAAATTTGGGTCCACGCGAATTTTCATGCTGGCCGCCGTTTCGCGCCGCACGCGCCGGCGTCTGGGAAGAGGGATTGCTCTGTTCCCGGAAAGGAGGAAAGATACCGCAATATGCCATATTAGACCGGAGCAGGCCCTTCCATGACCGACATCGTCCTGCATGGCTATTTCCGTTCGAGCACCTCATACCGAGTGCGGATAGCGCTCAATCTCAAGGGCTTGGCCTACACCAATGTCGCCCATCATCTTCGCAAGGGCGAGCAGCGCGCGCCTGGCTATCTCGGGCTGAACCCGCAGGGGTTGGTGCCGGCGCTGGAGATCGACGGCGTCACGCTGACACAGAGCCTGGCGATCTGCGACCATCTGGATGAGCGGTTTCCCGAGCCGCCACTGCTGCCCGCCGATCCCATCGCTCGAGCCAGGGTTCGCGCAGCGGCGCAACTGATTGCCTGCGACCTGCATCCGGTGCAGAATCTCAAAGTGCTCGAACGTCTCAAGCAACATGGCCTGCCGCAGGATAAGGTGACGGCCTGGGCCGCAGAGGTCAATCGCGACGGCCTTGAGGCATTCAACGTGCTGATCGCAGCGCAGCCGGGCCCATTTTGCTTTGGGAACCGGGTCACGCTGGCGGACATCTGCCTCGTGCCGCAGCTCTTCAACGCCCGGCGTTTTGGGGTGGATGTTGTCTGGCCGCGCATCCTGGAGGCGGAGCGCGCCTGCCTCGCCTTGCCCGCCTTCCGCGACGCCGCGCCGGAAAATCAGCCAGATGCGGAGTAGGCGATTGCCTACCCGCGTATCTCGGCGCGGCAGGTTCCAAAGCCGATCGATACAAATCCGTCGGCGCGCGCGCGGGCGGACAGGATGATCTCGTCCCCGTCCTCAACGAAGGCGCGTTCAGCCCCGTCAGGGAGGCGGATGGGCGTCTTGCCCGCCTGGCTCATCTCGAACAAGCTGCCGCAGCTATCCTGCGTCAGGCCGGAAATGGTGCCGGTGCCCAGCAGATCGCCCGGCTGGAGGTTGCAGCCGTTGGAACTGTGATGCGCGACAATCTGCGCAGGGGTCCAGTACATTGACGTCGCCGATCCGTTGCTGATCCGGTGCGGCGGCAACGCCTGCGTGCGCATCGCGGCGGAGAGAATATGAACCTCCAGGTCGACATTGAGCGCTCCGGTGGCCTGATCGTCTTCGTTCCAGAGATAATCGAGCGGCTTCGGATCGCCTTCCGGCCGCGGAGGCTGCGCCACCCGGAACGGAGCAAGCGCTTCGGCGGTGATGATCCACGGCGAGATGGTCGAATGGAAATTCTTCGCGAGGAAAGGGCCGAGTGGCTGATATTCCCACGCCTGAATGTCGCGGGCGGACCAGTCGTTGAGCAGGCAGAAGCCCGCCACATGATCGGCGGCCTCCGCGATCGGGATCGGCTGGCCGAGCGCGTTGCCGGGGCCGATCCAGACGCCCATCTCCAGCTCGAAATCGAGCCGGCGCGAGGGAGCGAACGTCGGCGCATCCTGATCGGGCGCCTTGACCTGTCCATGGGGGCGGCGCACCGGCTCGCCCGACAGACAGATGGAGGAGGCGCGGCCATGATAGCCGATCGGCACCCATTTATAGTTGGGCATCAGCGGATTGCCGGGACGGAGCATCGACCCGACATTGCGGGCATGATTGATGCCGACGTAGAAGTCCGAATAGTCGCCGATCCGCGCGGGCATATGCAGCGTGCAGGCGGCGGCACCATGAAGCGCCTGCGCCACGGACCGGCGCGGCTCAGCATCGCTGAGCAGGCGCGACAGGCTGCGGCGGAGCGCACGGCGGTCTTCGGCGGCAAGCGCGAAAAACGCGTTGAGACTGTCCGACGCCAGCGCCATGGCCGTAGCTGGCGGGAGCAGATCGCGGACGGCGCGCAGATCGAGGATTTGATCGCCGATCGCCGCCCCGATGCGTTTTTCACCGCCAGCAGGCGCAAAAACACCCAAAGGCAAGTTCTGCATCGGGAAATCGGGATGGCTGTTGGCGCTGGCGACCCAGCTGCGAAGGGCAGGATCATGGGTTTCGTCGATGATGGCGCTCATTGGGGCAGTGTCGCTTTCTTAAATCCGTTCCAGACAGCGTCATAATCGGGCTGAGCGCGGGCCAGGGCGTAGTCGGTCAATCGGTAGGGCCAGCAGCTTTCGACCATGAAGGCCATGGTCGCTTCTATCTTATGCGGCTTCAATTCAGCCTGGCTCGCCGCTTCCCAGGTCGCCTGGTCGGGGCCATGGCCCGCCATAAGATTATGGAGGCTGAGTCCCCCGGGCACGAAGCCATCCGCCTTTGCGTCATAGGCGCCGTGGATCAGGCCCATCGCCTCGCTCATGATGTTGCGGTGGAACCAGGGCGGGCGGAATGTATCCTCCGCAACCATCCAACGCGGCGGGAAGATCACAAAATCAGCGTTCGCTCGGCCCGGCGTGTCGGACGGTGAGGTCAGAACGGTGAAAATCGAGGGATCGGGATGGTCGAAGCTGACGGTATTGATCGTGTTGAACCGCGCCAGCGCGTAGCGGTAGGGGGCAAGGTTGCCGTGCCACGCGACCACGTCGAGCGGTGAATGATCCAGCATTGTGCGCCACAACACGCCCAGCGATTTCTGCACCAATTCGAACGGTTCGTCGCGATCCTCGAACCAGGCGACGGGCGTCTCGAAATCGCGGGGATTGGCCAGGCCGTTCGATCCGATCGGTCCAAGCTCGGGCAGGCGGAAGAGAGCGCCATAATTTTCGGCGACGTAGCCTTTTGCGGCGCCCTCCGGCAGCATCACCCGGAAGCGGACACCGCGCGGCACGACCGCGATATGCCCGACCGGCACTGCCAATTGCCCCAATTCGGTGAGCAGCAACAGCGCGCCCTTCTGGGGAATGAAAAGCAGTTCGCCATCCGCGTTGCAAAAGGCCCGTTCGGTCATGCCTCTGTTGGCCGCATAAAGGTGTATCGCCACGCCAGACATATGATCGGGCGACCCATTGCGCATCATGCTAGACATGGAATCGACCCAATCGGTGCCGGGCGCGCTATCTTCGATCGGTCCCCAACGCAGCCGGTTAGGGGGCAGAGGCGTATCGGGCGCGTTGGATGAAAATAATGTGGCGTCCGCATAAGGCTCGAAGGGTCCATGCTGCGCTGTGGGCCTCAGCCGATAAAGCCAGCTACGACGATTTTCAGCGCGCGGGGCAGTGAAAGCGGTGCCGGACAGCTGCTCGGCATAGAGGCCGAATGGCGGCCTTTGCGGCGAATTACGGCCGACCGGCAGAGCGCCGGAGATCGCCTCCGTCGAGAAATGACCGCCAAAGCCAGTGAGATAGGAGGCTGGATGCGACGTCATCTTCTCTCCAGTCGTAACATTTGAAACCTTTGCGTCTTCCTGCGCCTTGCTGGGGACAGTGTCAAATGTTACCAATGGTTATGACGGATAAAGTCCTGAAGCTCGAAGCCTTCCTGCCTTATCGCTTGTCTTACACCGCAGCGCTTCTCAGCGAACTGGTGACAAACGCCTATCGGTCGACGTTCGGCCTTACCATTCCAGAATGGCGGGTGCTGGCGCATGTCGCGGAACGGCCCGGCATATCGCAGCAGGAAGTCGGCCATCGATCGCGGATGGACAAGGTAACGGTCAGCCGGGCGGCGACAGCCTTGCACGGCAAGGGATTGCTCCAGCGAGATGCGAGCGCCGATGACCGCCGCGTGCTGAACCTCCGCCTCTCGCCGGCCGGCCGATCGCTGTTCGACCGGATTGCACCCGTGGCGCTCGATCTTGAAAGGCGCATCGCAGGGTCGTTGTCTCCCGACGAGATCGACCGCCTTCGCGACCTGCTCGGCCGGATCGATGCGGCGGCGTTGTGGCAGATCGGCGGGATGAAGGGTTATACTAAGGTGCGTTGAGGCTGACTCACGCGGGGGATTCCCAAGCTCGTGAAAATCTGATTCGACGTAGCAGGCACG
>NZ_JBHDJI010000020.1:0-43046 GCF_041877245.1 Sphingobium agrisoli
TTGAACTCTTCACTATGCTTGATCATCTCGTCGGTCTCCTTGAACGAGCCTTAAACTCTCAAGTGACCGGCACAAAACCGTTACAAGTCCATCCCCCGTTATGCCGATCTATCACCGAGCCCCGTCCATGACCAAGACCGCCCATACCACAGAGCGCGCCACAGCACTCGATGAGGATGAAGACCGCAGCGGTTCGGGTGTTCTTCTGGGCACCATTTGTTCTTCCGGTGACGTCCGAGGATGTCCCGGAAATGGCTGAAATCCGTCGATTCTTATGCTATAACCGTCCGGTGAAATCCGGGCGGATACGGCACCAATCGAGAACAATTCGGGTATCTCGGAAGGTATCGTTCTCCTCCCTTTTTGGAGGCGATACCCCAGATGGCCACCCTCTTTGCCACGACCGTGGCCAGCGCCAAGCCGGCCGCGAAGGACTATAAGCTCTCCGACGGCGCCGGGCTATACCTGCTCGTGCGACCGAACGGCTCCAAGCTGTGGCGCTTCAACTATGTCCATTGCGGCAAGCACCGCACGCTGGCCTTCGGCGCCTGGCCCGAAGTGGGCCTCGCCGACGCGCGCGGCAAGCGCGACGAGGCCCGCCGGCTGGTCGCGGCCGGCCTCGACCCCTCGCATGAGGAGAAGGTCGCGCGGGCCAAGGCGCGCGTCGAGGAGAACGACACCTTCAAGACGGTGGCCAAGGAGTGGATCGCCAAGAACGAGCGCGAGGACATGGCCGAGATCACGCTCAGCAAGATCCGCTGGCTGCTCGATATGGCCTATCCCAAGATCGGCAATCGGCCGATCGCCAAGATCACCACCCAGGAGGTGCTGGCTGTCCTCCGCTCGGTTGAGGCGACCGGGCGCTATGAGAGCGCCCGCCGGATGCGCAGCGTGCTGGGCCGCGTCTTCCGCTATGCCGTCGCCACCACGCGCGCCGAGCGCGACCCGACCGGCGACCTGCGTGGCGCGCTCACCGTGCCGAAGGCCAAGCATCACGCTGCGATCACCAATCCCAAGCGCGCAGGCGAACTCATGCGCGCGATCGAGGGCTATACGGGCCACGCCATCACCCTCTATGGGCTCCGCCTCTCGGCCCATCTGTTCGTGCGCCCCGGGGAGCTCCGGCAGGCTGAATGGGCCGAGTTCGACTTCGACCAGTCGGTCTGGAACCTCCCGCCCGAGAAGATGAAGATGCGTGGCGCCCATCGCGTGCCGCTCTCGATGCAGGTGAGGGCCATGTTCGAGGAGCTTTGGGAGCTTACCGGGACTGGCAGCTATTGTTTCCCTTCGTTCCGCACCGATCGGCGGCCGATGTCGGAGAACACCGTCAACGCGGCTTTGCGCGTCCTCGGTTTCGCCCAGGAGGAGATGTGTGCCCACGGCTTCCGCGCTATGGCGGCGACCTTGCTCAACGAGAGCGGACGATTCCATCCCGACGCGATCGAGAGGCAGCTTGCCCATGTCGAGCGCGACGGCGTGCGCCGCGCCTACACCCGCGGCGAATATTGGAAAGAGCGGGTCACGATGATGCAGTGGTGGTCGGACGAGCTCGACCGCCTGCGCAACGGCGCCAAGTTGCTGAAGCCCAACTTCCGGGGCAATGCGCAGCTCGGTCCAGACGATCAATCGAGACGTTTCGCGTCGTAGATGTAGACGTCGTCGTCCATCAGCTTGAGATCGGCGATCCGCTTGGCGATGGCATCCGGCGCAAGCTTGGTCTCGAGCCATTTCCGGTAGAGGCATGCGAACTCCAGCAGCTCGGCAAATTTCGTGTCAGGATCCTCGGCGGCGCTCCAAAGATCGATGAGACCAGCCAAGCCATCGATCTCGCGCTTCCGCTCGACCTGGCGTTGCAGGAACGTGATCCGGTAGCCTTCCACGCGGACCTGCCGTTCGTGGTCCTTTCTGCGGCGCTCCTGCTCTTCCCAGTTCCGTTTCCACTCGGCGCGTTCTTCGCGCTTGGCTTTCACGGCAACGGACCAGCGCTCGAGCGAATCGATCATCGAAGGGATCAGGTCCTCGAGCCGCTGGCGCTTGCCATCCGAAAAGGTCCGGCGCGTGCCGCCAGCGTCATAGTCATGGTCGAGCTTCAGGACGAGTTCGCCATTGGGCACATAGTCATGCTCGGGGATCGGCGGCTCGCGCCATGGCCGATAGCCGATCCCGCGATCGGCCAGCGCACATTTGCGATCATACTCGGCCTTTTCCTTGAGCTCGGCCGCCGTGACGATGTGCGGCAACCGGTCCAGCTTCTCCTCGATCATCAGGCCGACCGTCTCTCCGTCCGTGACGATGGCGTAGCCCTTCTCCGTGTTGTCGAGGGGCCAGCCCCTGGCCTCAACGGTTGCGACGAGCTTGTCGAGAATGGAACAGGCGCGCGCTCCCGATGCCGGCGCGACGAGCAGGCGGAACTTGCCGCGGCCGCCCGTTGATGCCCGGTCCGCTGAATGGCTCTTCGCGATCGCTGTCCGCGTGGAAGCGACCTTGCGTTGCTCTCCGACATTGTTCACCTGCGCTGCTTCGGAACTTTCTGTCCGGACAGCGCCGCCACCTTCCGCGGGGAGCAGATCCTCCGCCTCCAGTAAAACTGGGACCTCCGGCGGCCTTGGCAGTTCGACCGCAGTCGGCGCTAGCGGCCGTGTCGGCGTATTGCGAACCTTCGGACGCGGAAGTGGATAGCTCTTTTCGTCCAACTGCGGGTCTGCCGGATAGTCCGGTGTCGGCGGTTCCCTGCCGACCTCCTTCTTCATCCAATGTCCGGCGCGCGGGAGCGGCAGGCCGAGGCGCCGTGCCAAGGTCGAAAGCGCCGACGCCCTTGTACCGAGTGCCGACGCGTTGGTGGTCATTGGCGTCGACCAGATGCGATCGAACAATTCTCGTCGGCTGATTTGACCGTTGTCAGCCTGTCTGTCGCTCATGTGAAACACCGATGTTGCCGCGGCTACAGGGGCCGGGATGTATCGACGTCTCCATCGGGCTTGTCGTTATTCAAGCGGCTTGCGAAGGGTTTCAGGCGCCCACGCATAACATACAACGGCCGCGAAGATCATGACGACCATGCAGAACCCAAGAGCAGCCGATACTCCATATCCTTCCACAACTGCGGGGAGAACAAAGGTACTGCTTGCCGTACCGAACCGGCTAAACGCCAACGTTGCCCCAAGCCCTCGTGCGCGCAGTTCGGTCGGGAAGAGTTCAGGCGGATAGACGAACTGAAGAATTCCGGCGACCGACAACACGAAGGCAAACGCCGCGAAAAGCGAAACGGTGACCAGCGCGGGAGCTGCGCGCCAGCCGATCAGAATGGCGAGCAGGGTCGCCATTACGACAAAGCCGCCGACAAGCAACTTACGCCTCGGCATCCGGTCTATAATGAATGGACCAATCAAGGCACCCAACCAGAATAGGATATTGTAGACTAGCGCGCCGGTATATCCATCGCCCAGCCCCAGGTTCGCCATCACAATCGGAAGGTAGGTTCCGAGCGCGAACAAAGGTATTACCTGAGACGCGTAGAACACGCAGCCAACGACGAGATTCTTAAGCAATGGCGGCTTGAATAGCCGGGCCGCGCTTTGGGAGACGACGACGTGGAACTGGTCCACTGCGGGTAGCGAGATTCCTGGCCCAATATACTTCGAAACGACTCCGCGGGCCTCTTCCATCCGCCCCTTATGAGCGAGCCAGAGCGGCGATTCGGGAATCCGGCAGCGCAACAGGAATGCTATGAACGAGGGCGCCGCGCTGGCCAGAAGTGCGAGGCGCCATGCCTCTGGTCCGCCACTGCGAACCACATAGCCCGCAATAAAGGAGCAGAGATAGCCCGAGGTCCACGACAAGGCGAGAATGCTCAGATTCACGCCGCGGTTTCGGGATGGCGAATATTCCGTCACCATCGCCTTGCATGCTACATAGTCACAGGCGAGGATGACACCGAGCAAAAATCGGGCTGCGAATAGCACCTGAGCCGAAGGTGAGAGATATTGCATCACCGCGATGATCGTAAACAGCAGCATACCCCAGTTGAACATGGGTCGCCGGCCGTACCGATCGGTTATTGACCCGGCGATCAGGCTGCCGAAGAACAAACCGAAGAGGGTGCTGGCACCTAAGGCGCCCATCCACCATCCGCTCAGCCCTAGCGGTTCCTTAGCGAGGCTGAGCGCGATCGCGATGATACCGATCGAGAAGCCATCGGAGAATTGGCCGCTACCGGCGCTGATGACTAAGCGCCGATGAAAGCGGCCTACCGGAACATTTTCAAATGGTGTCATCGCGCCGTCTTCCACGACTGAGGAGGCCGGATACGGCCGGGCGGCTGTTGCGTGCTTGCACCAAGCCGATTCGAACTGGCGGGACACGCCCCTTGCTGGATACCGCTACGCTCAATGCATCCTCACATTCGATGGCAGATGGTCGAGCAGTCCGGAAAAGGATGGATGAGAGCCGGCCTGGATCAGGAGATGAAATACACGCGACGCGTCTGCGGGCTTCGCATCGCCAACGCATTCCACGAATTTGTCGTGAAGATCTTCATCGCTCAATGATTGGCCGAGACTCCCCGGTACGCACTCTTGGAACCGGTCGAACATAGCACCATTCTTGAGGGCGACTTGCAAGGTTGATGCATTCGAAGCTCCACTGGGACCTTTTGGGACGCCCGGGTCTGGAACTATTTCAACACGCTCCATGAGATCGCGAACGCTCGGATCGTTGACCGCCGCTTCCTCGAATTCCTTTATCCCAACGGCGCCGAAGGTCGCGGCAGCCGAAAGGCAGTACTGCATGCTGAACTTGGCCTGCGTGCCGTCGACCGGACGATCGTAAATCAGGATCGCAGGCTGCGCCGGGTCCAGATGGCAAACAATCGATGCGATTTCTTCGCTGGAGAATCTGTGCTCTGATCGCAATGCCAGCATCGAATAGATCGCGGTGTGTGTGGCGGTACAACAGGGATAGGCCTTTATCGCCATGCTCCCGCCGAGAAACCGATACGGCCTGCCGAAGCCTGCGATGATGGTCGCCATGTCTCGATCCTGCTCGAACAGGGAGGCATATCCCGAGGGACCGAACAGCGAGCCGGCCGATGCGGTCATACCCGCCATGGCCGCCTCCGCGGCGAATATGCCGTTCCTTACGGACTGACCGACCTGGAGCGGTTTTGCTTCGCTGCCGAAATTGGCGCGCAGACCCGAAGCCAACGATGCGCAGATACCGAAAGCATGGCGCATCTGTGCCACGGACAAGCCAAGGAGCCTGCCGGCTGCAGCGCATGCGGCAAAGGTTCCGAGCGTGGCGCTCGCGTGCCAGCCCCGTCGATAGTGATAGGGGTTTATGATCTCTCCGACGCGGAACGCCACTTCGGTCCCCAAGAGATAGGCTACTAGCACTTCATGCCCGCTGATCCCGGGGCGACTGTCAGCGCAAACGATGGCCGCCGTCGCTGCCGTGACGGTCACGTGAGCCATCGAATATTCGATCTCGTCGTCGTCGAAGTCGTGCACATGGCCTGCATAGGCATTGAGCAAGCCCGCTTCGCGCAGTGGTGCCCAGTGCCGCGTGCCCCAGACCCTGGCGGCGCCGGCCATTCTTGCAGGCGCTTCGGCTGTCAGCACCCGAAGTCTTCTGGTGTCGGGAAGACCGGCGCCCGCCAAGGCCACGCCGATCAGGTCCGCAACGTGGCGCGCCGCTTGCTGAAGCTCCTCGGGGCTGACGGCAGGAGCGTCGCGTACAACGAAACTCGCAAGACGCTCTTCAAGTTCATGAAATGTGCCTATCGACACGCCAAGTCTCTCCCGAAAATGCAAATTAAAGGTGTTAAAACCCTCTTTGATTCAGTCCCGAGTCTGCGGACTGAGGCAGTCTCGGGCGAGCGGCTTTCGTCGGCGTCAGAACAGGTCCTCGAATTCGCAGTTGACGAGCATCTCGGCCATCGCAGCGTTGTTGGGCAATTCGATCGCAGTCCGCACGAGTTGCGCGATCGTAGCGGGATCGATCATCTCTTCAGGCTGTAGCTTCAAGGTAGGAGACTTCATGCTCTTGGCCGTCCGGACCCAGCCTGGGCAGATCGCAGTAGCCCGGATGCCCTTGTCCCACCCGTAGGTTCTGATCGCGTGGGTGAGCCCCACTTGTGCAAACTTCGAGACCCCATAGCCGACCACGACGTTGCGGATGCGTTTGCCGCCGAGCGATGCGATGTTGACGACGCGACCGCGACCGCATTTCTCGAGATACGGCAAGCAAAGACGCGTGAGCCGCAGGGGCGTTTTAACATAGATTTCGTAGAGTTCGTCGAGCCCCTCGTCATCGTCGTCCAGGATCGAGACGCGCCGACCACCGCCAATCGAATTCACCAGGCCATCGATCTGCCCGAATCGCTCGATCGTCTGGGAAACCCATCCTTCTGCGCTGGGAGCGTCAAAAGCGTTGAACGGCACATAAAGCTTATCGTCCGTTTCCGGCCCGAATTTCTCGACAAGCACGTTTACGTCGAGTGATCCGATGCTCACACGATATCCGTGCGACGTCAGTTCCTCGACGATTGCCGATCCGATCCCTCCATCGCCACCGGAAATCAGGATCACGGGTTTCGGCGCATCTGTCTTGCTCATATCATCATCCGTCATTTGTTAGCTTCGATACTGAGCCTTGAAACGTACTCAGTGACATATTCCTGCCGTTGAACCGCGAACGATTAGGGAGGGACGGCGCGAGGGCGCCATCCCTCGCAAAAGTCACATCTTGAACCGGATGCCCGCCCGGAACGTCCGGCCGATCACATCATACAGAGACTGGTTTACGGCATGGGGAGGACCATTGGCCGCCCAAGCAACCTGAGCCGGATCCTTGTTGGCGATATTGTCGACCGATAGGAACGTCTCGACCCCGTGTCCGACCTTCACAGTGACGTTCGCGTCGAAGTAGATCGCGCCCGCGACATGATTGTCATCGATCGTAGTGGCGCTCACCGTCGAGGTTGGACAGTTGCTGGAGCACTGGACGTAGGTCGTGTTCAGCACACCGGCGCTTACGCCGCGAGCGGTCAGTTGAAAGGCGACGGGATCCCGGTCGAAGCCCAACGTTGCGTTGTAGCTCCACTTCGGCAGCGAGGTGGCATCTGCGCCATTCCCGTTGTTGTTTCCAACCAGGTCGATCGGGACGGTGATACCGTTGTTCGTTTCGTTCTTCAGGTATCGAGTGGCCAGGCCCCGGAAGCGCAGGGTGCCTCCGAACATCGGCCGCACGTAGCTGAGCTCAAAATCGAGACCTCGAGCTTTCTGCCTTGCTAGGTTGATCGGCTGGGACGTGACGGTCGTGATCACGCCGGCGGCATTCCGGTTCACCCGCGAACAGAAGGTAGCGTTACCCGCCGCGCACTGGTTCACCACATCCCCCGCAACCAGCGTCGTGATCGCGTCCTTGATGTCGACGTTCCAGTAATCGAATGACCCGGCCAGACCTGGAATGAAGCTGGGTTGCAACACGATGCCCGCGCTGAAGGTATTGGCTCGCTCGGGCTGCAGACTCTGATTGCCCGAGGTGATCTGGAAGATTGTGGTCTGAGCAAAACCCCGTAGCGGATCCGTGATTGTCGCTGAACCCGCCTGTTGCTGTTGGAAATACTCGGCAAGGTTAGGCGCGCGGATGTCGCGCGATCTGGTGACGCGGAAGGTGATGTCGTCGATCGGCTTGTAGGTCAGGCCGGCCTTCCAGGTCGTCACATAGCCCGATGTGCTATAGTTTGTGCCACGGACGCCTGCGAGGAGATCGAGGCTCTTGGCGAACGCGGAATCCTTGGCCAGCGGCACGACCGTCTGGAGATAGCCCTCGGTAACGGTGTACGAGCCAAAGCTCGGCAGATAGTTTCCGGTCTGATATGGCAACACCCGCGCGGCGCCAGTCGCCTGTGCCTGTGCCAGCGAAGCAGCATCGAGCGCGTCGACCGTTCCGCTTACGCTTTCACGCCGGTTCTCGATTCCGAGTGCCACTGACACCGGTCCTGCCCAAGTCGAGAAGGGATTGCCTCGGAGGTTTGCAGCGACAACCCGCTGCTTGAGGTTTTGCCGAAACCAGGCCGTGCCCTTCACATAATCGACAGCAGCCTGACTATTCACGCCTGTCCCGAAAACGCTGAAGGGGACACAGCCATTGGTCGGATCAGACAGCGTCGAGCGGCAAACGATCGTCCCATTCGGTGCTCGTACGGCGTCGATGGCACGAAGCCAGTTGGCAGTGATCGGAATTTTGATCTCGCCATAGCTGTGCGTGATCGTTTCCTGTCCATAGATGTCCCAGGTCCAATTGCTTCCAAGAGCATCGAAATCACCGCGCGCACCGATCACCGGTCGGTAATTGGTACGGCGCGTATTGCTGATGACCGGCCCGATGTCGTAAACGAAGGACCCCATATTGAACGACGTCACGCCAAGTGCTGCGGCTTGAGCTGCGACACTGGCTGGCAGAAACGCATTGTCGCTGTTGATCGAAATGTTGCCATACCTGGGCAGCGTGCCGAAGGCGATGCCGGTGGTAGCGCGGGCGAACGAAAACTGTGCGAAGACCTCAAAATGATCTGTCAGTTCGAAGCTTGCGCGAGCGAAAATATTCTGTCGGCCTTGTTCAGGAGCAAGGTCACCCGTTTTCGCCCAGTCGGCATATTGATACTGGCCGCCGTTCATGAAGTTGCCGCCAATTATGGGCCCATAGTTGAACTGTTTTGGCGTTCCACCCTCGTCGAAGTAAATTCCCCGTAGCGGTCCGGAAGTGATAATCCCGCCGGGCGTAGCGTTATTGAACCCGGTGTTGTCACGAACCACAAGCCGAGGCTGCCCGTTAGTTGCAGTGTAGTCGGGATTCGTAATGACCTTGCGATACTTGTACCAGTCTCGGCCACCAAAGCCCGTCACACCGTCGCTGTGGGCCAACTCGCCGGCGATGAGAATGTGTCCGCGGCCATCTGCGAAGTCGGTCCCGGCCGTGAGGCTAAGCTTATAGTTGCGGTCGTCGCCGTAGGTGGTGACGCCGCCTTGCGCCTCACCCTTCACACCCTTGAACGTCCTATCGAGGACGAAGTTGACGACGCCGGCCACGGCGTCCGAGCCCCAGTCTGCCGAGGCGCCGCCCGTCACAATGTCGACACGCTTGACGAGCGATTGCGGAAAGCCGTTGATATCTACCCACCCCTGAAGCGAGGCAGCGCCGACGCGCTGGCCATCGAGCAGGACAAGCGTTCGATTGACGCCGAGGTTGCGCAGGTTGAGCGCATTGATACCAGCGGTGCCGTTGCTGATGCTGGGCGTGCTATTGCGAGCTGTCGCGCTAGAGGCCAGCGCGGGAATTTGATTGACGTAATCCGCGAGGTTCACGGGTGCCTTGGCCGCAATCTGCTGTTCGCCGATAACTGATACCGGATTAGGCGCTTGGTAACCGTCGCGAACGACGCGGGTGCCAGTGACGACGATGTCACCAGTACTTGCGCTGGATTCAGCCTCTTGAGGCGAGGCGGGTGCCGAAGCCGGGCTCGCGTCCTGTGCAAAAACGACTTGCGACGAAAAGATGCCACTTGCGACCAGCGCAGTTGCAGTCAGCAGGCGCGTACGATTCCCCATTTTCATCATGTCTCCCCTTCGATCTCTCGCTCGCTTGCGATCTGGCCAAAAGAGGACATTGACCAGGCGCGGATGCTGCCCTCGGCCAGTCCATGATTGATCCAGATCGGCTACCATTCTCGGCGAGCCCGACTAGACCAACATGCAACTGGTCTATACCAGATGCAAGAAAATTTTTCAGATCGATGACGATTCAGGAGTGTTGGTATATTCCTGTATCTTTGAGAGAGGGTTCGGGGACCGTGTCATCTCGGCCTGCAGCGGTTAAGCTCACTTCGACCCAACGCCCGACATGCTGGCCTGCACCGTCTTGAAAACCACCAATTTCGGGTGGTTCACTGACCTCATGAACTCTATCGGATGGCCTTTCTCGTCAAAGACCTGAAGCTGCAATGACAGGCAGGATGTTCCCGGACTGAGGTTCAACAAGCGACCTTCCATTTCCGTGCACGTTGCAACTCCGATCTCTCGTTCGCCATGCATCACGCCGATACCGTACCGACCGTGCAGAAGGTCGTAGAGTGATTCCCCCGCCATCAGGTCCTGGGCCGCGAGGTCCGGCACAAGGGACAATGGCAGGTGGCTGGTCTCGATACACACGGGGGTGTCGTTCGCCGTCCACAAACGACGGAACATGACGATTTCGGCGCCCTCGGCGAGCTTCAGGCGGCTTGCCACCTTTGCCGAAGCTCGAGCCTGCTCGAAGTGGAGCAATTTGTTGCCTGCAGTGCCCCCGCCCGCCTGGATGACCCGATGGATACCCTGTGAGGTACTAGGATCGATCGGGCGGGTCACTCGGGGTTTTGGGATTCTCGTGCCGCTAGTGCCATTACGCTCGAGTAGCCCCATCGTGATAAGGCCGTCGATTGCCTTGCGGACGGTCATTCTGTTCCGGCCCAGTTGCTCCGCGAGGACGCGCTCGGAAGGAATTCGGTCACCTGGGCCATAGTCGGGGCCGGCCAGAAGGTCTTGTATATACGCCTGGATCTGCATGTAGGCGGGCTTGCCGGGATCATGTGACAGGCTGTGTTCTGACGCGTTAATCAAAGGGTTCCTCCTAAGTGGACATGGCCGCGATGCGATCCGCCGCTCGTGCAGCAGGTCGCAGTCCGCGAAGGTGCGACATTACGGCGCTCCACTTGGCCATACCACAATCACTGAATGAGCAGCCCAGCAACCTGTGGCATGCAAGTCATAATTCTTGCCTGGTTCCAATTTCCCGTTGACGACTCAGAGCTTGGTATATACCAGATAGCACAAGTGGACTAGTTGATGCGGGAGCGGCACCCATTGCCGGGGCATATTCGCCGCATTTCACCAGAGCATTTCGGGGCAAATCGAGACCATGCAATCTACCAAGCCGAATCTGGCATGCGTTGGCGACAACACGGTCGACGTTTACGTCGACAAAGCCGTCATGTTTCCTGGCGGGAATGCGGTGAATGTCGCCGTCATTGCTAAGCGAGCGCAGATCGAGACCGCCTATGTGGGGTGCCTCGGTCAAGACAAATACGGCGACTTGGTTCTTGAAGCGCTCGCCGCGGAGGGCGTCGATATCAGCCATTGCTCTCGTGACCCCGGACCTAATGGACGTGCACTCGTTCGGCATACTGACGGTGATCGGGTCTTTGCCGGCGCCGCGCCCGGTGTGCGCGCGCGAATTAAATTGGACGCCGAGGTACTAAACTATCTCAGCAAATTCGCAGTACTGCACACCAGCATCAACAGCGACCTTGATGACAAGATCGACCGGCTCGCGGGTCTGCCCGGTCTCTTGTCCTACGATTTCTCAAACCGATGGACGCTCGAGCAACGGCATCTGCTCGGCCCGCGCCTCTACGCGGCATTCTTCTCGGCCTCCGAGCTTGATGATCAGGAGTGCGATGCATTGCTGAACAGCTGGGCGGAAGCGGGCGTTACCCTCGCCGTTGCCACCCGGGGTGCGCGGGGAGCGGTAGCCCTGCACGAGGGTGTGCTGCACCATCAAGCCGCAATGCCGACGACGGTCGTCGACACGCTCGGAGCGGGCGACGGGTTCGTCGCAGGCGTCCTCTCGGCAATTGCCGAACGCAAGCCGTTGCCGCTCGCGCTTGAGCAAGGGGCGAGCTTTGCGGCCGCTACCTGCACGCTGCTCGGTGCCTTCGGCCACGCCCAGCCAGCGTCCGGCGACGACTTCATCCTTCCGACAATTTGAAATCAGTCCGGCCTAGTCCGGCAAACAAGGGAAAACTACATGAGTTCGGCTATTGAACAGCAGATCGAAACAGCGCTGGCCGGCGTCACAGAGCGCGGAAAGCCTGCAACGATCTATTTTGTCGGCTGCGGCGGTTCCTTTTCGCAGATGAACGTTCCGAAATACGCCATCGACCGTGAAGCCAAGTCCATCACGGCCGAGGCTTACACCTCCGCCGAATTCATCGCGCGCAGATCGCCGCGGTTGGGGTCTTCGAGTGTCGTTGTACTGTGCTCAAAGTCGGGCGACACACCCGAAACCGCAGCAGCAGCTCGCTATGCGGCGGAGCGCGGCGCTTACACCATCGGCCTGACCGTCGAAGCGGAATCTCCGCTCGCGAAAGCGGTTCATGCCCGTATCGACTATGATGCTCGCAATGACGTGGGCACGGGGTATGCACCGATCGGCATCCTGCTGCGCTTAGCCTTCGGTGTTCTGGCGGAGTTCGAAGGCAATCCTAAACTTGACGCCCTGAAGGCAGGCCTGGCTCAGATGCCCGCGATCGTGGACAGCGTGCGGGAGAAGCAGCGTGAAGCGGCTCTCGCGTGGGGTGAGAAGCACAAGCGCGCTTCAGTCATCTACACCATGTCGAGCGGCGCAAATTACGGTGTCGCCTACCTGTGGTCCTTGTGCATCCTGCAGGAAATGCAGTGGATCCATTCTCAGCCCATCCATTCGGGTGAGTACTTCCATGGTCCCTTCGAAATCACGGATTTCGACGTGCCCTTCGTGATCCTCAAGGGTTTGGGAGAGCATCGTGCGATCGACCAGCGCGCCCTGAATTTCGCAAACAAGTACAGCGAGAAGGTGCTCGAACTCGACGCAGCCGAATTCCCCCTCGACAACATCGACGAAAGCGTGCGCGAATACGTGACGGGCCTCGTGTACCTCCCCGTTCTCCGCGCTTACGCGGTCGCCCTTGCCGATGCGCGCGGCCATCCGCTGACGGTGCGCCGCTACATGTGGCGGATGGAATACTGAGCTGCCGAGCCGTGGCGACCGTATGCCCTTCGCCACGGCCGGCTTCGGGCTCGAGTCCGAGCCCGCGTCCTGCGCCGCCCGTGGCTCAGCATCAACATGTTCAAGCCGGCGGTCAAACGGCCAGTTCCCACGCGCCGTTACCGACGGACCCCAAGGCCAGCGACGTGGCGCAAGACAATCTACTCTATTCGGCACTCGACCGGCCCGTGTCCGGCATGAACTGGGACGAAGAAGGAACAGCCCGCGCCATGCTTCGCGCTTCGCGCTCGAGTGTTATCGGTACAAGCGATACCCTTCTGCTGTTCGGCGTCACCGGCGACCTCTCCCGGCGCATGCTCCTGCCTTCGCTGTTCAAGCTGGATGCCGACGGGCTTCTCCCGAAAGGCCTGCGGATTGTCGGAGCAGCCCGGGAAAGTCTGGACGACGAGCGCCTGAGAGGCCTCGCACACGAGGTCCTCTCGCCCCTCATTGCAAGCGGCAGCTATCCCGGAACTCTGATCGAGCGGTTCCTGGCACGCCTTCATTATGTCGCCGTCGACGCCGCAGACCCCGATACATTCGATCAGCTTCGTGACCGCCTCGATGCGCGCCCGCCGCAGGGCCTGGCCATCCTGCTGTCCACGCCACCCGAACTGTTCGAACTGGCGATCAGAGGACTCCAGCGGGTGGGCTTGGCCATCAGCGACGCGCGGCTCGCCTTGGAGAAGCCGCTGGGGGCGGACCTTCGCTCCAGCCAGCAGATCAACGATGCAGTGGGGGATGTCTTCCCCGAAGAGAATATATTCCGGATCGACCATTATCTGGGCAAGGAGACGGTCCAGAACCTGCTCGCGCTGCGGTTCGGCAATGCCTTGTTTGAGCCGCTGTGGAACGCGCAAGGCATCGACCATATTCAAATCACCGTCGCCGAGACGGTCGGGCTCGAGGGCCGCACATCCTATTATGACGGCACGGGTTCGCTGCGGGATATGGTGCAGAACCATATGCTCCAGCTGCTGGCGCTCGTGGCGATGGAGGCACCTGCGCGCTTCGCCGCCGACGAGGTACGCGACGAAAAGGTCAAGGTTCTGCGTTCGCTTCGGCCGATTGATGCGAAGAAAGAGAGCGTCATCGGTCAGTATGACAACGGTGCGATCCAAGGCTGTCCCGTTCCCGGCTACAGCGATGAACTGGGCCGCCCGTCAGATACCGAGACCTTCGTTGCGCTGAAAGCGCATGTCGACAACTGGCGTTGGCGCGGCGTGCCATTTTACCTGCGGACAGGGAAGCGCCTGCCGGAGCGTGTGTCGGAGATCGTGGTACAGTTCCGACCCGTGCCCCATTCGATCTTCGAAAGCCGCGGGATCGATCTCAGCGCCAATCGACTGGTCATCTCGATCCAGCCCGAGGAGAATATCCGGCTTGCCATCATGACCAAGCAGCCTGGCCTCGACCGCCAGGGCATCCGTCTGCGCGAGGTTGACCTCGATATTCGAGATGCCAGCCTTGCTCCGCAGACGCGGCGCCCGATAGCCTATGAACGCCTGCTGCTCGACCTGATCGAGGGCGAAAGAACGCTCTTCGTCCGGCGCGATGAGGTCGAAGCGCAATGGCAGTGGATCGACGCCATTCGCCGCGGCTGGGCGGAGGCGGGAATGACGCCGAAGCTCTACCCCGCCGGAACCTGGGGCCCTTCTGCCGCGATCGCCATGGCCGAGCGAGCAGGAGTCAGCTGGCATGAATAGTCCGTGCCTCATCGAGTTTGTCGAGCATTCGAACAGCGCGGCTGCCGCTTCGGTTGCGGCGGACGAGGCCGCAACATGGCTCGGCATTTGCGCGCTCAGCGGCGGCACCTCGGTCGCGCTCCCCGGCGGGCGTTCGGCCCGGCGCATGCTCCAGACACTCGCCGCAGCGCCGATCGCGTGGAACCGGATTACCGTCACCACAACCGACGAACGGCGCGTCCCGGCCGACCACCGCCTTTCCAACATGGGCAATCTTCGACAGGCCTTTGGTGATCTCTGCGGTTCACGAGCGCGGTTTGTCTGCCTCGACCGGAACGATGTGCACGAAGACGTCAAATTGCCGTTCGACCTCGTCGTGCTCGGGCTTGGAGCCGACGGCCACATCGCCTCCCTGTTTCCGGGGTCGCCGATCGACAGCGGGCCTGCCGCGCCGCTCATCGAGGTCACGCCCGATCCCATTCCAATAGAAGCTCCGGTGCCTCGGCGTAGCTGGAGCTTGTCGGCACTCGCTTCGAGCCAGCGGACCCTGCTGCTCGGAACCGGGATCGCAAAGCGGGCCGCAATCGATCGAGCGCTCGAGGGGCAGGACGAGTCACCGCTGCGGGCCCTGTTCCGCCGAGCCAGAGGCGTCATCACAATCCATTGGGCCGAGGCATGAACCCCAGGAACACAGACCTGCACCCCCAGGTACGAGCGGTCACCGAACGCGTGATCATACGATCGGCCGCTACAAGGCGGAGCTATCTCGATCTCATCCGCCGCGCGCGCGACACTGGAGTCCACCGGCCCAACCTGTCCTGCGGCAATCTCGCCCATGGCTTCGCCGCGTCGGGCGAGGACAAGCCGGCCATCCGCGACGGCAAGGCGATGAACATCGGGATCGTCACCGCCTATAATGACATGCTTTCGGCGCATCAGCCCTATGGCCGCTATCCCGACCAGATGAAGATTTTCGCCCGCGAAGTGGGCGCGACGGCCCAAGTTGCGGGCGGTGTTCCGGCAATGTGCGACGGCGTGACCCAGGGACAAAAGGGCATGGAACTGTCGCTGTTCAGCCGCGATACGATTGCGCTCTCCACCGCAATCGCGCTCAGCCACGGCATGTTCGAGGGCGCGGCTTTGCTCGGCATCTGCGACAAGATCGTCCCCGGCCTGCTGATCGGCGCGCTGCGCTTCGGCCATCTGCCGACGATCCTGGTCCCCGCCGGGCCGATGCCCTCGGGGCTCGCCAACAAGGAGAAGGTCCGCGTCCGCCAGCTTTACGCCGAGGGCAAGGTCGGCCGCGCCGAACTGCTGGAGGCGGAGAGCGCCTCCTATCACGGCGCGGGCACCTGTACCTTCTACGGCACCGCCAATTCGAACCAGATGATGATGGAGGTGATGGGCCTCCACATTCCCGGCGCGGCCTTCGTCAATCCGGGGACGAAGCTGCGGCAGGAACTGACCCGCGCCGCCGTCCACCGGCTCGCCGAGATCGGTTGGGACGGCAACGACTATCGGCCGCTCGGGGCCTGCGTCGACGAGAAGGCGATTGTCAACGCGGCGGTCGGGCTGCTCGCCACCGGGGGATCGACCAACCATGTCATCCATATCCCGGCGATCGCGCGCGCGGCAGGTATCATCATCGACTGGGAGGATATCGACCGGCTGTCGGCGGCGGTCCCGCTGATCGCGCGTGTCTATCCGAACGGATCGGGCGACGTGAACCATTTCCAGGCGGCCGGTGGCATGGCCTATGTCATCGCGACACTCCTCGACGCCGGGCTGCTCCATCGCGACATCCTGACCGTCGCGGGTGATGACCTTGGTGACTATGCGAGGGAGCCATCGCTAGAAGGCGATTCCCTGCGATGGAAGATCGCACCGGCGGCGTCGCTCGACGAGTCGATGCTGCGCCCCCATGACCGTCCCTTCCAGCCCGACGGCGGGATGCGACTGGTTCAGGGCAATCTCGGGCGCGGCACCTTCAAGACAAGCGCTGTCGATCCGGGGCGCTGGACCATAGAAGCCCCGGCGGCAGTATTTGAAGACCAGGATGCCGTGCTGCAGGCCTTCAAAGCGGGCCTGCTCGATCGCGATGTCGTGGTCGTCGTTCGCTTCCAGGGGCCGAGAGCCAACGGCATGCCCGAACTGCACAAACTGACGCCCGCCCTGGGCGTGCTCCAGGACAGGGGTTTCAAGGTCGCGCTGGTCACCGACGGACGCATGTCCGGGGCGAGCGGCAAGGTCCCGGCCGCCATCCACGTCACGCCCGAGGCGCTCGGTGGTGGCCCGCTCGCGCGCATATGCAACGGCGACGTCATAAGGCTGGACGCCCATACGGGAACGCTCGAGCTGCGCCTCGCACCCGTTGTCTTCGAACGACGCCCGCCGGCGCAGCCGCCAGCTACCGCCCTCGGCACGGGCCGCGAACTGTTCGCGATGATGCGGCATGGCGCGGATGGTGCCGAACAGGGGGCATCGGCCATGCTGGCGATGGCGGGGCTATGATGCGCTATGACCTGGGCCTCGTCGCGCATGATGCCAAGAAAGGCGATATGACGCAGTGGATCGGCGAGCACATCGATCAGCTGCGATCGCTTCGTCTGGTCGCCACGGCTTCGACCGGGGCATTGATCGCCAGATCCTATCCCGGTCTGGACATCCGCTGCCTGAAAAGCGGTCCGCTCGGAGGCGACCAGGAAATTGGGGCGCTGATCGCAAATGAGAAGATGGGAGCGCTCATTTTCTTCATCGATCCGCTGTCGCCCCTGCCGCACGATGTCGACGTGAAGGCGCTCACGCGTCTGGCCGTGCTCTACAACATCCCCTTTGCCTGCAATCGCACCACTGCGGACCACCTGCTGGCCAGTGGTCCGCCGAAACGCGAAAACGAACGGCCGTGAACATCGGGGATATCATGCGGATTGCACCGGTAATCCCGGTGCTGGTGGTGGATGATCCGGCGGTCGCCGTGCCCGTCGCCGAGGCGCTGGTCGCCGGGGGGCTGTCTGTCCTCGAGGTGACGCTTCGCACGCCTCAGGCACTCGACGTGATCCGGGCCATGGCAAAGGTTCCGGGCACGATTGTCGGCGCAGGGACCGTACTCAATCCAGCACAACTCGCCGCGGCGATCGAGGCCGGCGCCCGTTTCGTCGTTGCGCCCGGGCTGACCACGCCTTTAGGTGAAGCAGCACTTGCGCGAGGCGTTCCACTCCTGCCGGGCGTCGCCAGCGCCAGCGACATCATGCGCGGGCTCGATATGGGGTTCACGCATGTCAAGTTCTTCCCCGCGATCGCCAATGGCGGCATACCGGCCCTCCGGAGTCTTGCTGCGCCTTTCCGAAACGTACGCTTTTGCCCCACGGGCGGAGTGACCCAGGAAACCGCACCTGACTGGCTGAGGATGCCGGAGGTGCTTTGCGTCGGCGGAAGCTGGCTTGTGCCTGCTGGAGTTCCGGATCCGGCCGCGATCACGGAGCGGGCACTGAGGGCCAGCACGCTCGGAACTGCCGAGAAATCCGTCGCCGCTCGCCCACCAGTGGATGGAAAAGGTATCGCGAATGACACGTGAACCGGCCGCGGTGGAGACGAGAAGCCGACGGGCTGCCGGCGGCCGGACCGGCGTTGCCGTCGCCTTCCACCCCGTCAGGCCTGAGCAGATCTGCAGAACGCCAACGAGACGGAAACAGGAATGATCACAGCGGATTTCCTCATCATCGGTGGCGGCATTGCCGGTGTCTCCGCTGCCGCGCGCCTCGCGCCACACGGACACGTCATCCTGCTCGAAGCGGAAAGCGCCTTCGGCTACCATTCAAGCGGCCGCAGCGCGACATTCTACCATTTTGGGATCGGCAACACGGTTGTCCGCGGATTGACGGCCTATAGCCGCGCCTTTCTCGAAGGCGAGACCGACGACGGCATTCCGCTTTCGCATGCCACGCCAGCAGTCTTCATAGCCCGCCCCGAAATGCTGGACGCGGCAACCGCGCTGGAGGCGGAGATGCGGCGCTTCACCAGCGCGATCGAATGCGTGGATGAGCAGTCTATCCGCGCCTTGAACCCAGCCATACGTTGCGGCGACGACGCCATTGTCGCGGGCGTGATCGACCATAGCGCGCGCCGGCTGGACAGCGAGGCGCTTCAGCAGGGCTGCCGCACGGCGGTCAAGCGGCACGGCGGCGCCTGTGTCGCCAGCGCACGGGTCCATGCGATCGAGCGCAAGGGCGGGGCCTGGAACGTCACGACCGGTACAGGCAACCAATATGCAGCGCCCATCCTGGTGAATGCTGCGGGCGCATGGTGCGATGAAATTGCGGCTCTTGCCGGCGTGCAGCCGCTAGGTCTCCGGCCCCTGCGCCGGACCATCATCGCCTTCGATCCGCCGGCCGATCAGGCCATCGCAGGCTGGCCGTTCACGAAGACCGTGGTGGACGATTTCTACATGCTTCCCCAGAGCGGCAAACTCCTCGCATCACCTGTCGATGAGGTGCCGAGTGCGCCGACCGATGCCCAGCCCGAAGAATATGATATCGCGCTCGCGGCAGCGAAGGTGGAGGAATATACGATACTCGCGGTCCGCCGCATCCAGCATAGCTGGGCTGGACTGAGGACCTTCGCGTCAGACCGGGTGCCCGTCGCCGGCTTCGCGCAGGACGCCGAGGGCTTCTTCTGGCTGGCGGGACAGGGCGGCTACGGGCTCCAGACCGCCCCCGCGATGAGCACCATTACCGAAGCCGAAATTACCGGGAGCGCGTGGCCGGCTACGCTGGCGCAATGGGGTGTTACGCCTTCCGAGATCCGCCCCATGCGCCTGTTCTGAACTGCGGACAGTCGCCTGGATAAGTCGACCAATTGCAAGTGGGGGTGAAGGACATGAGTGGATGTCGGCTACCCCCTTTCAACCAGATACTCCATTCTGCCTGGCGCTGACCAGTTCGGTCGTAGCCGCGCTTCGGGCAACCGCGACGCGGAGCGAACTGGTGACGCTGTTGGAAGCAGTCGCTCGCGAAATGGGCTTCCGCTACTATGCCTTGGCCGACCATGACGACCTGCGGGGACCACGGCCCGACCGCGTCGACCTCCGGGACTATCCGCCAATCATCATCGATCATCTGATCAGCCAGCATCGCTATCGTCGTGATCCGGTGATCAGGGGCAGCATCTTCGCCGGTGGCGCCTTCCTCTGGTCCGATCTACCCAACATTATCACACTCGACCGGCACGACCGCGCCAGCCTGGAGCGAGGCGCGCGTGAGGGCCTCAACGAGGGGATCACTGTGCCCTATGTCCGGCTCGGCGAACGCATGGGCTCCTGCACTTTCGCCGGGATGCGGCAGCCCGATCGCGCGCAAGATTATCTCGGCGCCGCCCAGATGGTCGGTATCTTCAGCTTCCAGGCCGCACGCCGGTTGCTCGGCATTGAACCCATCGTTGCTGCAAGCCCGGTAAGACTGCACCCGCGTCCGCGCGATTGCATCGTTCTCGCTGGACGCGGCTATTCCAACAAGCGGATAGCGCGTGCGCTCGATCTCACCCCGCGGACCGTCGACGGCTATCTCACCGAAGCCCGGCGTCTATTCAACGCCCACGATCGGACCGAACTGGTGGTGAGCGCGGTGCTAGCCGGCGAGATTGGAATCGACGAACTCAAGGTCCGTCAACCCGAGTAATCGCTCGGTCTATTTCGAGCGCCGCTCTGCTGCTTCCTTCGTGCGCGATACCACGACCGGGAGCACTGCAATGATCCACGTCATCGACAACCACCTGGCGCCGGCACACCGGCCGCTGCTGCAATCCATGTTCACCGACCGCAAGCGCCTTTTCGTCGACCTGTTCGGCTGGGAAATACCGGTAGTCGACGGGCAATATGAGATCGACCAGTTCGACAACGACCACACCGTCTATGTGATCGCCGCCGATGAGGACGGCACGCATGAGGCGTCGATCCGGCTGTTCCCAACCGTCCAGCCGCACATGCTGAGTACACTCTTCCCGCACCTTTGTCCGTTGGGCGTGCCGACCGGCGAAACGACCTGGGAAACAACCCGGTTGTGCCTGCCGCAGCGTCATGGAGCCGCCCGTCGGCGCGAACTACGCAACATGCTGTTCTCCACTGTCATCGATCTCGCACTAAAGCGGAAGATCGAGCGCCTGACTGGCCTCATCCCCGAGCCCTTCCGCAAGGAATTGCTGGCCATGGGCTGGCGCGCCGAACCGCTGGGCCCAGCCGCTCCGATGCCGGGCGGCCCCGTGGGAGCTTTCATGGTCCATGTCCGGCCCGACACCCCCGAGCGCTTGCGCTGGACGGGCGTCTACACGCCTGCCGGAAAGGCCGCGGCATGAGCATTGTCGATCATCGCGCTGCGACGCTTGGCCGGGACGGATGGTGCGTGCTCGGGCGGGCTGTGGACCCGGACCTTCTCCTCGGAATTAATCGCGACCTCGACCAGCGCTTTCACACGACGCCCTTCTCTCATGGGGCCTTCTACGGCGCCCGCACCAGGCGCTTCGGCTCGCTGCTCACCCGCTCGGGGACAGTGGAAGCACTCGTGATGCATCCGCTGATTCTCGAGATCGTGGAGCAAATGCTCCTGCCTTGGTGCGAGCGCATCGCGCTCAATCTGACCCAGGCGATCGAGATCCACCCCGGAGCCCTGCCGCAGCTGCCGCACCGTGACCAGGATATGTGGCAGGGTCCCAAAGGTAGCCTGGAGTATCTCGTTAACGTGATGTGGCCGCTGACCACCTTCACGCGTACGAATGGCGGAACGCGGCTCTGGACCGGCAGCCACTTCGATCAGGATATCCCCGTCTTGCCCGAGGAGGACGCCGATGTTCCGAATGTGGCCCTGGGCGACGCGCTCATCTTTCTCGGCTCGACTCTCCATGGCGGAGGAGGCAACACCAGTGCGACTCCGCGACGGGGCATCGTCGTCAGCTACTGCCTGGGCTGGCTGAAACCGTTCGAACTGCAATGGCTGGTCTATCCGCCACAGGTCGCGCGGCATTTTCCGCCCGCGTTGGCCGCACTGGTCGGCTATGCCCAGCATCGGCCCAATCTCGGTAACGTCGAGGGCCAGTGCCCCTCGATCCTGCTGGCCGACCAAGTTCCCGAGCATCTCCCCGCGATCGATGCGCTGCGCCCCGATCAGGCGGAGGCTGCGGCCATGTTCCTGCGCTCCCAGATGGGCGAGCTCGGCTGAAGCCGCGACCATGACCGGGCCGGATTCCGACGCCTTCGCGGCGATCACCCGCCGGGGACGCAGTGCGTTGGCCTGGGAAGTACTCCGGCGCGACCCGAACTATCGTGCGGCCTATCAAGCGCTCTCCACGCCGCCTATTGCGGGTATAGCCGACGCCGAATTCGCCGCGCGCTGGGGGCTGCACTTTCGCTGAAGACCCTGCGCACAATTGCGCCATCGTCCGCCCGATGTGGTCAGCGGCCGTTGACCCGTGCGTGCTTTCGGTGCGCGTGATGCCCCCGGTCGACCCGCAAGCTCATGTCTTTGACCGGCTGCCGCTCGGCACGCGCCGGCTAATAGGACCGGATGCCGAATATTTGGCGTTCAACCAGGGTGGTGCCCCGATCCGGCTGGACGTCGTCGCGGGATCGACCGAAGCCGCGCCCTTCAGCCTTCGTTTTGACATCGCAGATGATGCCGATCTGGACACTCGACTGTTGGAGATGCAGCGTTTTCGAGCGCGGTCGGGGAATGCACGCCAGCATGATCGACTGGCGAAGCAACTGTTCGCCTTGAAGGCCATCGACGCCCACGAGGCCGGAGCTAGTCTGAGGGAAGTTGCCGCACTTTTGCTTCCTTCCGAAGAGTGGCCGGGCGATGGCGAGCATCGAAAGTCGTTTGTACGACGATTGATCGTCAAGGGTCGGCATCTCGTTCGTGCAGGCCCGGCTTGCATACTTAGACCGAAGAGAATCACTCCGGGATATCGGTGAGTGTTTCCTCGTCGAAGAAATCTCGGGGATGGATACCGAGTGCCTCGCTCAATCCCCAAAGGCTATGCAGGGTTATATTCTGCTCGCCCCGCTCGATGGCGCCGATATATGCCCTGTCCACGCCCATCCTTTCAGCCACCGCTTCCTGACTCATTCTCGTCGCCCGACGACGGCGCAGTACGTTCGCTCCCACAAGTTTCTTGATGTCCATCCTAAGGTTAGAGGACATGCGGGCATTTTGGTGCTACGCATTATAATACCCGATTTTTTGGATGGGCAGGCGAGATGACCGAACTCTGTCGGACTATAGCGCGTGCGAGCCTCTCGGGCGCGCTGTGACCATAACTACCCTTAGCATGGCCGCTCCCAGCGGCTCGTCGGTGACCGACTATGATCGTCGGAATCTCGCCCTTTATGCGGCATTGCTCGAGGCCGACGATGCAGGGCGTAATTGGCGGGACGCTGCGGCGGATCTGATGCATCTCGATGTAACCTGCCATGGATCCGAGGAATGCTGGCGATCGCACCTCGAGCGTGCCCGCTGGATCGTCGGGGACGGCATGGCGAACGCCATCGTGGCATTTGGCGTTGGGCCGGGACAACGTGAGCACAACTAAAGGATAGCGCCTCGCACTTGGTGCGACCGCGCTCTACTTCGACCGGCGCTGGGCCGCCGGTCTCCGCCGAGCCCCAGGCGGGTCTCGGCCATCCGGTCACGATCGCTGGCGTGGCTGAGGTCGCCGCGCCTGCGCGCGGCGGCGTTGCTTGTGCCTCTCCCGTTGCGGCGGGTGCGGGCGGCGCTCCCGGCTAGGCCCGTCGCGGCCGGCGGCAACCCCTCCGCTACGCTCGGGGTGCTCCACTTCGTTTCGCCCTGACGGTGCCGTCGGCCACTGGAGCCGGGCCTCTTGGTCGCTCTTTGCCGCCCACCCCCGCCTTTGCGGGGAGGCTTTGTGCTTTTTGGGGTGGCGTGGAGGAAAGCCATGCGTGAAGCCGCCAGCCGTCGTTCCCGCCGCAAGGGTGCGGGCGAAGACCATCAGACCGAGAACCGGGCAAATCTCTATGACGAGGTGACCGCGCGGATCATCTCCGAGCTTGAGGCGGGGCGTTTGCCGTGGGTCCAGCCGTGGCGCGCGAGCGGCGGGACCGGACCCGGCTTGCCGCGCAATGCGCTGACCGCGCGCAATTATTCGGGCGTCAATGTGCTGATCCTGTGGGGCGCGGTCATCGAGCATGGCTGGCCGTCGCAATCGTGGCTGACCTTCCGGCAGGCGCAGGAGGCGGGCGGATGCGTTCGCAAGGGCGAGCATGGCCTGACCGTGGTCTATGCCGACCGCTTCACTCCCGAGGCCGAGAAGCGGAGGGTAGCACCGGTCCGGGGGACCGATGCAACCGACGCTCGCGCCTCGCGCGAGGGCGGCGACCCCAAGGCCGTGCCGTTTCTCAAGCGCTTCACCGTGTTCAATGTCGCGCAGTGTGAGGGATTGCGCGCCGGGCTGGCGTCCGATCCGGCACCCTTACCCGAACGCGAGATCGTGCCCGTCGCCGAGGAAGTGATCGCCGCGTCGGGCGTCGATTTCCGGATCAGCGGGACGCGCGCCTTCTATGTGCCGTTCCTCGATTTCGTGCAGGTGCCGCCGCAGCCCGCCTTCTTCGAGCAGGTCAATTATTACCGGACCTGCCTGCACGAACTGACCCACGCGACCGGGCACGCCAAGCGGTTGAACCGTGACCTTACCAACGGTTTCGGCAGCAAGGATTATGCGCGGGAAGAACTCGTTGCCGAGATGGGGTCGGCCTTCCTCTGCGCCGCGCTCGGCATCACGCCGACCGTGCGCCACGCCGACTATATCGGCTCTTGGCTTGAGGTTTTGCGCGAGGACAATCGCGCGATCTTCCGCGCCGCCAGCGCGGCGACAAAGGCCGCCGACTGGCTGCTCGCGCGCCACCGCGAGGCTCAAGCCACGCGGCAGGACGGGAGGATCGCGGCATGATCCTCCTGCCCCCCGAACTGCGCTTCGCGCTCCGCGCGAACGACATTTCCCGCCGCGCCTGTGACGAGAAGGGACAGCGCTTCGATCCGCCACCAGTGGTCAAGCTGTTCAACCCGCTCGGCGCGGCGACATGGCTGGCGACCGAACTGGACGAGGATGGAGACACCCTGTTCGGGCTGGCCGACCTTGGCTTCGGCTGCCCTGAACTCGGCTATTTCAGCCTGTCCGAGATCGCGGAGGTCCGCCTGCCCTTCGGCCTGTTCATCGAGCGCGACCTGTCGTTCGAGAGCGCCTTTCCGCTGACCATCTGGACCGAATGGGCGCGCCGCGCCGGTTCGACCCTGTGGGCCGAAACCCTGTTGCGCCGCGCCGTCCAGACCGGCGCGGCCCCTGATCTTCCGCACCGTCCGGGCGAAACGGACGGCGGTTGAAGCGCGGGCGGCGCGCTTCGCCGCCAATCCGAAAACCGGCCCGCCATCCCAGCAAAGAGCGACGGACCGGCACTCACAAGGAGTTGTGCCATGACACTCGTTTTCATCGATCAAGACAAGCTGTCCGTCAGCAAGACCAACATGCGCTACGGCAAAAAAGCACCGGCCGTGTCCCATATGCTGCCGACCGTGCGCAAGCGCGGCATCATCCAGACATTGCTGGTGCGCCCCAATTGTCAGGACGGCCATTATGAGATCATCGCTGGCGCGCGGCGCTTCCACGCCGCGCGGATCGTCGCGCAGGAAACCGGCGAAGCCAAGCCGCTGCCGTGCCGCATCCTCTCCGAAACCGACGATGCCGCCGCCATCGAGGCGTCGATGATCGAGAACCTCGCCCGGCTCGACGCCGACGAGGTCACGCAATGGGAAACCTTCACCCGGCTGGTGAAGGAAGGCCGCGACGTCGCCGACATCGCCGCCACCTTCGGCCTTCCCGACTTGACCATCGCGCGGGTGCTGGCGCTCGGCAACCTGTTGCCGCGCATCCGCAGCCTCTATGCGGCGGAGAAGATCGACCGCGCCACCGTCCGCCACCTGACCCTTGCCAGCAAGAGCCAGCAACGCGCTTGGCTGGCGCTCTACGATGACCCGGAAACCTATGTCCCGACCGGGCACCAGTTGAAGGCATGGCTGTTCGGCGGGCAGTCGATCCCAGCGCGGTTCGCGCTGTTCGATCTGGACGGGTTCAAGGGCGCAACGGTCGCCGACCTGTTCGGCGACGACCGCTATTTCGCCGATGCCGACGCCTTCTGGACGGCGCAGAACGAGGCCATCGAGGCCCGCCGAGCGGCCTATCTGGAGGAAGGCTGGAGCGATGTCGTGATCGTCCCCGCCTCCGAACATTTCCATTCGTGGGAATATGAGAAGGCCCCGAAGCGCAAGGGCGGGCGCGTCTATGTCGATGTCCGTTCGACCGGCGAGGTCACCTTCCACGAGGGCTATCTCTCCGCCAAGGAAGCCCGGCGCGCCGCGCGCGGCGACGGCCCGGAACCCGCGAAACTGGCACGGCCCGAGGTTACATCGACGATGCAGACCTATCTCGACCTGCACCGTCACGCCGCCGTGCGCGCCGCCCTGCTCGGTCATCCCGGCATCGCGCTGCGCCTGATGGTCGCGCACGCCATCGGCGGCTCGCATCTGTGGCGGGTGTCGCCCGAACCGCAGGCGGCGCGCAACGACGAAGTCCGCGAAAGCCTCGAAACCTGTCGCGGCGAGACGCTGTTCGACGAGCGCCGCCGCGCGGTGCTTGGCGTTCTCGACTTCTCGTCCGAGGAGCCGACCGTCACCGACGGCAATGGCGACGACTATGGGGTGGCGGGCATCTTCCTGCGCCTGATCGATCTTCCCGACGCCATCGTCATGGAGATCATCACCGTCGTCATGGGCGAGACGCTGGCCAGCGGCAGCGCCGCCGTCGCGGCGGCGGGAACGCAGATCGGCGTCGACATGGCCGACTGGTGGCAGGCAGACGCGGCGTTCTTCGAGTTGATCCGCGACAGGGAAGTGCTGACCGGGATCGTCGCGGAGGTTGCGGGCGAAACGGTCGCCGCAGCCAATGCGGGGGAGAAGACCAAGACCTTGAAGCGCATCGTCCGCGATCATCTCGATGGCGCGGACGGGCGGACCAAGGTCGAGCGCTGGGTGCCGAAATGGCTGGGCTTCCCGGCCTCGGCCTACACCGCGCGCGGCGGCGTCGGCACCGTCGCCGCCCATGCCAAGGTCGAGGCGGCGCGGACCCCCGAGCCGGACCCCGACGCCCAACGAGAGCCGTTGAAGCAAGCTGCGTGACCGAACGCGGGCGGGCTTCGGCCCGCCCGCCATCAGACCTGAATATCGGCCGCGCGCCTCCGCCGTTCCGGCGTCGGCGCGCGGATTTTTCATCTTGGGGGCGGGTTGAGCGCGTGCACCTTAAGCGTGACGCCCAGCGTCCTGGCGCGGGCCTTCAACTCCTCCGGCAACTCTTCCTCGGTTAGCAGCAGCGCGCGCACGTTGGCGCCGACCGGCAGTTCCTGCGCCGCGATCACCGCGCGGTATTTCACGCATTGGTAGAGTCCGCGCTGCCAGTCGTAATAGCCCGACCGTATCGATTTGACCTCGACCGCGACGAAGGCTGTCCCATCCGTGAAGAAGGCGTCGATCCGGTCGCCGGACAACAGGTCCTTCTCAGGTTCTCCCTTCATCGCGCCCGCTAGGCCGAGCGCCTGCGGATTGTCGACAGCCCATTCCTTGAGCCGACGATGCTCCTCGCTTTCACCCGCGCCCCGCGGGCGTGCCGTCTCGGGTGGCTTGCCGTCCTTCTCGGTGAATTTCTTAGGTTGAGGCCGCCGCGGCGGATCGCCGCCATAGATCGCCCGATAGACCTTGTCCCAATCCGGATAGGCGCGCACGTCGCCGCGGACCTCGGCGACGACATCGAGCTTGCGAGGATCGGTCAGCTTCGTCCAGCCGCGCCCACCGGCCGGCTTGAGGATACGGTCGTAATAGCCGCCGAAGCCGACCCCCGGAATGCCGGTGGGGCGGGTGACGAGCGCATTGATCAACGGCGCGTCTGGATCGACCCCCTCGATCTGGTCCATCATCTCGCCGGCCACCCAGCCGATATGAGTCGGGAAGACCTTCGGGATTTGCAGCTTTTGCTCGAGCAGGCGCGCGATCGCGCCATAGGTGACGAACGGTTCGTCGCCATCGCGGACATGCTGGAGCAGCAGCTGGAACGCGTAGCGCGCGCCCCGCTTCGCGAGATTTGGAACCGTATAAGTGGCCATCGGATACCCCCCGGACTCTGCCGGACGGCGGAGCGCTGAGGCCTAAGTGCCATTCCCTTGATCACAACGCACGCGGTCAGCGTGGACGTTCGCACCAAACCGGTTTCGGTCGCCCGTGCGGCCACCACTTCGCGACACCGATCCGCACCAGCTCGGTTCCAAGATCGCGTCCATCGACGACAACGGTGGCCACTGTCCGATTGTAGCTGCGGCCGACGCGGCGGAAGGTCGCCTCGCGCCCCGCGAGCAGCGCCGTGGCGCGGTCCCTCGCCCGCAATCCCAATAGCGTTTCGCCTGCGCATCTGGCCTGGTCGCGGTGCGTTTCCGGGGCATCGATCCCCGCGATCCTGATCCGCTCACCGCTTTCCAGCCGGAACGTGTCTCCGTCGGTTACCCAGGCCACCCGGCCGGAATCGTGGCCGTCCGCCGCGCCGGCGGGCGCTGGCATCGGTGTCGCGGCAATGAGGACGGAGAGCGCTAGGGCACGAAGCATGGACAGGATTATCGCTGTGCCGGGGGCCGATTGTCGAGCGTCATCCGCACGGTGCCAGACCTCGTGCATGTCGACTGCCGCCCTGAACGGACCTCTCTCTCGGCGGTTCTGGCGGGGTCCGCCGGTCCCGCAACGGCGTCGCCGACCTTCTTCCCCGGCTCGGTTCCCTCGCCTTCCTCGCGAGGCAAGAAGCCCGGCTTTGGCCGTCCTCCGCTGTGCTGCGGCCCTGCGGGTGCGGGACCGTCCTCCGCCCGCCTGATCGACCGCCTGTCGAGGCCGCATCGGGCGGCATCGCATCACTTGAAGGAGGTTATCATGGCACAGATTGGCAGCTTCACCCGCGGCGAAAACGGCGTCTACACCGGCGAAATCCGGACCCTGACGCTTCGCGTCAAGGCGAGCATCCGCCCCTGCGAACGCGACAACGAGAAGTCGCCCGACCACCGGGTCAGCGCATCGGGCGTCGAATTCGGGGCGGCCTGGACCAAGGCGGCGCGCGAGACCGGCGCGGAATATCTGAGCCTCAAGCTCGACGATCCGTCGTTCCCGGCTCCGATCTACGCGACGCTGAGCCAGGGTGATGACGGCGAGCACAAGCTCATCTGGTCGCGCTGAACCGGATGCCCCGCGCGCCACCGCGCGCGGGGCACGAGCGGTGAGCCGGATTTGCCATAGCTCGCGAGGGACCTTGCAGGCGGGGGCGTCTGCACTGTCAGCTTACCGTCGCACGGGACCGACAAGCCCGTGACACCCGGCATAACCCACGTCGCTCTTCCTGGCGAAGGCGAGCCCCGCGCGCTCCGGCGCGCGGGGCATTCACGCCCCGCCGCATCAGGTGTGTCGAAAACGCAGGTCGCGATTCCGACACTCCGCAACCAGTGTCCCGCCCGCCATTCCCGGTGTCAGCGACGGCAGATCGCCGTCGCTTTCGGACCCGGACAGGAAGAATGGACAGCGACGACGACATCTCCCGCGCGACCCGAGCCAAGCGCGGCTCCCCCTATCTCAATACCGATCAGGCGGCGGCCTATCTGAAGTTCTCGAGCCGGCTGCTGAAACGGCTTCGCCGCGCCGGCAAGGGGCCGGTGTTCCGGCTGCACAGCCGCTTCGTCCAGTATCATATCGACGATCTCGACGCATGGTCGAAGGCCCAGTCGATGGGAGGCCGCGACCATGACCAGGCGTGACATTCGTGGTTCGACGACACCGCTACTGGACTGGGGCGATCAGCTTCGCGCCGACAAGCAGTGGCGCAGGCTCCTCGGTCGTCGCATCGCGATCACCGGCGTCGGCATCGTACTGCTCGGGCTGACGACGGCGTTTCCGCCGGCCCCGCGCCTGGTGTGGAATGCCAGCGCAAGCGCGCCGATCGGCCTCTATGCCGTCACCCCCGGAGCGCCCGTCGACCCCGGCGACATGGTCATCGCACGGGTGCCCGATCCGTGGCGGATGATAGCGGCGCAGCGGCGCTACATTCCCGCCAACGTGCCGCTGGTGAAGCGCGTCGCGGCGGTGGCGGGCGACGAGGTATGCGCGCTCGGTCAGGAAATCTTCGTCAACGGAAAATGGGTGGTCGAGCGGCGCATTGCCGACGCCAGTGGCCGGCCGATGAAATGGTGGAGCGGCTGTGTGCGCCTTCGCGGCCACCAGCTCTTCCTGCTCATGTCGGGCAATCCGGCGTCCTTCGACGGCCGCTATTTCGGGGTGACCGAAGGCGGATTGGTGGTCGGCAAGGCGCGGCTGCTATGGGCGCGCTGACCCGATTGCTCCCGGCCATGCTGCTGCTGGCCGCCACTGCCGCGCGAGCCGACGAGGTCGGGCGCTGGCGGCCGTTGATCGAGGAGGCGTCGGCCAAATTCGGTATTCCGACGAGCTGGATCGAGCGCGTCATGCGGGCCGAGAGCCGGGGCTACACGACGCTGAATGGTCGCCCGATCCGAAGTCGCGCCGGCGCAATGGGCCTGATGCAGCTCATGCCCGCGACCTGGACGGACATGCGCGCGCGCCTCGGATTGGGCACCAATCCCGACGATCCGCGCGATAACATCCTCGCCGGCACGTGTTTCCTGAGGCTGATGTATGACCGCTTCGGCTATCCGGGATTGTTCGGCGCCTACAATGCGGGACCGGGCGCCTATGCCGCCTGGCTTGCCGGCAATCGGAGGCTTCCCGGCGAGACGGTGGCCTATCTCGTTACGGTTGGCGGCACGTCGCAGCCGTCCTCGCTGGCCAGTCAGGCAGCAGTTCCGCCCCCGCTGTTCGTCGTCCGGCGCATCGTGTCCGGGGATCAAGCCTCGCCCACGGTTCGTGAGCCGCAGCCGTCCTTGTTCGCTGTCCGGAAAGTCGGGCCATGATCGCGAGCGGTGGAGAGGCTCGTCTCGACAGGCCCAGCATGACGGCTGCCGAAGCGCCTATCAAGGCCCGTGGGTGCCCCCCAATTTTCTGCGAAAATCGGTTCCCCCCACGTCCGCTTCGCGGCGCTCCGCTTCGCTCCGCGGCCCTGACAGCCGCTCCGCCACCCGTCTTCTTCACGATGTTCTCGATCAGGAGAACAGAAGCGAAGGAGATGATCATGGGCATGTTTCAACCCATTTCGGTGGCGTCGGATCGCGTGATGGCTGCGCTGGTTTCGGGGCTGGAGATCGAGTTCGGCCACGGTGTCGGGGAGGCTCTGGCGCATCGGTTCCTGGAGGCTGAGGAGAGTGATTTTCTCTGGGATGCGCGAGATCAGGAGCGCTGGATCGGCGCCTATGAGAGCACTGACGAAGACGAAATCGACCTGGATCGAGTGAGGATCTTCGGGCGACTGGATGGCCGGTGGTTCGTGGCGGTGATGATCGTCGATGGCGATGGCAACGCGCACGGAGTGATGGGCAAGCGCGAATTTGGGCGGCGGAAGCAGGCTTTGGCGGCATTCGCGGATGCGTGAGGATCTGCGCATTTCGGGCCGGGGCGCGGTGCCGGGTCGGCATCGTGTCCCGGCCTTTGTTTTGAGCCGAGGAGAGGGAGAAGAAGGAAGAAGGCGAAAGCAAGAGAAAGGCACTGTCTCGCAACAGGTGCCAAGTGATTGTCTGCACATCGTTTTTTCGGGAGACAGGCTGCGCTTCGCGCGAGACAGGCTCGTAAGGAATGGCGAAAATCCGCCGTTTTCGCCGCAAAATTGCGAGACTTGGGGCGGCCGGTGAGCGAGGACGACGAGTTCACGCCCCGGCTCGGCCGCCAGCGCCAGCAGAGCGGCAAGAAGGCGCGCCGCTACCTCGGCCGCGTGATCAGCGCGGCGATCCGCTCGGCCGAGAAGGGGTCGGTCAGGAGCCATCGATTCGACGGCAGCCGGATCGGCCGTGGCGCCAGCATGGGACGTCTTCTGTCCAGCCGCGATCGGTTCGGCGGCATGCGCGCGCGACGCGCGGTAGTGAAGACGCGGCTGGTCCGCATCGGCACCAAAGGGATGCCCGCAGCGCGAGCCCATCTCCGCTACATCCAGCGCGACGGCGTGACACGCGAGGGTGCGCCAGGCGAGCTTTATTCGGCCGAGCACGATAAGGCCGATGGCAAGGCATTCCTCCAGCGCTGCGATGGCGACCGCCATCAGTTCCGCTTCATCGTCTCGGCCGAGGACGGGTCGGAATATCCCGATCTCAAGCCCTATGTCCGCAGGCTGATGGCGCAGATGGAGGCAGACCTCGGCACCAAGCTCGACTGGGTCGCGGTCGATCACTTCAACACCGCCCATCCCCACACGCACATCATGCTGCGCGGCGTCGATGACACCGGCGAGAATCTGATCATTGCCCGCGAGTATATCTCGCACGGCATCCGCGAACGGGCGGCCGAGCTGGTGACGCTCGATCTCGGGCCACGCACCGACCAGGAGATCGAAGCCCGCCTGCGGCACGACATTGGCGAGGAGCGAATGACCGCGATCGATCGCCGCCTAATCCGGTCGATGGATACAGATCGCCTGGTCCTGTCGGCCGACCGCGATCCGTTCCAGCAATCGCTGCTGGCGGGGCGTCTGCAGAAGCTCGCGAGCATGGATCTAGCGGAGAATGTGGGCAGCGGCATCTGGCGCCTCGCCGATGACCTTGAGGGAACGCTGCGATCGCTCAGCGAGCGCGGCGACATAATCCGGACCATGCAGCGCGAACTGACGGCGCGGAACCTGCAGCGGCCATGGATTGGACGAAGCCTGTTCGGCGGCGGCGACAGCGACCCAGAACCAATCGTCGGGCGGGTGATCGCACGCGGCTTCTCCGATGAGCTCCGGGATCGACATTTTCTGATCGTCGACGGTGTCGACGGGCACGCCCATTATGTCGACATCGGGCGTGGCGACAGCATCGCGCCAATGCCCGAGGGAGCGATCGTCAGGGTGGCGGCGCGCAGCATCGCGGTCCGCGACGCCGACCGTGTCGTCACCGAGGTCGCGGTGGCGAATGGCGGTCGCTACTCCATCGATCTTCACCTCCGGTACGACCCGTCGGCAACACAGGCCTTTACCGAGACTCATGTCCGCCGGCTCGAAGCGATGCGCCGGGCCGGCACAGGCGTCGAACGCGAGGCCGACGGGACCTGGACGATCCCTGGTGACCATGTCGATCGAGCAGCAGCCTTTGAGGCGCGCCGGCTTCGTGATCAGCCGGTCGAGGTCGAGATCGTCTCGGCCCGTCCGCTCGAACAGCTGCGCGGCGCCGATGCGGCAACCTGGGTGGATCGGGAACTAGCATCGCCAGCATCGTTGCCGGTGCGGGACGCCGGGTTCGGGCGCGACGTGCGCGAGAGCATGAGCGCTCGTCGACTATGGCTGGTCGAGCAGCAGCTCGCGGATGTTGATGGCGACCGCTTCAGACTGCGTGCGAACGCGATCGCAATACTGCAGCGACGCGAACTTCTTCGCGCCGGTGACGCCTTCTCGGCGGAACTGGGAAAATCCTTCGTCGAGACTCGTGTCGGCGACGCGATCGAAGGGCAGTTAGCGCGGCGGATAGACCTGGCGAGCGGCCGCTTTGCGCTTGTCGAGAAGGCGAAGGAGTTCACGCTCGTACCGTGGCGTCCGGTGCTTGAACGTCAGATCGGCAAGGCGGCGTCCGGTATCATGGGTGCCGATGGCGTGAGCTGGCGTTTCGGGCGCGGGCGGTCGGGGCCGGCGATTTCGTAGGTCAGCTGCTCTCGACGGCGGACGGCGGCGGGTCGGTCAATCCGGCCCCGTCCGCTTGGCTGAAAGGCGCTCAGCCTTCGGGATCTGGCCAGGGACTGCCCATGGTCACGCGGCGCTCGGCGCGATTATAATCGGTGGCGCGGATGAACTCGACCGAGATCGTCTCGGGAGCGAGCCGCAAGGTAACTGGTCGCTCGTCGTCGAAATCCGGCTGCATGAAGGTTTCAGGCAGGGGATCGACATATACCGGCCGCGGCTCGCCTTCGAGGACGTCGAGCGGGCCAGGTGGCTCGGTCGCGCCGATCTCCTTCAGAGTCAGCGTGATGCCGTCATCGAAATCCTCGGAATCGACATCGATCGTCCGGATCCATGGCTCGATAAAATGGCTATGATGCGGGAAGGCTTCGACGCGTGCCGATCGGTTGAACAGCATGACATTGCCGAGCGCCGAGCCGCGCTGCGTCGATTTGAAAAGAAGCCCGTCGATCGGTTGCGCGAGACGCTCCGCCAGATATTCGGCCACGACCTGGGTGGGCATATAGCCAAGCTCTTCGTCGCCCGGCAAAACCGGCCGTGCAATCTGATCGCTGAAGCTGCGCAGAAAATGCGCGCGGTCACGCTTGGGGACAAACTCCGGGTCGAACGGGTTGGCCTGGACCGCGAGCCGGTCGAGCGCTTCGCAGTCGAGCAGTCGTAAGGGGCGCACCACATCGAAGCGCGCCAGCACGACATGCGACCCCACCGGCGGGCGAATTTCCGACACGCAGGTAGCCGGGTCAACCGCGCCGTAGAAGACTGAGATTCCTGCGGCATTCAGCCGACCCGCTTGGCCACGCCCAGGCGGCAGCGGACCGATCTGGAGGATGGGTTGCGATAATATCTGGCGCAGCACAGGCTCGCTTGTGGCGACGCGGCCGCGATAAAATTGGCTGTCCGCTCCGCCCGGCACGATCTCTTTGATGACGCTACGCGCATCCCAGGTTCGATGGCTGTCGAGGTCGGCGAAAACGGCGTCGAGCCAGGCCATCGCCTCGGAATTGATGTAGCGGCTCTTGTTACGCAGCGTGCTGCAGAAGCTTTGCCAACGCTGTTCTTGCCAGAACATCGGGGTTCGCGCGCGGATGAAGCCGCCGTCGGAGGCGTAGATATTATAGCCATCCTCGACCTCCGCCCTCGCGCCGATCGTCTCATCGAGATATTGCTCGATCCGCCAAGCCAAGTCGGCGTCGATACCGGCGATCTCGGAGAATATCTCGGCCGCGCCGGGGTTCTGATCATAGATGGTCGGCTCGTAATTTGGCTGAAAGGCCTCGTCGATCTCCTCGGCGATCCTTGCCAATTCCACGGACGGTCCCGTCTCGCCGCACTCCTCGCAGGTCGCTCGCACCGCCTCGGATGCAAACCGCGCGCGCAGATGGACATTGCCGATGCAATCGAGGCAGATCGGGTGCTTCGCCGGAGCGTCCATGGTCAGGACAATGGCATGCGACGGGGGCCGCCGCTATCGCCGATCAGCGGCAATGCCTCTGCGCGCCGCTTGGCGGCACTCCTCAGCGCCGATAGCGGCACGGTGAACGCAGCACAGGGGTTGCCATCGATGTTGAGCGGCAGTGGCAGACCGCTCGCGAGCATGCGTTCTTCCGGTTCCCAGGGAGATGACACGGCGGCCCAGGCGACACGGGCATGGGCGTGAAGCCAGCGATCGAGCAGCTGCTCGCCGGGGTTCGTAAAGGTGAGCCGACCGGTCGTGCCTACGCGCCGCAGGACCGTGCCAATCTCGGCCTCGAGCAGGCAACCAAGCGTCAGCCGTAAGGTCGAGCCGGCGGCATTGCCCCCGAAATGGGTCCTCAGGCGCTGGTGAATGTGGGATCGGCTGGGTGGACGGCCGTTGGTCGGCGGCTTTTTCGGGGAGATGCCGCAATAGAGCAACGTCCAGCCGGCGTGCCGATGGCATTGACTGGCGTTGACGCCGGCCGGGATCGCGTCGAAATACCAGGCGTAAATGCCCGCCTGGCGCGGGGCACCGTCGCGCACCGCAGTTTCGTCGGCGGTATAAAGCCGGTCCGGCTGAAGGAGCCGCGCGATGATCTCATCGCCAGCGAGGTGCTTCTTCCAGTCGCTCAACTGCAGCGTCTCATCAGGCAGCGGCGCGAAGGGCCGTCTCTTCCTTGAAGGAGAAGCGGCGCGCAACGCAGACACTGTCCCGGCGGGGGCCGCGGGAAAGCTCCAGCGTCAACAGGCTGTCATCCTGAAAGGCGGGGCTCAGCTCGAGTTTTAGATATTCGAACAGCTGCCTGTCATGCACGGCGATCATGATCTGGCGGCCATGCTCCTTCGACAAGGTCCTCAGCAGTGCGGCGAAATGCGCGATATGCACATCGTCCATCGACTGCACGGGATCGTCGAGGATCAGCCACGGAAGTTCCTTGGGAACGGACAGATGGAGCGCCGTGAACAGGGTGAGTGCTGCGGTGTTGAGATTGCCCGCACTCAGCATCGCGCCCGGCGTGCCGCCGGCTTCGCCGCCATCGCGATGCTGGGTGATCAGCTTTGGCTGCAATTTCTGGGTCGACGCCGCCGGGATTCGGAAGGCCGGTACGAAGGGTTCGCCCGGGGCCAAGCGAACGAAGAGATCCCGCCATAGGAGATTGAGACGCTCGTTGAATTCGCGGCGGATGATCCCCGACCGGACCTTATCGACCGCGTTACGGATCGCTATGCCCTGGTCGCGCAAGAGCTGCGCCCGACCCAAGGCATCTTCGGCCCGCTGCCACGCCGCGGCGTCGGCCGAGATACGAGTCTTCGCCTGTTCGCGACGGGCAATCGCCGAACGCGCGACCGCGAGATGATCATTCCCCCTTCTGCGCAGAGCGAGCCGGCCTTCCAACCGCTCCGCACTGGCGGCCAGCATCTGCTCCAAGCGCGAGGCGGCCGCATGGAAGGTTTCGCCTTCCGCGATCGCGTCTGCGTCGATCGATATGGCAAAAGCGCTCAAGGTCTCGCGCGACGCGGCCAGGGAGACGTGCCGCGACTGGGCGTCGGTGACCGCCCGCCGCGCCGCCACATCGGCCGCCCGCAGGTTCGTGCCCTCGCGCAGCGCATCGAGAAGACCTTCCAGCTCGGCGATCACGGATCCGGCCGCGGACAAGCGCCGGTCGAGGTCGGCAATGGCTTCATCGGTGAGCTTGCGGCTCCCGATCGCTTCAATTTCGCGATCCAGGCGCTCGATCGTGACCTGAGCCTCGCTGCGCGTCCGTCCCAGGGTCAGCAAGCGCTCTGCCGACGCGGATAATATCCGCACCTTGCCATGCACATGCTCGCTCAGAGTACCGCCCTCGACCTCGTCGAAGTCACGATCGCAGACGGGACAAACCTCGCCGTCGATGAAGGACGTCAGCTCGGCGAGGGTCGACGCAAGGCTGCCGGCGCTGGCCGATAGCCTTCCGACTTCCTCGTCGATCGTTTCGCGCTGGCGGTTGGCCACGTCGCGCTCATCCTGTGCTTTCGTATGCCGCTCAATATCGGAGCGCGCCTGGGAAACGCGGTCGCCCAGCTGCTTCTGTTCCGATCGAAGCCGCTCCAAAGCTTCGTCCGCAAATTGGCTTGGGTCACTCGGCAGCGAAACGTCGACCAACAGGCCCTCGGCACGCTGGCGGGCGGTTGCGAAGCGCTCGCCAAATTCGGCTTCCCACAATGCATATCGCTTGCTCGCTTCGTCGGCGCCGATCGCGGCTACACCGGGATTCTCGCCCGTCGCGACTTGCGCGCTGTCGATCTCGCGCCGGATCGCGGCCAGCCGGCGCTGCTGGTCGGACAGGTGGGCGAACGCATCCGCATCCGCCGAGTCCGCCAACGCTGCGGCGACGTCTTCCAGATTATCTTCTGCGACCTTGATCGGAAGTTCGAGCGATGCGCAAATCCGCACTAGCTCGTCGATGGCGAGTTTCACTTCGCCATCGAGCGCGTCGTGGTTCTTGCGATGATCGCTCAGCAGCGCTTCGACGCGCGATTTTTCATTCTCTGCCGCCAACCAGCCGTCGACGGACTTGCGGACATTCCGGACATCGACCAGCGGCTTGAGACCTGCCTCGAGGGCATCGAGCCGATCGAGACCAAGGAGCTTGCCGACGAATTGGGCCAAAGGCGATGCCGCATCACTACCGGCATCCTGGTAGATCTGCAGGAGCTGGCCCAGCAGCGATTGTGGCAGGAAGGCCCGCTCGCGGAAGAAGGTCGCAAGCTCCTTGTCTAGCGCATGGATGGACTGAGCGCCGTCGGCGGTCAGTACCGCCTGGTAACCCTCCTCCTGGGTGCCGCACAGCGTCTGCAGGATCACGCTGCCTTCGGTCGCTGATCGGTACAGCAACTGCTTTTCGTAGCCGGGATCGGCGCGCTCCAGCGATTGGACCTTCCCGGTTAGGGCTAATTCAATGGCAGACAGGACACTCGTCTTTCCGGCGCCATTCTCTCCGTGGAGCAACACCACCTTGGCGTCGAGCGGCGCATGAATATGCCCCCGGATGCTCCGGAAGTTGGTGATGTCGAGGCTCTTGAGGATGCGCTCGGTCATGACGGCTCCTCCTCACCTTCCGGCTGAAACGATTGCGTTATGATCAGGGCGACGGCATCGGTGACAGCCTGTTCGCCGCCTTCCGCGGCGGCGAGGGCCGCGTCGACAAGCGCCTTGCTGGTGTCCGCGGGGAGCGCACGGACCAATTGATCCAGTGCAGGGCCCACTCCGGTCTCAGGCTCCGCTGACGCCACGGGAAGTTTGAGCGGCAGAAGCACGCGAATGCGATCATCTAGCTGTCGCTCGGCGGCTTCGTCCACAGGCTTGCCTTCGGCATCCAGCGACACCGCCTCGACCTGCAAAACCCGGCATGTCTCCGAGAGGGCTTCGACGCCGTCCGACAACACCGCACCGGCCAGGATGACCGTGACGACATAGCGCGACCCGGTGACATCGAGAGCGCGGCTCAACGCCTCGATCCGCTGGCGTACCCTGGCGCCGTCGCGATCTCCGAAATCCCCCGTGGTCGTGTCGACCAGCAGGACCAGATCGAGTGCCCGGCCATCGCGACCCCGCATGGCGGCCGTGAACGCGAAGTCGACCCCGGCCAATTTGAACGGCGTCGACAGGTCGCTATAGCCCGCTATGCGAAGGCGCGCCTGAATGGCGAGCAGGATCGGCGAGGCGCTCACAACATCATCTCGGCGACGAAATGTTGTTGGAGCTCCACTGCATCCGCGCTGCGCGCGATGAGGTCGGCGATGCTGACATGGGTTTCTCCAACGACGCCCGTGCGTCCGGGTGCCGAGCGAACGCGGCGCGCGCTTCCGCCACCGCCAACCATGCGCTGCCACACGTCATCGCCATGCACGACGATCGCATTGTCGTTCGCAAAGGCGCCATTGCTCTGTAACTTGATCGCGTCCGCCGCTGATTTGACAAGGAACAGCGGTCGATCGACGCCGCCAGGCCGCGATGCACGGGCGGTCATCGCGCCAGCATCGAGGTTGGCGGAGACCGGCGCACGCAATTCCCAATGTCCCGACGCCCGCCCATGATGAAGCAGCGACAAGGCCACCCCAAGCTGGCCCAACCCCATGGCCTGAGCATTCTGATCGGCTGCGATCAGGTTGAGCGGCGATCCACATAGGGCCTCATACATATCCGGGTGGACAGGTAGGGCGCCGCTTCGGAAAATCGACAGCATGCGTGACCAGAGAGCGATTGCTTGGTTCGCAAAAGCGATACGATCCCGTGCCCCGGTTATCGGGACAGCCAGATCGGCAATGTCATCGCGCAGACTACCCAGCAGCGGAGCGAGTGCAGCCGCAATGGCCGCTTTGCCGTCTGCCGCCAAGGAAAGCTCCATCAGCCGTGCCAGTTTCTCGGCAAGCAGCTTCAGGACCAAGGCGATCAGCACCTGTTCGCCCCATGCGCGAAGCAAGGTGGCGTCGTGGAGGGTGGCCGGATCGGCGTTGTAGGTCGGACCGTAGGCGATGCGCAGCACGTCTCGCTGGCCCCGCTGGATCGTGTCCTCGCAAAAGACATAGGCCGGGGCATCGGGCGCGCATGGCCAGGGCCAGGCATGAACGGCTTTCGCCTTGGAAAAGATCGTCTGCAGATTGCTGTCCTGGATCGACAGTCCCAGGACCAAGGTCTTCTGCGCCGTCGCCAGTCCGACCACCGCATTGTGCATCGCCGTGAACGTCGCATTTTGCGGCCAGTCCATGATCTGGGTGTGGCTGCCCGTCAGATAGGGGCGGAACACCTGCGGCTCGCGGGTCGCATGCACGATGCAGCCATGAAATTTGTAGAGCCGGGCGCGGCCGGCGGGGCCACGCAATTGGTTGGGATCGACAACGACCTGGAGCATGCCGGCGACGCCGTTGCTCAATCGGTCCACCGCCGCTTCGATGAAACCGTCCCAGTTCGCGGACGCGACGGACTGCACCGCCCCTTCCAGGATCAGGATCGCGATGCACAGATGTTCAGCGGCAGGCGGCGCCGGATGTTCAAACGCCCGTCGGATATCGATCGCATCCCAGAGGATGAAATCGACGTCCGTTCCTGCGATGCGGATATCGAGGACCTCGGAATATTTGTTCCAGAGCCGATTTATGATCGCGTCATGTTCGGGCCAATCGGCAAGCGCCTGCCCGAATTGCGCTTCGAGGGTGGCGGGAACGATCTCGGCGAGAGTCAGCGCTTCATCAAGCGCCGGGCGATAGGCTGCGGCGGTGCCGGGGTCGATCGCTCGTACGCGAATATAGTCGAAAGCTCGCTCGATGAGAGCGCCGAGATTGGGGGCTTTGCGGGAGATGCCCGATCCGACCCAAAGCGCGAACTCGCCGTTTTCCACGGCGCTCGCCACCGAGGCGAACGCTCCCTCGAGGTGCGCCAGCACCTCGCGCACGGTGATATCAGTGGCTGTCGGCAGCGCCACGTCTGTCAGTCCCCCCTAGCGGCACGCACCCACGGCCCCCTCGACAGCGACCCTATTCCTCCGAGCGCCCTTGTCCAGCAACAGAATAACCGAATTGGCATACGACACCGATATTAGGCTTAGGACCACTCAGTATTTCTCGCAGCGCATCGCCCGTTGGTCCCGTGCGCTCTTAGTCTGTCTCCGCCTTCGCAGCTCGTCGTCGCGCGCTCTCGAAGAGGTAGTCAGGCACGGTTTCGTAGGTCGGCATTTCATCGTCCAAAGGCATGACAAGTGCGCCCGACCAGAGGATACTCGTCTCATAATAGGGTCGGCAAAGCCATTCATCGTCGATCCACTTCCAATGTGTTGCCTCCGGTGCCAGCGAAACGGGAAAAGAGTGGGCGGCAAAGGGATTGTGGAACACCTCCAGCTCAGCGCACCAGGGTTCGTGTCGTGACGGCCAAAAAGAGAGATATTCCTCGCTCGCGACATCGAGGCAGAAGGGCACGCCCTTGAACACGTCCAGTCCACGATCGAAGAGTTTGCCGTATCGGACGTAGCGGCGATGATAGTTTGGCGCACCTCGGGTGATCATCACGCGGTTGAATTTGCTCAACGCACAGGCGTTGCTGAATATGACCGCCGATAGGCCGCTATAGACGTCGTCGCGGAATAACCCCGCCGGAAAGGCGGAGGGACCCATCAGATGCGAGACCTCCTCCATCATCGGCGCGCGCACGCCGCCTGTCTCGCCAAAGCTGACCCCGGTGCCGGTCAGATAGCCGATCAGCGCTTCCCGGCTCCACATCATCGAAGCCGGTGCCTGAAAGTCCGCGAGCGCCAAGACAAATGGTAGCCCTCGGACGTGATCGAGCTCGTGATAGTTTCGCTGCAGCTTGCTTCCGATCGTCTTAGCAAACCTCACCGCTGCCGGGCCGAAAAACAATTCTCTCGTTTCACCGGGCTGGAGGCTGATCCGGGCGTTGACCGGCTCGTACCGCTCCTCCGGATTGGCGGTCACGGCTTCGACCCACGCAACTTCGCCCGCTTTGTTCTCGAGCCGAAAGTCAGGGGATTCCAGGGGTTGCGTGACTCGCAATCCCTGCTCGCGAAAGCTCGCGAGAAGCTGCGCCTCCCAAAGCCGAGCGTTGAAATTCTCGGTCTGGCAGTCAGCCGCCCATTTACGATCGGGCCGTGGCAGCGACAGATAGAGCTGGTTCAGCAGCCAAGCGGCATTGTGATAGGTTTCGGTTGTCAGCAAGCGGAACACACTGCCGGGTTCACGGCCCTTCAGATCGTATAGGGCAGCCCGCCTCGGTGTCCCGGGAGGAACGGGTTCGGGTTGACCGTCTTCCTTCAGTTCGATTTTCGCCCGTGCCCGGACACGATCCATGTCCGGAAAGGATTGGTCATCGCAGGTGATGGCCCAGACCCCGTCAACGCGGCGAAGCATCACCAGGAGGCTAAGCGCTCCCGTTCGTTCGTGCCGGCGAATGATTGCGCAGGCTTTCTGATCGTCGGCCTGCCACAGCTCGACGGGGACATCGTCCCCGAACGCATGGCCGCGGGTAACGCGAGCGCGAAGATGTCGAACTGGCCCCAGGCGAGTTGTTTCATATAGCGTTCTTTGGCTCTGTGGCCGATCCCGTGGTCGTAACCGCCCCAAAGGGAGCGCCCAGCCTGATAGCATCATCGACTCAACGGCAAGAACCACGCGGCTGCAATTTGAGCTGTAATATCGATCCGCGGCCTGGTGACGGCCGGCAAGTCCCCCGATCGGGCCCTAATGGCACCAGAGAGGCACTGACGTCGAAATGGACGATGTTCGAACTTAGCGGCCGAGCCCGCGCCGACTGATTCTCGTGCGGGCGGAGGCCCGCATGACACCGACCAAATTGCTCATCGGACAGATCATTGTCGTCTTCGCCATTGTGTTGGCGGGGGTCTGGTTCTCGACGCAATGGGCAGCCGCTGCGTTGGCGTATCAGCCCGAGCTCGGGCGGCCCTGGTGCTTTGCCTTTGGCCGGCCGGTCTACGCGCCATGGGCACTATTTCTCTGGTGGTTTTCGTTCGAGGCTTATGCCCCGGTCATCTTCGAGAAGGCTGGGGCAATCGCCGCCGCGAGCGGATTGGTCGGCTGCAGTGCCGCAATCCTCGGCTCAGTTTGGCGCGCGCGGCAACGGAATAATCTGACGACCTATGGATCGGCCCGCTGGGCCAGTGCCAAGGATATTCGCGCGGCGGGATTGGCGACCGATGCTGGGGTCTTTCTCGGCCGGACGGGATCGCACTACCTGCGCCATGACGGTCCCGAACACATCATGGCCTTTGCCCCGACGCGAAGCGGCAAGGGCGTCGGTCTGGTCATCCCGACCCTGTTGGGTTGGTCCGGCTCCGCGGTCATTCACGATATCAAGGGCGAGAATTGGCAATTGACCGCCGGTTGGCGCCAGCGCTTTTCACACTGCCTGCTGTTCAATCCGACCGATGCCCGTTCGGCGCGCTACAACCCGTTGCTCGAGGTTCGCCGCGGCATCGATGAGGTACGCGACGTTCAGAACATCGCCGATATTCTGGTCGATCCCGAAGGGGCGCTCGAGCGCCGCAACCACTGGGAAAAGACCAGCCACTCTCTGCTCGTCGGCGCCATCCTTCACATTCTCTATGCCGAGGAAGAAAAGACGCTCGCGCGGGTGGCGTCCTTCCTGTCCGACCCGCAGCGTCCGTTCAC
>NZ_JBHDJI010000021.1:0-20404 GCF_041877245.1 Sphingobium agrisoli
GCTCGTCGAGCAGCCCTGGCGCATCATGTCACTCGGACTGCGCCAATGGGCCCATGGGTTCTGATCAATGCACCTTGGTATAAAAGCCATCGACCCCGAATTCGGGTGGCACATCGCGCCAAGCGACCCGGCGCGCAGCAATATCGGCGAACCGGACAAACAGGCCGCGGATATAGGCTTCGGTCTGATCCTGCCCCCAAGTGTCGCGTGTGTGGACGAATATTTGGTCGATCCGCCGACCGGCTGCGTTCTGCACGCGATAACGGGACATGCTCAGCGGCGAGCGTTACGGGCTATGATGGCATCGGCGTCCAGCGGCTGATATTCGCTTTCCGGAGCGGCGAAGGCATTGGCCAATTCGGCCTGGAGGAGGGCAAACCGTTCGGCCTCGACCCGTTCCTTGTCCCGACGGATCAGGTCGCGGACATATTCGCTGACATTTTCATATGTGCCAACGGCGCCGACATTGGCCGATACAAAATCGCCAAGGGCGCCGCTGACACGCACATTCAGGGTCATGGTCTTCGACATTGCACCGCCTTATGTCCTCAAAATATGGAATATTGAGGACGGGCGCAAGGATCGCAGCGCATTTCTCTCATCACGGCAGGCAGAAAGGCCTCTGTCCTCCCGCCCCCGCCATCACCTTCCATCCGTCACACCAGCCGGTTGGTGCGCACCAGTTCGCGATACCAGTCGGCGCTCAACTTGGGCGTGCGCTTCTGCGTCTTGAAGTCGACATGGTGGATGCCGAACAATTTCGTGTAGCCGTCCTCCCACTCGAAATTGTCCATCAGGCTCCAGACGAAATAGCCCTTGATCGGAAGCCCTTCGCGCGCCGCGCGCTGAAGGTGGGTCATGTAGTTGCGAAGATACATGACGCGGTCGGTGTCATAGACCCTGCCATCGGCGCTCACCGTGTCGTCGGCCGAGCAGCCGTTTTCGGATATGTAAAGCGCCTTGGGCTTCCACATCTCGCTGATCGACCGCAGCCCCCAATAGATGACCTCGGGCGTCACATAGAGCCATTTCGACGGCATGCGCGGTGCTTCGCCGGTCATCGGCAGGATGGCGTAGCCGGTGGGACTGGTCGGGTCGGCCCGCACCATCTTGCCGGTATAGACGTTGATCGACAGGAAATCGAGCGGCGCGCCGATCAGTTTCATGTCGCCGTCCTTGACCGCCGGCGCGTCCTTGCCCTGCTCCGTCAGGTAGCTGTCGAGGTAGCGGCCTTCCATGATCGCGGTCAGGAACATGGCGTTGCTGTCGCGCATCGCCTTCTTGGCAGCGTCGATATGCTCGGGCGTCTCGATCGCGGGCACGTAGATGGACGGGTTTTCGGCGAGGCCGACCTGAACCCCGGCCTTCGCGTTGGCGCGGATCGCCTGCACGCCCAGGCCATGGGCCAGTACGCCGTGATGGCGCACCTGGTTCGCTTCCTTCTGCGGCAGCTTCAGGCCGGGCGCCTTGCCGCCGGTCAGATAGCCGAGATCGGTGAAGCAGAGCAGTTCGTTGACGGTCATGAAATGCCGCACCCGGTCGCTCAGGCGACCGGCCATATAGGCGGCATAGTCGCCGAACGCGTAAGCGGTGTCGCGGTTCTGCCAGCCGCCCGGCAAGGCCGCTGGCAAGTCCCAGTGGAACATCGTCACATGCGGCGCGATCCCCGCCGCCAGCAACCCGTCCACCAGACGGTTATAATAGTCGACGCCCTTGGGATTGGGCTTGCCGCGTCCGTCGGGAAAGATGCGCGACCAGGCTATGGAGAAGCGATAGGCTTTCACCCCAAGGGCTTTGAGCAGCGCGATATCCTCGGGATAGCGATGATAGCTGTCGCAGGCGACATCGCCGGTGTCGCCATTCGCCACCTTGCCGGGTGTGTGGGAAAAGACGTCCCAGTTACTCGGCCCGCGCCCGTCCTCCTTCGCCGCGCCCTCGATCTGATAGGCGGCGGTGGCGCAGCCCCAGAGGAAGCCGGGCGGGAAGGCCATGGCGTCCGGCGCGGAGGCGGGGGCGGACGGCTGCGCCTGCGCGCCAGTGCCGATCGCCGATCCCAGCGCGGTCGCGCCCAGGCGGAGGCCCAGTTCGCGGCGGTTGATCCCGTTCATGTCCTTCTCCTTCATTGGCCGACGATCCGCACGAGGCCGGTCAGCGCCTGCCCGGTCGGCAGCTTGGCTTTGGTGGTCAGCTGGCGCGTCCTGTCGTCCCAGACCAGTTCGGCCTTCATCCCGCCCTTGCGATAGGCGTTGGTGGTGCCGTCATCATCATAGAGGGTGAAGCGCGCGTCCGCCCCCGGATAGACGCGGATGCTTTCCAGATTCTGCTTCTCGGCCGTGCTCTTGACCGGCGCGCCCATCGGCACGATCGACCCGGCCTTCACGAACAGTGGCATACGGTTGATCGGCGTATCCACCTCCACCGTCTGGCCGCCCTCGAACCGCTGGTTGGTCCAGTAATCATACCAGGCGGTTCCGGCGGGCAGATAGACCGGGCGCTTCGTCTGTCCCTGCTCGGTCACCGGGGCGACGAGGAAGGCGGGGCCGAACATATACTGGTCGCCGATCGTCGCGACCTTCGGGTCTTTCGGGAAGTCCATGAAGAGCGCGCGCATGAACGGCGCGCCGCTTTCATAGGTGTGATGCCCCAGCGCGTAGAGATAGGGCATCAGCGTGTAGCGCAGCCGCAGCCATTCGGCGAGGATCGGCTCGGCGGCCGCGCCATACTCCCAAAGCGCCGTGCCCGGCCGCTGGCCGTGAATGCGGAGCGTGGGGGTGAAGACGCTATATTGGAACCAGCGCACGAACAGTTCGGGATAATCGGGGTAATCCGGGCTCATCGCGATCGCGCCCTTGGGATCGACCAGCACCGGCCGCTCCGCCTTCGGCCCCTTGGGCGTCTGCCAGCCGCCAATGTCGCTGCCCCAATAGGCAAGGCCCGAGGCGGTGAAGTTGAGCCCGGTCGGAACCTGCCGGCGCAGCGCGTCCCATGTCGAATGGACGTCGGACGACCAAAAGAGGCTGCCGGTCCGCTGCGACCCCAGATAGGCGGCGCGTGCAAGGATCATGTTTCGCAAAGCGGGGCGGTCCCGTTCGGAGCCTTCGGCCACGCCCGACGTATGCACCAGCGGGTAGAGATTGTGATAGCGATCGCCCGACCCGCGCGCAAACCAGTAGCCGTCGGGGATCACGTCCGGCTCGGTTTCGTCCAGCCACAGCCAGTCGAAGCCCTGGCTCAGGATATTGTCGCGCACCGTGCCCCAGAACCAGGCGCGCGCATCCGGGTTGGTGCTGTCGATCAGCGCCCCCGCGCGATCATAGCGCATCGGCAGGCCGTCGATCGGATTGCCGTCCTTGTCATGCAGCAGAAAGCCCTTGGCCGCCAGCATGTCGAAATAGCGCGATTCGCGTTCAAAGCGCGGCCAGACGCTGATGATCGAGCGCATTCCCATGGATTTGAGCGTGTCGTTCATCCCCTTGGGATCGGGGAAATAGTTCCGGTCGATGTCGATCTGTCCCATGCGGGTCCAATAGAACCAGTCGAGCACCATGACGTCGAGGGGCAGGCCCCGCTGGCGATAGCCGTTGGCGATGCCCAGCAGTTCCTGCTGGCTTTCATAGCGCGCCTTGCTTTGGATGAGGCCGAAACCCGCCTTGGGCGGCAACGGTGTTTCGCCGGTGAGCTTAGCATAGCCGGCATACAGGTCGTCGGTGGTCTTGCCGGTGATGACGAAGAAGGAGACGCGCTCGCCGACCTGGCTTTGCCAGCGGGTGGTCGAATGGAGGCCGGGCCAGACCAAGGTGCGCGCCGGATTGTCCCAGACGATGCCATAGCCCTTGTTCGTGACCATGAAGGGGACGCAGACCGTCTCGCCCGCAGGCGCGTCATAATGATGCTGGCAGTCGATCTGACGCCCGCGAAGGTCGAGCGCGCCCTCCTGATTCTGGCCGAGGCCGTAATAATGCTCGTCGGCGGGCGAATCGAAGGTTGCGCCGACCTTGAAGGTCTTTTCGCCGTTGACGGTGACGGGAGCCATCTCCCAGCCGGTCATCTTCGTCAGCAGCGTCCCGCTCGCGTCGCGGACCGACAGGCTGACCGGCGGCAGGGCGGACGCGAAGTAGCGTTCCATCTGGCCCGGCGCGTAGGGCCAGGGCTTGGCGTCGATGGTCAGGGTCAGGGCCGAGGAGGCGAATATGTCGCCGCTCGCATCGCTGCGATGCGACCAGCCAGTCGAATCCGACTTGGCGATCGGCCCGTCCCCAGGCTGCGCCTCCGCCAGCGCCTTGTCGAGCGCGATCGTCACGCGGACGATGTTCGGTGCATAGGGCTCGATCGCGACGCGGCTGCCATTCCGGTCGAGCAGCGCCATCGGTTCGGCCAAGGCGGGGCCGATCCCCGCGATGCTGCCCAGCGCCGCCGCCATGATTGTCCATTTTGCCATGTGTTACTCCTGTGCCGAACGCGCGCGGCGATCTTGCCGGTCGAGGCGGGCCGCGCCAGTGCGTCTAAAGTTGTAGATCAGGCGGGGATGACGCCATGGCTGGAGGCGAAGGCCGCGAAGAGATCGGGCCAGAGCGAGCCCTGTTTCGTCCTTGGCAATTTGACGCCGAAGCCATGCCCGCCATCCTCGAACATATGCAGAGCGACCGGTCGCTTCGCCGCCTCCATCGCCTGAAACAGGGCGATGGCATTGGCTGGCGGCACCAGGCTGTCGTCGGCCGCGTGGAAGATGAAGACGGGCGCGGTCCGCGCGTCGACTCGCCGGTCGACCGAATAGGCGCGGCGCATCGCTTCGGTGGCGTTGACGCCAAGCAGATTGTCGCGCGATCCGCCATGGGTGAAGGGCGCGTCCAGGCTGACGACCGGGTAGCCGAGACCGGCCATGTCGGGGCGCGCCGGCTGCGCGTCGGCGGCATCGACGGGGGCATAGACGGTCTCCCCGTGGCGCGTTGCGAGCGATCCGGCGAGGTGGCCGCCGGCCGAAAAGCCGAGAACGCCGACTCGTGTCGCATCGACATTGAACGTCGCCGCCCGCGCCCGGATGATCCGCATGGCCCGCTGCGCGTCCTGCAAGGGCACGTCCTGCCGCTGGTTCCAGCCTTCGGCGGGCAGGCGGTAGAGCAGGATGAAGGCGGTGATCCCGCGCGCGGTGAGCCAGTCGGCCTGGCTCGTCCCTTCATTGTCGTAGGACAGGAATCCATAGCCGCCGCCGGGTATGACCAGCATCGCCGCGCCGTTCGGGCGGGCGGGGCGGCGCACGATCATGACGGGCCGTTCGACGCCGCGAACCCAGCGGTCGGGATGGGCAGGATCGTCCTGGCGTGCCTCGATCGAGCGGACGATCTTCGCACCGGTCCTGCCGGGCGGCGGGCCTGGCCACAGGTCGATGATCTCGTCACTCGCCACCGTCTGCGCGCCTGCGATCGTCGGTAAAGCCGCCAGCCCTGCGCCGATCAGAGCGGTACGACGATCGATGCTGTTCACTGGCCATCCTCCCTTAAACGCCGCTGGAGCGGCCTTAGTGCCCGCCTACGACCTCACGCGGCTTTCCAGACAAATGTATGAGTATTAAGCAGGAGGCAAGCCCGCTCTCATGTCGAAAGGCCGCCCATGCGTTTTCGCGCCCTTCTTCTCGCCGCATCGCTGATGGTCGCGCCCCCGCTCGCGGCGCAGTCCCCCACCGACATCCCGCATCTGGAAACGAGGAATGGCCGCCATGCGCTGATCGTGGACGGCGCGCCCTTCCTGATGTTGGGGGGGCAGGTGAACAACAGCAGCAACTATGCCGCGCCGCTCGCCACCGCCTGGCCGATCCTGGACCGGATTGGCGCGAACACCGTGGAAGTGCCGGTCGCCTGGGAGCAGATCGAACCGCGGGAAGGCAAGTTCGACTTTTCATTTGTCCAGACGCTGCTCGACGAGGCGCGGCGGCACGACAAGCGCGTGGTGCTGCTGTGGTTCGGGACATGGAAGAACACCAACCTGACCTACACGCCCGAATGGGTGAAGCTCGACAATCGCCGCTTCCCGCGCATGAAGAAGAAGGACGGCAGCAACCATGACGTGCTCTCCGCCCATGGCGCGGCGACGCTGGAGGCGGACAAGCGGGCCTTCGTCAAGCTGATGACCTATCTGCGCGATAATGACGCGCAGAACAGCGTCATCATGGTGCAGCCGGAAAATGAAACCGGCAGCTACCAGAATCCGCGCGATTATGGCGCGGCGGCGCAGACGCTGTTCGAAGCGCCGGTGCCGGCGGCGCTGACAAGGGCGCTGGGCAAGCCGGCGGGGACATGGGCGGCCCTGTTCGGCGACCAGGCCGACCGCGCGTTCAACACATGGCATACCGCCCGCTATGTCGAGGCGCTGGCGGCGGCGGGCAAGGCGGTGAAGCCACTGCCCATGTATGTGAACGCCGCGCTGGCCGATCCATTCACAACGCCCGATCCCATGAAGGTGTCGAGCGGCGGGCCGCAGGGCGACGTCATCCCGATCTGGAAGGCGGCCGCGCCCTCGATCGACATCGCCGCGCCCGACATTTACGACCGGGTGAGCCGCAATGTGGTCAAGCATCTGGACATCTATGCCCGGCCCGACAATGCGCTGATGGTGCCGGAAATCGGCAACGCGCGCGAATATGCGCGTTTCTTCTGGGCCGCGCTGGGGAAGGGGGCGATCGGTTTCTCGCCGTTCGGCATGGATGACAGCGGCTATAACAACCATCCGCTCGGTGCGGTGCGGCTGGACGAGCCGACGCTCGACGCATTTGCGTCCAAATATCGCATCGTCGCCGCCGCGCCCTGGGCGAAGATCGCCTTCGCGCATCAGACCTGGGGCGTGTCCCGCCCCGATGACGGCGCGCCGGTGAGCACCACGATGGGCGACTGGACCATCACGGCGAGCTTTGGCCAATGGAATTTCGGCCGGGAGACCTGGTTTCCCGAAGCGGGCCGCCCGCCCTGGGCCAAGGAGCCGGTCGGGGGCCTCGTCGTCGCGCAGCTCTCGCCCGACGAATTCCTGCTCACCGGCGACTATGCCCGCGCCGAATTCGCGCCCAGGCCCGGCAGCGCGCCCGGCGGCATGGTGGTGCGCGTGGAGGAAGGGCATTTCGCGGGCGACCAGTGGGTGGTCGACCGCATCTGGAACGGCGACCAGACCGACTATGGCCTCAATCTGGTCGACCGGCCGGTCTGGCTGAAGGTGGTGATGGGCCGCTATAAATAGGGTCAGGCGATCAGGGGCACCGCCGCCAGCCGGTCGGACGATGTCATGAACAGGGTTCGCCCTCCTTCGCCGATCGCGCAGTTGGCGACCGCCTTGCCGGTGCGGATAAGCCCAAGCAGCTTGCCGTGCGCCGTGCAGACATGCACCCCGCCCGGCCCGGTCGCAAAGACATGCCCGTCGGCGCGCACCTTCACCCCGTCCGGCAACCCCGGATCGCCGGCGGCGCGCCCTTTCCGCATGTCGAGAAACACCCGCCGCCCGGTGGGCAGTCCCTTGTCATCCAGCGTGTAGGCGAGCAGTTCGGGCTGATTTTCGTCCGACAGCGCGAGATAGAGCGTCCGCCCGTCAGGCGAGACCGCGACCCCGTTCGGCCGGCGATGGCTGCGGTCCAGCACGGTAACGGCGCCGTCGGGCGTCAGCCGGTACAGGCCGCAGAAATCCAGCTCGCGCAGCGGCGAAGCGTCGGCGTCCTTCAGGCCATAGGGCGGATCGGTGAAATAGATCGTCCCCGATGGCGCGATGCACATGTCGTTGGGGCTGTTGAACCGCTTGCCGTCGAACCGGTCGGCCAGGATGGTGCGCTGCTTGGTGGCGAGATCCACGCGCACGATCGCCCGCGATCCGCTGTCGGCGCCCACCAGCCTGCCGTCCGCCGCCACGGCGATGCCGTTGAGGCCGGGCTCGCGGATTTCCGGCGGCACCGGCGTTTGCAGGCCGGACGGCGAGAGGAAGGGCGTGATGCCGTCCTGGCGGGTCCAGCGATACATGATGTTGGACGCGGGATCGCTGAACAGGAGATAATCGCCCTGCGGCACCCAGATCGGTCCTTCGGCCCAGCGATAGCCCTGTCCCAGAAACTCGACCGTCGCGCCCGGCGGGACGACATGGTCGAAGGCGGGATCGATCCGGTCGATCCGGGGCGCGGGGGCAGGGGCGGCGGCGCGGGCGGCGGCGGTCGCCAGCGGCAGCGCCGCCGCGCCTGCGATCAGCGTGCGACGGTCGATCATGCGCGGATCGCGACCGCGCGCCGTTCCGCCGCCGACCGGTAGATCGCCTCGATCGCGCGCATGTCCGCCAGCCCCTCTTCACCTGGCACGATCGGTGTCGTGTCGGCCAGGATGCATTCGGCCAGATGATCGAGCTGTCCCGCAAATTGGGTCTTGGGCGCGGCGGGCAGGACGCGCGGCGCGGTCACGCCATCCTTGCGGATCGACATGCTCTGTCCCTGATAGGGGGTGGCGGGCTCCATATCGATATAGCCCTGGGTGCCGATCACCCGATAACCATTGTGCGAGCTGCTGTAGCTGGACACGCAATTGGCGACGATGCCGGAGGGGAAACGGAGCATGAATGTGATCCGGTCCTCGACCGTCTTGAAGCGCGGATCGGTGCGATCGGTCGAATCGACCGCGCTGACCTCCACCGGCTCCTCGCCGGTCAGGTAGCGGGCGGCGTTCAGGCTGTAGATGCCAATGTCCATCAGCGATCCGCCGCCCGACATCGGCCGGTCGAGCCGCCAGATGCCCGGCTGCGCGGGGAAGCCATGTTCGGCGGTAATGAGCCGGGTCGGGCCGACATGGCCGCTGCGCGCGAGATCGATGGCGAGGCGGTTATATTGCTCGAAGCGCGAGCGGTAGCCGATCATCAGCTTCTTGCCCGCCTTCTTCGACGCCGCGATCATGGCCTGCGCTTCGGCCACGGATACCGCCATCGGCTTTTCGCACATCACATGCTTGCCCGCCTGCGCCGCGCGGATGCTATATTCGGCATGCATGCTGTTGGGCAGGATGATGTAAACGGCGTCGATATCCGGATTGTCGCGGATGCGGTCGAAATCGGCATAGCTGTAGCGGTGCGTCTTGGGGATATCATATTGCGCGCCATATTGGTCGAGCTTGGCAGGCGTGCCGCTGACCAGGGCGACGAGGCGCGCGGTATCGCAACCGGCGAAGTTGGGCATGATCTGCCGCGTGGCATAGGAGCCCAGCCCCACCACGGCATATCCGATCTTGCGTGTCGCGCCGAAGGCGGCAGGCACGCCGGACCCCGCCAGCGCCAGCCCAAGCCCCATGCCGCCGATCAATTCCCTGCGTGAATGCGCCATGCCTTCTGCCTCTCCGCCATCCGGCGGCCAGCGCCGCCTGTTTCTGCTCAATCCTATAGGATATAATCGGCGTATCAAATCAGGCGTGCTGCATCCAGCCGAAATGCCCGGCCGCGATCGCGACCTGGGTACGATTGCGGACGTTGAGCTTGCGCATCAATGCGGTCATGTGGACCTTCACGGTCGCCTCGGCCATGCCCAGCTCGTACGCGATCTGCTTGTTGAGCAGGCCGGAATAGACGCAGCGCAGCACTTTCATCTGCGTCGGCGTGAGGTGCGGCGGCTCCGCCGGGCGGCGTGGCTGGTGATCGAGAATGCCATGCAGTTCGGTCGCGGCGTGCATCTTACCTCTCCCTGTTGGTCCCGTTCGCTGCGCCGACGAGGACGGGTGCAGCTGGATTCGTTAGCGCTAACGATACGAGAATCAGTCAGACAGGTTCAAGCGAAAAGTCGTATATGATCGAATTTATCCTAGTTATGCCGCGTTTTCCGCTGTAAACCTGTCTAACAGATTTTCGCGATCAATGGGCGAATCGGCGACTTAACGGGAATTGGGGAGGGTGAGGGGATGACGTTATCATTTCGTCCACGGGCTGATGCGAGGGGCCGACATGCCGGCGCCCTGCCGAGCGAGAAGCGCTGGTGAACCCCGCTGACTATCGGCTGCTGTTCGCCGCCGTCACCGGCATCGCCCTGTCCATCCTGCTCATCATCCGGGGCCGGCTCCATCCCTTCGTCGGACTGCTGTGCGGCGCGTTCACCGTCGGCCTGATCGCCGGCCTGCCGATGGAGGAGACCGCAAAGGCGGTGGAGAAGGGCGCCGGCACGATCCTGGGTGGCACCGGGCTGGTCGTGGCGCTCGGCCTTGGTCTCGGCGCGATGCTGCAATTGTCGAACGGGGCGGGGGGCATCGCGGGCGCGGCGCTTCGGCTCTCGGGCGTAAGGGGCGCGCCATGGGCCAGCCTTTTCACCGCCTTGCTCATCGGCCTGCCGCTCTTCTTCGAGACGGGCCTCGTTCTGCTGCTTCCCATCGTGGCGTCGGCCGCTGCCGCGCTCCCCAACGGCCAGAATGACGATACGGCCAAGCTCAAGCTGATGCTGCCCGCGCTCGCCGGCCTGTCCGTGGTCCACGCGCTCGTTCCGCCGCATCCGGGGCCGCTGCTGGCGGTCAACGCGCTGGGCGCGAACCTTGGCCTAACCCTGCTCTATGGCCTGCTGGTCGGCATCCCGACGGCGATCATCGCCGGGCCGCTGCTGGCCCGCTTCACCGCGCCGGGCGTGACGCTCAATCCGCCGCTGCTCGATCCGGTGCAGCTTGATGTTCCGACCCCGCCCATCGGGCGCGCGCTGACGGCTGTGCTGCTGCCGGTGGTCCTGATCGCGGCGGGGCAGGCGGTGGCGCTGATGCCGCCGCCGGTCGCCGCGCAGTTCCTGTGGCTGAAATGGATCAGCGATCCCGTCGTCGCTCTGCTGGTCGCGGTGCTGGTCGCGCTGCCGCTGCTGTTTGGCCGGCGCATCACCGACAGGGATGTGCAGGGCGCGATCTGGACCGAGGCGATGACGCCGGCGGGCGGCATCATCCTCGCCATCGGCGCGGGCGGCGCGCTCAAGCAGGTGCTGGTGACGGCCGGGCTGTCCGACATGCTGGTCCGGATCGCGGAGGGCGGGGCCATCTCTCCGATCCTGCTCGCCTGGGGCGTGTCGGTGTGTATCCGCCTCGCGACCGGCTCAGCCACCGTGGCGACGATCACCACGGCGGGCGTGATGGAAGGGCTGGTCGCCGCGTCCGGCGTCGCGCCGGAATGGATGGTGCTGGCGATCGGGGCAGGGTCGCTCTTCTTCAGCCATGTGAACGATCCTGGCTTCTGGCTGGTGAAAAGCTATCTTGGCACCGACATGCCCGGCACCTTCAAGACATGGTCGGTGATGGAGACGGTGGTCGCGGTCGTCGGCCTGCTGCTGGTTCTCCTCGCCAGCAGCATCCTGTAAGGCCGCGCATGAGCCCGCCCCGCCTTTCCGACCATGCCTATGCAGCGATCGTCGACATCATCCAGTCGGAGGATCTGGAGGTCGGCGCGCGCCTGCCGTCCGAAGCGCGACTGGCCGAAATGTTCGGCATGTCCCGCGCGATCGTGCGAGAGGCGCTGATGCGGCTGGCATCCGACGGCATAACCGAGGCGCGGCGGGGCGCAGGCTCCTTCGTCAAGAGCCGCCCTTCGGACCGGCTCGCGGCCTTCGTCAATTCGGCCGAGCTGCCGACGACTCTGGGCAGCTATGAAGTGCGCTTCGTGCTGGAGGCGGAGGCCGCGCGCCTGGCCGCCACGCGCCGCACTCCGCAGGAAATGCTGCGGATCGAGGACGGCATGGCGATGCTGCGCGAGGCGTTGCTGTCGAGCGAGCCCGCCCATGCCGAAGATATGGAACTGCACCGCCGCATAGCCGACGCGACCGGCAACCCGGCGTTCCGCTTCGCCTTCGACGCGCTGAACCCCGACATCGAGAAGATCATGCGTGCCGGCGTCGACATCAGCCGATCGCGCCCGCCCGAAGTGATCGCGACGATGCTGCGCGAACATGACGTCATCGTCGACGCGATCCGCGCACAGGATCCCGAAGGCGCCGCGCTGGCGATGCGATGGCACCTGTGGGAAGGGCGGCGGCGGCTGATGCCGTGATGTGCAAAGATGTGGTGGACGCACTAGGGCTCGAACCTAGGACCCGCTGATTAAGAGTCAGCTGCTCTACCAACTGAGCTATGCGTCCACACCGGCGATCTGGGGCTCTGCAAAGGCAGCGCCCGTCGTCGTGGGCGGGCAATTAGCAGCGTCCTGCGGATTCGCAAACCCTAAATTGCCGGCGCCTCGAAAAATTTCAGTCCCATGACTCATGCCCAGTTTCCGGGGTTGGCGCGTCGCTTGCCGGCGCGGTCGATCGCCATGATGATGCCCACGCACAGCATGACCGTCAGCATCGACGATCCACCATAGGACATGAAGGGCAGGGGGATGCCGACCACCGGGGCCAGCCCCATCACCATCATCAGGTTGATCGCGACGTAGAAGAAGATCGTCGTCGTCAGCCCCGCCGCCGTCAGTCGCGCGAACTTGTCCTGCGTTCGCATCGCCACGCGGATGCCCCAGCGGAACAGCAGCAGGAAAGCGATGATCATGAGCGAGCCGCCCAGAAGCCCCCATTCCTCCGCCATGGTCGCGAACACGAAGTCGGTATGCCCCTCCGGCAGATAGTCGAGATGGCTCTGCGAGCCGTTGAGGAAGCCCTTGCCCCACAGGCCGCCCGATCCGATCGCGATCTTCGACTGGCTGATATGATAGCCCGCGCCCAGCGGATCGCTTTCCGGGTCGAGGAAGATCAAAACCCGCTTTTGCTGATATTCGTGCAGGAAACTGAAGGCGATGGGGATGATCGCCGCGCCGGCCAGGCCCGTACCGATGAACAGCCGCAGCGGCAGGCCCGCGAGGAACATGACGGTCACCCCGCCCGCCGCGATCATCGTCGCGGTGCCAAGGTCCGGTTGCACCAGCACGAGCGCCCAGGGGACGCCAATCAGCACCAGCGCCGGCCAGATCGCGTTCCAGCGGCGTATCTCGCCCACGGGCAGCATGGCGTAGAAGCGCGCGATCGTCAGCACGATGATCGGCTTCATGAATTCGGACGGCTGCAACTGCATGAAGCCGAGGTTGATCCAGCGCTGACTGCCGCCCGCCACCCCGCCGATCAGTTCCACCAGGAACAGCGCTGCCAGCACCGTGCCATAAGCGGGGAAGGCGTAGCGGGCAAAGACCTCCAGCGGAATGCGGCTGAGCGCCAGCGCGATCACCGAAGCGACGCAGAAGCGCAGCGCCTGGTTGAAGGCCCAGGGAAAGATGCTGCCGCCTGCCGCGCTGAAGAGCACGACGGTGCCGAACCCTGCGATCGCCAGCAGCAGCAGCAGGATGCGCCAAGGGAAATCGGTGACGGCCTTGGGGACGATGCTCATGGCGCCACCGCACTGTTGGCCGGCGGCGGCAGGTCGTCCTCGCCCGCCGGCGGAGCGGGCTGCGGGGGCGGCGACGGAGCGGGATCGGCTGCGTTGGCTGCATTATCCGCCGCATTGTCCGAGAGCGGCGGCACTTCTCCCTTCTCGATCGCCTTGGCGAGGCGGAAGGCGGCCATCTGGCGCGCCTGCCGTTCGGCGGGCGGGCCGCCCCAACCCTTTTCCAGGGTCTCCAGCTTTTCCATCGCCTTCTTGGGATCGAACAGATAGGACAGCGTGTCGCTGGCGATCATCGGCGCGTCCTCGATCCGGTTGATATGGCCGCCATGCTCAATGATGCAGGCGATGGCGAAGCGCGGATTGTCGAACGGGGCGAAGCCCTGAAACAGCGCGTGGTCGCGCAGCTTGAAGGGCAGGCCGGCATTGCCGCGCACGCCCCCGGCGCGCTCCGCCATGGTGATGCGGCGGACCTGCGCGGTGCCGGTTTTGCCCGCGATCATGACGCCGGGAATGGAACTGCGCGCCGCGCCGCCGGTGCCGCCGCCGTTGACGACCGCGCTCATCGCATCGCGGATCACGACCAGATGCTCCTCGGTCGCGCCGACGCTCGCGGGCGCGGGGCGGGGGGCGCCGTGGATGAAATTGGGCATCAATTGCTTGCCCGTCGCCAGCCGCGCCGCCATCACCGCCATCTGGAGCGGGTTGATGAGCATATAGCCCTGTCCGATGGTGGCGTTCACCGTGTCATAGACCTGCCATTTCTGGCCATATTTCCGCTCCTTCCACGCCGGGTCGGGCACCGTGCCGTAGCTTTGGCTGGGGAAGGGCAGGTCAAAGCGCTGGCCCATGCCGACGCGCCGCGCCATGCTGGCGATGCGGTCCATGCCGATGCGCTGGGCCATCTGATAGAAATAGATGTCGCAGCTCTGCGCGATCGCGCCGCGCATGTTGAGCGCGCCATGGCCACGCCGCTTGTGACAGTGGAACAGCGTGTTGCCGACCCGGATCGCACCGCCACAACTCACCGTCTCCATGGGCGAAATCCCCGCCTCCAGCAGGGCGAGCGCTACCATCGGCTTTACGGTCGATCCGGGCGGATAAAGGCCCTGGAGCGTCTTGTTGCGGAGAGGGACGTGATCGTCCTTCGACAGCATCTCATATTCCAGATGGCTGATGCCGTCGGAAAAGCTGTTGGGATCGAAGCTGGGCATCGAGGCGAGCGCCAGCACATCGCCATTATGGCAGTCGAGCACCACCACCGATCCGCTCTGGGTGGCGAGGCGACGGCCGGCAAATTCCTGAAGGCCCGCGTCGATGGTGAGCTTGATCGACCGGCCCGGCGAGTCCGGACGGGTGGTCAGTTCCTTGACGATCTTCCCGCGCGCCGTCACCTCGACCCGCTTCGCGCCGGGCTTGCCGGTCAGGTGCCGGTCGAACGCCTTTTCGAGGCCATCCTTGCCGACCTTGAACCCCGGCGTGATGAGCAGCGGGTCTTTGCGCGCCTTATAGTCCTCCGCCGTTGCCGCGCCGACATAGCCGAGCAGATGGCCCACCGTCGCGCCAGCAGGATAGTTGCGCGAAAAGCCCTGGCTCGGCGCAACGCCGGGCAGGTCGGGCAGGCGAACGCTGATCGCGGCATATTGGTCGTAGGTCAGCTTGTCGGCCACCTGCACCGGGCGGAAGCCGGCGGACTTGTCCAGTTCGTCGCGGATGCGATCGACCTCGTCGGGCTCCAGCTTCAACAATTGGGCCAGACGCGTGATCGTCTCTTGCGGATCGATCATCCGCTGCGGGATCAGGTCGACGCGGAAATCGGTGCGGTTGTTGGCGAGCGGCCGGCCGTTGCGGTCGATGATCCAGCCCCGGCGCGGCGGGATCAGGGTCAGGTTGACCCGGTTGCTCTCCGACAACAGGCTGTATTTCTCGTTCTGAACGATGCTGATCCAGGCCATCCGCCCGATCAGCGTCGCGCCGATCAGTCCCTGCAACCCGCCGACCACCATCGACCGGCGGGTGAAGGTGAAGGTCTGGGTTGCTTCCGTGACGGTCTTGGACGTGAGGAAGGGAAATTTCATGCCATTACGCGCCAGCGGTCGATCCGCGCGCATTGCCGGACGATGAAGGGAAAGAGCAGGATCGTCCACAACATCTGGGGCAGCACCAGGGAAAAACGCACAGAGCCTCCGCCGGCGATCCGCGCGAAGAACCATCCGCCGGCCATGCAGACGATAACCGCCACGATCGCGATTAGCCAGTCCTGCCGGTAGCTGCGCCAGACCAGGCGATATTCCATCGCGTCGATGCCGATCAGGGCGACGGTCCACAGGAACATCGCCGATCCGATCGGCTGGCCGCTCACCATGTCATCGAACAGGCCGAGCGGCAGGCCGATCCAGGCGCGCCACAGTTCGGGCCGCAGCAACCGCCAGGACAGCAGCAGCAGCAGGCCGAAGGGCGGCAGCACCGGCGACTGGGCGATGATCGGCAGACTGGTCAGCAGCGATCCCAGCATCACCGTCATGACCGGCGTGCCGTGCAGCCGGAAGCGCGACGGATGCCGTCCCAGCCGGGGTACATGGTGCAGATGCGGGTCGATCATGGCGCGGGGGCGTTGGCGGCGACGCTCTCGTTCGCGACCGGCGGCGCGGCGGGGCCGGGGCGGGTCACCGCTTCCTCGAAGATGCGCTCCACCACCACCGCGTCCACCCGGGCGGGGTTGGCGAGCGGAACGCCATAGGCGATCTCGCCTTGCGCCCGGACGACCACCGCGACCGGGATATTGGGCTGATAGACGCCGCCGATGCCGGACGTGACCAGCAGGTCGCCGGGCTTGAACGGGTTTCGCCCGGCGGTCAGCGCCCGGATTTCGACCGATCCGTCGCCCAGGCCCGTGGAGATGGCGGGGATATTGTCGCTCGCGCGGCGCACCGGCACGATGTTGCTGGTGTCGGTCAACAGCAGCACGTCGGAGCTGTTGGGGGTCGTGATGTGGATGCGGCCGACCAGTCCTTCCGGCGCGCGGACCGGCATGCCCTGCCGCACGCCCTGCCAGCTGCCGGCATTGAGCCGCGCAAAGCGGCGCGCGCTGGAGGAGGAGGAGGCGATCAGCCGCGCCGTCAGCACCTGGCTGCTGTCGGCATCGACCAGTTTCAGCAGCTTCTTGAGCTGGATATTCTCCTGCGCCACCGCCTTCGCCTCTATGATGCGGTTGCGGTCCGCCTCCACCTGCCGGCGCAGCGCGACATTCTGCGACCCCGCGCGCCAATAGGCGGCCAGCACCTCGTCGACCGAACTGACGCCGCTCACCATCGATTTGAGGGTGACGGACAGGGGGCGCGTTGCTTCCGCCGCGGCGATACGCAGCGCGGAAAATCCGGTGGGATCGAAGATCGCGATCACGACCAGCAGCAGACCGACGGCCGCGCCCGTCACCGCCACCACATAGCTGGCGAACAGGCTATATTGCGCCCTGCGGTTGATGCCGGGGCGTCGGCTGGGTGGCCGCGCCATGCGTTACAGCCCCTCTCGTCAGGCGGTTTGCAACACGCCCCGGAAGATTGGATCCTCCATCGCGCGGCCGGTGCCGATGGCGACGCAGGTCAGCGGGTCTTCGGCGATCGTCACCGGCAGCCCCGTCTCGTCGCGCAATTCGTCGTCCAGCCCCTTGAGCAAAGCGCCGCCGCCGGTCAGCACGATGCCCTGATCGACAATGTCCGCCGCCAGTTCGGGCGCGGTATTTTCCAGCGCGATCCGCACGCCTTCGACGATCGTGCTGATCGGCTCGGCCAGCGCGTCGGCAATCTGGCCCTGGTTGATGCTGATTTCCTTGGGCACGCCGTTGACGAGGTCGCGGCCCTTAATGTGGATCGTCTCGCCCACGCCGTCCTCGGGCGGCTGGGCGACGCCGAACTGCTTCTTGATCCGTTCGGCGGTGGCTTCGCCGATGAGCAGATTGTGATGACGGCGCACGAAGGAGACGATGGCTTCGTCCATCTTGTCGCCGCCAACGCGGACCGAGGTGGTGTAGGCGAGGCCCCGCAGCGACAGCACGGCGACTTCGGTCGTGCCGCCGCCGATGTCGACCACCATCGATCCGATCGGTTCGGTCACGGGCATGTCGGCGCCGATCGCGGCGGCCATCGGTTCCTCAATCAGGAAGACCTGGCTCGCGCCGGCATTGCTGGCGGCGTCGCGGATGGCGCGGCGCTCGACGCTGGTGGAGCCAGAGGGTACGCAGATCACGATTTCAGGCGCGCGCCAGGGGCTGTGCTTGCCGCCATGGACCTTGGTGATGAAATGCTTGATCATCTGTTCGGCGACATCGATGTCGGCGATGACGCCGTCGCGCAGGGGGCGGATCGCCTCGATCGAATCCGGGGTCTTGCCCATCATCAGCTTCGCGTCGACGCCCACGGCCTTCACCCGCTTCACGCCGTTCAGCGTCTCCACCGCCACCACCGACGGTTCGTTCAGGACGATGCCGCGCCCGCGCACATAGACCACCGTGTTGGCGGTGCCGAGGTCGATGGCCATATCCTGCGAAGAGAATTTGAAGAGACGCGAAAAGATCGACATGCCTTATCCTGTATCGCCGCCGTTCCGCAGGCGCGTCGCGGAGCCGGTCGGTTGCTGTTTCGCTCGACCGATCAGCCCCGTTTCCTTGCCCTGTGCAGCGCAAAAAATATGGGATCGCGGCTCGCGGAAAGCGCTCGCTTGGTCTAGTCCCTAATCAATGTCAATACGCCGTCTGCCCGAACATCTGGTCAACCGTATCGCTGCCGGTGAAGTGGTCGAAAGACCCGCCAGCGCGCTGAAGGAAATCGTCGAAAACGCGCTGGACGCGGGCGCGACTCGCGTGTCGGTCCGCCTTGCCAATGGCGGGCTGGACCGGATCGAGGTGAGCGATGACGGCTGCGGCATGGATTCGGGCGAGATGGCGCTGGCGCTTGAGCGGCATGCGACATCCAAGCTGCCCGACGACGCGATCGAGAATGTCGCCACTTTAGGCTTTCGTGGCGAGGCCTTACCCTCGATCGCCAGCGTCGCGCGCCTTTCGATCGACAGCCGCGTCGCGGGGCGGGACGGTTGGAACCGCACCGTGGACAATGGCGCGCTGGTCGCGGAGGGACCGGCGGCGCTCCCCCCCGGAACGCGCGTCACGGTGGAGCAACTGTTCGCCAGGGTGCCGGCCCGCCGCAAGTTCCTGCGATCGCCCAAGGCCGAATATGCCGCCTGCCTCGACATCCTCCGCCGTCTCGCAATGGCACATCCCTCGGTCGCTTTTTCGGTCGAGCATGACGGCCGCCGCGTGCTGGGCGTTCAGGGGGGCGAGGCGCGGGAGGACAGGGTCGCCGCGCTCACCGACCGGCAGCTTGCCGACAATCATGTGATCGTTTCGCTGGAACGCGAAGGCGTGCGGCTGTCCGGTGTCGCTTCGCTGCCGACCTACAACCGGGGCGTGGGCGATCATCAATATCTGTTCGTCAATGGCCGGCCGGTGCGCGATCGGCTGCTGATCGGCGCGGTGCGCGGCGCCTATGCCGACATGCTGGCGCGGGACCGGCATCCGGTGGTGGCGCTGTTCCTGGACGTGCCGCCGAGCGAAGTCGACGTGAACGTCCATCCGGCTAAAACGGAAGTGCGCTTCCGCGAACCCGCGCTGATCCGGGGCATGATCGTCTCCGGCCTGCGCCGCGCGCTCGATGCCGAAGGCTTCCGCGCCGTGCAGATGGCCGACCCGGCGGCGCTTGGCGCATGGCGGCCCGAGCCGGTGTCGCCGACCCCCATCGGCGCGATGCCGATCTTCGAGGCGGCGGCTGCCGGGCCTACCAGCTATAATCCGCTCTATCAGAGCGTGGGCGACCGCCGCCCGTCCTTCATCGCCCCGCCGCCCCAGGCCCGGGCCGAACCCGCCGCCGCCCCCGCGCCCGAAGGAACCAGCTTTCCGCTGGGCGTCGCACGCGGGCAGGTCGCGCGCACCTATATCGTCGCGGAGGCGGAGGACGGCCTCGTCATCGTGGACCAGCATGCCGCGCATGAGCGGCTGACGCTGGAAAGGATGCGCCGGGCGATGGAAGGCCAAGAAAATGGCAACCGGGTCGCGTCGCAGGCATTGCTACTGCCCGAGGTGGTCGAACTGGACGAACCCGCCTGCGACCGGCTGGAGGCACGCGCCGCCGAACTGCGCGATTTCGGGCTGGAACTGGAGCGGTTCGGCCCTTCGGCGATGCTGGTGCGGGCAGTGCCGGCGATGCTGGGGCAATCGGACGTGCAGGGCCTCGTCACCGACCTCGCCGACGATCTCGCCGCCTATGACAGCGCGCTGTCGCTCAAGGAACGGCTCGACCTCGTCGCCGCGACCATGGCCTGTCACGGATCGGTCCGCGCGGGTCGCGTGCTGAGCGTCGCGGAAATGAACGCCCTGCTGCGCGAGATGGAAGTCACGCCCCGCTCAGGCCAGTGCAACCACGGCCGCCCGACCTGGGTGAAGCTCGGCCATGGGGATATCGAGAAGCTGTTCGGGCGGAAGTAGGGAGAGGCTCTGGCGCGTCAGTCATTCGAGGGGTGCGGCTTGATCAGTGTCTGCGGACGACCATTTGCCGACGTTAAATAATGCCCATGGTTGAATATAAAGCCGACATTTCGGGTGTGAAGCCTCATGTGATTGACGGGTCGACAGTCAAGTCTGCACCGCACTTGCTACATGTCTTTGCGGGCCAAGGAGTACTTATCATGAAGCGTCGTAAAAACACCGATCTTCCGCATTTCTGACAGGAGACCACAAAGCTCCAAATGCTGCCTAGAAACAGCCATAGCAGCCCGAGCGGAAGAACTACAAAGTGTAATTTCCGAGCAGGAAGGCCCCAAACCGTCAAAGCGGTGGGGATAATCCATATAATAATTGGCATCGCGAGGATCATGACGATCATCAAGCGCTTACCTCTTTTATAGGGGCTGTCGTTGTGGGGCAGATGCATAAGCGCCGAATCTAGCCTGGCAGGCCACACTAGAGTCGGATGACATTAGATTGATCCGTACCCCGAGTTGGTGAGATAATTGCGGCATTCGGCGGGACTGAAGGTATC
>NZ_JBHDJI010000022.1:0-15413 GCF_041877245.1 Sphingobium agrisoli
CGTGCCTGCTACGTCGAATCAGATTTTCACGAGCTTGGGAATCCCCCGCGTGAGTCAGCCTCAACGCACCTTAGTATTAGAACCTATCATTACAAAATTGAGCGACATTGCGGCTTCCTCCACAAGAGCATACGAAGAACGAAAAGCCGCCCTCCGGTTCCGCTTCGCTCCACCTGCAGACAGCCATGGCGTCAGAGGCAACAATGCACTAACAATCAAACCGGACCAATCGGTAGGGGCCGATCAATTCGCGTTCATTATGCTTGTTTGAACTGGAACAAGCATGACCGCGAGTGGGGCGTAACCGGATGATGTCAGTTGCGGCGTCGACCGGCTGCTTCGTCCCATGGCCGGTCGATCGCCTCCGGCGGCAGTCGACCAGAATTGGTCGTTCTCGACGTACCTCTGGAACGTCCAAGTCCGACAAAAGCAGTCACCGGTGCAGCGGTATAGAGGCTATTGGACAGGCTGGAGCATCTCCACGCCTGACGCGCCGGCCGTTCTTTGATGTGGACCCACTTGCTCATGACCGCGATCGCGTAATGTGGGTATCCAGCCAAAGCGCTTCTTCGAAGACGGCAACTGGGCTGGCGGCGATGCCGAAGTTGGCGCGGCGGTTGGGACGACGCCCATCATGACGAGCGACATCACGGCAATCATCAAAGCTGCCATCCACATTCGGGTCTGGCTTTTTTCGACGTGGCTCGGCGTTAGCGATGCATTTTTATGGCGGCACCGACGATTATTCACACCCCCCGACCTGATCCGCTTCACTGCACACATCCAACACATATTGGTAACCGGCATCGGCGTAGGAAATCCAGCTTCGGTGACGCTCATAGCCGATGGCGGGCTGGCCGTTTATGGTCAGCCACATCCATGGCAACTCATGCTGCATCGGCTCGTAATCCTTGATCGTGAATTTGCGGCTAGGCAGCAAGATGCTGTGCTCGTGGGTTTTATAATTATTATATTCCACGCACGCTTCATGAAAGCCGCTCTCATCCTTGCGATTATAATAAACGCAGTGGCGCGGGATCTTTTCCCATTCAGGAACACCCGTTGCTGGATTGATTGGCCCAGTGGAAGCCATCAAGGTCAACATCAAGGCCAACATAGTCGTTCATCCTTTCCGAATTGCCGGCGGCATCGCCCAACTGGTCATGAACCAGCCGCCACCGCACCCCACTTGCCTGAAGCATCCTTCTGCACAATCGTCAGGGAGGCCGGGTCGATAGGCCACAAGTCGGTCCCCAAGGTGAAATACCAGGCATATCCCTGGTGGGTGCGCCAGAAATCAATCGCCTCCGCCATCGGGTGATAACCAAATGGGCCGCAGAGTGGCTTCGATCCGTCGCCATTCAGTTCCCCCGACTTGCGCTGCACATCGACGATCAGCGCATCTGCGGGCAAGCCCTCGGGATGATAGGGGCGACGCAGATCGCACAATCGCGCGGCAGCCTTGTCATCCATGCTGTCCCGGGCTTCCCACAAGGCACGGGCACGGCCATCTGGGTGGCCGGCGAAGATCTTGGCCAGCAACAGCGGCTCGCCATTGCCATCGACCATCGGCTCACCCTGCTCGTCCACATATTGCAATTCTGACATATGGTTGCCGACATTCATGGTCAGCGTCGTTTCTTTGCCGTCACAACGAAGCGTCCGATACAAGAGGACATCGATGGCGAAAGCCGTTTCGCGAACGTTCCAGGAGCATCCCTCCATCGCGCTATCCTGCGCGCTGGAACCGCGCAGCAGCGGTTTAAGCTGGCTTGCGCACAGCCCCGTCAAGACGCCAGGTTTCTCGCCCGGTGCGCAGGCCACCGCCGCCTTTGTCGCGGGCGCCGGTTGCTGTGCGGCGGATTCCGTTGCGCGGCCTGCGCTATTCTGGCTACTGGCGTCAGCGTTGCAGCCCGCCGCTGTCAGGCCGACCAACAGGATGGTTGTGATCAAAACACCGCGCATTTAGGAAGCTCCTCAAGACCTGTCTTTCAGGCCATCGGCCCATTCAGGCGTCGCCCGATGGCCGTCCATGTAAATGCGGGTCGGCAATGCATTGCCGACCCGCGCGGGCGTCACTGGATCTGGCAACTTTTCTTGGTATTCGGGGCGGGGTCGCCACCCATGGCTGGATTGGTGCACATGACCGGCCCCTTCATCACCTTCCTGATGGTTCGGGAGCCATAGCCGTAGACCACTGTCTTATTGCCGGTGAAGCGGCACAACTGGCCTTCCGACGCACAGAAAGTCGGCTTGGGCACCGAGAAATCGAACTTCATCGGCTGGCCGCCCTTGCCCTGCTTCGACGCACAGCTGCGCAGGGTGGTGAGCACTCCTTCGACGCCATTCAGCGAAAAGCTGATATAGCCATCGCCCGGATCAACCATGATCTGACGCCCCTCGGTCAGCATATCGTAAATGTGGGTATCCGTTGTCGAATAAACGCCCCAGCCATTGAATACCGAATATTTGACCGCGTCGCCAACGCCGTTGAAGGCCAGCCCGCCTTCATACATCTTGGTCCGCCTGGTTGGCGTCGCGATGATGAGGTTGTCGTTCGCGGAGAATTTGATGAGCCGCATCCGGTTCTTGCCGGAGTAGATTTCCGCCGCGCATTGCCAGTATTTGCCATTGTCGAAGACGGCGTAAACCTTCCACGGTGCCCGTGTCTGATACAGCATGTCACTATAGGCGGCCGTGGCAGGTGTCGAAAGCGACGCGGCCAACAGCGCTGACAATATGATCGGATTTTTCACTTCGGTTCCTTCGTGAATTGCTTGCGTCGCGGCCTATTCCGCCTGGCTCCACTGCCCGTCGCTGTCCCTTGCCAGCAGGGTGAAGGAACCAGGGTCGATCTGGGCAACGTCCTGCCCCAGTTGGAAGAACCAGCCATGCCCCTGGAACACACGCCAATAGGCCGCCGAATCTTCGTCCAGACCGAGCGGACCACAAGCGGTACGCGGGCCATCGCCAGCAACGGCTTCGGCCTCGGCCGGGGTTAGGTCATCGACCACCAGGGCATCATCGGGCCAGACGTCTATGCCGGCCTTTCTGACATGGCATTTGGCGGCGGTCGTGCGGTCATCGACGGCAGGCAGCACGGCCTTCAGAACTGACCCGGATATATCCTTGGCATCGGCTGGCGCGATCCGCACCAGCGCCTGCCCCTTCATCGCGCCTTCGGAATCGCCATAGCCCGCGCTCTCATACACAAGCTCGCCCAGTGGCTTGCCCGGCTTGTAAACAAGCCGCGTCGACTTGCCCTTGCATTTCAGACCCCGGTAAAGCAGCACCTGCTGGTCGATCGGCGTTTCCTCAACCGACCATTCGCACCCGTTGGGCACATCGTCGGTCTGGCCGCCCGCCATGTTCAGATAAGCGAGCGAACGGGAAGCGCAGAGGCCTGTCACCGGCAGGCGGGGACCCTCGTCGGGACAGGCAACGGCCGCCTCCGGAGCCTGCGGCGCGACAGATGATGCGTTATTGCCGGCCGCATCCGATGGCTGGGTGCAAGCCGCGAGGAACGTTGCCGCGCAGGCCGCAATGCAAAGGGCGACCGTCATCGACCTGATGGGCGACTGCATGGGCCTGCGGCCGCTGCCATCGGCTCGTGCCGTGCTCTCGTCTGTCATGGTGGCTCCTGCTGATCATCCGTTTAGAACTGTGATCTGCTGATTGGCGCAACCGCCGTCACAAAGTAACTAGTAGGGTGCCTAGTCCTCTAAATCGAACATGGATTTCGCAGGTCGTGGCGGACCATTCAGTGATCGTTGATAGTGACGAGCTTAATACTGATCGGACGACCCACCCCAGCTCAAGGTGATACGGCAACCCTTGCCGACATCGGTGTCTAGTTCAAGCGTCGCATCTATCTGTCGCGCGCGGTCGCGCATGATCGTCATGCCCAGTCTGTCTGGCTTGTCGATGCCTTCAGGCGCGCAACCGCGACCATTGTCGCTTATCACCAGCAGGGCATGATTCGGCACGCATTCGAACATCAGCGTCGCTGCGCTCGCGCCGCTGTGCTTTACAATGTTATTCAGACCTTCTTGCGCGATGCGATAGAAGACTGCCCGCACCTCCGCAGGCAACGGCGCCTCGCCATTCAATTCGGACTCAATTTTCAGTCCGTGAAGGTCAGCAAAATAACGGGCAAGATCGCCCAAGCGGTCGGACAATGACCTGTCGCTGCCGACCTTGCCACGCAATTCCCCCAGAAGCGTCTGCATTTCGATCAATGCGTGCCGGTTCAGGCGAGCCACCCGCTCGGCGGTCGCAACATCGCCGCAACCATCTTCGCGAAATTGACCGGACATGGCGTTCGCCAGCATAGAGGCGGACGCCAGGGTCTGAGCGACTGCATCATGCAGATCGGCCGACAGTCGGTGACGTTCCTCCAACTGGGCGTTGTGTACCGTCATTGCTTCGATCTCGGACACGCGCTCCGCGACCCTATGCTCAAGATCTCGCAATATCGCATGCTGATCGCGTGCCATTTCATTGAAGGATTCGGTCAGATAGCCGATCTCATCATGGAAGCTGACGGAGACCTGCGTTTCCAGCCGTCCGCTGCGAAACCGTCTGATGCCTTGTAGCAACTGGTCCAACGGCCGCACGAGAAAGCCACGCAGGAACAGGGGGATGACGAGCAGAAGCGCCATAGTGACAAGGATCGAGAACAGCATCAGCGGCGCATAAAGCCGGTCCAGATAGGCCAGAAATGCTTGGTAATGATCGCGAATGAAAGGCGTATTGGTCCCGGACCCAGTCTGGACGGTGCCAGGGGTGATACCCGTCTGCCATGGGGCCGCGGTCGGGCTGAACAACGAAAATTCAGGAACAGGGGGCAGCCGCAGATAGTGGATGTCGATTTCGCCACTGGCATGGAGCGTCGTTTGCAGATGATAGCATGTGTCAGGGCCGCTTTCGTCACACCGGTCTATGCGACTGATCACGACCCTGCCCCTGTCAACGAGCACGGACAGGCGCGTTCCGGCTTCGGGCACATCGACTTGCAACGGATAAATGGCAGGCTGGGATCCTATGCCAAAAGCCGCATCGGAAGGCCGCGGCATCCTGTCAAAGCCAATGACGCCCCGACTGCTAACGAATAGCGACCGATATTGCTTCCCATAAAAGTTGAAGCGGAAGGGCAGCTCGATGCGCTGGCCCGTTTGTGCAATGTCGTAGCCACGCCCCGATACTGCCATTGATGGCAGAGGCTGCACCAGATAGCGACCTTCATCAAGCCGCAGGAAATTCACCGCCTTGCCGGTCTCCGCCAAGCCGGGCGCGCGGAATTCTGCCTCATAGGCAGGGGCCATCATCCAGGCGACGCCGTTAATAGTCCCCAGCATTACCGCGAGACTGACAATGGTCAGCTTGAACTGAAATGAAGAATGTTCCGGCAGATAGCCAAGCATCACGATCGCGAAGCCGACCAGCTGAATCAGTACCGACCAGCATATGAATATATCCAGTGGATAACGGCCAAACTGCCCTTCGTTGGGCATGAACAGGGCAGCGGTATGGATGATGGGCAAAACGCTAAAGATCAGAAAGCCCCGCGCCGCGGTCGCATCGCGATTGGCCGGCCTCTGCACGATCGCCACCAAACCCCGGAAACAGGCGGACGTCATGCCCGGGGTCTTCCGCGTACCGCCGTCCCGCTGCGCGCTTGCCAGTTGCCGCCAGAAGACAATCGTTCCCCATATGGTGGCGACATTCATCCAGCCTGCAATCCATTCCGGACGCCACCACGCCTCGCCGCGCATGATGGCAATGTCGGTTCGAACGGCGATGCCAACCTCCGCCAATGTCAGCACGATCAGTATGGCGGCGAAGGCACGGCGTTCGCGCATCGTCCCGCGCAGCGGCTTGGGAAAATAATAGCCCACCATCACGAATGCTGTCGCGGACAGAGCGCCGAAAGGCCGGGCCCAGGGCATAGACAGCGTGTTCCATGACGCCAGCGGCGACCATGGCATGGCGTAACTGATCCATCCGCCTGCCGTCAGCACGCGGATCAGCGATGCCCAGAAGGTCGGCACCAGCGCGCCGATCGCGATGGTCAGCAACAATGTCGGAACGTGGACACGCTTCAACCGAATGTCTCGCGCGACGCGGATCGCGAAATAAACGGTCAGGACAAGCGCAAGCAGCAATTCCATCAGATAGCTGATGGCGCCCGGATTCCAGAACAGGCTGGGGCCGCCTCCCGGCATGGCCGTCCAATAATCGGATTGCGGCAATGGCGCCCCCATGTCGTTCCCGGTCGGTCCTATGCCTCAATGCCCTGGCACCCTCAATCCCGACCGCGTGGCGCATCCCTGCCGTGCCGGATTGATGAAACCGCCTGGCGTCGCGGCATCATGGGATCCAACGTGGCCTGTTGCCGCAATATGACAGTTGCGATAACCGCCGCTGCCGGGGGTGCAATATTCATGCGTATTTTTAAGCCCGTAGTTGCGGCTTCCGCGATCGTTATCGCCATGCCCGCCATCGCCCGACCTGCCGAGCCGACAGGACAAGATGCGACCATCATTATCACGGGCGAAAAGGCCAATCGCACTGTCCAGGATACCCCGACCAGCGTCGCGGTGACCGGCACCGACAGGATCGCCCATGAAAATCTGCTGCGTGTGCAGGACATTTATGCGCGCACCGCGAACTTATCCGAAACCTATGGCGCGGCCGGGTTCACCATTCGCGGAATTGCCAATACGGGCGTTGGCGCGGGTGGTGATGCGGACACCGCGACCGTGTATGTCGACGGCACGCCCATTCCCGCCGATGCCCTGTACGGCGGCCCGACCGATTTGTGGGATGTCGCCCAGGTCGAAATATTGCGCGGTCCCCAATCGACGATACAGGGTCTCGATGCGCTGGCGGGCGGTGTCGTCATTGCAACCCGCAATCCGTCGATGGACCATTGGAGCGGTGACGCACGCCTGCTGTGGACGGAGCATGACGACCGGGCGTTCGCCATCGCGCTGGGCGGGCCCATCCTTGTTGACCAGATCGGCGTCAGGCTCAGCGGGGAACGACGCGCTGATGATGGCATCATTCGCAACAGCACGCGTGGCGGAACCGACGACGGCATGCGCTCGCTCAATCTGCGCGCGAAGATAGCGATAACGCCAACGGCCTTCCCAGACCTGGAAATCCTGCTCAGCTTCAACCGATTGCGAAGGTCCGGCGGCTATGTGTCGGAATATTCCCGAACCGATGTGCCCGACCATTTCGACCATCGCCGGTCTGCCGGGGACTATCCGACCCTGGGTGTGGTTCACAGCGATATAGCGGCCGTATCGATTGGCTATGAATTGTCCCCCTCCACCCGGCTTTCCAGCGTCACTTCATGGAACCGCAGTGCGGGCCGATCGCGGATCGACAGCGATGGCGGTCCGATCGATCTTCAGCATATCGACGAACATTTCCGCCATCGCACCGTCACGCAGGAGCTGCGCCTGAATCACCACAACGGTCCGCTCGATGGACTGCTGGGCCTGTGGTATTATCGCCGGGCGAGCGACAACCGTCAGGACAGCAGGATCAGCGCCCCTACACCGGTCACCACGCTTGACCGTCTGCTTCAGGCCAATGGCGTGCCCGCGCCCGTGTCCGCCGCGATCACTACCGCTTATGCTGCCGCCCTGCCCTATGCAGCGATCGATTATGAGGGTGATCTAGACAAGCACATCGAAACCTTGGCGATATTCGGCGATGCGCGGCTGCGGTTCACCTCCATCCTGTCGCTGATCGCGGGGTTCCGTTACGACCATGAACGCACCCGATATGCAGCGCAAACGAGCGCCAATCTGGGCAGCACACTGCCCGATCCCGCCGGTTTCGGCCCAGTAGAGTCGCTACCCTATTATGCCGTCCAGGCACTCAATACCGGAATGCTGGGACTGGTTAGTCAGGCTTCTTCCCCGTCTTCATCCAATGACCCGCAATTCAACGCCTTCCTGCCCAAGCTCGGGATCAGCGCGGACTGGACCTCCGCGCTGTCCACCGCTTTCACCGTCCAGCGCGCCTACCGGTCCGGCGGCGCAAGCCAGAACCGCGCCCGCGCGACGCTGGTGCGCTTTGGACCGGAATATAGCTGGAATTACGAACTGTCGTTGCGGTCCCAATGGCTGGACGGCGCATTGACCGTCAACGCCAACGCCTTTCACGTGGACTGGCGCGATCAGCAGGTCAGAGCCAATTTCGGGCTTAATATTTATGATTATCACAGCGTGAATGTGGGCCGCTCCCATCTCAATGGCTTTGAGTTGGAGGTTCAGGCTCGGCCCGTGCGAACCATCGGCCTATATGCTTCTATCGGCCATGTCCGAACCCGCTTCGACGACTTTTCCCTGCCCTCTGGTGCCACCAGCACCGTGACTCTTTCGGGCACGCAATTTCCCTATGCGCCGCGCTGGACGTTGGCTGGTGGCATCGACGCGAAACTTGCGCCGTCGCTCTGGATCAATTTCAACGGCAATTATCGCAGCGCGATGTTCACCGATGTGGGAACGGCCCAGAATCAGCAACGGGTGAAGGGACGCACGATTTTCGATCTGGCGCTGCGTCACGAGGCGCGCAACTGGACCGCGACATTGTTTGCTCGCAACCTGTTGGACCAAGATTATGTCCAATATGACTATGCTGCGGTCAACTATGCCGTGCTGGGCGATCCCCGTACAATCGGCCTGCGTCTTGATGGGCGCTTCTGACCAGACGAGGCCCCATCCTTCCGATAACAGCAAGCGGGTGATTCCCGTGAATCACCCGCCTCGCGTGGTTAGTTGGCGTACTTCAGGACGCCGTTGAAGTTTCCGATATCTTCAAGTGTCACCGAGGTTGCCGGCTTCAGCACGCCGCGGCTGTCCTTGCAGCGAGCCGACAATTTTGCGTTCGGACCCAAATTGACGGCCACGCAGGTCAGCGCGAACGACCCATTGGCGTCCTGGCGGTTTAGCGTCAGCACGCCGTTGAAGTTGGTGACATATTTGATGGCGAGCGAAGCCGGGATTTTCTGGCCATCGGCCTTGCCGCAAGACGCGGTCAGCGTTGCCTTGCCGCCGGCAATGGTCACCGCGCTGTCCGAGCAGGTCTGCTGGAAGCTCGACGGCACCGCAAGGGCAGGCTGAGGCAGCAACATGGCAGCCGGAGCGAACAGGCCTGCAACGCCGAGCGTGGTAACGAGTGAACGGTTCATAATCTTCTCCTTTGCTGATGCCGGTCGAACGGCAGTTCGGACCCGTCACTCGGCCACCGAGTTGGCTCGGAGACCGCGGCCCGGCCGCTGGAAATGTGGGTTGTCATCGCCCCCCGCGCCGATGATGGGCCAGGCACTAGTGAAGGCGTAGGAAGAAAACGACAACTGGTAGACTTACCACTGGAAAAATGCCAGGATGAAGGCTAAGGTCTGCACCTAGATTCTCTCAATATCCGATCATTTATCTGTATTATCTGATTAAGTCAGATTGGAAATGATCAGGTGTGGTTCGGCCTCCACACCATCATCATTTCAATATGTGATGGCGTGATAATCAACGGATTGATCAGGAATACTGTATATCTTAGCGCTTGAATGCGCAGACCTTGCCCCTGCGCCCGATCCAACATCCGCCGGTGCGGCGGAAATCCTCGCCGAGCAGAGTGTCCGCATGAGAAGCCTTCTCAACGCCGTTCCAGCTGACATTTGCGACGCCCCCGTCGAGCAGGGAGACATAGGCGAAGTAGCTTGGCTTCTTGCTGTTGAGGTTGATCTGGAAAGAACCATCCGTGTCCAAGTCGATACGGCAGGTCTTTTTAATATTCAGATAGGTTTTGCCACCAACGCTGATCGAGCAGTCGCCATAGACCGTCTTGGCAACGACCGGCTGAGCAGCAAGCGCAAACGCCAGACCGGCTGCGGCGCTTAGAACAGAAAATTTCTTCATCGCATGTCCTCTGTCGAACGGGCAATCCAGCGTTGCCGCGATCCGGCATCGCGCACAGGATCGTTTCCCGTTGCCGAGGGTAATGAGCGCGTCGATAAGCGGAACTGGTAGGTCTACCAGCGACGTCGCCACCCGTGCGGAGAGCGCCGGGTGGCTATAGATCGAATTCGTTGGCCAGTTGCTCGCGGACCGCGAGCGCAACCGCTTCAGCCCGGTTGGAAACCCCCAACTTCGCCAGGATCGCGCTGACATGGTAGTTAGCGGTTGAGACGGACAGGTTGAGGTAATTCGCAATCTCGGGGTTCGTGAAGCCCTTGACCATCAAAGCCAGCACCCGCCGCTGCTGCCCCGTGATGGCGGCCGGCTTTTCGCCGCTGCGGTCAGATGCGCCGCTTGCGGGCAAAACAGAGATCGTCATCCCAGCCTGAACCTTTCGGATCGCGTCGATCAACTCTTCGAATGTCACTGATTTGGGGAGATGTGCCTGCGCGCCGCTCGCAATCATGGCGTTGACCGTATGTCCTTCGGCGAACGTGCTGAGGCCAATGATGCGGATGTCCGGATGCGCACGCCGGATCGTCTCCGTCGCTGCCACGCCGCCCATGCCGGGCATACGCAAATCCATCAGGACGATATCCGGGGCGACGGTGGCGCACAGGGACAGGGCGCCCTCGCCGCAATCTGCTTCACCCACGATGTCGATATCGGCAGCGGCTGCCAACAATTGCCTGATCCCCTGACGCACGAGCAGGTGATCGTCGACGATCAGCAGGCGTATCGGCGCTACGTCCAAATCAGCAAATCCAGATCAACGTCAGATAATCCCCATGACCATGCGCGCGTTCGATTTCAAGCGTTCTCCGATCCAAGCTCACGATGCAAGGCGTCAGCCCGGCCCGTATCTGGAGGGCACGGACGGCTATGGCGACGGTTCCACGGTACCTTTGATGCGGATCACCTTGGACCCTTCGTTCACCGCATTGCTTGTGACCGTAGCGCTTTTTGATATCGGCCCCAGTCGCTTGGTATCGTATTTGACGGTGATTTCACCGAAAGCCCCCGGTGCGATCGGCTCTTTCGGCCAAGCAGGCACTACACATCCGCAATTGCCTGTCACCCGGATAATGATCAGCGGGGCGTTGCCGGTGTTCGTGAACCGAAACGTCGATGTGCCGTTGGCGCCATGTTTGATGTTGCCGTAATCATGCGTTTCCTTGTCGAACGCGATCTTCGCGCCGGACGCGACCTGCGCGAAACTGGTCGCAACCGGTGCGCTAACCAGCGCGAACGCCGCCAACATCGTCCGCATACCATGTCCCATTGCGATCTCCGCTCATGAATAGATAGGTCTGATCCTATCGAACCCCGTTCAGCTTAACCACTGGCAGAGACACTAGCCGGTAGGGCCTCCCATATCTGCTGACGTCACAAAGCACGACGGAGACGGCATACCATCCGTCTTCCTGCAAGAGACCTCTCATGCCCGGCATGGCACAAGGGCTAGGCAGGTGATCTGCCGCGAGCGCACGGAGCCGTTGATCGAAGCGGGTGGGAGAGCCGAATGACCGCATTCAGCTCGATGCCGTCGTTCGGAAGGTCAATCAAAAACGGCCGTTTTGTCCCATGGCCGGTCGATCGCCTCCGGCGGCAGTCGACCCAGAGCCGGTCGTCGTGCGACGAACACCGGAATGGCAGTTCGCTCCCAAAGCGGTCTAAAATCCGGTCGGCGCCAGTGCAACTGACGTGCACTGATTGTTGGCGGCCTCTACAGATTTTGCACCTAAGGCGCCTTGGCCAGCCTGCGCAGGGCCTGTGGTGGCTGTCCATACTGCCGCATGAACGCCTCACGCATACGGCGAATGTCGACGAAGCCCGCCTCGCGCGCGATACTGTCCATCGGGTGGCGCGTTTCCTCGATCAGCAACCGCGCGGCTTCCAGTCGCATCTGCTCGACTGCTTTGGCCGGGGTCTGGCCGGTTTCGGCGCGGAAGGCACGGGCGAACTGGCGCGGTGAAAGAGCGGCGACCTCGGCCAGCTCCTCAACTGTCAACGGATTGGCAAGATGGGCCTTGGCAAAGATCACCGCCTTCTGGATGCGGTCGCTGCTGGGGGCGAGTTCGAGCAGTTCGGAGTGCTGTGACTGCCCACCGGCTCGGCGATGATGCATGACAAGGCGGCGGGCAATCGCACCTGCCGCGTCGCGACCAAGATCTTTCTCGATCAGCGCGACGGCAAGATCCAGCCCCGCCGTCAGTCCTGCCGAGGTCCACACCGCGCCTTCGTTGATGAAGATGCGATCATCCTCGACGCGGACCTTCGGGAAATCCTCGCGCATCTGGCGAGCGTAGGACCAGTGGGTTGTCGCGCGGCGGCCATCTAGCAAGCCCATTTGTCCGAGCAGGAAGGCGCCAGTGCATAGCCCTGCCACACGGCGAGATTCCCTTGCAATGATACGCAGCGTGTCGAGTGTTGCTTCGTCTTGTCGTGGCGGCGGCGTGAGCCCGGCAAGCAAAAGCAGGGTGTCTACCTGACCGACTTCGGCCAGCGGTACTGTGGGGACGGCAAAGCCGCTGGAAGAGGTGACCGGGCCGCCTTCCACCGAAGCGATCGACAGCGTGTAGTAGGCCTCCCCCTCGACCGCATTAGCCAGTTCGAACGCCGCCTGCACGCCGAGTGCAAGGAACTGGAAACCGGGGGTGAGCACCATGGAAACGTGGGGCATATAGCCTCCCGAGGCAATGTCTGAAAAACGTAGTTTATACGTCATATCAGACAAGGTGATTCGCGTCCATAAGGTTCGTGTCGAGAGCGAGGGCGCTCTCACTGACACACACACAAGGACGCCTACCCATGACCAACAATTCCAAGGGAACCGCTCTCATCACCGGCGCATCGACCGGCATCGGCGCAATCTATGCCGACCGCCTGGCTGCCCGTGGTTACGATCTCATCCTCGTTGCCCGCAACAAGGACAAGCTTCAGACGCTGGCCGCGCAGATCGCGGACAGGACCGGCCGGACGGTCGAAGTGCTCGCCGCCGACCTCGGTGACGCTGCCGATTTGGCCCGGGTCGAGAAGGTGCTGCGCGAGGATGCCAGCGTGACCGCGCTGGTCAACAATGCCGGGATCGGCACGCACACCACGCTGCTGGAAAGCGATGTCGAAAAGATGGCGGCGATGGTGCAGCTCAACGTCACCGCACTGATGCGGCTGACTTATGCGGCGGTGCCGGGCTTCGTGGCACGCGGCGGCGGCACCGTGATCAACATCGCCTCGATCGTCGCGGTCGCCCCCGAACTGCTCAACGGCGTCTACAGCGGCACCAAGGCGTTCGTTCAGGCCTTCACCACCTCGCTCAACCACGAACTGGCCGACAAGGGCATCCGCGCCCAAGCCGTGTTGCCTGGCGCCACCCGCACCGACTTCTGGGCCTTGGGCGGGCTGCCGGTGGAACACTTGCCGAGCGAGATCGTGATGGACGCCGAAGACATGGTCGACGCGGCACTGGCCGGCCTTGATCAGGGCGAGACGACTACGATCCCGGCGTTGCGCGACATCGAACTGTGGAACGCTTTCGAGGCCGCCCGCGCCGCACTCGGCCCCCAGCTTTCGGCCACCCGTTCCGCCCCGCGCTTCCACGTCGCGGCCTGAATCCCATCCTCTCCAAGATTACAGGACAATTCGACATGAAAATCACCGGCAACACCATCTTCATCACTGGCGGCACCAGCGGCATCGGCCGTGGCCTTGCCGAGGCGCTGCACAAGCTCGGCAATCAGGTGATAATCTCGGGCCGCCGCACCGCGCTGCTTGAGGAGGTGACCGCGGCCAACCCCGGCATGGCCTCGATCCAGCTCGACGTAACCAGCCTCGAAAGCATCCAGAACGCGGCGAGCGAATTGACCCAGCGCTTCCCCGATCTCAACGTCGTGTTCAACAACGCAGGCTTCATGCCGTTTGATGACGTAAGCGGGCCGGTGGACGACAATCTGGCGCAGGAACTGATCACCACCAATTTGCTCGGCCCGATCCGGGTAACCTCCGCCCTGATCGAGCACCTCAAGACCAAGGCGGAAGCCACCGTGCTCTATACCAGCAGCGTTCTGGCCTATGTGCCAATCGCCAGCAATGCGATCTATTCCGCCACCAAGGCCGCGCTGCATTCCTACGCCCTGTCGCAGCGGTTCCAGCTGCGCGGCACCGGGGTGCGGGTGCAGGAAATCGCACCGCCATGGGTCGATACCGACCTGATCTACAAGAGCGGCGATCCGCGCGCGATGCCTCTGCCCGATTTTATCGAGCAGACGCTGGTGGCGCTGGCCACCGATGCGCCCGAGGTGATCGTCGATGGCATCAAGGCGATGCGCGACAATCCGGGTGCCAATGAACACGCCCTGTTCGAGGCCTTTAACCAGAGCCTTGTCGACAATCCGATCCCGACTGGCGCCTGAATTCCCCCCGATCAATTTCTTGAAATATGAAAGGAAAGACCATGTCTCGTATCACCATCCCCGAAACCGCCGCTGCCCCGGAAGGCTCACAGGCCACGCTGGGCGCGATCAACGGCAAGCTGGGTCGGGTGCCCAACTTCTTCCGCGTCCTGTCCAACAGCCCGGCAGTGATCAATGCCCACGCAGCGTTGAACCAAGGGCTTGGCAAGGCACTTGATCTCAAGACCCGCGAGCGCATTGCCCTTGCCGTGGCGGCGGTGAACGGCTGTGAATACTGCGATGCGGCGCACAGCTACACCGGCACGACTTTCGCCAAGCTGAGCAAAGAGGAAGTGGAACTTGCCCGCCAAGGCACCTCGGCCGATCCGGGCGCTGCAGCAGTTACAGCCTTTGCCCGCAAGGTGGCCGAGGCTCGGGGCAAAGTTTCGGCGGACGACATCGCAGCCATCCGCCAGGCTGGCTTCAGCGAAGGTCAGATCGTTGAGATTGTGGCCGTTGTCGCCGAAAACTTCTTCACCAACCTGATCAACAATGTTGCTGGCACTGAAGTGGATTTTCCGGCGATCTAGGTCAGCGCTCTCAATGCTGACAAATCCGGCAGCCTTGTGCGGTTCGAGACCGCACAAGGCTGCGGCTTATGGAAGGACGGCTAACGGCAACGCCGGTCGTTGATCAGATCTTCCACGAACAACCGCTTTGTCCCAAGTTCCGCCTTTCAATAGGCGCGGGTAAGCCACACCAAATGTCAACTTGAATGGCTGGCTTCGAGAATGCGGCGCAAGGTTTTTCCCTAAAAATTGAGTGCGAAGCTATCGCGGTCTCTCGCTGGCCGGACACGCCCGGACGCCGCTGGACGTCGTCGGATTTCAAGCAGAAGAGGACTCGAAAACGGCCCGAAAGCTTTAGAAAACAGCCATTTTTTGATGGAGATCCGAAGCGATACCCTCGTCGATACCCTGAAACTTTTTAGCTGAATGGTTCGAGTCCTTTCGCGGCCCGACCTGGTTTTTTCGACCTGCGATTCGCA
>NZ_JBHDJI010000023.1:0-2916 GCF_041877245.1 Sphingobium agrisoli
GATACCCTGAAACTTTTTAGCTGAATGGTTCGAGTCCTTTCGCGGCCCGACCTGGTTTTTTCGACCTGCGATTCGCAGGGGCTACGGTTTCTTTTTCTCCTCTTACTGATTCAGCGCGCGCAATGTGCGCACCATCAGCAAACCCCAATGATCACGGATTGTAGTCGAAACGATCGGCGGTCGACTCAAACACCACGTCATCAGCCAGCATCCCGACCGCTTTGTACAGCTGACCTTCGGATATGTAGTTGTAAAAGGTGGAGACGTTGGGGCGGAACGTCTCTTCGAGATCATAATCCTGGCGGCGAAGCATGTCGCCGATGAACGTGTCGATCTCCATCTCAAAATGCTCTGCAGACTGGCCGGCACGATATTGATGCGCGTGCGGGTAATCGGATCGCATGATATCGAGGATCTCATGCACGATTGAACTCGGCGTGCGGGCTCCGAACACGACGCAGCGGACGGCCTCCTTTGGAAACCGGCCGACAAAAATTTCGGGCACGGCCTCGTCCAGATCCGTCAGCGGGCGAACAATTCGCCATTCCTGCTCATATGCCCAGCAGATGTCCTTGCGAAACATGTAAGCGATCGCCGACCTTCCCGGCTGCGGATAAACGTAACGATCAGTGCTATAATCTACCGGCCCGGCACCAAAAAGCTCGCCTGATTGCTTGGGAGGTCTCCCGATCAGACCCGCGCTCGCCCTGAACCCGATCGCGACGCCGCTGTGGCTTCCCGCATAGTGAGACCAGAGCAGTGGCACGTCACAGCGAGCTGACAGGCTAAGGATTCCAACCTTACCTACCTCTGCGGACAAGGCCCTGCCAAATGACTTTAAGTAGTCCTCCAAGCCAGCCAAAATTTCTTTTTCGCTTTTGCCTGCTGATTTCTTCCGTCTAACGGACAGCAGTGCGAGGTAAGTCTTTTTGAGCCGGGCGACGTCGAGTGTGGGACAGAGCTCGAACGGGTCGTTAAATTGTCCGGGCTGGGTAAAGCGGATGCTCTGATCGCGAAGGATCTGGATAGCACGATCGCCGCCCATATACTTGAAAAGTGGGCTAGGAGGTTTCGTTACCATTGCGCCTCCTAACGTGGGCGCTGACATCAATGCAATCGCGGTGAAGCTTGAGCGGCATAGCAGGGGTTGGACGCAGTGGGGGAAGAATGGCGCTAGAAATCTACCATCTGCGCGCAATCGGGGGACGCGGTGACGAGCTCCTGGAAGCGCATGAGAGATACGGCTATTTCGCCGAGGCTGTTGACGATGACCTACATCGACGTGGCGGCCCTCCCGTGCCCTGCCTGATGACCTTCATTTCCGGCAAAATTACCCACAGCGGTACGCTTTATGCCGGCAATAAAGCGGCGGAGGGACAGAAGCGCGTCAACATTAGCAAAGTGGGCGGTCTGCGGCCGCCCATTCGGGCAGGGGAGATCGTCGACGCTGTAGACCCAATGTTTAGGGCGACCGTCCGCGACCAGCTGCGAAAAAGCTGTATGATCAGCGGATCTGCGGCTGAAGCATTGCTTGAGGCCATACGCGAGATCGATCCCGCTTTGGCGATGGAGATCGACCGATTTGAGATCGAACGAGCTCGAGTGTCGTCCCTTCCATCAAATAAGCGGGAGGCTCTGGCACTGGAAAAGGAGATGGTTGGTACCGCACTGTCGTTCGCTGGCATCGATCGACGCGAAATGCAGGACTGGACAATGCCGAATGATGACGGCGCATCCTTCCTCGATGGCCTGCCCCAGGCACGGCTGCGCGAGGACGCCATGGTGATGCACGACATGTCTCAGGTGCCAGGGTTCGAGTACGTTCGGCCGGTTGCCAAATCCGCCGCCTACTTTCAGAGCGGGGATGTGAGGCTGACGGTGGTGTTGGCCAATCACCTTGCCATTGAGGAGCAATTGGGCGCCGATCTGTTGTATTTCAACGAGACATACCGTGCGTTCACCCTGATCCAATACAAAGCGATGGAGCGGGGTGATATGTCGACTGCGATCTTCAGGTTGCCAAACCCGAAGCTCAGTGAGGAGATCGAACGCATGCGGCGCCTGCAAGCCTCTCTGCGGGACGCGCCCCCCAACAGTCACTGCGAAGGGTTTCGCCTCATTGAAAATCCTTTCTATCTGAAGCTATGCCCGCGAATGGAGTTCGAGCCGGCAGACACTGGCTTGGTGAAGGGTATGTATCTGCCCCTCGATTACTGGCTGCTGATAGAGGCTGATCGGCGCAAGGTCGGCCCAAGGGGCGGACGGCTGGTCTCGTTCGAGAATGTTGGCCGTTATTTCGACAACACAAGTTTCATCCCGCTGGTGGCGAACGGGTGGGTGGGAACGACCGCCGAGCAATCGGCCATCCTCGGCCCTATTGTAAAAGACCTTGTCAGCAGCGGACGGTCGCTAACAATGGCGGTTTCGCGCAGCCGAAAAAAACCTCCCCCGCAACCTGGCTTCGTGCATGATCGATCGCACGATGAAGAACGGCAGCACGTGCGGATCTACAGAGGGTAGCCGATAAATCAATAAGGCGACGCACACAATTGTGCATAAATACACAGTTGTGTGCGTGTACGCTACCAGCTATGGATCGTCCAGCAGGAGGCATTGCCATGGCCGATCCGGTCCGGATCCAAGTTTTGATGAACCGGCCCGAAGCCGAGCGGTTTGAGCAATTTTGCGCTACCCGCGGCCATAAGAAGTCGACGCTTATCGCCCGCCTGGTTCGTGACTATCTCGACCGTGAGGGCTTCGCCGCGCAGGGTGATTTCTTTCACGCCGGACCAAAGTCGTGAGTGTCGCCGAACATCAGGCAATTCTCGCCAAAATCGCCCGGCTGCGGTCTGGCGCCCCCCCCCGGGTGCTAGACCTTTTCGCTGGTTGCGGCGGTCTTTCACTCGGCTTTCAGGC
>NZ_JBHDJI010000023.1:3136-9098 GCF_041877245.1 Sphingobium agrisoli
CGGTCAAAATTGCGGGAGATTGACGCCCACCCTGAAGCATTCAAGCACGATCCGCGCGCACGGCTCTATCTGGAATATCTTCATTATGTGGATGCCTTCCGTCCGCTAGCCCTGCTGATGGAGAATGTGCCCGACGCCCTCAATCATGGCGGCCAGAATATAGCGGAAGAAACCTGCGAAGTGCTGCGCGACAAAGGTTATGTCGCTGGCTACACGCTTCTCAACGCATCCTTTTATGGCGTCCCTCAAATGCGCGAGCGCATGATCCTGATCGCGTATCGTAAAGAATTAGGCGTGGAAGTTGCTTTCCCTGCTGCCACACACTTCATGAAGCTGCCTCCCGGTTATGCCGGCAGCCGGCAGGTGGCCTTGAAATTGCTTAGCCGCTCACATCTCGAGGACAGGGCGCACAGCTATCATTCGCCGCCCGAAGCCGATCCTGCACTGCCGCCTGCTGTGAGCGCGGCTGAGGCGCTGAAGGATTTGCCGTTGCTGACTGACCATCTTGAAGGTCGGCTGAAACGTGGCGCACGCCGGTTCGACGAGCTTCTGCTCTATCCGGCGGCTCGGCCCAAGGGCTATGCGAAGCTGATGCGCGAGTGGCCAGGGTTTGAGTCACCGAAGGGCATTTCGGACCACGTGATCCGATACCTGCCTCGCGACTGGAAACTGTTCGCACGCATGAATGCCGGCGATCAGTACCCCGAGGCGCACGCTCATGCGGTAAAAATGTTCGAACAAACTCTGGTGGAACTCCGTGCCAGCACAGGGCGCGCCATACGCACCGGTAGCAAAGAATGGGAGACGCTTCGGGCCTCGATCGTGCCGCCCTACGATGTCGGCAAGTTTCCGAATAAATGGCGGAAAATGGAGCCCGATCTGCCAGCGCGCACGCTGATGGCGCATCTTGGCAAGGACGGGTATAGCCATATCCATTATGACAGCGCCCAGGCTCGCACCATTTCGGTCCGCGAAGCAGCGCGCCTGCAGTCCTTCCCGGACGGCTTTAAATTTTCTGGCACAATGAACCCGGCTTTCAAACAGATCGGAAACGCCGTGCCGCCGCTGCTGGCACGCGCAGTTGCAGAAAAAATCCAGGCGACCCTCAGGGGAGCGGTGAGGGAAAAATTTGATGAGCTTATCAGAGCGGCGGCGGCAGTTTGAAGCGGCCTCGCGAGCCGATCCGCTCGTCACGCCGAAGACCAAATTCCATAAGCTGTTCGGGGTCTCGAACAGCGCGAAGGTCATTCCCGGCGGATTGCAGCTAGGAGTCGTTAATCTAGACAATGTCGCGCCTGACGTCGACGGCTTCGCTTTTGCCTGCACGATGATATTCCCTCCGGCCGACGAGGTGTATTTCACCGCGTATGTCCGTTCCGGCAGTGCTATCATGGCGGGACGGCTTGCTGAGATGAAGCAGAAGGGTGCTGGCGCTGCGACCGCGCAGCCTGAGACTGCCGAGGAGCCCGTGAGCGACGAGCCCGGGCTTTCCTATGCCGCGCGCAACAACAACACTGTGGTCGTGTTGGCCGACGACGGGAATTTCTATCTTCGCAATCAGGGTTTCTGGGACACGCTGCCCGAAGACCGTTCGGCGCTCGGCACGCCGATCCCGGTCGACCGCATCAACGTCGCCCTATGGCCGCCGGCCGCATCGGTGCAGCGCAGCATGCTCGCGCGTGAGTTTATTGGCTATCTCGCGCGTTTCACCGGCCGCGAAAAGGTTCATGAAATCCGTGTTTGGGAAGATGCCTCGGCAGTAAGCGAGGCTATGCGCCGTATGCCACGCACGATCCCGATCGCCGAAATCCGGGCCGGGATTGAGAAACTGGGCGGTGTTTATCCGGACGCGCTGATCGACCGTTTTCACGCGGGTCTCAATCACCTGCCCGACAAGCACTTTGTGATCCTTCCCGGCGTATCTGGTACGGGGAAGACGCTGCTTGCGCGTCACTATGCCCGCGCCGTGCATGGCATCGCCGCGCCAGACGGCCCGGACCCGCTGCTGTTCATCTGCCCCGTGCGGCCCGAATGGACGGATCCCACGGGTTTGACCGGCTATTTCGATGTTCTGCAGAACCGCTATGTGGTGCCCCCTTTTCTTGAGGCGATGCTGCTGGCGACCACCTTCCCCGATGCGCCGGTCTTCGTCGTGCTTGATGAAATGAATCTTGCGCGGGTCGAATATTACCTCGCTGACGTTCTCAGCAGCATCGAGAGCCGGCATCCTATCACCCTCCATTCCAATAGTGTTCCGCTTGAGGGCAGCACGGGCGGCGAGATTCCGCCGCAGATCGCGTTTCCTGCAAACCTCTTCTTGATCGGCACAATCAACATCGACGAGACGACCAGCCCGCTCAGCGACAAGGTGCTCGATCGCGCTGTCGTGATTGACATGTCCTTCACTGATCTTGGCCGCTTTTTCGCTGCGCTTGGCACACGAGAGCCGGTGCTGTCGCCGTCCATCAAAGCCTGCTCTGCCATCCTTGAGCCGGTGAATGCACTCCTCGCCCCCAATGGTCTCGGCTTTGGATATCGGCTGGCAGAGGAATTCGTTCGCTACCACGCCTTCGCGACGGGAGAGCTCGGCTCGGATTCGGATGCCGTGATCGACGATCTTCTGGTCCAGAAGGCGCTTGTCCGGCTTCGCGGTGGCGACGCTCAGCGAAACATGCTCGCTGGTCTCAGAACCGCGCTTGCAGCTGCTCCCCAGGCCCAACTTCTGCTGACGAGGCTGATTGCCGAACTTGAGGAGCTCGGCGCTTTCCAGAACACGCGATGAGTTCGCTTCGCGTCCGCAACGTGGCCGGCCCAGGAAACAGCTGGCGCATCTGGCCGGATCCTGAGCCAATACCGCCTGGCGGTCTCGTGGAAGCGACCGACTGCCTCTTCGAGCTCGTCGACACCCCCGGCGCCGACGATGCCGATCTGTTCGTCGATGACGTCCCACTAGAAGCATTGCGGACGCGCGACGCCTCAGTCGCCCGCTGGCGGTGGAGCCCCGGATTTCACGCCGGATCCGTGGAATGCCGCTTGCGTATAGGGGGCAGTCGGGCACAATTCGACGTGCTGCTTGATCCTGCCGAGCACAAGCTGACGCGTGACGCATTCGATACGATGGTTCGTGAAATCCTGGAGGACAGCTTTGCGCTGTTCTCCCTGTCGGCGTTTCACAAAAGCGTGGCGCGGGGTGATGGGCGCCGCCCGCCGCCTATAGCGCGTCTGCAGTTTCTGCGCAGCCGCATTGGCGAGATCGTGCGCATCGTCGAAGCCATCGATGCAGCACCGCGCCGCGAACTCCGGGCTGAAGAGCGCGTAGTTGCGCTGCACCAGGCGTCAGGCGCCACCGGTGCTGAGATCCTGAAGTCTTTTCGCTCTGGCCGGATAGTCCCCGCGCACCCGGCGACGCCGCTTCATCCGGGGCTCTCGGGGCGACTGCCCAATCGGGTGATCAAACGGGTGCGGCGCTCCAGCCTCGATCGGCGTGAACATCGGGAGATGAAGGCTTGCCTTCGCCTGTGGTCGGGGTGGCTGACCGGGGCCGCGGTTGCGCTGGGTTCAGCCGGCGGTGACCCCGATACTGTGTCACGCGGGTGGCCGCGTCGCCTTCGTCGCCTTGCGCGTTCCATCGACAGGCTCCTTGCGCTGCCGCTGTTCGATGGCGTCGGAGAGGCACCTCCACGGGTGACTGCCTCGGCAATTTGGCGGGGTGATCCGCGCTATCGGCAGTTTCAGCGCCTGTATCGTGACATGTCGCTCGGCATTGCCAATGTGTTCGGCGATTTTCTCGAGATGCCGCTCGCCCGAACCTTTGATCTGTACGAGTTGTGGTGTTTTCTTCGCCTGCTTCGCGCTGCCGTCGCGCGAAGCGAAAACGGCAAAGCCGATCTGGGGACGCTCTTTCTGGCGGACGCGTCGGGGCTGACCATTGCTGCCAACGCTATCAGCGTGCCGATTGCCGGGAGCGGTCTGACTCTGTGCTTCCAGCGCCGTTACCGTGAGTTCTGGCGTGAAACTTGCGGTATCGGCAGCTTCAGCCGAGACATGCAGCCTGACATCGTTATCGAGCAGAGGTCGGATGGGGCCGAGTCCGGTGCGCTCCGTTTGATTGTCGTCGATGCCAAATATCGGATCGGTGGCGGCCTGAATGAGGCCCTGAGCAGCGCGCATATGTACCGGGATGCCATCGTCCGAAGCGACGGCGCGGAGATCGAAGGAGCGGTCACCGCCGCCTATCTGCTCGCGCCGGATGCCCCCTTTCTGACCCCCGAATGGCGCCAGACTAAGCTTCCCGGCCGGCTGTTTCATCCTGACTATCGCCGGCGCTTCCGTTTCGGTGCCGTGACTCTCCAGCCCGGCATGCCTATGGCAGAGGTGGAAGCTGCGCTCGATGCGATGATCGCAGACGCGAACGCAACGGGATCCGCAGAATGAAGCTCGCTGTCAAACTGCTCAAGCGATCAGACCTGACCTTCTTCGAACCACAATTCCGGCAGGTGAACGCTGGTAACCAGAAGTCACTTAATCTGAACCGCTCGGTCTTGGTCGACACCTTCTACCCCGCACTGGGCGAACTGCAGCATAAGGCGGTGATTCCCGTTCGGCTGTCGATCTGGGGACCGGATGCTGCCGGAGAGATGCGTCTGTCGCGCAGCATTGCAAAGGAGGCCAAGAACTGGCGTCTCAACGGTGAGTTCGTGCACAATCCGGACATCTCGCCGGCGCGGTTCAATGATCTTGCGCCAGGTGATTTGGCTTTGCTGCGCTTTGACGGAGCGGCAGCTCCCCAGGCAGTAACGCTGGTCGTGGTGTCGGCGTCGGCGCCAGCCGACGCCGATCTTCATGCTCAGCTCGCGCCCCTTGCCGGGGTCAGCATGCGCTCGGTGACCTCTGAGGCTCTGCTTGAAGCGCTTGCCGATGCTCCGCCCGAGCATCCGGCGCGTCTGCTCGTCTGGGACGAAGCAGAGCTCGCTGACCTCGAAGATGCCGCCGAAGGAGATCCGGCAGCGGCGGCTCGCATCTCGTCGCGACGCAAGGTGAGCCGCGACGAGCTTGCCAAGGCACTGGCGCGGGCCGGCGAGACCGGCCTCGAGGGTGAGGCACTTATAGCGAGCTGGCTGGACGAGCAGGAACGTGACGGTCATGTCCGCGAGTGGCGCTGGGTTGCCGATCAGGACGCGATCAGCCCCTTCGATTTCGCAGCAGTTCTCGCAGATGGGACCTCCGTTCGCATTGAAGTAAAGACCACCTCCGCCACCGGCTCGCGCCCATTTCACATCTCGATCGCCGAGTTGATGTCCGCCGCGCAGGGCGAGCGCTACGATATCTTCCGCTTGTCGTGCTGGGATGGAGCGACTGCATCACTGAGGATCGCAACCGATATTGGTGACTGGGCGGCGTCGCTGCTCAAAATGCTAGAGGCGCTGCCTGCGGGCGTGCGGCCGCAGAGTTTCCTGGTCGACGAGGGTCAGTTCAGCTGGTCAGAGCCGATGACGATCACAGCAGTGTCCGAGGCCGAGGACGAGGCGTGAACCCGAAGGCGCCTGCGCGTGCCTGGCGGCCTGATCCCCTGACAGCTGAGCAACGTCGTTTATGCATGTCGCGCATACGCGCAACCGATACCAAGCCCGAGATGATCGTGCGGCGGGGCCTGCACGCACTTGGATTGAGATACCGGCTCCACGACCGGCGGCTGCCGGGAACCCCTGATCTCGTTTTTGCAGGTCAACGAGCGCTGCTGTTCGTCCACGGTTGTTTCTGGCACGGACATGACTGCCCTCTGTTCAAGCTTCCAGCCAGCCGGACCGACTTCTGGGAAGCAAAGATTGCGCGGAACCGAAGCCGTGACGCTGAGGCAATTGCTGCGCTGAACGCCGGTGGCTGGCGAAGCCTCGTGGTCTGGGAATGCGCCATGCGGGGCCGCGCCCGGCTGCCGCTGGACGAGCTTTTAAGTCGGTGTTTT
>NZ_JBHDJI010000023.1:9327-14725 GCF_041877245.1 Sphingobium agrisoli
CCGAAGCGGAAATACCCGCCCTGCGTCGCGCCGATATCCCGGTTTGCCGATCCACCCTCCTCAGGGAGATATGCAGCGAGGCCATCGAGCCCAGCATCGGTCCGTTCCTCCGAGGTCATTTCATAATAGCGCCACATGGGATTTTCGTGGCTGAAATCCATCTCGGGGATACCCGCGAGAAAGGCCTGAAAGAGCTCTTCCGCATTATCCGGCCGCCGATTGTTGAAATTGAGATCATAGCCGATCTTAGCGAGCGCCTTCAGCACGACCGGCTGCGCCGCCACCGTTTTTTCCTTCGCGCGATCGTTGCCGAAGCCGGGGATCTGAGCGATCTGGCCCCAGAGCTCAAGCACCGCCCCTTCACGTGGTTCGATAGTGGCTGGCGTCGCTCCGGCGATATTACCTTTGTTGAGAAAGGCGATGGCATTGATCGCAACGACATCCTTCAGCACGAGAGCGCCGGTATCGAGCGACCACTCTTTGACCTCAGAGTCGATGATGCGGAAGCCGAGATCTTCCGTTAGCCGACGCTTGATGAAATGCGTGATAGGGTTCGAGCCGTCGAACTGAAATGCGAGCGAGGCGTCCACTTTCTTGCCGAGTCGGTTCAGGTCATGAAAGAGCTGGCGCTCCTGCTCGATATCGAGGCCGAGGTGGACCTCAACAGTGAGCGTCGCATAGGCTCGTGCCGCCTCATAGGCTTCGTTCCACACCAGCATGTCGCTCTCTGCAACAGGCTTGCCTTTCTCGAAGAAAAGAACTGCCCCTTTGCCGGGGTACCGGCCGGTCTGGCGGACACTGTCCAGGAAGGCCATGGCCATCTCGGCGGCATGGCGCCGGTGCTGACCGTCAATCACCCAAAGTATGTGGCGTTCCGAAAGGAAGACCTTGAAGCCCGCCGTTTCGCCGCTGGTCGTTTCGAGCCGCAGGCCTCGGATGCCGCCGGCGCCGGTGCCTCCGGGCGGCACGTTTCGGATATTGCAGACCAGAGGCTGAAGCGAGAAATAGGGCTGCTCGCCAAGCGCGCGGAGCACGGATTCGAAGGCCTCAGGCACTTCCTTCCCCTGCGCGACACGGCGCATCCGTGCCGCCGAGACCAATCCCTTGACCATATAAACAGCGAGCTTCTTGGCATGTCCCTCGTCGAGCGGGCGCTGCGCAATCGGGCCGTTTTCACGGTCGTTTGCAACGTCAGAGATATCGAAGAATTTCCGGAAGGGCACCGACATGGTGAACACACGATGGCCAAGATTGTGGCCGATGAAGACGTTGAACGGGGTCTCGTTCACATCGCCCGAATCCGCGAGGATATCGAGTGTTTCCAACTCGCGGGGCGTCTGGAGGGGGATGGGTAATTCGCCGGTCTTAGCGTACATATGCAGCTCCTTGTTTCACAACACGCTTGGCGGGATGACTTGCCAGTTGGTCCGCCATGGCGTGAAGCGAACTTGGCCCATGGGGGAATTTTCGTCAACTCGAAAAACCCCCATGGTATATTATTGATATTTTCCGCAGCTGACATAATGACTCGACGATCAACCGTCGATCAGGTGTTTGAGGCAGCGGTAGGGGATAAATGTAGACCGACCTATTTTGACGGTCTCGATCTCACCCGATTTGATGAGTTCATAGAGCGTTGTGCGCGGAATCCCTGTCAGTTGCACAGCGGTCGCAATGCGCACGCTGATTGGTTCGATCGACAGGGCGCCTAACGCCGCAGCTGCTTTGCCCGTCTCATCTCTGCGCTCCTCGGCGCTCAAGTGGCGTTTCATGATTTGTTTCGCGACCGGACAAATCCCCTGTCGCTTTCGAGGTAGCTGACCAACATGGCGGGCACGAGTTCGGTTACGGCTTCCTCCCGACCGTAAGTCTCAGCATAAAGCGCCGCGTACTGCTGCAGCATCTGGTGGAGATCGGGCGTGATGGTGATCGCCAGCTTGATCGGCGTTCTGTCTGGCAGCCTCGGTAATTTAAGTTCGGGCATCGCTCGCTCCTATCCGCGCCAGGGCGCGAGAATGAGATCTTTGTGAACTACCAAGCGTACCGTCGCACCCGGCCGGATCGTGATCGTCGGCTGGATATTGAGGCTGCGGGACGTGAGCTGGTCACCGGCGCGCGACACGTTCTGTTGCGTCGATTCTCGAATTGCCTGGGCGAGATCGCTCTCGCCCGTGACCGTCAGCTGCGAGCCGACGCCGAGCAGTGTCGAAAGCGCGACGCCCTTGAGGAGCGCCCATATGTGGAAATCGACCTTGTCCTGCAGGCCGGCGTAGCCCGACGCGTCGGTGGCCGGGACATTGTCGATCCTGACCGAGCTGCCGTCGGGCAGCATTATCCGCTGCCACACGATCAGCGCGCGCTGCTGGCCGAACGCGACAACGCTATCATAGCTCCCGATCAGCCGTGAGCCCTGCGGAATGAGCAAGATGCGCCCGGTTGGACTGTCGAACACCTGGCTAGTGATCTGGGCCGTCACCAGCCCCGGCAAGTCCGAGCGCAGGCCGGTTATCAGGCTCGCCGAAATGACGCTGCCCGCCGAAAGCAGGTAGGGCGACGGTGCCGCCGTCAGCGCGTGTGGATTGATGTCCCCGGAGCGATCGAGAGTGCCAACGAACTGGGCCTTGCGCCCCTGAGCGTTAGGGTCCCGGTCCGGATCGAGAGCTGGTCCCGATGCCTCTGCCGTTGGTGCTGCCGGCGTCGCTGAGGCGTCGGCTGCTACTGTCGGCGACGTTGTGGTGCGGCCTTGCACCAACACCCCGGATTGGCGAGCGGCCCTCAACTCCGACAGCTGCCGCTCCCGTTCTTGCGCCGCCGTCTGGCCCGACGGATCATTGCCGACGCCGGTTTCCGTTGCCATGCGGCGCTGGCTTTCGAGGATCGGCCTGCCCAGGTCTCCGGGGAGCGGTGGGCCGAGCTTCGGGGTATCGCCATAGGTCGCCGGCAAGCCGTTCAGAGCGTCTGTCGATGGACGATTGCTCGGTTCCGACAATTCTCGGGCGTCTGGGACCGCGCCGAAGACACGCGGTTTCAACGCGATCCATGCTACGACGACCAGGCTGACGGATCCGAGCGCGGCGACGGCGATGATAACGCCGCGCCGAAAGCGTATCGCGCGCGCCGGTTTCGTCCGGATCGCCAACGTCTCTGGATCGAGCTTCGCGGCGGGAGAGACGAAAGCCTCGCTCATGAGCGCTTCCCCTTTCGCGAGGGAGTGCCGTCACCGACGCGCGCGATCCGGACAACCTGCTGCTTCTTGGTGCCGAGCCTCAGTTCGGCCGCGTCAAAGATTCGGTCGACGACATAGAACCGGCCGCGGACACGAAAATTGACCAGCTCGGCTTCGCCGGTCGGCCCGACGACGAACAGTGGCGGCGCATCGCCGACGGCGATGCTGGCGGGAAACTCGACAAAGGTCTGCCGGCCATCGTCAAAGGCGCGAAGCGGCCGCCACGCAGGCGCATCGCCACTGATCGCATAGTTGAAATGGAGACTGTCGACCGCCAGTCCCTCGGAGATCGGAGCTGCAGCGGCAGCCTGCTCGGCAGCCCGCCGCAGGGCGATCAGCTGGTCGGCTGGGTATGTCCATGACAAGGCGGCCATCGCGGTGCGCGACGTTGCGGTGAGTTGGAGGTGGTAGCTCCGCCTATCCGTCGTCACGACGAGATTGGTAGCGAGGCCCGAGGTAAACGGCTTCACCAGGATGTGCGTTCGCTTGTCTGCGCCGGTGCCGCTCGTCGTGTCGCCGATGACCCACCTGACTGTATCGCCGGCCGCCACCGCCACGAGATTTTCGCTTGGCTGCAAGGCAATGTCGGTGACGGCACCGGGCGCGGTGTAGACTTGGTAGATCGTACCGTCGCTGAAGGGGAAGACCTGGACCGCATTCACGAAGCCCTGTGCCTGCGGCTCCAGTGTGGCCACTCGATTGGCCGCAGCGACACGCGCCACCATCGGGTTTACCCGTTTGCGGGCGATAGTTCGCCGAGTTGGCTGCCTCGGCGCTGGCGACGCCTTCGCTGCGGCAATGGGTCCCGGCGCTCGCTGAGGCGTCGTGGTCTGGGCCTGCGCTGACGTCGCAATGAACGCGAGGGCGGACGCTGCGAGAAGGATCTTCATGGGCGTGACTCCTGGGCGGGCTGCGTGGGAGCAGCGAGATTGGGATCGAGGGGTGAGCCGAGCGGCAGGCCTGCAGGGACAGGCGGCGGGGCAGCGGGCGGAGGTGTGGGACGCGACTGCGCTGGAGGATCGAGTTCCCGACTCCAGTCGACCGCGTCGACGTAGACGCCAAGCGGGTTCTTCCGGAGCGTGTCCGCATCGGTAGGCGCCCGCATCACGACGGTCAGGATCGCCGTCCAGCGCTGTGTTCCGGCCTGCGCCCCGCGCTCGTAGGCGGTCTCGGTCCATTTGACCTGGAAGGACCGATCTGACGCGCGCACCACGCTCGTCACCTGAACCGACACCGTCCGCTCGCCGATGCTGGCAAAGGGATCGACAGCTCGGGCGTAGTCGCCGAGAAACTGGGCGCCGCGCTTGGTGGTGAAGTCATAGGCTTCGAGCCAGTCCTGGCGAACCAGCACCGGATCGAGCGATCGGCCACGGACGTTCGCGATGAATCGCGACAGGTGCCATGCGATCTGCGGATCAGTTGGATGATAGCCCGCCTCTGCTTCCGAGACGGCGCGCGTCTCGCCTAGCCGGTCGACCTCCACGACATAGGGCGTGATGCGGCTCTGCACCGATCGCCAGACGAGAGCTGACGAGAGGCCGCCGGTGAGGGCAAGGCACCCGAACGCCATGAGGCGCCAGTTGCGCGCTTGCACGCGAGCGGAGCCGATCCGCTCGTCCCAGACCTGGCCGGCACGCTGATACGGCGTCTCCGGCTCCGGGGTTTGTCCGTAACGCTGGACGGCGCGTTTGAAGATCATCGATCGTCCCTTTCTTTGATGTCGGGGGTGGCGGAGGCTCCGCCACGATCGCCTTGCTGCAAGGTGTGCATCGCGATCTGGCGGTGATGTCGGGCGGTCTGCTGGCCGCGCATGGCCCGTGCCCAAGCCGGGGTGCCGTCGGCGTCGGCGGATGATCCTGCTTCGGCCCGGCCGCTGCGGTTGAGGGCATTCCATGCCGCCGCGCGACCCTGCGAAGCGGCTTCGCCCAAGCCGAGCGCGCTCGAGGCGCGCTCGCGGGCGGCGTTGCCGGCGGCACGCGCCACGCCGCCAAGACCAGCCGCCTTCGTCGGTGACGACGCGGTCTCCTTGCCGAGCGTGTAGGCGGTCGAAGCTGCGGACCCCATTGAGGTGCCGGCCCGCACTGCGCCGAGTGCAGCGCCGCCAAGTGCACGCGCACCACCCACGGCGGCGCCGCCCGCAAGCATCGTGATACCGGCCGCGCCGACGGTCGT
>NZ_JBHDJI010000024.1:0-13913 GCF_041877245.1 Sphingobium agrisoli
ATAGGGTTTCGCCATGCCCGCTGGCCTCCATTCCCCAGCCGGCATCTTGAATCACATAATAGGCCCGAGCAAAACCCCTCTCGATTCAGCCTCACGTCATCTCGCTCTAGGCGCGTTAGCTCTGAACCACTCCGTTCGTCCTGAGTGCCATTGAGCGAAGTCGAAATGGCGTATCGAAGGACTGGGCCTTGGCACGAATGCTTCGATACGGGACTTCGACTTCGCTCAGTCCCTACTCAGCACGAACGGATCGGATAAAAAGCTCCATTAGCTATCGCCCCAACAGCCCGCGCGCCTGCCCGGCGATCTCGGCGAGCATGGCGACATTGGGCGTCGCCGCCGCCTTGGCGCGCTGGACGAGCGTGCGGAACTGGCGGATGCGCGAGCCCTTGGCCTTCAGCCATTCCTCGACATGGGCGGACACGTCCTTGCCCCCGCCATGCGCCAGGAAATCGAGCCGCACCTGCTGCATGTCGCGCGCGACGCCGGAGATGAGCAGCCGCTCCCACGGATCGCTCGGCTCCATCCGCGCGGCGGCGGACTGGACCCAGTCGATGCCGACTGCCTCGCCCAGATGGGTGAAGGCGCGCGTCAGCGCGATCTCGTCCACCTTCATCCGGCCCGCGAGCGCCGCGATGCCGACCCCGCCGTCCAGCTTGAACAGCAAAGCGGTGCGGTGCGCCAGCGTCTCCGGCGCGCCCAGCCCCGTCAGCCGATCGGTCACGGCGGCGGTGCGGCGCTGCGCCTCGCTGGTCAGCAGGTCGTCGACCTGCCCCGCGAGCTTGGACACGCCCGCTGACAGGATCGCATGGCCCTGCGCCGGTAAAGTGCCGGCGGGCAGGGCGCGCAATATGTCGGCGATCTGCGCCCGGACCCCGCTTGCAATGTCGCTGAACAGGGCGAGCCGCGCCCCCTCCGCCATGTCGGCGGCATCGATATCCTGCCATAGCGCGCGGATATCGTAGAGCCGCTCGGCGATCAGGAAGGCGTTGGCGAGGTCGGCGAGCGAGCAGCCTTCTTCCTCCGCCAGCTCGAACGGGTGGATGAGGCCGAGGCGATTGACGATGCGGTTGGCGACCTTGGTGGCGATGATCTCCTTCCGCAGCGCATGGGCGGCGATGGCGTCGGCTTCCTTCTCCTGCATCGCGGGCGGGAAGGCTGCCATCAGTTCGCCCGTCATGCTCTCGTCGCTGGCAAGCTCGCCATGCTCGATCGCGTCCTGAAGCGCGAGCTTCGCGGTGGAGAGCAGCACCGCCAGTTCGGGTCGGGTCAGCCCTTGCCCGTCCTGCGCGCGGCGCAGCAGCTGGTCGTTCGCCGCCAGCCCCTCCACCTGCCGGTCGAGCCGGCCCGATTCCTCGAACGTCTCGATCAGGCGGACATAGGAGGCGAGTTCGGCCGCACCGCCGGCTTCCGCGATCGAAAGGCCCAGCGCCTGGAGCCGGTTGTCCTCCAGCACGATGTCGCCGACCGCATCGGTCATGCTGACGAGCAGTTCGTTGCGCGCCTCGAAGGGCAGGCGGCCCTCGGCCATTTCCTTGTTGAGCGCGATCTTGATGTTTACTTCATTGTCGGAACAGTCGACGCCAGCGCTGTTGTCGATGAAGTCGGTGTTGATCCGCCCGCCCTTCAGCGAAAAGGCGATGCGCCCGGCCTGCGTCACGCCCAGGTTCGCGCCTTCGCCCACCACGCGCACGCGCAGCTGCTCGGCATTGACGCGCAGCCGGTCGTTGGCGGGATCGCCGACATCGCCATGGCTCTGGGCGGCGGCCTTCACATAGGTGCCGATGCCGCCGAACCAGAGCAGGTCGGCCGGCGCCTTCAGGATCGCCGAAATAAGCGCGGCCGGCTCCATCTCGGTCGCGGTGACATCGAGAATGGCCTGCATTTCGGGCGTCAAGGGGATGCTCTTGAGGCTGCGCGGGAAGACGCCGCCGCCCTTGGAGATCAGCGACTTGTCATAATCGTCCCAGCTCGACCGGGGGAGGGCGAACATGCGGTTGCGTTCTTCCCAGCTCTTCGCCGGATCGGGGGAGGGATCGAAGAAGATATGGCGATGGTCGAACGCCGCGACCAGCTTGATCGCCTTCGACAGCAGCATCCCGTTGCCGAACACGTCGCCCGACATGTCGCCGCAGCCCACGACGCTGACCGGCTCGCTCTGCACGTCGACGCCCATTTCGGCGAAGTGGCGCTGCACGCTGATCCACGCGCCGCGCGCGGTGATCCCCATCGCCTTGTGGTCGTAACCGTTGGACCCGCCGCTCGCGAAGGCGTCGCCCAGCCAGAAGCCGCGTTCCAGCGCGATCGCGTTGGCGACGTCGGAGAAGGTCGCCGTGCCCTTGTCGGCCGCGACGACGAAATAGGGGTCGTCGCCGTCATGCACGACGACTTCGGGGGGATGCTTCACCTTGTTCTTGACGATATTGTCAGTGACCGACAGCAAGGCGCGGATGAAGATGCGGTAGCTTTCGGTGCCCTCCGCCAGCCAGGCGTCTCTGTCGACCTGCGGGTTGGGCAACTGCTTGGGGTAGAAGCCGCCCTTCGCGCCCGTAGGCACGATGACGGCGTTCTTCACCCGCTGCGCCTTCATCAGGCCCAGTATCTCGGTGCGGAAATCGTCGCGCCGGTCGGACCAGCGCAGGCCCCCGCGCGCGACCGGCCCGGCGCGCAGGTGAATGCCCTCGACCCGCGGCGAATAGACCCAGATCTCGCGCCAGGGGAGAGGCGCGGGCAGGCCCGGCACCTGTGCGCTGTCGAGCTTGAACGCCAGCGCCTCGGCCGCCGCCTTGCCGAAGAAATTGGTCCGCAGCGTCGCTGTGATGACCGCGCGCAGCAGCCGCAGCACGCGATCCTCGTCGATCGCCGTCACCTGCTCCAGCCCCGCGTCGATCGCCGCCTGCGCTTCCGCCACGCGATCCTGCGCGCCGTCGCGCGCAGCGGGATCGTGCAGCGCTTCAAAGAGGGCGATGAGGTTGGCGGCGACGCCCTGCGCCTTGCGCAGCGTATCGGCGAAGGTCGCCATGCCATAGGCCACGCCCGCCTGCCGCAGATAGCGGTAGAGCGCGCGGAACAGCACAACGGCGCGGGGGGACAGGCCGGCGGTCACGATCAGTTCGTTGAACCGGTCATTTTCCGCCACGCCCTCCAACACCTGCGCGATCGCTTCGGTCACCACCGACGCGCGATCCACCACCGGCTGCGCCTGCGCGCCGGCGGGCAGTTCCAGCACGAAGCGCTGGACATGGCCGAGCGCGCCGCCATCGATGGCGGTCGTCATCTCCTCGATCACGCGGAAGCCGAAATTCTCGAACGCCGGCACGACCTCGGACAGGGCGATGGTCGCATGGCTGTAGAGTTTGAGCCGCAGCCGTTCGGCGATGTCCTCCGGGTTGCGGTAGATGCGGATCGACTTGTCATCCGGCCCGGCGAGGCCGTGGATCAGACGGATGTCGACCGCTGCCTCGGCCGGGCCAGCGCCATTGCGATAGGCGAGCGGGAAGCCGGGCGCATAACGCTGCGCCAGCGCGGCGGCGCGGCCGCCTTCCTCGCTCTGCGCCAGCGCTTCCTCGACCGCCGGCACCCAGCCGCGCACCATCTGCTGCAACTGGGTGTCGAGCGTGGCGGCGTCCGGCACCGTGCCGCCATCGCGCAGGTCGAGCGTGATGCGCAGCAGCGCAAGCCCGCCTTCCTCCAGCGCGATCGACCAGCTCAGCACCGGGCCGTTCGACGCCTTGGCCAGCATGTCCTGCACCGCAACGCGGCGAGCGGTGGACAGCTCGTCGCGCGGCAGCCACACGAAGGCGTACAGATGGCGGGCGAGCGCGCTCGTCGCCAGCGCCAGCTTGGGGCGCGGCCGGTCGGACAGCGACATGAAGGTCAGCGCCAGCCGCTCCAGCGTTTCGCGGTCGAAGCCGACGAGAATGTCGTGCGGCAGCGCGGTCAGCGCATGCGCCAGCGTCTTGCCGGCATGACCCAGCGGGTCAAAGCCGAACTTGTCCATCAGGCTCGACAGCGCCGAGCGCAGCAGCGGCACCTTGTCTGGCGCTGCGGCCAGCCCCGAACTGGTCCACATGCCGGCATGGATCGACAGCGCCGTCACCTCCCGGCCTTGGCGCACCGGCACGATGATGAGGTCGAGCAGGACGTTGCGATGGACCCGCGACAGCCGGCTCGACTTGATGATGAGCGGGACGCGCCGTCCTTCCTCGAACCACGCGAAGGCCCCCTCCAGCGAGACAGGCGCGACCAGCGGCCGGTCGAGCCGGGTGCAGATGCCGAGCTGCGCGCTGCTGGTCATGTCGCGGTGGACGATCTCATGCCCGGTCTGGGTGAAATGGCGCGCGAGGAACCAGCGCAGCAGCGCCGCGCCTTCCTCGTCGGGCACGGCGTCGGCGTCGGCCGCCATGGCGGTCTGCATCGCCGCCCAGTCGGTGACGGCCGCGCGCACGTCCGCCAGCGTTTCGGACAGCGATTTTTCGAGCGCGCGCCGGGCTTTGGCATCGGCGCGATCGGCCTCGATATAGATCATCGATTCGCGCCGCGCGCCCGGCGTGTCGTCGTCCAGGATCGCGGAGAGCGCGCCGTCCGCAGTGCGCTGCACCGACAGGACCGGGTGCAGCAGCCGGTGGATGGTGATGTCGGCGGCGGCAAGCGCGTTGCCGATCGAATCCACCAGGAACGGCATGTCGTCATTGACGATGGCGAGGCGCATGAAGCGCCCCGTCGCGCCTTCGCCCAGCGTTTCGATCGCGATGGCGGGCTGGCCGGGCTTGCGGCCATTGGCGACGCGGCCCAGGAAAGCGGCGGCGGCGGTCAGCGCGGCCGCGTCCAGCCCCTCGCTCTCGCCCGGCAGCGCGCCACGGCTCAGCGCCTGCTCCAGCGCCTGTCCGATGATCGTGTCGACTTCCTTGCTCTTCGCGTCCGCCAGGGCCGTCATTCGCTCCACCTCTCACTGCCTTCGCCGCAGGAGCGCTGGGTCGCTTGGGCTGTGCGACTCCCCGGCTTCGGGCGCCTATATGCGCCGGGCCTGCAAGCGGCTCAAGACGGAATAGGAAATAAAATTTCCAACTCTTGTAATATTATGATGCAGCGCAACACGGGTCCGGGCGCGTGGCGCGGACCGATCAGGCAGGGCCGTTATCCGTCAGCAAAGGGGCGTTGTCGAGCGCGAAAGCCAGCGTCAGCGCCGAGCGGCCACGATCACCTTGCGGCCAAGGTCCGTGCCCTCGGGCAGCGCCGCGATCAGCGCCAGGCTGCCGTCCGCCTCCCGCCGCGCGACGACTATGGCCAGGCCATCGACATCGGTCGGGACGCAGGTGGGATCGATCGGCGCGGCATCGCGGATCGCGGCGCGGGCCGTTTCCGCGCGATCCGGGCGGGCAGGGCGGTCGGCGCGGCGGCGGGCGCGCTCGTCGGCGACCAGCGCCTTGAGCCCGCCCTTATACTGCGCCAGATAATCGGCCAGTTCGCCGACACCCAGTCCCTGCGCCTGCGCGTGATCCAGCGCGGTCGCATATTCGGTGATGCGCGTCTTGTCATAGGTGGCGCCGAAAACCAGTTTGATGATCGCCGTCATGGGGCTGCGGGCCTGGCCCTTGATGCCATAATCGTGCAGCAGTTCGGCATAATCGTCCGGCCGCACCCGCGCCACCAGCGCGAAGTCGTGCGACAGGCTGACCGCGCGGTAGAGCGCCGCATGGCTGCGCGCCTCGCTGATCCGCACCCGCGCCGCGCCGTCGCGCGCGATCGCCAGCCAGTCGGCGAGCGAGGCGTCCTCCGCCGGGCATTCCATGCCGGCGAGGTCGAGTTCGTCGTCGTCTTCGTCGTCGGCGCCCTGGATGCCCAAAGAGCTGTCCAACTCGCTGTTCAAATGCGGCCCGTCGGCCCAGATCGGCGCGCTGCCATGCGGGGACGGCGCGGTGCGGAGCGCTTCGCCCACCTCCCGTTCCAGCGCCTCGGCTACCCCGCGGCTCGCCACTTCCTTCCAGTTGATGACGCCGAAGACGAAGTCGATCGTGTCGTCGTCGGACGAAAAGGGCATCAATATGCCGCGATACATGATCTCCGCGCCGCGCTGGTTGACGAACTCGGCCTCGAACCCGATCGGCGCGGCATTGGCGATGATCTGGAGATAATGGTCGGTCAGGCGCGAGAGCAGCGATCGCGCCGGCACGTCGTTGATATAGTCGATCGTCCCCTCGATCTCGCATTCCTGCCGCAGCGCGGTGCCCAGATAGACGATCGCCGGATTGTCCATCCCGGTCGAGAAATCCAGCAGCACTGCATTCGGCCCGAAATCCTCCAGATGGTCGGGCGTCAGATCCTCGATCGAGGGCAAGGCGCGGTCGCCGAGCAGCGACGCCCAGTAATTATAGGCGCGCACCTGCATCCGCCGTTCTTCGGACAGGGCGAACGGCGGCTCCTCCACCTCCAGCGCATCGACATCGTCGAAATCCTGCCGGTCGTTCGCGGCCTCATGCCCCCGCATCGTGTCCATCGCGCCATCCCGTCTTTCAAGAACCGCCACGAAATGCGGCCTCCCGCAGGGGACAGTGGCAGCGGATGGTAAAATTGCGGTAAAAATCCGGGCCGCAGGCTCTGGTGGAGCGGATTGCGCCGGCAAAGCGAAAATGCCCGCTTGTCCTGACCCCTAACCCTTGGTATCTGCCCGCTCCGACGCCGCTTTAGCTCAGTTGGTAGAGCATCGCATTCGTAATGCGAGGGTCACGTGTTCGAGTCACGTAAGCGGCACCACCTCCACCTTCGCTATTGACCGCTGAAGGTTGCTAAAACCTCGGAAATCTGCGATAAATTGCCTTGGCTTGGCCGCCAAGGTTCGCTGAAATTCGCCTGCAGCCGCGACGATTTGGGGGCCTTTTGTGGGGGCCTTCGCCAACCCCAAATTCGAAAGGCCCCCAAATGGCTCTGACAGAGACTGCGATCCGCGCCCTCAAACCCAAAGCCAAGGCTTACAGGGTTGCCGACGAGAAGGGCCTTTATCTGCTCGTGACACCCTCGGGCGGACGGCTTTGGCGAATGAAATTCCGCAATGGCGCCGGGGTCGAGAAGAAGCTAGCCTTGGGGTCCTATCCTGAATTGAAGCTCCGTGACGCTCGCGATGCCCGCGATACGGCCAGGGGGAGCCTGGCCAAAGGTATCGATCCGGCTGATCAGAAACGCCGCGACAAGATTGCTGCCAAGATCAGCGCACTGAACACCTTCAGCGCGGTCGCCAAAGCTTACATAGAGAAGAACCGGCGGGATGGGCTGGCGGCAGCGACGGTCCGCAAGCGCGAGTGGTTCCTGAGCCTGCTGCAAAAGAAGCTGGGCAACCGTCCGATTGTCCAGATCGAGCCAGTCGAGGTTCTGGAGGCTGTCCGGCCTTACGAAGCGTCCAAGAACGACGAGAAGGCTCACCGGACGCTCCAGTTCGCTGGCCAGGTGTTCCGGTTCGCGGTCGCCAACCAGTTAGCCAAGGTCGATCCGACCCGCGATCTGCGCGGCGCACTCGCCAGCCGCAAGCCGAAACATTTCGCTGCGATCCTCGACTCCCGGCGCGTGGGCGAACTGCTGCGCGTGATCGATGGCTATGAGGGATATCCAACAACCAAGTATGCGCTCCTGTTTTCGCCGCTGGTATTTGTCCGGCCAGGCGAACTGCGTCACGCGGAATGGCGGGAGATCGATCTCGACGAAGCGGTGTGGCGCATCCCTCCCGCAAAGATGAAGACCCGCCTCGAACACGCAGTGCCCTTATCCAGGCAGGCAATCGCTGTGCTGAAGGAGGCGAAGGCTTTCACCGGCGGCGGGAAGTATGTTTTCCCGTCGATCAGGACGCCGAAATCGCCGATGTCGGAGAACACGGTCAATGCAGCGTTGCGACGGCTCGGTTATACCGGCGACGAAATGACTGCTCACGGCTTTCGGGCCATGGCCAGCACCTTGCTCAACGAGTCGGGCAAATGGTCTCCCGATGCCATCGAAAGGGCATTGGCTCACAAGGACAAGGATGCCGTTCGGGCAGCTTACCATCGCGGTGCGCATTGGTCCGAACGCGTCGAGATGGCGCAATGGTGGGCCGATTACCTTGATCAGCTAAAGCGAGGTCAGGCCAACAATTGATGCCTCGACCAACCTATTCACTTCTAACTAAGAGAAGAGCGAGGGCGCTGTTTTAGCCCTTGCAGTCGGTCGTAAGCATAACCCGGAGCAACAACTGGCTACTGAAGCAAACGTGTCCGCAGGGCGTTCGAATCATCCAACGAATATAACCCGAATGGAGAAGCCTATCGTCAATCCCAGCTTCGACCAGCCGGGCGGCTTGAGGCAATATTGGAGCGAGCCAACGCGGAGGATTGTGTGATATCGTGAACCGTCTGAATTTGCTGGGGGTCATTTGCTAAATCTCAAGCGCCTTCCAACCGGTGTCGCGTTGCTCAATTGGAACAGCGAGCTGCCGTCATCGGGTACCGGCGATCCGCTGGGCATGACGCTTCGGGTTGGTGCACGCCTAGGCGCGGAATTGTTACATTGCATTACCTCGATCACGCCGCGTGCCCGCTATTATTCTTTTTTCCCATGGGCATTCCAGCGTGCCCAAGATCGAACGAGGGGCAAAGGCGACTTCGACCAGCTTATGCAGTTTGTCTTGATTGACGAAAGGGCAATGACGCTGGGTGCGGTCCTTCATCACGACGGCAATCCGTGTGAAGGTGGGTCTCTGCAGGGTTCCAATCGAGCGGTCGATCTTGCGGCGAATTCAAGTAAGCGCTCGATTGATCTTGGCCAATGGAGCCATCTGCGCGACAACACCAGTGGGTTCGCTGCGTACAAGGGGTCCCTGATCAATCTTGGCATTTTCGCGGAGAGCGCGAGCCCTGATACAGCCGACGATGAGGACGAAAACGACCAATCCAACAACCTGACCTCTGGCGAATTGTCCGCCAAGGGACGCAAATTAGCCACCGCCTTCGGTCAAGCGGTTGCGGGGACAGAATTTGTTAAAATGAGGCCAGCAGGCGGATCGATGGATCTGGATGTGCTCAAGGAATTCGGCGCCTCGGCAGGGCTGTGCGAATTGCGAGCGGCAGAGGAGTTCGACCTTTTACCATTGCGCGATCTGTTTTTCTCGACCGACAGCGACTCCCATCTTAATTCCCATTATCGGCGACGCATGAGCCTGCTGCTCCTTTTATGGGCGACTTTGGTCACAGCTGATGCAGGTGTGGAACTCGACGAGCGATCGTTCGGCGACTTGGCATACTATCGGATGATCTTCGACGAGGAAGACGAGGCAGTGTCGGTGGAATTGCTGCCTTCGCTGATCGATATATCTGAGCGCTGGCGCATTTTCCAGTTCCATAACTATCTGACAATCGCCCTAGAATCGCTGCTGGCCAGCTTTGTTCGTGCGATCCTAAATTACCCAGCCGGTAGGTCTGTCGCAGACGTAATTGAGGCGTTTGACAATGTCGAAGCAGCCGAAGTGCTCGGCGAGCTCTTCGGCGTAGAGTTTTCCGTCCCGTTCTTGGATCTTACCCCGGCCGCTTCCTTGGCGTTGCTGGCGATTGACGTTCCCGGTCAGACAAGCGGCGTTGCTGGTTCATCCGAGATTTTCGCATCAAATCCGTTCGTCGAACGATTTCTCCGTGACGCGTTGATCGAGCAGGACTTGGTTTCTGGGGCCGCGGGCGCGGCGGTCGCCGCTATGTTGCTATACTGCCTGATGCTTCGATACGATCTGACCGTTGCCGATGCCCATAAAGGATGGAACGCCCAGAAGGTATTCGATCCAAGTGCTGACGTCGCCATGCCAACGGTCGCGCGCATGCTCGCTTTGGATTTCGAAGACTGGCGGAACACGCCAAACCGGGAAATCTTGTATCGGGTTGTAAGCCGATTTGTGGTGCGTCAGCACGAAACAATGAGTTACGAAAAGGGGTTTGGCGGAAGTCCTCCGCTATTCCGAGTTGATGGCCCGATGGTCGTTGGGACGGGGCTCACTCGTGACGACGTGGATTCCGGAAACCCCCGATTCCCAAGCGCGATGCAGGTTTTGAGAGACTTGCGGCTGATCGACCGCGATCCGGAAAAAGGTCAATGCCTGACGCCGGATGGCCAGGAAATGCTCAACTTCCTTCTGGAGGACGTAGTTTCGTGACCGTCGATTTCCTTGAGTTCTTGAAGAAGATCAGGGGTAAGTTTGCGTTCGTTGCTACATATGATTTTGATTCGCACTTTTTCGAGCGGCGCATACTCCCCACTCCGGCGTTCGATGGCGCTACGGTGATCGTTTTCATCGACAATGACCGCTACCGGGACATCCTCGAAAACAACAAGCAGGGGCAAGGCTTCGATCGGAATTACTTCGTTATTCCTATCAGCAGAACTGGCGGAGTGTTCCATCCGAAATTGTACCTTTCGATAGGCGAAAAAAAGGTGTTTGCGTCGGTCGGCAGCAATAACTGCACATCTGCCGGAACAGGACATAACTTCGAGTTGATCTCGACGCTGGAGTCGTCGAGCGGCGACGATCGAAACGCAAATGCCCCCCTGATCGCTTCGATATTTCGTCAATTCCAGCGCTACGCCCAAGAAGCGGGGCCGGTGTCGAAGTGGCTGAAGAAGGATATATTCGATCGGCTCGAGAACGCCTTTTCTTGGCTAGGCGATGCCGATGTCAGCACACAAGACATCGAACTGCTCTCCAGTCACGATGGTCCGCTCTGGCCACAGATAGTCGCGCGCATGAGCAACACAGATGTTCGCAAGGTCGTGATGCTCGCCCCATTTTTCGACAGCAATCTTCGTATGGTTGAGCGGATAAGGGCGCTTTTCCCCACAGCGACCATCCAGATCGTCAGCCAGTCCGGTTATAGCAATCTACCGGTAGAGAGGTTTGTTGAGCTGCGCGATTCGATTGGAGATCTGGAACTGATTTCGGCCACATCGAAAAAGGCTGGGCGAAAGATGCACGCAAAGGCACTCGCCTTCCAAACACCAGAATCCACTTATTGGCTCGCCGGGAGCGCGAACATGTCCAATGCCGCTCTTTCTGGCGGCAATAGCGAGGCATGTCTCTGGTTCGCGACCAAACAGAACGCAGCCGGGGCGTTGAAGCAAGACGACCTGAAGTTTGCGAAGATTGAACCCGAAAGATTCATGTCTGTGGCGATCGATGAACCCGCCCCTCCGGTCCAGGAGCCTCACGGGTTGAAGCTGCAATCGCTTGTCCTGACCGAAGAAGGTCAGCTTCTGGCAACATCAGCGATACCCGCAGACGCGACTGACCTTTCATTGCGAATATTCAAACGTGGTGACACGCTGCCAACTCTCTCCTGGAACCTCGGCGTGGAGAAGGCTGATTTCGTCCTGGCACTGAAGGACGATGACCAAGCCAAGTTCGACCAGCCGGCAGTGGGTCAGCTTCGTGCCATGCTTTACGGTTGCGAAGTGAAGAGTCAGCTTTGTTCCGTAAAGCAACTGCCACGGTTGCTGCGCGATCGTGGAGGAGGGTCCGCCGCAGCTAATAGGCTGCAGAGAGTGATCGAAAGTGGCGACGGCCTTATTGAATACGTCGATGCTCTTGGCGGAATCGACGAGGCGATCGATTTCATCAACCGGACAAACATTCGGTTCCACGACGGTGCCATTTCGGGCAGTGGAGGTTTTGGGCGCTGGCGAGCGCGCGATCCTTTTTCGGGCGACGTTCCCGAACATTGGGCTATTGGGTCAAGCGGCGCGTCGGTCGCCGAACTGCGCGAAGCTATCTGGGAGTTTGTCCAGCGACATATCCGTACGCGCCTTGAACGGCATGTCGATTGAGGAAATCTGGGCGGGCTAGCAAATTTTCTCGATATCTTTCGTTCTGTCAGCCAATTCCTTTTGGCGTGGCATAACCGGCAGATAAACGACCAAGTTGTCATTTTTGCCCCCTTCGTCACGACAGGGCTGCAAGATATTTTGGCCACGCTGATCGGAGCTTTTGAAGATCAGTTGGAGCAACCAGGTTATGGCAGATCGATCATCGCTAGCCTCAGCGCCGACGAAGGGCTCGTCAGGGCGGAGCTGAACCGTCATCGAGTCCCTGCGATCGTCCGCGCCATTGTCGATGAGATCATTCGAACTCGCGCGATCTATCGGAAGCTACCGATATTCGATGCTTGGTCTCAAGCGAGACGAGACTGGGTTTCGAGCTGGATCGACGAAATGCAGCTCGAGGTCCCAGATGATGCCGATGTCATTGAAATCGGATCTGAATTGAGGATTACCGCGTAGAAGGATATGGCACGCGCCGTTGCGCCCACAAGCTCTGTCGCGGACGTTCGCCGCTCAAACTTCGAATGTCAATCACATAAAAGTGATCATAATGGTGTCATATGACCATTTATTAATGATCTTTATCCTTTGACAAAATCACTTATTTATGATCATAAATGCAGCGGAGGACTGCGATGATCAAGGATCGGCAAGCCGAACTGGCTCGAAAAAACCTCGACAGGAAGCTCGCCTTTCTGCGGGAACAAAGCCTCCCGCGTCCGCACGGGGGCTGGATACGCGCTATCCGCGATTCGCTGGGCATGACATCGCGCCAGCTCGCTAAGCGCATGGGCGTGGTGCAGTCGCGTATTGTCGCGCTGGAAAAGGCGGAGGCAACCGATGCCACTACCCTCAAATCCCTGCGAGAGGCAGCCGAGGCGCTCAACTGCCAGCTTGTTTACGCGCTCGTACCCAAGGCACCGCTCGACGAGATCGTGCGCGACCGTGCGGCAGCCAAAGCTCTCGATCAATTCGGCCCCGTTGCGCAGGGCATGATGCTTGAGAACCAGTCTCTCACCACGGGGCAGATGCATGAGGAACTTGAGCGCCTGACTGCCGAGATCCTGAATGAGCCGCTGCGCTATCTGTGGGAGGATGAATGACCGATCCTCTCTATGACGGTGAAGACGAAGCCAATACGCCGCTCGAAGCGGAAGAACGCGAACAGCTTATTCCGACCTACATCACCATCAGGGCTGAACTGAACGAAGCCGAGCAGGTCAACATCACCCGGGCCAGCCTCTGGCTCCGGCGCGCCCGCAACGTTGACGTGCTCGACGATGCATTCCTGCGTGATCTGCACAAACGGATGTTTGGCGAAGTCTGGAAGTGGGCAGGCCAGTATCGCAAGACTCCGCGCAATATCGGCATCGACGCCTACCGCATTCCCATGGCGGTGCGAGAGCTCGTCCAAGATGCGCGGTACTGGGTAGACAACGGCACCTTCCCGCCGGACGAGATTGCGATCCGCTTCTCCCACCGGCTGGTGTCCATACACCCATTCCCCAACGGCAATGGTCGGCACTCCCGCCTGGTCGCTGACCTGCTCGCAATGGAGCTTGGCCAGCCTCGCTTCACTTGGGGCAGGGCCAATTTGGTCGATCCAGGCGAAACCAGAAGAGCTTATGTCGCGGCGCTGAGGGCAGCGGATGGTGGCGAGATCGAGCCGCTGCTTGCTTTCGCAAGGTCATAGCCAGGCTCGCGAAATGCCAGAGCCATTTCCATTGGTCGATCAGAGCAAGCGTGTCAGCCTGGGCTGATCACAAAACGCACGCACCTCGCGCAAAGAAAGTCGGCAAAGGCCCGATACGACGTTGCGCCAAACGCAGCGCCCTATCTGCGATCGTGGCCGGGCGCTATGGACTTGTAACGGTTTTGCGCCGGTCACGTATCTCATTATGCTACCTTGGCCTCAAAGGCGAGCGGGCTGATGCCACCTAGATATGAATGGCGTCGGCGGGAATTGTAGAAGCCGTTGATGTACTGGAAGATGGCTGCCTCTGCTTGCCGCCGGGTTGGCCAACTCTGCCGCCAGATCATTTCCGCCTTCAGGGATTTGAAGAAGGTCTCGACAGCGGAGTTGTCGTAGCAATTGC
>NZ_JBHDJI010000025.1:0-13406 GCF_041877245.1 Sphingobium agrisoli
ATAGGGTTTCGCCATGCCCGCTGGCCTCCATTCCCCAGCCGGCATCTTGAATCACATAATAGGCCCGAGCAAAACCCCTCTCGATTCAGCCTCACGTCATCTCGCTTTAGGGCACCGAGCGGCAAAGCCAAACCACCGTTCGGTTCGAGTAGCCTTCGAGCATAGCCGAGAAGGCGTATCGAGGACGGATGCTCCGACTTCTCGACTGACGGTTCTCGACTTCGCTCGAACCTGCTCGAAGCGAACGGATCGGATTAAAGCGCAATGATTTAGCGCTGCCGATAGCGCTGCTTGGCTGCATTCACCCGGTCGATCAGGCTGGCGATCGGTGGAGACGCCGGCCCGGCGCGCCCCGGCGCGGGCATGGCGTTCATCTGACGGCTGAGGGCGGCGAAGCGCTGGTCGAAACGGGTCATGCCTCGCTTGTCGGAGCCAAAGGTAAACGACACGTAAACCACGCGGCAGGTCGCGTCACAGACACGCCCGCAGCCCCTCGGCATAAGTCGGATGGAGCGGCCGCCAGCCCAGCAGCCGCTTCGCCCGCCCGTTCGCGACCCGCCGGTTCTCGGCATAGAAGCCCCGCGCCATCGGCGACAATCCCGCTGCCTCCACCGATTGCAACGGTGGCCAGGCCATGCCCAGCAGATCGCACGCCGCCTCGATCACGCGATTTTGGCAGCAGGGCAGGTCGTCCGCCAAATTATAGACCCCCGGCGGCCCATCGAACGACGCGATCACCCCGGCAATGATGTCGTCCACATGCACCCGGCTGAAAACCTGGCCGGGTAGATCAATCCGATGCGCCCGCCCCTCGCACACCCGCTCCAGCGCCGATCGCCCCGGCCCATATATGCCCGGCAGGCGAAAGCGCCTCGTATCGGCCCTGAGCGTGCCCCAGGCGAGATCGCCGGCGACCCGCGCGGTTCGCCGGCCCGCACCGACCGGGCTGCTCTCGTCCACCCACGCACCCGCCGCATCGCCATAGACCCCTGTCGAGGAGAGATAACCGGTCCATACCGCCGGCGCGGCTGCAATCGCGTCGCCATAGCGGAGGAGTACCGGATCATCCTCCCCCTCTGGCGGCACGGACGACAGGATATGGCTGGCACCGGCAATCGCGGCGCACACGCCTTTCTCGTCATCAAACGCCAGCACGTCCTCGCCAGCGCTACGCCGCACGCCCGTCACGCGCCACCCCTCCCCGCGCAGCCGGTCGGCTAGCTTGGAAGCGGTGTAGCCCATCCCAAGGATCAGAAGTTTGGGCATCGCATCGGGGCCTCCGTGCTCCTGCGAAAGCAGGAGCCCAGGGTCGACTGTCCTGCCCTCCATCCTGGGCTCCTGCTTGCGCAGGAGCACTGACAATTAAACCGTGAAACTCTCCCCACAGCCGCAGCTGCCCTTGGCGTTGGGATTGTTGAACACGAAGCCGGCGGCGAAATCATCCTCCACCCAGTCCATCGTCGCTCCGACGAGGTACAACACCGACGCCCCATCGATGTAGAGCACGCCACCCGGCGTCTCGATCTTCTCGTCGAACTTCGCCTCCTCGCTCACATAATCGACCGAATAGGCGAGGCCGGAACAGCCGCGCTTGGGGGTCGACAGCTTGACCCCGATCGCGCCCTCCGGCGCCTGCCCCATCAGTTCCGCGATCCGTCTCTGCGCGCTTTCGGTCAAGATGACGGCAGCCGGCCGCGCGCGGATTTTGGTCTCGACGCTCATCACAGCATCCCCAGTTCGAGCTTCGCCTCGTCGCTCATCTTCTGCGGGTCCCATGGCGGATCCCAGACCAGATTGACTTCGGCGTCGCCCACGCCCGGAACAGCGCCGACACGCAGTTCGACCTCGCCCGGCATCGATTCGGCGACCGGGCAGTGCGGCGTGGTCAGCGTCATCGTCACGACCGCATGGCCGTCCGCGATATCGACGCCGTAGATAAGGCCGAGATCGTAGATATTGACCGGAATTTCAGGGTCGTAAATTTCCTTGAGCGCGTCGATGACCGCTTCATAAAGGTCGCCGCCCGGCTCGCCGGCAGGGGCTTCGGCTGGCTTCTGCGCCAGGAACCCGTCCAGATAGTCGCGCTGGCGTATCGGGGCTTCGGGCGCATCCTCGACTCGCGCCTTGGGCGGCGCTGCCACCGAGTCCACTTCCTCGACCATGATCTTCCGCTCGTCCGATGTATGTTCAGTCATTGGCGAAGATCTTCCTTACCCGTTCCAGTCCCGCGACCAGCGCGTCCACGTCGCTCTCGTCGCTGTAAATGCCAAAGCTCGCCCGCGCGGTCGCCTCCACGCCCAGATGCCGCATCAGCGGCTGCGCGCAATGATGGCCGGCGCGGATCGCGACCCCGCCCTCGTCCAATATGGTGCCGACATCATGCGGATGCACCCCCTCGACCTCGAAAGAGAGTATGCCCGCGCTGTCCGCCGGCCCGAACAGCCGCACGCTGTCGATCTGCTCCAATGCCGCCCGCGCCTTCCCCACCAGCGCGCACTCATGCGCGTGGATGCGGTCGAGGCCAATAGTCTCCACATAATCGATCGCGGCGGACAGACCCACGACGCCGGTGATATGCGGCGTCCCCGCCTCGAACCGCGTCGGCGCTGGGGCGTAGCTGGTCTTCTCGAACGTCACCTTGTCGATCATCGACCCACCCCCCTGATAGGGCGGCATGGCGTCAAGCAGTTCCTTGCGTCCCCACAGCACCCCGATTCCGGTCGGTCCGTAGAGCTTGTGCGCGGAAAAGACGTAGAAGTCGCAGCCCAGGGCAGCCACATCGACGGCAAGGCGCGGCACCGCCTGACACCCGTCGATCAGGATTTTCGCGCCCACGCCATGGGCGATGTCCGCCGCGCGCCGCACATCCAGAACGCTGCCGAGCACGTTCGACACATGGGCGAGCGCCACCATCTTGTGCGCCGGCGTGATAATCGCGGCCATCGCGTCCAGATCGATCCGCCCGTCCGCCGTCAGCGGCACCACGTCGATCGCCGCGCCGACCGTCTCCGCGACCATCTGCCACGGCACGATATTGCTGTGATGCTCAAGGCAAGAGAGCAGGATGCGGTCGCCGGCCTTCAGCTGTGTCCCTGCCCAGCATTGCGCGACCAGATTGATCCCCTCGGTCGCGCCGCGCACATAGACGATCTCGCTGTCGGATGCGGCGCCGATGAACAAAGCCACCTTCCGCCGCGCGGCTTCATAGGCCAGCGTCATGTTCGCCGACCGCTCATAGACGCCGCGATGCACGGTGGCATAGTCGGGACCATAAGCGCGCGCGATGGCGTCGATCACTGCCGTCGGCTTCTGCGCCGTCGCCGCGCTGTCGAGATAATGCCAGTCGCCCACGCCAGGGAAGTCGCGGCGCAGGGTCAATTCCGACGCAACACTCATACCATCCTCCCCTTGCAGGGGAGGTGGCTGGCCGAAGGCCAGACGGAGGGGTGTCCCGCCATCGAGAGGGCCACACCCCTCCACCACCGCTTCGCGGCGGTCCTCCTCCCCCTCCAGGGGAGGATGATGACACCATTCATACCAGCGCCTCCAGCTTCGCCAGCGCCGCCGCCTCCAGCGCATCCTTCACGCCCTCGTCCGCCACCGTGTCGAACACGCCTGCAACGAAGGCCTGCAAAAGCAACGTCTTCGCCGTCGCCGGGTCCATGCCCCGCGACGCCATGTAGAACAGCGCGGCCTTGTCCAGTTCGCCCACCGTCGCGCCGTGCGCGCATTTGACGTCGTCGGCGAAAATCTCCAGCTCCGGCTTTGCGTTCGCCGTCGCCGTGCGATCGAGCAGCATCGCTTTCACCGATTGAAACGCATCCGTCCGCTGCGCATCGCGCGCGACGTTGATGGAGCCCAGATAGCTGCCCACCGCGCGCTGACCCAGAATCGACCGGATCGTCTGGCCGCTGGTCGCGTCGGGCTGCGCGTGGCGCACCTTGGTCAGGATCTCCAGCACCTGGTCGCCGCCGCCGATGATCGCACCGCCCAGCTCGAAATGCGAACCCCGGCCCAGCGTCACGTCGAACGTCACCCGCCCCAGCTTGCCGCCGACATTCAGCAGATGAAAATCGCACCGCGCCCCGTCGGCAATGTCGATGACATAGTCGTGCACCGCCACAGCGCCGTCCGCCGCATCCTGCAACAGATGATGCGCCGCGCTCTCCCCCGCCGCTACGTCGATGCACGTCGGCGCGGGCAGAGGCCAGACGGAGGCGACAGCCTCCAGATCACTATAACGCCACTGCTCTTGATGGCGGGTTGGCACGGCAAGCGCGGTCATGAGCGCAACCCCTCCGCGCCTCCGCGCCTCCGCGCGAACAAAGTCCTCTCACGCGGAGACGCGGAGACGCGGAGAGAAAGAGAGAAGCGTGTGGCGCTCATGCGGCCACCACCTCGGCATAGCCCTCGCGCTCCAGTTCCAGCGCCAGTTCGGGCCCGCCCGACTTCACGATCCGCCCGCCGGCCAGCACGTGCACATAGTCTGGCTTCACATAATCGAGCAGCCGCTGATAATGGGTGATGAGCAGCACCGACTTGTCGGGCTTCCGCATGATCGTGTTGATCCCCGCGCCCACGATCTTGAGGGCGTCGATGTCGAGGCCGCTGTCCGTTTCATCCAGGATGGCGAGCTTCGGATCGAGGATGCCCATCTGGACCATTTCCGCCCGCTTCTTCTCGCCGCCCGAAAAGCCGACATTCACCGGACGCTTCAGCATCTCCATGTCGAGGCCCAACAGCCCGGCCTTTTCCTTGGCGAGCCGGATGAACTCGCCGCCGTTCAATTCCGCCTCACCCCGCGCGCACTTCTGGCTGTTCAGGCTCTCGCGCAGGAATTGCAGGTTGGACACGCCCGGTATCTCGACCGGATATTGGAAGCCCAGAAACAGCCCGGCCGCCGCGCGTTCATGCGGCTCCAACTCGAACAGATCCCGTCCTTCGAACGTCGCACTTCCGCCCGTCACCTCATAACCGGGCCGCCCGCCCAGCGTATAGGCGAGCGTCGATTTCCCCGCGCCGTTCGGCCCCATGATCGCATGGACCTCGCCCGCGTTGATGGTCAGCGACAGACCCTTTAGGATCGCCTTGCCGTCGATTTCATTGGACAGGTTTTCAATCGAAAGCATCACTTACCCCTTATGCGCGCGCTGGAGCGTCCGCGCGGTCCAGAACGCCATGTCGCGCACGTCACCCGGCGCCGGGAACAGCGTGTCGATATGCCGCTTGATCGGCATGTAGGGCCACCAGTCGGCCTCGCCCTTGGGCGGCCCCTTCTCCAGCACACCGGTCACGAACTCGGTCACCGGCCCCATGCGGGCAAGGTTGGGCGCCTTCGCCTTGTGGAACGCCTTGTCGGACTTGAGGCGATCGGTGAAGGCGAGATCGCCCCTCTCCAGAGCCGCCCGCGCCTCGGCCTGATAGGCGTCGAGATCGCCAAAATCCTTGCGCGCCCGCGCCTCCAGTTCGCCCTCTTCCAGCTCATAATCCTCGGTCAGGATGCGAATGGCGGCTGTCCACGCCTGCCCATTGCCGACATCCTCCGCGAAATCCGCAAGGGCATCCTGAATATCGTCTTCGTCGCTCAAAATTCTTGTCCTTAAGGGGTGATAAGCCCCTCCCCTTCAGGGAAGGGGTTGGGGTGGGGTCTGGCAAGCTCGCACCGGAAAAGCCGGGTTACGTGACCGTCGCTATTTTTCCAAACCAATGATTTCTGCGAGGCCTCGATCGTCAGAAAATCTATATTCAGTCCAGCGCCTACTTTCCGGTCTCGCGATTTCACACTGATTTTGTCGGAAGCCAGCACGGTGTAAGATAGAATTTCAGCATCAAGCTCGTCACCGGAAAATCGCGACGCAGTTATTCGGACTTCGCCTTCCGTTTCTCCGCTACAGTTTTGCGGATATTTATTCCAATGACCTTGGAAAGAAGACGGTATCGAGGCGGGTTGAGCTCCAGCCGTTTCCGGCACATTTGCAGTGCCAATCAAAAGGATTGCCGCAAAAAGTCGACGCGCGTTCGGCAAGAAGCCGTCACCCCGGACTTGATCCGGGGTCCCGCTGCTTTGGCCCCTCCCGCAGGCAGAAGCGGGATGCCGGATCAAGTCCGGCATGACGGAAGAATCAGAGGCGAAGTTCACCCGACCGATCCTTCCAGCGAAATACCCAACAGCTTCTGCGCCTCGACCGCGAACTCCATCGGCAGCTGCTGCAACACCTCCCGCGCGAATCCGTTGACGATCAGCCCCACCGCCGCTTCCTGATCCAGCCCGCGCTGCATCGCGTAGAAAAGCTGGTCGTCGGAAATCTTGCTGGTCGTCGCCTCATGCTCGATCTGCGCGCTGGGATTCCGCACCTCGATATAGGGCACGGTATGCGCCCCGCACTGGTCGCCCAGCAGCAGCGAGTCGCACTGGGTAAAATTCCGCACCCCCTCCGCCCCCGGCGCCACGCGCACGAGCCCGCGATAGGTATTGTTCGACCGCCCGGCCGAAATCCCCTTCGACACGATGGTCGATCGCGTGCCTCTACCGTTGTGGATCATCTTCGTGCCGGTGTCGGCCTGCTGCCTGTTGTTCGTCAGAGCCACCGAGTAGAACTCGCCCACGCTATTCTCGCCGTTCAGCACGCAGGACGGATATTTCCAGGTGATGGCGCTCCCCGTCTCCACCTGCGTCCAGCTCACCTTGCTGTTGCGCCCTTGGCAGAGCGCCCGCTTGGTCACGAAATTGTAGATGCCGCCCTTGCCGCTTTCGTCGCCGGGATACCAGTTCTGCACCGTCGAATATTTGATCTCCGCGTCGTCCAGCGCCACCAGCTCCACGACAGCGGCGTGCAGCTGATTCTCGTCGCGCATCGGCGCGGTGCAGCCTTCGAGATAGCTGACATAGCTGCCCGCATCCGCCACGATCAGCGTGCGCTCGAACTGCCCCGTATTCTCGGCATTGATGCGGAAATAGGTGGACAGCTCCATCGGGCAGCGCACGCCCTTGGGGATGTAGACGAACGTCCCGTCGGAAAAGACCGCGCAATTCAATGTCGCGAAATAATTGTCGCGCATCGGCACGACCTTGCCCAGCCACTGGCGCACCAGATCGGGATATTCCTTCACCGCCTCGCTGATCGAGCGGAAGATGACCCCCGCCTCCTCCAGCTCCTTACGGAAGGTGGTGGCGACCGAAACGCTGTCGAACACCGCGTCCACCGCGACCTTGCGCGCGCCCTTGACCCCGGCCAGCACTTCCTGCTCGGCGATCGGGATGCCCAGCTTCTTGTAGGTCGCCAATATCTCGGGATCGACCTCGTCCAGGCTGTTCAGCTCCGCCTTCTTCTTGGGCTCGGCATAATAGTACGCATCCTGATAGTCGATCGGCGGCACGTTGAGCTTCGCCCAGTCCGGCGCCTCCATCGTCTGCCACATCGCGAACGCCTTCAGCCGCCAGTCGAGCAGCCATTGCGGCTCGCCCTTCTTCGCCGAAATGAAGCGGACGGTGTCCTCATTGAGGCCCTTGGGTGCGAAATCCTGCTCGATCGCCGACGACCAGCCATGCTCATAGGCCGATGCGCGCTCCGCCGCCTCGTGCGCTTCCTGGTTGCGGATGGTGGTCACCTCGTCGGTCATGCCATTTCTCTCGTCAAACTCGCGATCGTGACGCCCGCCAGCGCCGCCCGGATCGCATCGTTCGCCACATTCATGTGCGGGCGGATACGGCAGTCCGTTTCCAGATTGCAGTCATGCGCGCCCATTTCGGCGCAGGCGGTCATGGCGATCGGCCCTTCCACCGCCTCCACCACATCGGCCAGCGTGATCGCGGCGGGCGGGCGCGATAGCCGCACCCCGCCGCCAGTCCCCCGGCTCGATTCAAGCAGCCCCGCCGCCGACAGCCGGCTCACCAGCTTCTGCGCGGTGGGCAGCGGGATGCCGGTTTCGGCGCTCAGCGTCGTCGCGTTCATCTTGGCCGCGCCGCAATGGCGCGCGGCAGCGCTCATCAGCACCACGGCATAATCGGCGAAACTCGACAAGCGCATTGCGAACCATTCTCAAATCGGACGGAATCGATCCGATTGCCCGCATGTGGTCCCCCGCGCACGCAGAATCAAGGCTTTTATGACAGCCGGTTGAGCGTCGCGACATCGCCCCCCAGCGACCGGCGCAGCAGGGTGAGCTGCGCCACCGCGCTCGGCTCGGCCTGTAACTGGTGTGGGGTCAGACCGATGAAATGCTTGATTTCCCGGATGAAGTGCGACTGGTCGTAAAAGCCGCCCTCCTCGCACAATTGCTGCCAGCTTTCCCCGTCGAGCGCGATCCGCGCCGAACAGCGCAGCGCCCGATATTTGCGCGCCAGCAGCTTGGGCGGCGCGCCATAATATTTGTTGGTCAGCCGCGCGAGCTGGCGCGGCGACAGGTCGGTCGTTTCGGCCAGCGCCTCGAGCCGGGGCGACCCCTCGTCCATCAGCCAGGCGTCGACCGCCGCCAGCAACTGCCAGGTCGCCGGTCGCAACGCCTTCACCAACCGCGCCAGCTCAGCCCAGCACAGCTCCGCCATCGCGTCGGCATCCTCGCCCAGCGCGCGCAACCGGCCCAGCAGCCCGGCATAGGCAGGCCCCCGCTCGGCGGCGAGGTCGCACAGCCGGTCGGCCAGCCCGCTCGCGTCCCCGCCATGAAGCGACACCCAGCCTGCGGGCAGCAGCGACACGCCCACCACCTGGGCCGGCCGGTCGAGCATGAAGCGAGTCGCGCCCATGGTCGGCCCCAGCAGGCACACATCGGGCGTTTCCATAACCGCGCCGTCATGGAAATGATAATGCCCCCCGCCCGTCAGCATGAAGCGCAGTTGCGGCACGTCGGCCCTTGTTACGTCTGCGTAATGATCCGCCGAAACCGAGAAGATATAGAGCGATCCGAAATAACGGCGCAGCGCCTCGGGCGGCGCGAAATAGCGCAGCCTGACCGGCCCCTGCGCAGCCGCCACAGTGAAGGATAGCGGCCCCCGGTCATCGGGCAACGCGACTGCGCTGTCGGTCCCTTCGCTCCAGTACGACCCCATTTTTTTCAACCCCTGCGCGGCACTATGCGCCGACGGCTGCTGCTTGCAAGCGTTTCCGCGCGCTTAACCGTCTCTTCGCCACCAAAAAAATGACCCGGCGGCCTGAAAGGCTGCCGGGTCAGTAAAAGGTCTCATCGGCCAATCGGCCTAAGAGCCTTCGGGTCGCAGGGCGGCTTTACGCCCGAATCGGGGCAAGATTATTGGATGGATCGGACATTTCGCGGTCGCAAACGGTCTCATTGATGACGTTTTCTGTCATCAAATTACACTCGCTCATGGGTGTTGCGGCACCGCCACAGTGACTCGACGGTGCGGCGCAGCGCTGGCATAGCCGCGCCATGCTCTACCGCCTCATCCGCCCGCTGCTCTTCACCCTCGACGCCGAACGCGCGCACAATCTGTCGATCGCCGCGCTGCGGATGATGCCCACCGCAGCGCCGCTCCGGCCCGACCCGATGCTGGAGATGGAGGTCGCCGGCATTCGCTTCCCCAACCCGGTGGGACTGGCGGCGGGCTATGACAAGGATGGCCGCGTCGCGCACAAGATGCACGGCCTTGGCTTCGGCTTCGCTGAACTGGGGACGCTGACCCCGCTCGCCCAGCCGGGCAATCCGCAGCCACGCCTGTTCCGCCTGGTGGAGGATCGCGGCGTCATCAACCGCTTCGGCTTCAACAATGGCGGGCAGGGCGCCGCGGCCGACCGCATCGCTCGCTATCGCCGCCCGAAGGGCGACGGGCCGGTGATCGGCATCAACATCGGCGCGAACAAGGATGCGGCGGACCGCATCGCCGACTATGTGACCGGCGTTACCTGCATGGCCCCCCTCGCCGATTATCTGACGGTCAACATTTCTTCCCCCAATACGCCGGGCCTGCGTGCGCTTCAGGATCGCGCCGCGCTCGACGAACTGCTCGCCGCCGTCATGGAAGCGCGCGGTCGGCGCGGCGTCCCCGTCTTCCTCAAGGTCGCGCCCGACCTGGAGCCGCTCGATATGGAGGACATCGCAATCGCCTGCACCGATCATCAGGTCGATGCGCTGATCGTCTCCAACACCACAACCGCCCGACCCGCCCTGCAATCCCGTCATGCCGGCGAAGCGGGCGGGCTGTCGGGTGCGCCGCTGCTCGAACTATCGCACCAGCGGATGAAGGATTTCCACGCCCTGCTGCGCGGCCGCATCCCCCTGATCGGAGTCGGCGGCATCGCGACCCCGCACCAGGCCTATAAACGCATCCGCGCCGGCGCGTCGCTGGTCCAGTTCTACAGCGCCATGGTGTACAAGGGGCCGTATCTGGCGCGAACGATCAACAAGGGCCTCAAAGCGCTGCTGGAACGCGACGGCTTCGCGCATGTTGCGGACGCCGTCGGGGTCGATGTCTGAGCCAGCGTTGTGCCGATGGCTTCGCGCAGGGGCGCTCGCCGACGCGGAAGAGTTTGCGAAACTTGAAAAGCCCTAGAACAGGCTACCGTCGATGTCCGGTTCGGCATCATCGCGCATCCCCCTGGTCTGGATCGCCATCTCCACCTCGCCTGCCAGCAGCGCCGCGTCATTGCCGGTAAAGCCGCTGTCGGCGTCGATCACCTCGTCGGGCCGGAAGCGGCCGGCGAACAACTGGAACCGCTCCAGGGCTTCGTTCAATTCGTCGGGCATGGGCTTGCTCCTGCAAAGGGGGTAGTCCTTCGCCAACGAAGGACTACCCCCTTTGTGCCGCGCGGCGGAACGAAGCGGGGCCTGCTTGCGCGATCCGCAAGCAGGCCCCGCCTCACTGACTTTCCCCGATTAGCCGAGGATGAAGTCCGCGTTGGTCAGCGCCAGCCCGGTGCCGATCGTGGCGAACGCCACGGCTGCGCCGCTGCCCGAACCGTCGGCATCGTAGAACAGCATGCCGGTCGCGCTGTTGTAGATGATCCGATCGGACGCATCCCCCGCCGCCGCGCCGATCACGAAGGCGTCCGCCTGAAGCACCCCGGCTGGTCCTGCCGCCGCGAAGATGGCGGAAGCGAGCAAAACGGTGTCGTCGGCGACGCTGAAGTCGGTGATCGTATCGACGTTGCCGGCCCCGAGCGCCGTCGAGAAGCGGAACTGGTCCGCCCCTGCGCCGCCGGTCAGAATGTCGGCCGCCAATCCCCCGTCCAGTATGTTGGCTCCGCTGTTGCCGATCAACTCATTCGCCTTGGTGTTGCCAGTCGCGTTGATGTTGGCCGTGCCGGTCAATGTCAGTTGCTCGATGAGCCGTCCCGTCAATCCATAGCTGACCGAGCTGAAGATGCGATCAAAGCCTTGCCCCTCGACATCGACGACCTTGTCGCCGGCATTATCGACATAATAGGTATCATCCCCTGCACCGCCTGCCATGGTGTCGGCTCCGGCACCGCCGATCAGCGTGTCCGCGCCGATGCCGCCATTCAGCGTATCGTTGCCTGAGCCTCCGGTGATGACGTTGTCGAGGTCGTTGCCGGTCAGCGTTTGCGCTGTCGTGGCCGTGCCGGTCAGATTCTCGATATTGGACCCCAGCGTATAGCTCGCCAGACCCGTCCGCACCTCGTCAATGCCCTGTCCCGACAGTTCCACCACAACGTCGCCAACGACATCGACGAGATAGACGTCATCGCCCTGCCCGCCTTCCATGTGGTCGGCACCCGTTCCGCCGTTCAGCACATTGTTGCCGCTGTTGCCGATCAGCGTGTTCGCCTGACTGTTGCCGGTCGCATTGATATTGTCGGCACCGGTAAGGACGAGCGTTTCGACATAACGACCGGCCAGGCCGTACGAAACCGAACTGTAGATAAGGTCGTTGCCCTGGCCGCTCGCCTCGACGACCTTGTCGCCGACATTATCGACATAATAGATATCGTCTCCCCGGCCGCCCGTCAGCGTATCCGCTCCCTCGCCGCCGTTCAGCACGTCGCTGGCCGCCCCACCGATAATAGCGTTGGCAAGCGCGTTGCCGGTCAGAGCCTGGCCTATCAGCGCCGTGCCAGTGAGATTTTCGACATTGGCCGCCAAAATATATGCGGCTAAATCGGTTCTGACCTCGTCGATGCCTTGACCTGCCAGTTCCACCACCACGTCGCCGGCAGCGTCCACGATATAGACGTCGTTGCCTTGGCCGCCCTCCAAGTGATCGGCTCCGGTCCCGCCATTGAGCACATTGTTGCCGCTGTTGCCGATCAACCGGTTGGCATTGCTGTTCCCGGTCGCGTTGATATTGCCGTTACCCGTGAGAACCAACGTCTCGACATTACGACCGGTCAGCCCATAAGACACCGAGCTGTAAATGAGATCATTGCCTTGGCCGTTGGCCTCGACCACCTTGTCGCCGGCATTGTCGACATAATAAATGTCGTCGCCAAGCCCGCCTGTCAGGATGTCGGCGCCAGCCCCGCCATTCAGCACATTTGCGCCATTATCGCCCGTCAACTGATCGTCGCCGCCGCCGCCGATCAGATTTTCGACGTTCCGCAACACATCTTCGGCAATGCCTCCGACCGAAACGGTCGCATCGAGAGCCCCGCGCAAGGTGACCACCACCGATTGCAGCTTGTCGCTGTAATCGGCCGTATCGATGCCAGCGCCACCGTCGATAATGTCGGCGCCGCCCAGACCCTTGATGACATCATTCCCTGCGCCGCCGACGATAGTTTCCGCCGCGGCGGTGCCGATGACAGTCTCGGGATCGATATTGAGGATCGAGACCAGGATCGTGCGGTCGAAGTGACCGCCCTGACCGTCAGAGACGCGGATGGTGATGCTGTGCTGCTCCGCCTGCTCGTAATCGGTCAGCGTGGCCCCTGCCACCAGCTTGCCATCCACAATAGCGAAGCGGCCACCTGCGTCATCGAGCAGGCTGTAACTGAGCACATCGCCATCAGGATCGCTCCCGCTAAGTTGGCCAATAACGGTGCCGGCAGCAGCATATTCGGCCAACTGCGTGCCATCGATCGACAGGGTGTTCGGCGCATCGTTCGCACCGGTCACCGTGATCGTCAGCTTGGCGGTCGATGTCGCGCCATTCTGGTCCTTGACCGTGTAATAGGCAACCACATCCTGCATCGTGCCGGCCTTGAGCAACTGATAAGCCGCATTGCCGGCGTCGAAACTCCAGCCGCCGTCGCTCCCCAGTGTTAGGCCCGCCACCGGCGCATCTAGCGTGTAGGTAAGCAGCTCGTCGAGATCCGGATCGACCGCCGCCAGCACGCCGCTTGTGCTGGCATCTTCAACGACCGAAGCCGCCCTGTCGAACGCAACCGGCGCCTCATTCACGTCGGTGACGCTGACCGTCACCGCCTGGTCGGTGCTCGTGACCCCCTGCGTTGCGGTGATGACGATGTCGTAGCTCGCCTTCGCCTCATAGTCCG
>NZ_JBHDJI010000026.1:0-6408 GCF_041877245.1 Sphingobium agrisoli
GGCATCAGCCCGCTCGCCTTTGAGGCCAAGGTAGCATAATGAGATACGTGACCGGCGCAAAACCGTTACAAGTCCATTCGGCCCGATCACGCCCTCGCGCTCTGCCTGAACGAAGCTCGCCAGATCGAACCACTCGCGCAGTTCGGCGACATCGTCGGCTGCGTCGTCATCGAGATCGGACACGAGCAGCAGGCTGAAGGTAGCGAGAGTTGCACGGAGCTGCAGCTCGGTCCTGAACGGGGCGACCGCGACGGGTACGCGCCCCTCGGACCAGGCGAACATCTCGACGAAGTTGGCGGCGGCTTCCTCCGGGGTGGGACGGACGCGCTGGCGCACAAACTCGTCTTCGGGCTTTCCCAAGGCGCGCGCCAGCTTGCGAAGCTGCGCCGGCCGCACCTTCTGCCCACGCTCGACCCGCGACACCGTCGCCAGCGACACACCGGCCTCGGCGGCAAGCATGTCCTGCTTCCAACCGTTGAAGGTTCTCTGCAACTTCACGAAGTTCGCGATGGCGGCTTCGTCGAGCATGAAGGTTTCGAAGGAGTCGACCGTGTCCATGTCCTCAATATGACCGACGCGCCGCGCAAATTTGAGAGCGTTTCGCACGTCAGTTCGACGAGTCCGCCGCCGCCTCAGAGATATTGCACGCCCTGGTCGAGCAGGTCGGCCAAGACGTCCACGCGTGAACGGACAGGCGGCGCGGCAGCGCTGACCAATCCGCGAGCGACACCGCGTGCGAGACTGCGCGCCATCACCCGCTCGGTCGTCGACACCTTCTGAACGCCGGCGCGCCCGTGGACGAAGGTGCTGCGTAGCTCGAACAGCTGGCGATAATCGCGAACACAGTTGGGATCGTTCAGGAGCGCGGCGATCCGGGCTGCGACCCGATCCGTGGCCGAGCGACCTTTATGCTTGTCGGGCTTCGGCCGCATCCAATTCTTGTGATCCATCTCGAGCCCCATCGCCGCCTCGATCGCGGTCATATGGGCCATCACTTCGTCCATGCCGTCGGCCAGAAACGCGCGAACGAGAAAATGCGCGATCGGCGTTTCGAACAGGCTTGTCGATCGCGCGGCCTCAAGCTCTCGCCACGCGGCGCCGGTGAAGAGCGTTAGCCCTGCCTTTGCATCGTCATCCAACGGCAGCTCGGTCGGCCGCTCGAGTTCGACCTCCTCGCCCCAGTGATCCTCGACGATCCAAGGCTCGAGCGTGAGGCTGTCGGGGCTGGGCGGTGGCGACGGTCGGACGAACAGGTCGTCGTTGAGCGTGTAGATCCACGGAACGCGAAAGCCGCGCCAATCCACCTCCTGCATCGTCGACCAACGCTCCCAAGGGGCGAGCAAGAGGAAAAACAGCGCCGCCTCCACCGGCGGTGGAAAGCGGCCGAGATGCGGGTCGATTTCGCCGAAATCGCGGTTCATCGCCATGTACATGAAGGGTGCCGCCCGGGCTTCGGCCCCACCGTTCACCGCGTGGGTCTCTTCGACCACCAGCCATTGGAATTGCGCGAGGCGCTTCGCGTCGATCGGCTGGGTCGGGTAATTGCGCGCCAAGCGTGGCGCTTCGAACATCTGCGCCAGTTCGTCCGCGCCGAATTGGGCAAGCCGCGCCTGGCCGAAGGCAAGCGCCGGAAGATCGTCGGCGAGATCGAGCGGGCAGAGATGCCGCCGCGTGATCGTCTTTCGCGTGAACGCCTCGTCGATAGCATTGGCCGCGCTCATCGGATCGACCGACAGGCTGGTATGGCCGGCGGGCATCCAGCAAGGAACGCCGAGCGAGCGAACCGCCGTGCTCAGCGCGAAGACCGGCTTGTCGCCGCCATAGTCGGCCCGGCAAACATCACTAACCGCTGTGAAGGCAGGCGCGGCCAGGAGATTGCTCGGCCCGGGCGGCGGCACTCGCCACAGCGCTTCAACCGCGTTGATTAAAGCCGGGCTCGCCCCCATCAGTTGCCGTCCGCTGGCGCCAGCGGCAGCCAATCGCGCTCGGCGCGTTCGCGCGCGAGATGGGCTTCGAGCCCGGGGTCCTTCCGCTCGATGCTCTCATTGTAGATGTATTCGGCGTCGCGCCAGAACCGCGCGATCGCGGCGACGAACTCCTGGAGCCGCTGCAGCGGGATCCGCATCTGAGCCACACGCGGCGGGCTTGGCGCCGGTGCTCCGAACCCCGGCGGCATTGGCGGGATGACGGGCCAGAAGTCAGGGTAACGCTGCGCCAGCTCGGCGGCGGAATCGCCATCGCCGTGACGGCAGGCATTACCGAGATGTTGAAGAGCATCGAGCGCTGCGAAGCTCGGAAAGGCGTCGAGGCCAATGCCCCGCAGGCCGCGAAACAGCTTTTGCAGCTCCTTCCAGTTCGCCTTCTCGATCTTGGTGGCGAAGGGCTCGCTTGGTTTCAGATCCCTCGCGCAGCCCAGGAGATAGGTGCGGAGCTGACGCTCCCAGATCGATTGAATAGACAAGCCGAAGGCGCGCATCGTTTCGAACCGAACCTCCTCCATATCGGCCTTTGCGAAGACCGCGCCCGGCCAGTCACTGTGCTCCAGTTCCTCGATCTTGGCATCGAGCGTGGCGAGAGCCGGCACGATCACATCCTGAAAATAGGATTCGATGGTCATATCGTGCTTGCTGGATTGGACGTCTGCAAAGCAGTTCTTCCATCGGAACGGCGTCATGGCTGAACCCCCCGGCTCGCTGCCTCGGCGATGTAGTCGCGATAGGCGAAGTTGATGAGATCTCGGACCAGTTCCAACAGGCCGCCGGTCGGGAGACCGTCGAAGGGGTCGCCATGCGCCAGCTTGTTGCGCCGCTCGGCGAGGGTCGGTTGGGTCTCGCCGGTCAATTGCCCGATCGCCTTGCCGCCACATCGGACAACCATCGGGATCTGCGCATCGGTCAGGCCGTCGCTGTCGACCATTAACTTGAGCAGCGTGGCGAAGCTGCGCTTGTTCTTCGAAACCTTGCCGCCGTAGCGATCCATCACCGCCAGTTCGAGCGCGATCAGAGCGGCGAGCTCGGCCGCCTTGACCAAACCGAGGTCGAGCCATCCCAGCAGATACAAGGTCTGAGCGCGGTCGAATTTGGCGCGAACGATATCGGGAATGCGCGGATCGATCCCGAGACTGCCAACCAGCGTGCGCCAGTCATCGGCCTTCGCGATTTCGATGAACCCTCCCGGATTGCCCGGCAGCGGCCATGGCAGCAGCAACGGAGCCTCACGATCTCCGAGGATGATATGTTCGGTGTCGCGCATCGCCGAGATCCTATCCGAGAGTTGGGGCGGTGTCGGGCAAGACAGAAGCCTCCAACGACGCGCCGACCCATTGATCGTCGATGCGGCGCTCCGCGCGATAATAGTGGAAGTCGCCCGGACCTTCGGCCTTGGTGCTGCCGATCCGCACCGGCATCGCATGGTCCCGCGGATCGTCGGCGAGGATGAAGTCGGCGCCGATGCCGCCAGGAAGGCGATAGGCTCGTCGTTTGCGCTGTGCACGCTTCACCCGCTTTACCCGGAGTCGCGAGAGGTCGAACGGGCCTTCCAGAAATAGGCTCGACCAGCGTTCCGACGAGTACCAATGGCCGCCAGCGCTATGTTCGTCGCCGTCCGCAAACCAAGAGGTCGGATTGCGGTAGAGCATGCAATCGTCGAGCTTTCCGCGCCAGACGCCGCGGACCACGGGATCATAATACCAAAGCCCGTCTTGAAGATCGTGGACCCACAACTGCCAGGGTGGCGCTGAGAAGTGGCTGACATGGTAGATGTTGGTGCCCGCGATGCGCTGTACGTCGCCGAGCCGCTTGCGGATGAGGATCGGCACCCAGATCACCGGGACGCCCGCACTAAGGTAGGCGGTCGTTCGCACTTCCAGCGCCGTATAGTCGAGCGGGCTGTTCTGCGCCTCGATCGCGACACGATAAGCATCTTCAGGTGCGTGCAGCAGCACGTCTGCACGTCGGTCGCCATCGATCGACAGCACCTCGATCTCGACGTCGCACTTGAAGCCCCGCGCGCGATAGGCGGTGGCGAAATCCTCCTTCGCCTGCTGGTGTTCCCACGTCTCCAGCGCGGCATAGGAGCAGGTCGCGCCGGGCCGATGCCCGAAATAGGGCCGGCGAATGCGCCCCTTGGCGAGCGTCACCGGCGCCTTGCACCCCGGGCAGGTGTAGGAAGGTCCCTTCGCCGCGTTCTCGGCCTCGACGCGGCTATCGTCGGCACCGTTGATCGCGACTAGCATGGCGCCGCCGCGATGCCGTCGAACTCACTGGCTTTGGCGATCTCCCCGATCAGACCGACCAGCCGCGGCTCCTTCTTCACAGCTTGGCGGAAATCCTCGGCTGTCCGTTTGTCGACATAGAGCACCTCGCAATAGGCGGCGAGCACGGCGAGATGGCTGTCGTGAAGATCGCTGCCAGGCCGAAGCGTGCGGACCTGACCATGTTTTCTCAGCGCCTCAGTGATCACCCAGCTTGGCAACATTTCCATAGGCACCTGCTTCAGCGCGTTGAAAGAGCGCCCTGTCTCCGACGCGATCGTCCGAAGCTGAGAGCGAAACACGCCCAGCCGACTGAGGTCGGCCAAAACACTTTCGTCGCGCACTTCGGTTTCGTCGAGGCCTTGATCGACCAGCGACGAGACAAGCAGATCGCGAACGGTCGTCCCAGGCGGCGGCATGATTGCAAGAACCCGCTCGATGAACTCGTCGGCCATCGCCCGAGCTCGGACAGCGTCGCCACCAGTGCTCTGCGTCGCCTCACTTAACGCCTTCGCGTGGATCATTCCGAGCTGAGCCTTCATTTCACGAGGCGAGTTGATTTTCCCCTTTGAAAGCTCGCCGATCGTCCGGCTCTCGTCAAAGGTGCGCAGTGGCCCCAATGCCGCAACCATGTCCGATCCGCTTTTGCGAGACCGCAACATCGGACGGACTGCCTCCCAGACCCAGGCCTCTTCGCCGATCGCCTGACTGCCGGTGCCGATCCTGAGCAGCAATTGCCGCGCCCGATCGCGGATTGCGAGTAGGTCGTTCAATCCCTCACTCGCCGCGATCGCTTCGGCCGCACGCACCTGCGCGGCGGATCCGAGACCGGCCTCGTCATTCGGCAGGCGAAGCCAAGCGACGAGCGGAATCGACTGCAGGAAGGATATTCGATCGCGCGCCGCTGCGTCATCATCGCCGCCGAGCAATTCCTCCAGATGATGCCAAGACAAGAGAGGGACGCGGCCTTGTTCAAGCAACCGACCGTGCAGCGACAGCGCCCGTCCTCGTCGGCCCGCGTCGCGTGAAGCCGTCGCATCAAGCCATTTGGCCCAGTGCGAGCTGTCTGGAGCGATTATCTTTGAACCGAGCAGGGGCAAAATCAGTGTCCAAATAATACGGTGCGTTCAACTGTATATTATCGTTTCGCAGCTTGAACGAACTGGTTGATCCGGCCTCTGCGATATCGAGTGTCCTCGCAAAGGTCTCTGGCGTCCGCGGACAGACGCTGACGCTCATTCGGAACCTCGCCGATCTTAGCGGTCGAGCCCGTGGAGACTGATTCTCGCGCGGCCAGAGGCCCGCATGACCCCGACCAAACTGCTCATCGGACAAATCATTGTAGTGTTCGCCATCGTCCTGGCGGGCGTTTGGTTTTCCACGCAATGGGCGGCGGCCGCGCTGGCCTATCAGCCCGAGCTTGGCGACCCGTGGTTCGTCGCATTCGGTCAGCGGATTTATCTGCCATGGGCGCTGTTTTTTTGGTGGTTCTCATTCGAGGCCTACGCACCGACAATATTCGAAGAAGCCGGCGCGATCGCCGCTACGAGCGGACTGGTTGGCTGTGGTGCGGCGATCGCAGGATCGGTGTGGCGTGCCCGTCAGCGGAACAACCTGACGACCTATGGTTCCGCCCGCTGGGCGAGTGACAGGGAGATCCGCGCCGCAGGATTGCTGACCGAAGGCGGCGTATTTCTCGGCCGCACGGGCCCACGCTATCTTCGTCACGACGGCCCCGAGCACATCATGGCGTTCGCGCCGACCCGGAGCGGCAAGGGCGTCGGCCTCGTCGTGCCCACGCTGCTCGGCTGGTCAGGTTCGGCGGTAATCCACGACATCAAAGGCGAAAACTGGCAACTGACCGCCGGCTGGCGCCAGCGCTTCTCCCACTGCCTGCTGTTCAATCCGACGGATGCGCGTTCGGCACGCTACAACCCGTTGCTGGAGGTTCGCCGCGGCATCGAGGAGGTCCGCGACGTCCAGAACATCGCCGATATCCTCGTCGACCCCGAAGGTGCGCTGGAACGTCGCAGCCACTGGGAAAAGACGAGCCACTCGCTGCTCGTCGGCGCCATCCTCCACATTCTCTATGCCGAGGAAGAAAAGACGCTCGCGCGGGTGGCGTCCTTCCTGTCCGACCCGCAGCGTCCGTTCAC
>NZ_JBHDJI010000027.1:0-2500 GCF_041877245.1 Sphingobium agrisoli
TGTGGCGTAGTGGGCTTGAGGCTATGGGTCTGCCGGGTGCGGGGCGGGTGCGGGATTGGTGGAGTTGAGCGACTTTTGGTTGCGGGAGCAGGATTTGAACCTGCGACCTTCAGGTTATGAGCCTGACGAGCTACCGGGCTGCTCCATCCCGCGCCACCAAAGGGTAAAGGGCGGCCTCGTTGGAGGTCCGCCCTTTGGGATCATGAATGGGTTTATGTGTCAAAGCGCGAGCTTCAATGCCTGGCGACGCCCTACTTTTCCGGGGCTTGAGCCACAGTATCATCGGCGCAGACTGGTTTCACGGCCGAGTTCGGGATGGGATCGGGTGGGTCACAGACGCTATGGTCACCAAGCAATGGAGCTGGCGCTTTGGGGTTTAATCGATGCCCGTGCGGGGTGAGTGTGTTTGTATCTGGCTTTGCGTATGACCGCCATGTTGGACAGCGGATCAAGGCTGTCGTTGATGGTGGGGCTCATGGGTTCACGAATGAACCGTTTCAAGCGCGAACAGAGCTATTAGGACCGGTTAGCTTCATGGGTTACCCCACTTCCACATCCGGCCTATCAAGGTCGTGGTCTACGACCGCTCGATGAAATCTTATCTTGAGGGAGGCTTCCCGCTTAGATGCTTTCAGCGGTTATCCCGTCCATGCATAGCTACCCAGCTGCGCCCTTGGCAGGACGACTGGTACACCAGAGGCATGTTCAACCCGGTCCTCTCGTACTAGGGTCAACTCCTCTCAAATTTCGACGCCCACGGCAGATAGGGACCAAACTGTCTCGCGACGTTCTGAACCCAGCTCACGTACCACTTTAATTGGCGAACAGCCAAACCCTTGGGACCTGCTCCAGCCCCAGGATGTGATGAGCCGACATCGAGGTGCCAAACGATTCCGTCGATATGAGCTCTTGGGAATCATCAGCCTGTTATCCCCGGCGTACCTTTTATCCGTTGAGCGATGGCCCTTCCACGAGGGACCACCGGATCACTATGACCGACTTTCGTCTCTGCTCGACTTGTCAGTCTCGCAGTCAGGCGGGCTTATGCCATTGCACTCTAACAGACGGTTTCCAACCGTCCTGAGCCCACCATCGCGCGCCTCCGTTACTCTTTAGGAGGCGACCGCCCCAGTCAAACTACCCGCCACAGAGGGTCCCTGCACCGGATGACGGTGCGAGGTTAGACATCAGAAAACAACAGGGTGGTATTTCACCTATGGCTCCACGACAACTGGCGTCATCGCTTCAAAGCCTCCCACCTATGCTACACAGTTCTTTCCTAATGCCACTCTGAAGCTGCAGTAAAGGTGCACGGGGTCTTTCCGTCTAACCGCGGGTACTCCGCATCTTCACGGAGAATTCAATTTCGCTGAGCATATCCTGGAGACAGTGGGGAAGTCGTTACGCCATTCGTGCAGGTCGGAACTTACCCGACAAGGAATTTCGCTACCTTAGGACCGTTATAGTTACGGCCGCCGTTTACCTGGGCTTCAATTCAGAGCTTGCACTCCTCCTCTTAACCTTCAGGCACCGGGCAGGCGTCAGGCCCTATACGTCGTCTTGAAGCCGACTTAGCAGAGCCCTGTGTTTTTGCTAAACAGTCGCTACCCCCTGGCCTGTGCCCCCCACAAGTGCTTGCGCATATGTGGGGCCTCCTTCTTCCGAAGGTACGGAGGCAATTTGCCGAGTTCCTTCAGGATACTTCTCTCAAACGCCTTGGTATACTCTACCATTCCACCTGTGTCGGTTTAGGGTACGGTCTATATAGAGGGGCTATTTCCTGGGACAATTTCCCTGCCCGGACCAATCCAATAAGGCCGAACAAGTTACATCATCCGTCACACACCTCAAGGCCCACGAATATTAACGTGGTTCCCATCGACTACCCCCTTCGGGCTCGTCTTAGGGGCCGGCTTACCCTGCTCAGATTAGCTTTAAGCAGGAACCCTTGGAATTTCGGCGAGAGGGCATCTCACCCTCTTAATCGCTACTCATGTCTGCATTCGCACTTCCGATACCTCCACGGTCGGTTACCCTTCCGCTTCAACGGCCTACGGAACGCTCCGCTACCGCTCAGTCAAAGACTGAACCCTAAGCTTCGGTGCATCACTTTAGCCCCGTTACATCTTCGCCGCAGGATCTCTTGTTTAGACCAGTGAGCTGTTACGCTTTCTTTAAAGGATGGCTGCTTCTAAGCCAACCTCCTGGTTGTTTTGGAAATCCCACATGCTTTCCCACTTAGTGATGACTTGGGGACCTTAGCTGTAGGTTAGGGCTGTTTCCCTTTTGACGACGGACCTTAGCACCCGCCGTCTGTCTGCCGGACTAGACTCGTTGGTATTCGGAGTTTGGTTAGTATTGGTAGATCTCGCGACCCCCGCAACCATCCAGTGCTCTACCCCCAACGGCAATCATCCGACGCTCTACCTCAATAGATTTCGCGGAGAACCAGCTATTTCCCGGCTTGATTGGCCTTTCACCCCTAAACACAACTCATCCG
>NZ_JBHDJI010000028.1:0-5267 GCF_041877245.1 Sphingobium agrisoli
GACGAGCGCGTCATCCTGATCGAGGACACGCGCGAGCTGCAAAGTCCCGCCGCCGACACCGTGGCCCTCCGCACGCGACCGGGCGTCGTGACGATGGCCGATCTCGTCCGCTCGACGCTGCGCCTGCGCCCCGACCGCATCATCGTCGGAGAGGTGCGAGGTCCCGAAGCGCTCGACATGCTCAAGGCCTGGAACACCGGCCATCCCGGCGGCATCGCCACTGTCCATGCCAATAGCGCGATCTCAGCGCTCTACCGGATCGAGGGTCTCGTCCAGGAGGCGGTGGTCACGGTCCCGCGCCGGCTGATCGCCGAGGCGATCGACATCATCGTCTTCATCTCCGGACGCGGCCTCCAGCGCCGCATCTCGCAAATCGCGCGTGTCGCCGGGCTCGATCCCGACACCGGCGCCTACGCGCTCGCCGACTTCCTCTTGCCCCTCAACCCCCAAGGAGAATGACCATGCAGTTTGCCAAGATTCCGTCTCGCGGATCGACCTTCCTTATCGGCGCGGCCATCGGCTTGGCCCTCGCCATAGCCCCGGCCGCGCAGGCGGCGGGATCGGGCATGCCCTGGGAACAACCCCTCCAGCAGGTGCTGGAATCGGTCCAGGGTCCGGTTGCGAAGATCGTCGCCGTCATCGTCATTATCGTCACCGGCCTGACGCTGGCGTTCGGCGAGAGCAGCGGCGGCTTCCGGCGCCTCATCCAGATCGTCTTCGGCCTGTCGATCGCCTTCGCGGCATCGAGCTTCTTCCTCAGCTTCTTCAGCTTCGGCGGTGGGGCGCTGATCGCGTGATCGGCGCCGGCCAACATCTCGAAGGGTACGAGGCTCCCATTCACGGGAGCCTCGGATCACCGATCCTGCTCGGCGGCGCGCCGCGCGGGCTCGCCATCGTCAACGGAACGCTGGCCGCCGCCGTCGGCCTCGGCCTCCAGCAATGGGTCGCCGGTCTCGTCCTTTGGGCGGTCGGCCACAGCATCGCCGTCTTCGCCGCGCGCCGCGACCCGGACTTCGCACCCGTGATGATCCGTCATCTCCGCCAGAAAGGCTATTTCGCGTGCTGAATCTCGCCGAATATCGTCACCGGCCCGACCGGCTGGCGGACCATCTCCCATGGGCGGCGCTCGTCGCGCCTGGCATCATCCTTAACAAGGATGGGAGCTTCCAGCGGACGCTGCGCTTCCGAGGACCCGACCTTGAATCCGCAACCGAGGGCGAGCTGATCTCGGCCTGCGCCCGCGCCAACAATGTCCTCAAGCGGTTCGGGACGGGCTGGGCGCTGTTCTTCGAGGCCGAGCGTCGCGAGGCATCTGCCTACCCCGACAGCGACTTTCCGGACGCCGCGTCCTGGCTGGTCGACCAGGAACGCCGCGCCGCCTTTCTCGGCGAAGGCGAGCACTATGAGAGCCGCTACCATTTGACGCTGACCTGGCTGCCCACGCCGGATAATGCCGAGGCGGCCGGCCGTTCGCTGATCGAGCGGCCCGATGCGGACAAGGGCCGCGACTGGCATGGAGCGCTGGCCAGCTTCATCGCCGAAAGCGATCGCGCGCTGGATCTATTCGCGAGCTTCATGCCCGAGGTCCGCGCCCTCGATGACTCCGAGACGCTCACCTTCCTGCATGGCACTATCTCCAATCGGCCGCATCGTGTCGCGGTCCCGGAGACGCCGGTTTATCTCGACGCGCTGCTCGTCGACACACCGCTGACCGGCGGGCTGGAGCCGCGGCTCGGCGGAACCCACCTGCGCACGCTGACGGTGCTCGGCTTCCCAAGCATGAGCCGGCCCGGAATCCTCGATGCGCTCAACCATCAGGACTTCGGCTATCGCTGGGTCACGCGCTTTCTCGCGCTCGACAAGAGCGACGCCACCAAGTCGTTGACCAAGCTGCGGCGGCAGTGGTTCAACAAGCGCAAGTCGATCACCGCGCTCCTGCGCGAGATCATGTACAACCAGCCATCGCAGCTGCTCGACACCGACGCCGACAACAAGGTCGTCGATGCCGACCTCGCGCTTCAGGTCCTGGGCGGCGACCATGCCGCGTTCGGCCACCTGACCACGACCATCACCGTCAGCGATAGTGACCGCGCCGGCGTCGAAGACAAAGTCCGGCGGGTCGAGCGGATCGTCAATGGACTCGGCTTCACGACGATACGAGAAGGCGTCAATGCGGTCGAGGCGTGGCTGTCGTCGCTGCCAGGGCAAGTCTACGCGAACGTCCGGCAGCCCCTGGTCCACACGCTGAACCTTGCGCATCTGATGCCGCTGTCGTCGGTCTGGGCCGGCCCTGTACGTAACGCCCATCTCGACGGCCCACCGTTGCTCCATGCCAGCACGGCAGGATCGACGCCGTTCCGCCTGTCGACGCACGTCGGCGACGTCGGGCACATGCTGGTGGTCGGACCGACGGGCGCCGGCAAATCGGTGCTGCTCGCGCTGATTGCGCTTCAGTTCCGACGCTACGCGGGCTCCCAGGTCTATATCTTCGACAAGGGGTTTTCCGCGCGGGCGGCCGTGCTGGCGATGGGCGGCGCTCACCACGCGCTCGGCCTCGGTGCCGATGCCGGTGAGACGCTGGCGTTCCAGCCTTTGCGCAGGATCGACGATGCCACCGAGCGAAGCTGGGCGGCGGAATGGATCGCGGCGCTGCTCGCGCATGAGAAGGTCCTCGTTACGCCCGAGGTGAAAGATGCTGTCTGGTCGGCACTCGGCAGCCTCGCGTCTGCGCCGCCGGAGGAACGCACCCTTACCGGGCTAACCTTGCTCCTCCAATCGAATGCCCTTCGTACCGCGCTTGGCGCCTACACGCTCGACGGCCCCTATGGGCGACTGCTCGATGCGGCCGAGCAGCATCTCGCCTTCACCGATGTCCAGTGCTTCGAGACCGAGGCGCTGATGGGCCAGACAGGCGTGGTGGCGCCCGTGCTGACTTATCTCTTCCACCGGTTGGAAGAGCGCTTCGACGGCAGGCCGACCCTTCTGGTGCTCGACGAGGCCTGGATATTCCTCGACCATCCGCTGTTCGCCGCGCGCATCCGCGAGTGGCTGAAGGTGCTGCGCAAGAAGAACGTCGCAGTATTGTTCGCGACGCAGAGCCTCGCCGACATCGCGTCGAGCAGTATTGCGCCGGCCATCATCGAGAGCTGCCCACAGCGCATCCTGCTGCCCAATGATCGCGCGATCGAGCCGCAGAGTCGCGAGGCCTATGAGCGGTTCGGACTGAACAATCGCCAGATCGAGCTGGTCAGCCGGGCCACGCCAAAGCGGCAATATTACCTGCAGTCGGCGCGCGGCAATCGGCTGTTCGAACTGGGCCTTGGTCCGGTCGCGCTGGCCCTGTGCGGCGCGTCCGACCTCGCCACGCAATCGCGGATCGACGCGATGATCGCGGACGACGGCCTCTCGGATTTCGCGGCCCGCTTCCTTGCGTCGGCCGGCCTCGACTGGGCCGCCGACCTGCTCGCCGATTTTCCCGTCCCCCAAGCAAAGGAGTAATGTGATGCGTTTCCTCACCCGAAAATATCTGATCGCGAGCGCGCTAGGTCTCGGGACCGCAGGCTCGCTCGCCATGGGCCTGGCCATGATGACTACGCCTGCCCACGCGCAGCTGACGGTGTTCGACCCGAGTAACTACGGCCAGAACATCCTGACGGCTGCCCGGACTCTCACCCAGATCAACAACCAGATCCAGTCGCTGCAGAATCAGGCGCGAAGCCTGCTCAACCAGGCGAAGAACCTGACCACGATCGATTTCCCCGAGCTGCAGGCGCTGACTCAGACGTTGCAGCAGGTCGATCGCCTGATGGGACAAGCCCAGGGCATCCGGCTCCAGGTCTCCGGCCTCGACCAGCAATTCCACCAGCTCTTTCCGCAGAGCTTCGGCCAGGCATTGCGGATGAACGATCAGGTTGTGGCCGCGCGCTCTCGCCTCGACACCGCCATGACCGCCTACCAGCACACGATGACCGTGCAGGCGCAGGTTGCCGAAAACGTCGCGGCCGATGCCCAGACCCTGTCTTCGCTGGTCGCGAAGAGCCAAGGCGCCGAGGGGTCCTTGCAGGCGCAGCAGGCCACCAACCAGCTGCTCGCGCTCAGCGCGAAGCAGCAGTTCCAGATCCAGAACATGATGGCCGCCCAATATCGCGCCGAGACGATCGAGCGCGCGCGGCAGGCGCAGGCGCAGATCGATGCGCAGGCAGCGACCAAGAAGTTCCTCGGTTCCGGCACCGCCTACACCCCCCGATAGGCGCGCCGGAGGGCGGCGACGGTCCGCCTCCCGTCGTCGTCGCCGCGGGGCGGGGCTTCGCTCTCCCGGTCTCGCCCCGCGGCCTCTTTCACTTCGCCGAGGAACCAACAGACGTGAACGATCTCAATGTCATCGACCGCTTCATGCAGGCGTTCATCACCTACATTGACGCTGGCTTCGGATTGCTCGGCGGCGACGTCCACTTCCTGACTGTGACGTTGATCGGCATCGACATCACGCTGGCCGGACTCTTCTGGGCGATGGGCGGCGACGACAATGTGATCGGCCGCTTCCTCAAGAAAATTCTCTACATCGGCGCATTCGCGTTCATCCTGAACAGCTTCTCGACCCTTGCCGACATCATCTTCCGCTCGTTCGCGCAGGCCGGCCTCACTGCCGGTGGCGGCGGCATGTCGGCGGCCGATCTCCTCAAGCCCGGCCGCCTCGCGGGGACAGGTTTTTCGGCCGCGTGGCCTCTACTTCAGCAGGTGTCCGAGCTGACGGGGTTCGTCAGCTTCTTCGACAATTTCCTGACCATCGCCGTGCTGCTGTTCGCCTGGGCGATCGTCATCATTACCTTCTTCATCCTCGCCGTGCAGATGTTCGTCACGATAATCGAGTTCAAACTGACCTCGCTGGCCGGCTTCATCCTCGTGCCATTTGCGCTCTGGAACCGGACCAGCTTCCTGGCCGAACGCGTGCTCGGCAACGTGGTCTCGTCGGGCATCAAGGTGATGGTCCTCGCGGTCATCGTCGGGATCGGCTCGAATTTCTTCACCGAGTTCACCGCCGCACTGCAGGGCCAGGAGCCGGACATCGGACAGGCGCTGAGCCTGATGCTCGCCAGCCTCACCATGTTCGGTCTCGGCATCTTTGGTCCAAGCATTGCCTCGGGCCTCGTTGCGGGAGCTCCGCAACTTGGTGCTGGTGCAGCGCTCGGCACGACCGTCGGCGCGGCCGGTATCACGATGCTTGCGGGCGGCGCCGCCGTGGGTGGTGCGCGTGCACTTGGCGGCGC
>NZ_JBHDJI010000029.1:0-4854 GCF_041877245.1 Sphingobium agrisoli
GATACCTTCAGTCCCGCCGAATGCCGCAATTATCTCACCAACTCGGGGTACGGATCAATCTAATGTCATCCGACTCTAAGCCGCTTTCGCCCGTAGCGCGATCGCCATGCCCGCCACCGCCAGCAGCGCGCCGGCGATGGCGAGGGGAGACCAGCGATAGCTCTCCACCAAGGTTGAGATCAGCATCGCGATGATCGGGATGAGGACGCTGGTATAGGCGGCGCGGCCCGCACCCATGCGCTGGATCAGGGTGAAGTAGAGCGGGAAGGTGACCACCGATCCGGCGATGCCGAGCCAGGCGACGCCGAGCAGATAGCCGGGGCGTGGATCGAATGCAGGCGGGCCGATCGTCGCCCAGGCGAGCGCCGCGTCCAGCCCTGCGCCGATCAGCATCGCCCAGGTCAGCACCGCGATCATCGGCAGGCGGCGCGCGATCTCCATCCCCTGCATGACGTTCGCCGCCGACGCGCTGAGCAGGCCCGCGACCGAGAAGGCGGCGCCCAACAGCACCTTGTCCGGGCTGACCGTGGCGGCGCGATATTCGTGCAGCAGCATCAGGATGATACCCGCAACCGCCACCACAGATCCGCCGACGAAGGCGCGACCGACCGGCTGGCGGAAGAAGAACCACGCGAAGATCGAATTGGGGATGAGCAGCATCGCGTAGATCACCGCGACCACGCCCGATGTCAGATAATGTTCCGCGCGATAGACGAAGTTGAAGTTCATGACGAATTGCGCGAGGCCGAGTGCGGCGGCGAAGAGCAGGCCGGACGCGCCGATGTTCAGCGGCACGCGGCGCATCCGCGCGAAGAGCGCCATCGCGGCGCCGGCAAGCAGGAAGCGGTAACAGACCGACCAGCTTGCCGGAACCGAGCCGATCTGGTCGCGGATGACGATCCAGGTCGAACTCCAGATCAGGGTGACGAGGGCGAAGGGGACGATGATCGCCGAGTTGCGCGTCGTCATGGGGCGAGTGCGCCCAGCGCGGCGGCGAGCGGGGCGACGCTGGCCGCATCCTGCGCCCAGTTGGTGACGAGCCGGGCCGCGCCCTCGCCCCAGTCGTAAAAGTCGAAGCCCTGCGTGCGGAGCCGCGCCGCCTCGTCAGCGGTCAGGCGGATGAAGAGTTCGTTCGCCTCGACCGGATGAAGGAGGCGGGCGGGGATCGCCGCGGCCAGCGCCTGCGCGGCGGCGTTGGCGGCGCGGGCGTTGGCGAGCCACAGGTCGCCTTCCAGCATGGCAAGGATTTGCGCGGCGAGATAGCGGCCCTTCGAGAAGAGATGGCCTGAGCGCTTGCGCCAGCGTCTGGCCTCCTGCGCGCGGGCGTCGGCATGCGGGCCGAAGAAGAGCAAGGCTTCCCCGACCATGCCGCCATTCTTGACGCAGCCGAAGGAGAGGGCGTCGACGCCGGCCCGCCATGTCAGGTCGGCGGGCACGCAGCCCAGATACGCCACCGCATTGGCGAAGCGCGCGCCGTCCATGTGCAGCCCGAGGCCATGAGTGCGGGCGAGATCGCCGAGCGCAGCGACTTCCTGCGGCGCGTAAACGCGGCCATATTCGGTGGCCTGGGTAATGCTGAGCGCACGGGCGGGGGACTGGTGGACGTCCGGGCGGATCGTCTTGAGCTTCGCCGCGAGGATATCGGGGGTGAGCTTCGCGCCGTCGCCCGGCAGCGGCATCAGCGTTGCGCCATGGGTGAAGAAGCCGGGAGCGCCACATTCGTCCACGAGGATGTGCGCTTCCTCATGGCAGAGGATGCCGCCATAGGGCGGGCAGAGGGTCGCGAGCGCGATGCTGTTCGCCGCCGTGCCGGTCGAAACCCAGAGCGCCTTCACGTCCGTCTCGAACAGTGCCGAGAAGGCAGCGTCGAGCCGCACGCTCCAGCGGTCGCCGTCATAGCCATGGTCGGCAAGATCGGCGGCGGCAATGGCGGCCATGACCTGCGGGCAGACGGGGGTGGCATTGTCGGAGAAGAAGTGCATCGCCCGGCGATAGCGAGACGACACGGGCGCGGGAAGAGGCCAGCATGGTGGGGCTGGCCTGCCGCCACCACATAGGTCAGTATAGATGACCCATTGTTTCACGGGGCGCACTGTGACATAGCGCGCGCAAGAGCCAGACCCGAGGAGATTCACCATGGCCGCCGAGCAGACGTCGCGCTTCACCGTCACCCGCAACAGCCAGGCTGTCGCGGCCGACCAGCGTGCGATCCTGCTCACCGATCCCGGCTTCGGGCGGCTGTTCACCGACCATATGGTGACGATCCGCTATACCGAGGGGCAGGGCTGGCACAGCCACAGGATCGAGCCGCGCGCACCCTTCCAGCTCGATCCAGCGTGCGCGGTGCTCCATTATGCCCAGGAGATTTTCGAGGGGATGAAAGCCTACCGGCTGGAGGATGGCAGCATCGCCATGTTCCGTCCGGAGGAAAATGCCCGCCGTTTCGCCCAGTCCGCCGAGCGGATGGCGATGCCGGTGTTGCCCGAGGACATATTTCTGGCGGCGTGCGAAGAACTGGTGAAGATCGACGCCGACTGGATTCCGGGGGGCGAGGGGAGCCTTTACCTGCGGCCTTTCATGTTCGCGAGCGAGACCTTCCTGGGGGTGCGGCCGTCGAACGAATATATTTTCTGCGTCATCGCGTCGCCCGCCGGCGCCTATTTCAAGGGCGGCAAGAAGGCCGTAACCCTGTGGGTGTCCGAGCATTTCACCCGCGCGGCGCGCGGCGGGACGGGCGCGGCCAAATGCGGGGGCAATTATGCGGCATCGCTAGTCGCGCAGAAGGAGGCCATCTCGCACGGGTGTGACCAAGTCGTTTTCCTGGACGCGGCCGAGAACAAATGGGTCGAGGAACTGGGCGGCATGAACGTGTTCTTCGTGATGGAGGACGGGTCGATCGTGACGCCGCCGTTGGGGGGCACGATCCTGCCTGGCATCACCCGCGATTCGATCATCGACCTGGCGCGGTCCAGCGGGCATGACGTGCGCGAGGAACCCTACAGCTTCGCCCAGTGGCGCGCGGACGCCGCAAGCGGCCGGCTGCGGGAGGCCTTTGCCTGTGGGACGGCGGCGGTGGTGACGGCGATCGGCACGGTCAAGAGCGCGGGCGGGGACTTCACCATCGGCAATGGCGACGGTGGCCTGGTGACCGAGGCGTTGCGCGGGGCGTTGACGGGTATCCAGCGGGGGACGGTGGCCGACCCGGCGGGATGGGTACGGCGGCTCTGACCTTTCGGGCAGGACTGGCGGGCAGGCGCTTCCCAAGCCCGTCGGTGCGCCCTAGATAGGCATCATGGAACGCTATGATGTCATCATTTTGGGGGCGGGGCTGGTTGGCCTGACGCTCTGCATCGCCCTGTCCGGCCATGGGGTGCGCTGCGCCGTGATCGATCCGGCCGATTCGGTTACGACGACCGCCGCCGGCTTCGACGGGCGGGTATCGGCGATCAGCTCGACCAGCCTCGCCATGATGAGCGCGATCGGCGTCGCGCCGCATCTGGAGGGCAAGGGATGCCCGATCGACCGGATCTGGGTGAGCGACGGGCTGGAGCCGGGCGCACTCGATTTCGCGCCGGACAGCGACGATGGGGTGATGGGGGTGATGGTGCCCAATCGCGACCTGCGCGTGGCGCTGGCGCGGACGGCTGCGGAGGCGGAAAATCTGACGATCTTCCAGCCCGACCGGTCCGTGCGGGTGGATCGCAACGCCGACGGGGTGACGATGACGCTGGCGAGCGGCGCGACGATCGGCGGGGCGCTGCTGGTGGCAGCCGAAGGGCGGGGTAGCCCGACGCGTGAGGCGGCCGGCATCCGCACGACGCGGTGGCAATATAAGCATACCGCGATGGTGACGGCGATCGACCATGCGGTGCCGCACGCCAACACCGCCTACGAGATTTTCTATGTGGGCGGGCCGTTCGCGTTGCTGCCGATGCAGCCGGGGACGCGATCGGCCGTGGTGTGGACGGTGCCGACCGATCAGGCGCCGGCGATGCTGAAGCTGTCCGAACGCGCCTGGCTCGCCGAAGCGCAGAAGCGGATCGGCGGGTTTCTGGGCGAGATTTCGCTGGCGGGGCCGCGATCCTCCTATCCGCTGGGTTTCCACCATGCGGCGCGGATCACCGATACGCGCCTCGCCCTGGTGGGCGACAGCGCCCATGCGATTCATCCGATTGCGGGGCAGGGGGTGAACCTTGGCTTCCGCGATGTCGCGGCTTTGGTTGAGGTGCTGGTGGACGGGATGCGCCTGGGCCTCGATCCGGGCGACGCGCAACTGCTGGCGCGCTACCAGCGCTGGCGCGGGCTGGACGCGATGATGACGAGCGTTGCTATGGATGGCCTCGTGCGGCTGTTCGACGTGCCGGGCAAGCTGCCGTCGCTGGCGCGGCGCGCGGGGCTGGCAGCGGTGCAGCGGGCGACCCCGCTCAAGAACCGCTTCATGGCGGAGGCGAGGGGGCAATCGGGCGCGCTGCCGAAGCTGCTGGCGGGGGAGATGGTTTAGGAGCGGACGGCCTGGTCCAATCCAGCCCCGTTGATGCGAGGTAGGGACTGCGCCCCTAAACGCGCCTGCGATACGCCAATTCGACCTCGCTCACATAATCATAGTGCGCTGCCATTCAGCGCATCCGCCGCAGCACGTCGTCCTTCAACACCAGATGGTGGCGGAGCGCAGCGGCGATGTGGAGGATGATGAGCGCAGCCCAGGCGAAGCCCATGATCTCGTGCCCCTCGCCGGAGACGCCGACGAGAATGTCACCCTTCGTCACCGCGAATTTAGAGAGTCGGATGACATTAGATTGATCCGTACCCCGAGTTGGTGAGATAATTGCGGCATTCGGCGGGACTGAAGGTATC